>NZ_MRCD01000045.1 GCF_001904745.1 Calothrix sp. HK-06
CTTGATTTACAATCTTAGCATCTGCACTTACTAAATAAGTCCAGGCGCCAAGTCCTGAAATCATGAACTTTAAAACCTAAATTTCATCTTCATTTCATAAACAGGTATCACAATAATAAATATAGAGGTTATCGATTAACTAAATTAAACAAGGAGAATAGAGATGAAGAAATTGATTTATACCACAGCTTTTACCTTAGTTCTTGCATCTACAGTTCCTTCAGCTTGGGCAAGCAATCCAAATGATGCGAACATCACTCATCTAGGAAAAAGTGCCGCTATTCCTATAGATTCCTTAGTGCCAGATGCTACTCATAAGTTTGATGTTCATGTTCAAGGCAAAGCTGTTTCAGAATTGGCAATTGATATACCCGAAGAAGTAAGTGTTAAAGGAATTGTAGTCAAAAATAAATCAGGCCAAAAAATTCCTGCGACAGTTTCAATAAATGGCAGAAAAGCGACAGTCGCATTTTCAGAACCTGTAGCTTCTGGAAACTCACTGACAGTCTTTATGAATGGAGTTGATGGTCCTGACTATGGACAAACTTTACATTATCGAGTATCTGCGAAGAAAGTTGGTATGAATGGAGAAATTTCTCTAGGTTTAGCTAGAGTTCAAACTTCCCGCGACTAAATTGCAAAATAAGTTAGTAATCTGAGGGTGGGTAGTGAATTTAACCTACCCTAGCTAACTTTTCGGTTTCATCTCAAGCAAATAATTTTTCATTTAATTCTGTTTTGTGATTTTAATTATGAAAACGATTATCATCCGGAGTGCATCTATTTTTGCAATTCCTTTCGGACTAGCTGTGCTTAGTACTGCTTTTAATACCAGTGTTTACGCACAGTCACAAGAATTACCCAACATACAACAGCAAAGTAGTTTCAGCAACAGTGCATGTAATTCTGTTCCTCCAGCAAGACCGACTGGTGGAGCAACTTCAACAAGGCTTCAAGTTTTACAACAATGTTATAAAAATACTCCAAAAGGTACTATACAATCAACTACAGGTGTTTGTGACCTACCTCCCGCAAGGCCAACTGGTGGAGCAACTGTAACAAGACTTCAAGTCCTCCAAGAATGTTATAGAAAAATGTCACAAGGGAGTAAATGATTACTGATGTATCAATTTTTTCAAATTCACTGGTATTTCATCTTAATTTCATAATTACCTGTCATCATGTAATATTAGTCACTCAATATATTTCCTGCAAGCCTTTTTCATGAATTGGCTTTTCTACACTACACCACACTTACTTAAGTTGAGTTATGCAGGAGTATATTGAGTTTTTTTATTAGATTAAACGTTTTTCACAAATATAATAATATTAGTAAACGCTTCAATTTTTCATGACAATTTCATAAGCAAATATCATAATAATAATTATAAACATTGAATAAAATCTTAATTGAAACGAGGAATATACAGATGAAAACATTAATTTATACTACTGCTTTTACTTTAGCTGTTGCATTTACAATTCCTGCTTTTGCAAAAAGCCCAAATGATACAAAAGTTACGCATTTAGGGAACAGTGCAGCTATTCCTAACTATGCTCAGTTTCCTGGTGCTACTCATAAATTTAATGTTTATGTCCAAGGTGAAGCTATTTCAGAATTAAGAATTGATTTGCCAGAGGATATAAAAATTAAACAAGGAATTGAAGTTCAAAATCAATCAGGTAAACGAATTCCAACAACGGTTGACATTAATGCGAGAAAAGCAACGCTTACTTTTTCAGAACCAATAGCTGCTGGTAATTCTATTTTAGTCATGATGAACGGAATTAAAACTCCAGGTTATCAAAAAACTTGGCATTATCCGGTATATATCAAAAAAGTAGGAATGACGGAAGAAATTCCACTTAGTTTAGCGCGAGTTCAAACTTATGGTAGCTAAATCTTAAATATACAGTGAAAACTTAATACATTATCTTTTACGAGCCTATAAACAGTAATAGGCTTTTTCTGTTACCTAGTACTTGGTAATTTTCGCAGTAATTGTACTGACTAATTTTGGTAATTGTAATCTATATAAAGTAATTATAACCAAGTTAATTACTTAAGTAAAATTTATGTGGTTCTTACTGAATCATTAAGAAAAATAATTAAATAAGATAAAGCCAGAAATTTCATCCTAATTTCATATTTAGTTGTAAAGATAATAAATAGGTGTACAGATAATCGTTCAAGATTATTCACAAACATAAATTTGGTTATGCTGCTACATTTTAACCAAATAACAATTAACCTATTTTAATTTTGAGTAAGAGAGTAATAAAATGATTCATGATTCGATAGTAAGCTGTGTTGGAACAACACCGCTAGTTCGTTTGTGTCGGTTATTTCCTCAAGATGGTGTTGATGTAATTGCCAAGCTAGAGTTTTTAAATCCAGGTGGTAGTGTAAAAGACCGTCCCGCTAAATTTATTGTGGAAAAGGGATTGCAAGACGGTACAATTACCAGCGAAACTCATTTGATTGAAAGCACATCTGGTAATTTGGGTATCGCATTAGCTATGATGGCACGAATTTATAAGCTTTCCTTCACCTGTGTAGTAGACCCAAAAATATCACCTACTAACTTGCAAATATTGAGACAATTAGGCGCCAATATTGATATGGTGCAAGAACCAGATGACCAAGGAGGATATCTGAAAACGCGGATACAGAGAGTGCATCAATTACGTAAAGTGATTCCTCACTGTTTATGGATTAATCAGTATGCTAACCAACTGAATTGGCAAGCACATTACAATGGGATTGGCGGTGAAATAATTGAGAACTTGGATGGTAATATTGATTGTCTTGTAATTGCTGTTAGTACTACAGGAACAATTCTAGGAGTAGCTCGTCGTTTACGTGAGAAGTTTCCCAAATTACGAGTTATTGCTGTTGATGCTGCCGGTTCAGTAATTTTTGGTGCTAATCCTGGAGTTCGTGATTTACCTGGTATTGGTTCAAGTCGCGTTCCAGAACTATTGAGCAGGGTTGAAATTGATGATGTTGTTTATGTTAATGATTTAGAATCGATGCAAGGATGTCGTGAATTAGTAGCAAAAGAAGGTATTTTTGCTGGTGGTTCATCTGGTTCTGTAGTTGCCGCTATCCAAAAGCTTCTTCCTACTTTCTCACAATCTTACCGCGTCTTGACACTGTTCCCAGATCGAGGGGAGCGCTATCTTGATTTAGTTTATGATGATGCTTGGGTTGCAAAAATTCAACGTCGTACAATGGAAGCCCAAATCCAAATACCACCAGTACTTGCTTAAATAAGTATCGTCACTAATTAAGTAGTTGGTATTTTCAAGTTATGAGTTATTAGTATTACCTTCAATCTTTTAACTCATAACTTTCATTTGGGATATTTATACAAATACACCGTAAGGATTTTGAATGGTTTTTCTAGTCAATTTTCAAGGAGAATTAGCAGCGTTAGGAGTAGCATTTTTGTGGGCGCTGACTTCAATAGTTTACAGTAAACTGGGTAAGAAGATTCCTCCACTATTGATGAATTTAAGTAAAGGAGGAATTGCTATTGCTTTAATTATCTTCACAATTCTACTAAGTGGTCAGCAACTACTACCAAGCATAAACCTAATTCCTTTTATGCTCTTAGTTCTGAGCGGTGCAGTGGGAATTGGTATTGGTGATACTGCTTATTTCTCAGCCTTAAATCGTTTAGGGGCACGTCGAACGCTGCTGCTGAAAACATTAGGACCACCTTTCGCTGCTATTACGTCTACTATATTTTTAAAAGAACAATTGTCCTATACAGCCTGGGTAGGTATATTGTTAACTGTCTTAGGTGTAGCTTGGGTAATTAGTGAACGAGCTATAAATGTAACCGGGACAAATAAGCAACTCATTCCAGGTGTCGGTTTTGCCCTTCTTTCCGCCTTCACGGATGCACTAGGCGCCGTTTTTTCTCGTGCTGCGCTCACAGATACAAGTGTGACTCCCTTATGGAGCGCAATGGTGCGACTTATAGGAGGAGCATTAATACTCTTACTTTGGCTGATGCTGGAACGAAAACCAGTTGGTGTGCCAGTGAAAGAATTACGTTCTGGTAAGTTACTGTGTATCATTGCTTTGTGTGCGTTTCTTAGCACTTATCTTGGCTTTTGGTTGCAACAGATTTCTCTCAAATTTACTACTGCTGGTGTTGCTAAATCTTTAGGCGCCACAAGTCCAATATTTGTGATACCAATCACTTTCTTTTTAGGTGATGCCGTTACGATACGGGCAATACTTGGCGTATTTGTTGCTGTTGCAGGGGTAGGGTTACTGTTTATCTACCGTTAATTTAAAATTTGTTTATATAAATAATACCAGGGTTGCAACTCCATTTTTTTTATAACTGTCAGGAAAAAAAAGAAGTTTTTTCTCAGCAGAGAAATAAAAATATAACCTGATAATTCTTTTTTTACAAATATATTTATATCATTAAATTTAAGATCATAATACCGATTTAATATGAAGCTGCAAATAATTAAATCCCCCCAACCCCCCTTACTAAGGGGGGCTAAGAGTAATAATCTGAATCTTCATATAGAAATGGTATAAGCATTTTATAGTGTAAAAATTTTTTAAAGGGCTAATATTTCATCCTGATTTCATCAAACTCTGTCAATCTGAATATAGAAGTAAATCAGTATGGTGCTTAGCCACCCTTTATGGTATCTAAATTATCTGACTCTGCATCGGTAAACACAGCCATACCTTGGCACACCCTAGAAGTCGAAGAAGCTTTGAAAATGCGACAAAGCAACTTTGATACTGGGTTGACTTTTCAGCAAGCGTCGGAACGATTACAGCAATATGGAACTAACGAATTACAAGAGTTTGGCAGTCGTAAACCTTTATCTATTTTAATAGAACAGTTTACGAACATCATGCTAGTGATGCTCATAGCAGTAGCAGTAGTTTCAGCAATTTTAGATTTACGCTCTGGCGATTTTCCTAAAGATGCAATCGCGATATCCTTTATTGTAATTCTCAATGGTTTACTTGGCTTTTTACAAGAAAGCCGCGCGGAAAAAGCCCTTGCTGCTCTCAAACGTCTTAGTTCTCCTAAAGTTCGAGTTGTGCGCGACAGCAAAATATTTGAGGTGCCAGCAAAGGAACTGGCGCCTGGTGATATTATCTTTCTGGAAGCTGGAATGCAAGTAGCCGCAGATGGTCGTTTGCTGTCAGCCCAAAATTTGCAATTGATGGAGTCTGCTTTAACAGGGGAAGCACAGGCAGTTCATAAAGACTCTACTCTTCATTTACCTGAGAATGCTTCCTTGGGAGACCGTATAAATATGGTGTATCAAGGCACTGAAGTTGTCCAAGGTCGAGCAAAAGTGCTTGTTACAGCTACGGGAATGCAAACTGAACTGGGTAAAATTGCTACTTTACTCCAGTCTGTTGAAGCGGAACCAACCCCTTTACAACAACGAATGGCACAGCTAGCAAATGTTTTGGTTGCAGGTTCGCTTGGGTTGGTGGCTGTTGTAATTATCGCTGGTATTTTACAGACAGGTAGCTTTAAATACTTTGAACAATTGTTAGAAGTTTCTTTGAGTATGGCTGTAGCGGTTGTACCGGAAGGTTTACCTGCTGTAATCACGGTGACTTTAGCAATTGGTACTCAACGAATGGTACGTCACCAAGCATTAATTCGCAAACTACCAGCAGTTGAGACATTAGGCTCAGTTACTACCATTTGCTCAGATAAAACAGGCACGCTTACTCAAAACAAGATGGTTGTACAGTGGATTAACGTACCTGGTTATGTTGTTAGGGTAACTGGAGAAGGTTATTCTCCTACTGGAACATTTGAATTACATACTAGTTATGCTGTAGAACACAATCCAGAATCCAATCTTAACCAAACCGTTACACCGATAAAACCACAAAATTATCCAGAACTTGAACTACTGTTACTTGCCTGTGTACTATGTAATGATGCTGTATTACAGAAAAAGTATTCAGAATGGGAAATTTTGGGAGACCCAACTGAGGGAGCATTATTATCTGTTGCTGGTAAAGCTAGTATACAACAAACAAAGTCACTTTTGCAGTTTAACCGTGTAGCCGAGTTTCCTTTTTCTTCTGAGCGCAAACGGATGAGTGTTATTTGTCAGAGGCGCCTGAAAGAGGAGATAACACAAATATTCTCGCTGAATTCTTCACACCTGGCGCCTGACTCCCAATTAATGATGTTTACAAAAGGTTCGCCAGAGTTAGTTTTAGAACTTTGCAAGTATTATATTGATGCTTCTGATACTTTTACATCTCAAATACTAGATGACGGGACAAGTGATAACTTCCCAACCGCACTCCACACAAAACGCTCTTTTGCTCTGAATGCAGAAAAACGCGCTTATATTCTTGAACAAAATAACCAAATGGCACGTCAAGGACTACGAGTGCTGGGATTTGCCTATAAACTTTTAGATGTTGTACCGAAAGACGACGGAACAACAACCGAGCGAGAATTAGTCTGGTTAGGATTAGTTGGAATGCTGGACGCACCACGACCAGAAGCAAAAGAAGCTGTTGCTCAGTGTCAACAAGCAGGCATTCGCCCAATTATGATTACTGGAGACCACCAATTAACAGCACAAGCTGTTGCTTACGATTTAGGTATTGCAAAACCAGGTGACTTAATTCTTAGCGGTCAGGACTTGGAAACACTTTCTACAGATGAACTAGAGCAACAAGTTAACCAAGTTAGTGTTTACGCGCGCGTCTCTCCCGAACACAAACTACGAATTGTCCAAGCATTAAAAAATCAAGGCAAATTGGTAGCGATGACTGGAGATGGTGTAAATGATGCCCCTGCTTTACGCCGTGCAAATATTGGTATTGCAATGGGTGTTACTGGCACTGATGTCAGCAAGGAAGCTAGTGATATGATACTGCTGGATGACAATTTTGCTACGATTGTTCGTGCAGTTAAAGAAGGACGGGTTGTTTACGATAATATCCGCCGTTTTATTAAATATATTTTAGGTAGCAACATCGGTGAAGTTTTGACAGTAGCAGCAGCTCCCCTCATTGGTTTAGGTGGTGTTCCCCTCTCACCGCTGCAAATACTTTGGATGAATCTTGTTACCGATGGGCTACCAGCTTTAGCTTTGGCAATGGAGCCTCCTGAACCTAATGTGATGCGTCGTCCTCCCTACAACTCCCATGAGAGTATATTCGCACGTGGGCTAGGGTTTTATATTATCCGCATTGGTATTATTTTTGCGATTATCACTATTGCTCTGATGGCGTGGGCTTATAACTATACTCAACAGTCAGGCGACCCCGAAAGATGGAAAACAATGGTGTTTACAACTTTGTGCCTAGCACAGATGGGTCATGCGCTGGCGATTCGTTCTAACACGCAATTAACTTTACAGTTGAATCCGTTCTCAAATCCTTACGTACTTGCCGCAGTTTCATTGACAACTATTTTACAACTAATGTTAATCTACGTTGCACCCTTACGTAGTTTCTTTAACACTCACTTGTTAAGTTTGCCTGAACTAGCTATATCTGTAGGATTTAGCGCTTTGGTATTTGTCTGGATTGAACTAGAAAAGTTATTTATCAAGTATTTTCTACGTTAGCAAAAATAATCAATAACATTTCATCCTGATTTCATTTTTACCTGCCATGATAATTAATAGCTCTGTAGACTCTTTGTTAAAAAATTGGCTTTGATAACTCCTCTAGCACCAATGGGGCAAAAGAGTCTAATGAGTTTTCCTTAAATATTTTTTAAGGAAAATTTAACTTTTTCGTAGTTCATTATACAATTTTTCTTTAAAACCTGAAAATTTCATCCTGATTTCATCAAACCCTGTCAAGCTTATCTTTAGGGGATAACCCAGTTACTAACTATGCTTATTTTACAAACCGAAAACGAAACTTTAATTACTGAATTTAATATGCGGGTGTTGCTAGTCGAAGATGAGCCGGATTTGGGAGCTGCTATCAAGCGTACTCTCAATCAGCATATGTATTTGGTTGATTGGGTAATGGACGGTACAGAAGCGTGGGCATATCTAGAAAATAGCTCGGCGCAATATACTGTAGCTATTCTCGATTGGATGGTTCCAGGCATTACTGGCTTAGAATTGTGTAAAAGAATACGTTTGAAAGGAAACTCTCTGCCTGTTTTAATGCTCACAGCTAGGGATAGGATGGAAGATAAGATTGCTGGTTTGGATGCAGGCGCCGATGATTACCTTGTAAAACCGTTTGGGATGGGAGAATTACTGGCAAGATTACGAGCTTTGCAGCGTCGTTCGCCCCAGTTTCAACCTCGACAACTCGCTGTTGGTAATCTAAGTCTAGATTATAGTCGCAGCGCAGTTGTTAATCAAAATGCATTGGGAGAAAAACAGGTAATTTCTCTAACTAATAAAGAATTCCAACTGCTGGAATATTTTATGAAGCATCCCAACCAAATTGTTACTACCGAACAAATTCGCAATCAACTATGGGAAGTGAATGCGGAAACAGGCAGTAACGTGGTGGCAGCACAAATACGTTTGTTGCGTCGCAAGCTAACTAACAGTGGTTGCACTAACCCAATTGAAACTTTGCACGGTCTGGGATATCGACTTAATTCGACTGATGAATCAAAATAAACTTTTTCGGCTTACTCGCGTCCGTTTAGCTCTGTACTATGCTCTTGTCATGGGTTTAATATTAAGCCTATGTGCTTTCGGTTTTTACAGAGCAGTGTTTCATGCTCATGTGGTAGCTTTAGACAATGAAATTGAATCGGTAGCCGGAACGCTCCACGATAGTCTCGAATTAAAACTACAGCAACCTGGGCGTCTAGAACCAATTGCACATCAACTATTTCCAAACATAGATAATTGTACCATTGGAGCTAGTTGTATTCAACAACCACTCGATTCTAAACGTCATTTCTTAGGTATTGTTACTAAAAGTAGCTACTACGTGCGGTTTTTTGATACTTCCGGAAAATTGATTGCCACAGCTGGTTCTTATCCACAGGGTTTACCCACTGTTTTTAATCAAAAAACTTGGCAGTTTATTAAAGATAGCAAGGGCAAAGAGTACCATCAAATTACTGTAAATTTGCATACCCAAAGTTATCAAGATTGGGGCTATATGCAAGTTGGGCGAAGTTTGGAAGAGTTTAATGGTTATCTTGATAGTGTAAAATTAACTTTAGCATTAGGGTTGCCAATGGCAATGGCAATGATTGCTATTGCATCTTGGTGGTTAGCAGGATTAGCAATGCAGCCAATATATCAATCCTATCGGCAAATTCAACAGTTTACAGCCGATGCTGCACACGAATTACGAACACCTTTAGCTGCTACAGGCGCCACTGTAGAGTCAGCGCTTTTAATGCCACAGCTAGAAGAGGAAGAGACACGAGATATTTTGCAAACTATACGCCGTCAAAATCAGCGGCTTACAATTTTAGTCGCGGATTTGTTGATGTTAGCGCGTTTAGATAAACAACCTATTAAACAACAGGAAATATGTTGTCTGAATGATATTATCAGCGATTTAATTGAAGAATTCCAAGCAATGGCAAATGCCGCAGGTATAACGCTGACATCTGGACTAATATCTATAAATAATGCACATCAATTGTTAAATATTATTGGCAATACCGACCAGCTTTATCGTTTGATTTCTAACTTAATTGTTAATGCAATTCAATACACACCTAGAGAAGGAGAGGTAACAGTATTCTTAAATAGAAGCGATAATTATGCTGTCATTAAAGTCCAAGATACGGGTATTGGTATTCCCCAACATGAACTTCCTCACATTTTTGACCGCTTTTACCGTGTTTCGAGTGACCGTTCTCGCAGTACTGGTGGTTCGGGTTTAGGTTTAGCTATTGTAAGGGCTATAGTTAAAGCACATAAAGGTAAGTTAAATGTACAGAGTGAATTGGGTAAAGGTAGTACTTTTACAGTTCAATTACCTCTGGAGACTACAGCCTTAAAAAACAAAGGTTCTGTTTCCTTATTCAAAGGGTGGTATCACAGCTTACGTAATCGTTCTTCTTAATTTTATGATTATTTTATATTCAACACTTGTCTTTGGAGTATGGCTATTTTGTGTTGTCTGGCGTAAATTGATTTAATGAGTATTAATTAATTATAAATTGTTGTTACAACATTGAACGACTGTCAAGGCAGATGTCCTCTATTTTATAGTCCGGTTATTTGGTCGAGATACCGAGGTTAGTAATAAAAGTAAATTAGCATAAATTACAGAATTTACGCAAATGACAGTGATTTCGCTATTTAATTTAATGGCGATACTACTGCAATCGTTATGTATGGGTTAGGTGGTGACTCTTAAAGATTTAGCACAAGCTAGTTAAAGTTATATTCGTAAAGATTGATAAAATATAGCTAGGTAAGCCTATATAGCAGCTAATGGGGTGTTACCTATGACTAACCTCTTGTCAACAAAATTTTATATTCCGTCAATTCGTTCACCCCTAGTTCAACGCGCGCGGCTGATTGAAAAGCTCAATTATGGCATGGGATGCAAGTTAACTTTAATTTCGGCGCCCGCAGGTTTTGGGAAAACAACGCTATTAAGCGAGTGGTTACGTCAAACCAAGAAGCCTGTATATTGGCTATCTCTTGATGAAGGTGATAATGACCTTAAACCCTTTTTTACATATTTTATCGCTGCTTTGCAATTCGAGAGCAAAAAGATTGGGTCTTCAATACTCTCCATGCTTAATGAGATTGAATTTACAAATTATGAGTCGTTTTTAATCCCGCTTATTAATGAAATTGCCAAGCTCAAACAAGATATAACTTTGGTATTGGATGATTATCACCTCATTACTAATTGTCTAATTCACTCTTCGCTTACCTTTTTGCTAGAACATCTTCCACCTCAATTACATCTAGCTATTGCTAGTCGTGTTGAACCACCCCTACCTGTCGCTCGACTACGCGCTCGCAACCAACTTACAGAAATACGAGGGGCGGATTTGCGTTTTAGCAATACTGAAGCAGCTTTATTTTTCAATCAAGTGATGAAGTTATCTTTAACCAAGGAGCAAATTGAGGAAATACAAACGCCCACAGAAGGATGGATTGCGGGATTGCAGTTAGCTGCATTGTCGATACAAGATGCTCCTGACATTTCTAAATTTATCGAATCCTTCAAAGGAAGCCAGCGTCACATCTTAGATTACTTGGTTGAGGAAGTGCTAGAACAACAAACCCAACCTATCCAGTCATTTTTATTAAAAACATCTATCTTAGAGCAGATGTGCGGCGCCCTCGTTGAAGAAGTTTTAGGAAGCGAGAGTCAACTTGATGGAACAAGTATTTTAGAATATCTAGAAAACCGCAACCTATTTATCGTACCTCTTGATAACGATGCAGGCGGACGCAAAGCGCGAGTGATGGAAGTTTTGATTTTACAAGCTTTGGTATGGCAAGCTCGCTCCAATATAAAACAAGCATTAAGCGCACTAAATGCAGCAATGAATATACCGCAACAGGGAGAATATATCCGTATATTTGTTGATGAAGGCCAGCCAATGATGGAATTGCTGCGTCATGCTGCCTCACGAGGTATTAATCCTAAGTATATCAGTCGTTTACTGGCTGTTTTTGGTATTGCTCAGGAGGAAGCATCTATTATAGTTGAACCATTGATTGAGCCTTTAAGCGAACGTGAGCTAGAAGTTTTACACTATCTGGAAACAGGGCTATCTAACCAAGTAATTGCCGAAAAACTCTTCGTTAGCCTTGCTGCTATAAAATGGCACGCGCGTAATATTTACAGCAAATTGAATGTCAGCAATCGCACTCAAGCAGTGCATAGAGCGAGAGAATTAGAAATTTTGAAGTAGCCGTTGTTTTTATAACTATCCTTTTGGCTAGTGCCGTTCATCTTATAAGACGCAACATTTTAATTAGAACTTTAAATCAGAACATTGAGGAGGAATAGGGATGCTTATGGTTTTGAAAATAACCCGGTTAATCAGTCTCTTATTTACAGCCCTAATTGCTGGTGTTGCTTTTTGCCATGTACTGGAACTTCCTAACAAACTAACTTTACCTGCTTCTACATGGCTGACTGTACAACAGGTTTTGTACAGAGGGTTTGGAGCAAAGATTGGTTTTATGGAGGTCGGCGCCATATTCTCAGCCATTATGTTACTTTTCTTAGTACGTAAACATAGAATATCCTTTGTGCTGACACTAATAGCCTCAATTTGTCTTGTTGCTGCATTGGTAGTTTGGTTTATGATTGTCAACCCAGTTAACTTAAAGGTAGATATTTGGACGTTAGCAACTTTACCAAAAGATTGGGAACTAGCTCGTATGAAATACGTCTATCTTTAGCAACACCTTTACGAAGCTTTGGGGAACCATCTAATTCCTCCTCAACGTCCTGTGCCTCAATTTGTCTGCCGGATTGAATACTATTTTTTGCTTGAGTTTTTATTTCTGAACTCAAATCATTTTTTTGCTCTACCCAAGACTCAACTGAGTTTAATGATTGTAATATTGTAGATAGCGCTTCTTTACGTTCTGTTGGGTCATCCCAATCTAAATCTAAAGCTGCTTTTAAACTTGTTCCTGTTATAATTTCTGCTCCTGCATTCACAGCAACTGTTACTAAATCTTGCTCTTAACTTATGCTAACGCATTAATTATGTGTATACTTAATTACTCATAAATATGCGAGTACAACAAGTTAGATTAACCTATTTTAAAGCATCAGGTAAATATTATTCAGATGCAATCCTTAACCTCACAAAAGAGGAAATCGAGGGTAGTTATTACACTATTGGAGACAGGATTAGGGGATTGTCGCAGCAAAAAAGTTTACCAGGAATTAATGGTGACTGGTTAGGTGAAAATGAAAATGGTTTTACTGTAGTGATGCCAATAGAACCTGATAGCCCAGAAACTGTGGGTTATCCAGTATTAGTGAAGCACCGAAAAAATCAAGAAACATTTACTAACAATAACGCATTTACTCCAGGCGCCACAACAAAGCATCTCACAAAGGTATATTTGTTCAAACGACACGGTAAATACGACGTAGAGTATAACATGCCGCTCGACTCGGAATGCCTGAGCGAAAGTGTGATGCTAACATATAAAGTCAGCGATATGTACTGCTCAAAATATCCAGATAGATATGGGTATGCAATGTTCTTATGTCCAGAAACTCTTTATGGGTGCCCTCATCTAATTCTACCAAGTATTAATCCTTGCCTCGACTAATCTTTCTTTTAGCCAACTATTATTAATGTCTAGTAGTTGGCAGATAACCTATTTTATTAAAAATATGAAGGAAATTCAATACTAAGAACGCATTTACACTGAACATGAGAAGGTGTGTGAATGTTTTTATGAAATACCAAAGACAAACGGTGTCCACATAGCACACAATATAGGAGATAAGTTACCATATGAAAATAACGAACCTATCTACATTGCTGTATTTGGTAACTACTTTGGGGTTGGTATTTGTCCTTTGAATGCACTTCTAGCATTAAACACAAATCCCAGAAAGTTAATTCGGGCAAATTCACAATCATGGTTTGGCGCCGCTGAACAACCAGAAATCAAAAATAAACTCATGAAATTTTGGATTACAATTAACACGCTACTATGGAAACACTAATAATTTACAATCCCAAAACTATATTTGTGGATGGCGCCTACAGAAAAACAGTATCCAAAGAAATATTTTACCGCACTAATAAACTTGAGTGGCTGTCACTATCACAACAAGATAAATCAATAGCGCCAGTAAACCCAATTGGATATGGAGAAAGTGCAACTTATTTAACAGAACTTGGCGCCCTTGCTCACCCTTATTGGATTTATGCCTTCAACGATGAGGAATATAAATTGTATCCAGTCTGGAATGTGCAAGAGTTTCCAGGTATTGTAGACCACGAAAAGTATGATTTCCTTCCAGTTAGCATTATTGACGGCAAACTAGTGGAGCTTCCGGAAGACGCTCCAGCAATATACACGCCATACTCAATAGATATTGCTGATTGGAATTTGAATGCAGAAATTGCACTTCAAGCGATGAAGGCGCCAAAACCCGATGCAGCCGTACAACTACTTGGACTAGTAATGAGTATCAACAAAAAATGTCTGGGTGCTAAATGGCAAAACAGTTATCAGTGGGAATTACTAGGAATACTTAGTGTCGTAAAAAATAACAGCAATAAGCCAATCAGACACACCAAGTACGGTAACTCGTATATAACTGCTACACAAATAGCGGAAATAAATCGACTTCATATATGCTCTGGTGGGTGGTGGTTTTACGACCCAGATAAAAGCATGTTCCACTTCATTATTTCTCGCGCTTAAAAATATTGACCGCCTCATTAATATGTGGGGCAGTCCCCACACACAAACTCAATCACAAATAACATGCAACAATCAAAAACACTCACTGTATACTTTCCAATGTGCCTTAAAAATACTAGTGGGCAATGGATTACACTGGTACACACAAAAAAGTATACTCAAAATATCAATGGAATTTGGCTTGATTCAAATCAAAAACAAGCAAATCCTATTCAACATGATACTGAGTATTTAACTGAAAAAGGCGCCGCACAGCATCCATATTGGATTTACGCTTATAACGAAAAAGCATATCACGTATACCCAATATCAAATGTAAATGTAATTCCTCATGCAATTGCTACAATAAACCTTGCAAATTACAAATATTTACCCGTCACCATAATAGATGGCAAATTAGTCGAACTTGATAGCAGCGCGCCACCACTTCATACAGCTTTTTCAAATTATGAAGCTGATTGGGATGAGAATGTAGCATACGCACTTGAAGCTATTAAATCACCCGAACCCGACGCGGCAATTAAATTGCTTGGTCTGATGAGTGATATAAGCGAAGAATGCCATTACGCCAGCTGGTTAACTGGTAACGAACACGCCTTACTTAAAATAATTAATGAATATGACAATAGTATTATCAAAAGTGTTAATTATGGTATAGGCAAAGTTTCTGCCACACAAATATTAGAACTACAACGACTAAAAGTAATATCCGGTGGTTGGTGGTACTGGGATATTGACGATGAACTTAGATTTATAAAGGAATAGTCGCAATGAACAAAACGCCTTTGTTATCAGAAACATTTCGTGACGCCTTTACTCAAATGCTGCAAGGTAAACAAATTTCAAGCTGCGTCGTTGCAATGGACGCATTGTCCTACACAATGAAAAAGTACGGTAATAATGATGAAACAAAACTGTTAAAAATAGTCAACGACCTAAGTTATGGTATGAGTGTTGGTGATAGACTTGACAGAGGTTTCTTCCCTCACATTACACCTAAAATCATATCATCATTACTTATCGGCGCCCTCGGTCATGCGTTAGATGCTCACAACTATCAAGCACGACGCATTAGCTCAAATACCACTACGGTGCCATACTTCTGCCATCTACTTGATGTTGTGGGGATATTGCTAGATGCTGAAATAACCGACGAAACAATTCTCATTGCCGCTGCAATGCACGACGCAATAGAAGATACTCAATATAATGCCAATACTATTGAATATTTATTCGGTCTACCCGTTCGGTGCCTTGTCGTACAGTTAACCGAAAGCGAATACAACCCTGACTTGCCCAAAGCTCCCAAAAAACAACGATGTGAGGCATATATCAATTCTCTAATAAACTCCCCAGAAGACATAGCAAGGTGCCTACAACTTACACGTTGCAAAAGAAGCGCTAAAAATGGTGGGGAGGAACTATTTTCAACTCAACATCACTCAAACATTCTAGCTGATAAGGATTCACTTGACTTAGCAAATGCCCAATCAAATCACCCTTGTTTGGTATCAAAAAGCATTTTTTGAGTTTTCAAGCAATAAAATTGCCCAAAGCCGTGCTACTAATCTAAACTACAAAATACTTGCTTAATTAATGCTTCAAGAAGGCACCACTTATTTCCCTTGTATAAATTTTTTAATTTCCTCCACGAGTTTATTATTTGCAATCATTGACTGCACTGCTGCAACCTTAGACTTGGGGACTGAGAGTGTTCGACTTTTCCACTCACCGCCAACAAGAACTTCGTAAGAATACCCCCAATACCAGTGGTTAAAGTTATTGGGGTCGCGTTCGACTTCGACACGAGGATAGGTAGCAGTTAGCCCTGATTTCAATTTTTGATCTTTTATGTAGTGGTACAGGCTACCACTTGCTGATTTTTTTTCTAAAGAAAATGGCAATTTTTCCTCTAGAAATTCTTTTTCTACTGTTGGTGCTGTTGACACATCCCCTTTTATCAACGTAGTAATGGCGCTTCGAGGCACATTGCTCTCTATCGCAGCACGTACAGATGTAACCATCGAGCGCTTGACACTTAGCGCTTTAAATTTCCAGTCGTCATGTTCATCCTTGACCTTGTAACAGTACCCCCAATACCAGTGCTTGAGATTATTGAAGTCGCGAATATCACAAACGCGGGGATATTCAACAACCAAACCACTTTTTAATTTATGGGTTTTGGTGTATCGAAACAAACATCCGCTTGCTACCGATGTGACATGAATGTGAGTCGCATTGTGCTTGAAATCTTTTTCTAAAGAATTTTGAATTTCATCCTCTAGAAATTTTATTTGGGATTGGGGTATCTCCGCATCGTCACCACTATTTGTATTCATCGTTTTATCGTTGAATGGTGGTAAATTTTGAAACAATAATCCTGTACGCCTACCCTTACAAAGCGATACCTATCGATTCGTAGCGTTATTACTACTGCTACTTTTACAAACCTACTGATAACCAATCATAAAAATTAGGTATCAATTGTTCAAGCTGACGTAAGTATTGCGGGGCAAATTCCTCTAACACCATCACTACGCACCAGCGACGTGTTTCAGTCCAACTTCTGAATAATGCTTTTACAACCTCAATCCCCCGTGCAATAGCGCTCAAAAGCATTCTGAGACTGGTTTTGATTGGTGTACTATCGCTATCGTTGGGTTCCCAACCCTCCCCGACTTCTTCTATGGGGTCATCATTGGTATTCTCCCCTACCATTGGGGGTTTCCCCTTACAATTAAGGGGGGGTGTGAATACTGACTTAGATGGTGACTTAATCCCGTACTGCTTCAAAATTCCAGCTTCATAGCGTGCTTGATCAGAGGCTGCTTGTCGCGCGTGTTCTTCTTTCAAAGCGCGCTTATGTTCCCGGTATTTAATAACTTCGAGCGCAAATTCCAATTTCTCCTGATTGAGGAAGAAATATTTCACCTGCTTACCCTTGGGACCAACTTTATGGCTGTCTAGTTTTAATCCCAATTGGTCGAGTAGGGTACCTAACAACCATATTGGTGGAAATTTTTGTGGAATAGTAAACCCAAGGATTGATTTAATGTAGGCTGCATTTTTTTTGGCAACGTGTACCATCCGTGCTAATTCTAAGTCAGCCGCAGTTATTTCTGCCCCATCAACCAAACGTTCAACGATATTTGGTAGCCCTAGAAGATGCATTGCCAACCAATCAGCTGAGTGGTTTTTCCAATCGAAGCATACAGGTGAGTGCATTCGTTCAAGCCTATCCCTGGAGGCTACAATTTCTGGTGGCAATGGGTATACGGCGCCTGTATTTGGTTCAGTAATTGTCCCAGGAGATCTAGTAAGTAGACCTTCGAGTGCGATAATACTTTTAATTAACTTCCCGCCTGAGTCCTCTTTTACAAGTTCGGGTGTTACCTCCATTCCATAGGAGTCAGCGATGCGGAATTTTTCGCACTCATTCTTTTCTTCGGGCGATAAGTAATCTTTACTTTGCCGTGACTTATACTCAGTGGCGGAAATATTTTCTGAAGAAGACACAGCGAAATAATGGGCTTGGTCTAATGTTTCCCCAGCAGCTTTTAGGTGGTTTTGGGCGCCTATATCTTCTTGTTCACCCACTGGGATAATTGTGTTACCCATGTCTTTGAGCAAATCACGCAAATCAGCCCTTAAATTATTTAGAGATTCGTTGCGTTGTGCGAGTAACTGACAATGTGTAAGAAGTGCGTAATCTTTCTCAACACCCCGCTTACCAGTTTCTCGGTCAATCTTAATTAGGAATGCTGTGATTTCATTGGTTTCAAGTAATTTTTTTCGGATTTTTGTTGCGTTGGTTTCTTTGTAGCCGAATAAGGGACACGACGCCACCCATACGTAAATTGGGACAATCGGGCGATACCGATATAATTGTTGCGCGCATTCAGTAGCGGTTTGAGAAGATGCATGAAATACACCAAAAACCGCATCAAAGTGATATTTTGAAATATCAACGCCAGTACCCAAGCTTGGAGAAGTAAGCAACACTTCAACATTTTTTACAGCGTTACTGATATCTTCAATAAAAGCAACGTTCTCTTCGCTACCAGAATTATCTGAGTGGATACTCCATATTTTTATACCATTTGTGTCTTCTGTGTTGGCGCCGTTATCCGATGTGTCCATATCTGATGTAACATCAGATACTTTGCACTTAATTTTCTGGTTTGTTAGTAAAATTTCCAACTTCTTAATAAATCGCTTCGAGTCAGAAACCACCATCACCTTCTTACCTAACATTATCGAAGCTGCGATGCGCGCGACTAATGCAGAAGGATTTTTACCCTCGTACCAATAAATTGAGCGCCCACCGTTCTTATATTCATTTTTCACAATGCACGGCTTTTCTCCTTCGGGACGCATTGCCGCGAAGAAATTCATCGTCACGTCGTCCATGTGCGCGTCTGCAATCACCACCAGTCTTGCGTTATACACGATATAGTGCAGTACTTCTAAAATTTGCGCGCGGTATTCTCTACAGGTTTTACTATGCAGCAGGTGATTTAAGTACTGGCAGGCTTCGTCTATAAATACACACCCATATTTTAGGGACTGGGTATTGAGTTTGTGCAAGCTATCAATTGTAATACTGAGAGCTGTAACTTTCGCTAAATCGCCATATTTGAGTGCTGAGTATATTTCTGTATTCAGGCGCCGAGCTAAATTTTTCAGCAAGTTAACGCGATGTCCATTGTTAAGAAATCTAACCGAAGGATTTTGTTGGCGGAAAACGTGCATTAGCTCAGTTTTAGCAGTGCCCATATCGCTCCACAACGCTACTAGCCCTTTGGTTGGTAGTAGAAATTTGGGTTTGCTTCTAGAGTGGGGGAGTGTCTGAGTATCTGAGTACATTTCATCGTCCTCACTATAAAAGCACGTTTCTGTGTCTGAGCTACCCTGTGTCTCCCACTCAGTCTCTGCTTCAAAGCTAAGAGCTTCGGTTAAGAACTTGACATTAACTGTAACGTCTGCGGGGTATAACTGTGATAATCCTCGCTTTTTGCGGAAGAACCAGTAGCGGTAATCTTTGAGACTTTTCGCGTCATCGATAATATCAGTTAATAATTTCTTAGCATCTTCGTCTACAGCACGCGCGACGACAAAATCATCAACTCCTTTCTCTGGCCCTGGTAGCAAAGCTACCTCACAAGTACAGCCTGTTGCTTCAATCGCTTCGCCAGTGCGTAGGGTCGCTTGGTATACCGACCACCGGGTATTCTGTTTACTTTCGTAGTCGAAAAGTATGATAAATTTCCGTCCGAGTTGACACATGGGTATTAAGTCAGGGTGTAGTCGTTCGTCAAAGTCCTTCTTACCAACCCGTCCGTTCCAAATACCGGGCAGTGCAATTGCTACAAACCCCATTGACAGCAAACACGCTGCCTTCTTCTCTCCTTCGCACAGGATTATCGGGATTTCTGGATGTTTCTTTACCCACTCCCAAAATACAAGAGCATCGAATTTATCAGAGAGGCGCCGTGCCAATAAAGAATGATAACGTTTAATGCCGTAACGTTGTGCTATCAAATCCCAAATGCAGTATGGGACATTAAAGTAGGTGACGCGGTTCGATACCCCAGGCTGTGATTCATACTTAATAAGTTTATCCTTGGAGTTGATGCGGGGATAAGTCGGTTTGAACCGTCCCCAATCGCTTGGCGCCCAATTATCAATAGGGTCTAATCCGCTAATCCACAAACCACCTAATTCGACATGTTTGTAGCGTTTGAGAAAACCATCTGTCACTCGACCTGCATTTTTACGTGGGACGTTAATCGTAAATAAATAGTCGTAACCTGCTTCCCCTGTTAGGTGAAGGAAATTTAAGACAATCAATGCAGGGTGTATGGCACTTTGCACCGCTAGTTCATGGTACTCGGCGCCTGTGAGATTGTTGGGGTATTGAGGAGAGTTATTGTTACTCATTAACTTCTACCCCCTAGAAAAGCATACTCTCTTAGTCCGGATAGGGAAAGCAGAGAAAGAAGAATTAAACGAGAAAGAGGCGACCTGCAAGCAACGAATGCACTGCCGCTGTTTATATAACTTTGCACGGTATTATCCCGTAAAAAACGATAACACCTATAATCCAGCTCTATTGATACCCCCCTTTTTGCGCCCATCAATATTTATCAATATTTATCTAGTTGTTAACTATGCTTGTAAAGCTTACGTAGCAAGACTTTCAAAAAAGTGAGGTCACACGATGGGGCATTCTGGTCACACGATGGGGCATTCTGGTCACACGATGGGGCATTTTTTGTTAACCGCTACAATGCTTACAGAGCAAACGTTTGATGCCATTTTTTGCAACTATTTTTGGTTAACTTCGCTGTTAACTGTGGTGATGGCTATGTTGTTAACTAGTTTATATATGCTATTTGGCTACATAAAAATCTGAAATGCTTGTGGAGCTTCGGTTATACAATCCCAATACCTTGCAGAACTAGTGTTAACAAATGTAAATTAACAACTAAGTAGATTGGTTAGCTAAAAAATCAATACCTGTCAAAAGCTCTTGTGCAAGCTTTGTGTCAATTTTCCTCTTGCCCTTCTCAACCATACACAGCCAAGCTTTGGTTTTACCCGCCCAATCTGCCAAAGCCTTTTGACTTACATCAAGGCTTTCTCTTTTTGAGCGGATATCTATTCCAGTCAAGATAAGTTGAGACTGCTTAGTGTTAGTGTTAGTAGATTTTGGTTTTGATTGTTTAGACTTTTCTTCGAGCAATTGCGGAATGGGTTGCGGAGGTTTAATGCTTAACTTCGCTCCCCATAATTGGTCAAGGATTTTTTCCTTGCGCCAGTTGGATGGTTTTTCAGCTTGACGATCAGGCATTAACCATTCTGGGTATGTTTCCGTGTCAAATGTGACACACCACCCCATACTCATTAACAACGCTAAAGCGCTGTCCCACCGTTGTTTTAGATTGTAAGCCTCCTGTTTTTTTTGACGTGCTATCCTGATTCGTGCTTCCAACTCTATGGCTTCCAACAAAGTTCCAACCTTGTATTCATACTGATTTTTATTACGCATCTTAATCCGACTTGTCATTGTCAGGTGAATTGCTAGTTTTAGCGCCATTTCATCATGATACGGGTCAATTTTTAAAATTTCAGTGGCCAGCCAACCAAACTGAAGCAAAGCTTCTCCAGCCTTATTACCCATGCGATTAAGCCATTTTTCTGCCCAAGGACCGGGACTAACATTAAGATAAACTTCTTTGGGAGTTTCAACTTTACCTGTAAACAGATTCATTTGACCCCTAGCATCAACTTCGATTACCCATAATGGGGAAACGCTTACACTTGCATCAACTGCTTTACCTTTTGATTTACCTTCAACCCAAGTACACTGAATCCAAATTCTTCCTAAATGAAATGCAATGCTTGCAAGTTCTGCAAGTTTCTCTGATTTCTTTGCGCGATGCTTCTTATTCCAGCCAATCATTTTGATTATGTCGGAACCTTGTAATATAAATTTAGAGGGAAAAGTATTGTGATATTTAAAAGCATACGATGCCAAAACAAGTTGCAGCTTGGCAGCCTCAATACCTATTAAATCAATAACTTGCATTGCTGCTTCCAAAGCCAATATTTCACCATCATTATCTCCAGCAATAAATACCTCTACATGGTTATTAGGATTAGTTTTAGAAGTAACTTCAAAAACACCATGTTGGTTAGCATTACTTTTCCATTTATCTTGACGATACTGGGATTCAACTCCCGCCCGTAATGGTGGTGGAGTAGCTACACCTGTAAATTTTGCTAATTTGAATTCGGGTAGCGATATCTTATTCGATGATATTTCAAATATATTTTCTAATGTTGATAAAGTTAAATTATGTAAATCTGCTCTTTTCATTAACTCAGTTGCAGCCATGAGCGCGCATAACTGAATAATTTTATCTTCTGTAAAAAATACCTGTGTATTACTTGGATTATTAATATTAATTTTTATTTGATTCGTTTGCGCTTCATTACCTAATGTAACTAGATTAGATAAAAAATCTTTATTATTACCTTGCGCGTCTTTATAAAAGTTTATAAACGCTTCGTGTTCCGATTGCAAAAAGTTTAATAATTTATTGGAATCATTAGATAACTTCTGAGCTTTCTGCAACCATTTATACTTAGCATCCCAAAAATTATCGGGAATTGTAAAATATTTTTCTAAAAATGTTAACCCGACACCAAGTTGTGAGTGATTTAAAATAATTTGCCATTTTCTCGGTGAGTAAATGTGTCCTTCCTCTTCTCTTGCATCTGGGTCAAGCTGTGTAATTCGCTCTAAAATAAATTCTTCTATTAAACGTATTGTTGTAATTTTAAAACTATCTAAGGTATTTTGAGATGGCATAATAGTTAATCATATAGTACAAGAATATTTTTATTAATTATATAATAGCATTTTTGTTATAATGTTAATATAAATTTTAGTCAGTCTTTAAAGAATTTTATGAATAAAATTATTATTTAAAAAAATGACTGATATAAATAAAAACTTTAGCTGAAGATAGACAATTGGACAGTCTAACCCTGTTTAATTTCACCTGCGACTCGCCATTCAATAAGCTGTAGCCAATCAATTTCATTGGGTGTAGAAACTACAGCACCGAGTAATAAATTCAACACAGTTTGTTCAACTTGTGTGACTTTTTCATGCGCGAACAATTTATTCATTCGGTCGCGAAGACGAATTTGACTATGCGTCTCACCCTCCTTTTCTAAAGTGAGCAACTCGTCACACTTGTATTGCTGCTCGTATAAGTAACCATCACGTTTATCCCGAAAAACCACAGTCGCAATAGTGTTGGCAATCTTGACCACACGACCTAAGTGAACGTAGGTCGATTTACGAAGCATGTGGTCAGGGAAAAAGAATATGGCACCTTCGACTACTGCACTCACTCGTTGGACACAGTTTGCCATCAATATTGCCTCTTTGATGGTTTTGGCAGTGCCATTGCCAACTTTATCCAACACGTCATCACAATTAGGCGCCTTCAATAATTTGGCGACCGGGTTGATTCCTACCGATTCCAAATACACTTCGAGTGATAATGCTTCAATGTTTCTACCCTCGGAGCGCAATTTTTCACATTTTTCAATGATAGGTTTGGCACGTTGGTATGATTTACCAGAAATTCCGATGCGCTCACCAACTTTATCCACTGTTTTTGAACCACTTTTCGATTGGTTAGGGACACGTGTCCCTAACCGATAGTCGTCCAATAGTACTACTGGATAGTAATCATGTTCATCATCATCAATATTGGATTTTTCTGCGTCCTTGTTCTTCCAACGTTCTTTTAGACCAGATTGGCGCCTTGCTGCTGCTGCTTGTTTTTCAAGTAATTCCCATGCCCTACCTTCGAGTAATTTTTGATACTTCGTCTTGGGTCGGTCACGGTTGGCAGAAAGTATGAAATGTTTTTCTGCTTCTTCAGTTGGGAATGAGTAACAAATTACTGGTACTAATTCGATACCGAGTGCAATTGCTATTTGGCGACGGCGCCCACCGGAAACGATAGTAAATATTGGTGTACGTGTTGACACGACTATTGGCACCATAATGCCGTTTTTCTCAATATCTAGGTGCATATCATGTGTGATTTCTGAATCTCCGTATATACGTAGTAATCCAGTATGTAAAAATAAATTGTTTGGATTAAAGTACTTTACTTCGGTGTAATTTTTCATAGATTCCCCCAATTATCGATGAAGATATCGGGGTAGCCTGCACAAAGGTATCGAAACCAACTATTTGTGGAAAAAGCCATTACTTGGACAAGTTTGATTTTCCAAGCTTGTGTTGCATCTTTTACACGTTCAGAGGTTTACATATACTTCTTGGTCAACGAGTAGGTAATTAGCATAGAATGTAGACAAATTTATATATGGTCGCTTGGGTTGTTTCCCAGCGTGCTGAGGCGACTGTCAGTCGTCTCACGGTCTTTATTCTGAGCTTTTACCTACAGTATTTGTTAAGACCAAGCACTTTGGCGGGCTACCCAGCTTTTTTTTGGCAATTGCAGTAGAAATTTAGTCTGCGAACCAGTAGGAAATGTAGATAACAGGTACAATAACGTTCCGCCCTTGGGAAAGTCGGGTAGGAACACGACATCTTGACGCATTTTTTGTGATTTAACCAACATAAACGACTTAACTAATGAATAAAGCATACTTTTGGGCACTGAAAAGCAAGCCCATCAAGATTGATCAGCAAGTCATCAATCGCTAAAAGCCTTTCTATATCTAGGTTTCAAAAAAACTATGTCAGGCGTTTGGGCAATATTGTCAGGTGTTTGGGCATGAGTTGTCATCATTGGTAAAGCCTATGCAGCAATGCTTTCAGTCCTATTTTTACAACTTTTTTTTTGATGACAAGTTTTTGTGAAAGTGATGACAGAAAATTGCTTTTCAACACTCTTTTACCGCCTTCGCGCTCACCCATGCTGGCTGCTGTAATTAATACCCGTAGCACTAAGCCCAAAGTATCTACTGTTAAAAACCGTTTGCGCCCCTTAACGTTTTTACCCGCATCATACCCAACTTCTTGACTTACCATCGCTGCACTTTTAACAATGCAGGCTATCTATTATGGCGTGACTATGGGCTTGGCTCACGGTTATTATCAACTCTCGTCCACTCGCGCTTTCAAATCTGTGTTTTGATAATTGCGTGTAATAAATATAACAATTAAACCCGTTCATGTCAGGAAATTGTAATTTTTACATTTATTTTATTTTTAAAAATAAATATATATTGAAGGTAATGATTTTATAAGTTATTACCAGTTTCTATCAGGTTTTTTAGTAGGTGCCGATAAACGTCTGGGTATCACTAATCTCCCGTATCTAATCGTAGATTTCTAGACTATTTCTTATTAGAGCTTCGGTTTTTGGGTTGATAGGACGCTTCCCGTTTTCTATATAAGCGAGCATAGACTGCGAAATATCGAGCATTCCAGCTAATTTACGTTGACTCCATCCCTTGTTTTCCCGTGCGGTACGAACAAGTTCTGGAGTCAACTTAGTTAACCCTTTTGTAGTTGGCTTCAGTTGCCTTGGTTGCTTTTTCGATTCTAGGAAAGACGGAATAGGCTCTGGTGGCTTGATAATTAACTTAGCTTTGAGTAACTGGTCAATAATTTTCTCTTTTCGCCTGTCGTCGGATGGCTTTTGTACTTTACTGTTAGGTCTTAACCACTCTGGATAAGTATTGTTATCAAAGTTGACTTGCCAGCACATGTCCATTAACAAAGTCAAAGCTTTATCCCACCTTTTTTTTAATTCGTAAGCACAGTGACGATTTTGACGGGCCGAGTTAATTCGTGCTTCAAGTTCAACCGCTTGTAAAAGACTGCCAACAATGTGTTTGTACTGGTTTTTATCCCATAACTTGATACGGCTCATCATTGTTAAGTGAATGGCTAACTTTAATGCAAGCTCATCATGATTTGAATTGATTTTTAAAATTTCTGTGGCTAACCAGCCAAATTGGTAAAGTGCATCACCCGCTTTACTTCCTACCTTATTTAGCCATTTTTCCGCCCAAGGTCCGGCATTTACAGTGATATATAGTTCATCAGGATTCTCCACTTTACCTGTAGATACATCCATCTGTCCCTTTACATCAACATCAACCACCCAAAGCGGAGAAATACTTACATTGGCATCTACTTTATTTCCCTTCGGCTTACCTTCAATCCAGGTACACCGTATCATCATGCGCCCTAAGATATAGGCGATACTAGCAATTTCAGCTAATTTTTGAGAAACTGTTACAGACTTTCTATTTTTCCAACCGATTTGTTCAATAATTTTTTTTCCATCTAAAGTAAATTTTGAATCAATCGAGTTAGTTTTATTAGTTTTTATTAACAAATTAGATGCAAAAATTAATTGCATTTTTGCCGCATCTAGTCCTGCTTTGTCAATAACTTGACTAGCAGCTTCTAATGCTAGTAATTCACTATCTTTATTTCCTGCAATCATCACCTCAATACAGTTTAGGGGATTAGATTTACAGATATATTTATAAGCTCCATAATTATTCGGTGTTTGTTCCCATTTATCAATACGATAATTGGCCTCTATACTAGCATTAATTGTAGCTGCTGTTGGTATAGGGGATACATCATCAAGTTTATCCTCCGTTAAGGGTTTATATTTATTTGTCTGGGTTTTTTGCTCATATTTTGCTTCTATTTTTTGTAACAATTCGGCAGCAATCCGAACCAGACATATATCACTTAAAGCGTTATCATTAATGTTTACGCTTTCGATTACTTGTTTAATTTCTTCTTCATCTCTAGGTGCTTCTGTTGGATAATAATTCTCGCTAATAAACCTAATGTAATCTTTAGTCTCATCTAAAAAAGTTTGGAAGTAAACAGATTCTTTTGGCAAAGAAATAATATAATTTAACCAAGTAAACTTTTGCTCAAAGAACTCATCAGTAAATTGTGAGTATTCTGTATTAATTAAATTGATTATATTTGATTCTTCTGTCAAACATTGAAAAAAAATGCTAGTAAGCAAAGTCTTCATATGTTGTTTCAATTCATGTTTATCGTCTTCCGTTCGCGTTTTATTTACTAAAAAACGTTCGACAATAAAAATTATCCTACTTTTGAATCTTTCTAGGGTTTCTTGCTGCATACTGGGTGGCTGCCGAGATAACGGCAAAACAAAAAAGTTTCGTAAATTTAATTGCTAGTTTACAAGTTTGAGCGAGTAGTCAGAGTAAATTAAAGAAAATGTTCCCTTGACATACTGGTCTGGTAATTCTCTACAAGTATATTCAATTTTCTCAAATATCCAAGTCTTTCTTGTCCATAGCTTTACAACCAAACTACTACCAGTATCACACTTGAACATCTTAGAATATACTTGAATTTGAAAATTCGTAGTCGAAGGTAAAATAGGTGGTTTGCCTGCTTTATTCTTCAATCTTGTACGTTTTTTAAGAGTCTTACAACGTTGTGAATTCTCAATACGTTTTTTCCAACGTTGAAAATTTGAGTGCCAAGACTTTACGACTCCTGCTGCTTTTTTAATTGCAGCACGTCTGAGGTCTTGAGGAATACGAGCCGATTTTAATTCTTGATTTGAATCAATTATTCTCTCATATACACCATAAATACTGTCAGAATTAGTTGCTAGAAACAGCGCCATATTTTCAGACATTTTCGATACATAAAACATCACAGTAGAGTTAAAAAGTTCCTGAGTTTTTTTGACATACTCTGGATTCTTAGTAACAGCAGTAGCGAGTATTGACTCGTTAACTTGAAAGTGACCTTTTTGTTTCTTTAATGCCATATAAATCACTCCTGATATCAGGGTGTTGTAGACGCTTTTATTCTTGGCTTGAGTCGAAAATACTACTAATTAGTGTATGATGTCAATATTTTTAACATCATTTAATATCATCAGTTTCCATTTTTATCAAATTGACAAGTAAAATTTGCTACTGGATATCAGGATTGTAAATACAGTAATAGTTTAAAGAAATCTTTGTTTTTACCGCAAAGCGGAAAATCTTTCAAGCAGCGATTAGCATCGGCGCCTTCTAGCTAACTTAAAAAATGGTCATTTATCTTAATTCTAAAATCAAAGACGGTCACTTAACTTGTCTCTCTACACTTGGTGATAGTTCGACCTAACTTTTTTGACATGCGCTGACGCGCGCACAGGGTTGAAAAGTAGTGCAAGGTCAAACTATGAAGTCAGTCGTTTTAGCTATAATTTTTACCATTACTCTTGCAATAAGCACTCTAGCTCATCAAACTCCACAACAAAGAGAGTGGGTTACACCAACCAACCTTCGAGTTGGCGACGTATCATCTGTATTGATATGCCCAGTGATATGCCCAGGCGCACAAGGAAGTAAAAACTTGTTCTGGCGAAAACCAGACGGTACTTGGTCTAAGTGGGATTCAGATGAGTATGCTCCAGGTGTTTGGAGAAACTACTACACCAACCAGCACCCCACCAAAGGCGCCACTTGCACACTAGAAACAAGTCAAGTAACGAAGGTATCGGGAGATGGGGTAGAGTTTGAAGTAATTTCAACAACCAAGATTACTATCAAATAACAGATAAAGGTGCTTGTACCCGATTGTCATAAAACGGGTGGAAGTGCCTTCCAAACAACTGGCATTATCTATACAAATTCATAATTTAATATAATATAATAATTTTGTACATTAACGAATTATTGGCATTGGGAGGCGCCGTGTGCCTATCTACTTAGAGTCTCAAAACTTCTGGATATTAAATGCAGATGACTCACATATTTATATTATAAATACATAAATGGGTGTGAATTTGCGTTCATTTATAAGACTCTGACATGCTTGATACGTTTATAACTTTATTATCACAAGACATTATAATATTCAATAACTCACCGCAAAATTTTTATTTTAAATATATTCAAAAATAATGAAAGTTTTTAAAATTTGAAGCTACCATAATTGATAGTAGAGTTTATTGAATAGTATATGGAAATAAAGTTAGGCTTTGGTGCTGTGCCCAAACCACAGTACATATTTGTAAACAAAGAAGGAAATCATTGTTGGTACAGACTTGAGGAAGATAAACAAGTTCCTATTGAAGAAAAAGCACTCACGGGAATAATTACAGGTATTGAATGCAATAAGGAGGTTTCAACCCAGTATGGACTAACATACAAAACAGACCTCACCATAATGGCGCCTATTCCTCATGTAATCCGCTCTGGGAGAGAATCTTATTTCTCTAAAAGTCTATTATACGGACTAAATACATTATCAGAAGAGGAATTAAAAAAGCCTTTAACTATCGCCGTTGAACCCGGTGATAAAACAGTGGTTTTCTGCAACATATATAATCCAGAAACATATCAAAGTGTCAACTTTAGTTGGGAAAATCATCATAATATTAAGTTAGATGATATTGAGCGCGCAGTATCTAACAAAATAAATAATCTCAATGGCAGTACTGGGTTGTCTCCAACTAAATCCAACCAAGATAATGAATTATTCAGAGAGTTGATGGACTATAGCTCGAAGTACATTGATACATTACAGTGGCAACCAATACAAGGCAGGAAGTATCTCGAAAATAAATATGGTGTCACAAGTCGGCGCCAGCTAACAATTGAGCAGTTACTAGAGTTCACGTTATTCTTGGCTGAATTATCATCATCAGTGTCCGAACCTCAAGAAGAAGCCGCATAATTCCAGAGTAATTAAATATAATCAGGGCGCCATCTTAATTGAACGAAAAATCACACACATTAAAGATTATGGGTTATCCAAAAGTAACACTTGCATCTGCCAACGAAATATTCAATGAAATAGGCATTAAAATAACTCAGCACGAATTAGGTTATTACGAAGCGGTCGGAAAAAACATGAATCTTCAAGACCCAAAATTAATTAAACTCACGCACAAAGTTCTCAACCACCTAGTTAGTAAGTCAAAAACCATAGCATAACCACACTACTTAGAATTGAATAAAATTAATAAATCACGGTACATATTATTAGATAATTAAGCTCATATGTACTGTAATTTTTTGTAAGAATAAAGCCAAGCCAAGCAAATAATCAATATAAAGTCTAGACGCACCGCGTAAAATAATGGGGCTTAAATAAAAAGCCAAACTAAAATCGCCAATTTTACTATTTGTAAATATCATGAATTACTCACAAGTAGGCGCCGAGTTAGAATTCCTTCCGTTGGCTGAAGTTCCTATGTACAGGCTTCCTCAAACAATTAAAGACGCATTGAAACCAATAACCCAGCTTGCTTCCATAAAACGCAGTAAACCTTTAGGGCGCCAGCCAAAATTCACACAGTTAATAAACATGCTTTATATCTGTGGTGCCCTTAATGAGGAATTGGAAAAATTTGACTTAAACTATAAGTGCAAACTTAATCCAACAGATACACTAAAGATTAAAGAAAGATTATTGAAAACTGCTCAGAAATATGATGCTCCTGAATCCGACATTAACAATGAAGAGGAATTCAGTAGTATAGAAAAAGGCAATATAGAACAAACTGTATTAAAACTATTCACCCATTTGGAGACTAATTATATTCAAGAAGCAGGTGAAAATTGCCTTAACATAGGTTTTGACAATTCAGTACATGGCACTAATGCTGCAAATAATGCAAGTTATATTCAGAAATACTATGAGAAAGACGAAAATTTGTGCGACCGTCGCTTTGAATTTAAATCCTATTCTGGCATGGAAATCGGCTTTCCAGTATGCAATTCAGCTATTGAAATGGCTAATCTATATAATGTAGTAGTAAATGCATTAAAGAAATTAGGAGTACATTTCCCATCGAGCGCCGGGGTTCATCTGCATGTAAGCATAGAACAACCAGAAATGCAGGCGCCTGAATACCTGCACTACTTAGCAAATGTTTCAGCAGCAGTTGCAGCTGCATCTCATGCAGTAATGTCAATAATTCCACCCCACCGACGCAACAATAATTTTTGTATGCCAATAGGGACACACGTTGACGAACATCTGTTAAGACGCAAAAACAAAGCTGACTTGACTCAACTTGGCTATGTGCAGCGAAAAATTAATCAACTCGTCCGTGGTATTAATGAAGACGAAGAACTACTCAGTGACAAGGAAGCGCTAGCATATGAATTTGCAATTGGATTAATTTACGGTTGCGCGCCCATTCAGCACGAATTCAACTATAAAAAGATAAATGAATACGCCGTAACAGCTAATTCTCGTGAAGAATTTGCAAGCCTCGCAGCCAATATTGTACGCAACCCTCGTTGCTTGGCTTGCTCCCCAGCTCCACTACTAAAAGAAAAACCACTCCCTACTTTTGAATGGAGAATCCTACCCGCAACAGGTGACACAGAACTGCAAGCCAACTGGTTTGTTCTGCTATCACGAATAATCGAATCTGTTGTGAAGTACGATACTGTAAGCATTAAAACCAAAAAAGGTGTGGATTATGTTCAATATATTAAAGGAGAAGAGGAAATCATATTTGAAAACACATTAGACAATTGGCTAGTGTTCACTCAAACCGAAAACAGATTCGGGCGCCAAAATACTAGAGCAAGCATTAATGATAACGCTCGTTGGCTCTACTTCGATGGCGCCAGTCAAGAAAAACTGTGCCTTGAATCCAACTCCAACTGGTACGAAGGCGAATTTTATCAAGCCAAACCTGACGCACGTGACAACTGCGACGACCACGCTTTCATATTCCTTGTAGAAGCACTCTCTTTTTAATATCAAGCAGCTAAATTTGTGGGGGAAACTCAACACCCCACAATATTTTAAACTTATTCATCAGTATCAAAATACACCTTAGTCACCTTAGCTTTAATATTTTCGTCGCAATCTAAACTTACATGTCGCAAAAACAGAAAAAAATCCTCAGATGCTTGAAATGCAAACGAGAGAATCCTATAACCATTTTCATAGTTAGCAAGCCAACGGCTTAAACAATACTCTTCAGCTATCGTAATAATCCCTAATTCAGAATCCGGATTTAAATTTAAAAGTTGAATATCAACACAATACATAGCAACTCTACATCAACCGTAAAAACATTATAAACACATTTTTATCTCACTAATTATTAATACATGTACTCTACTCACATATAAATCGGTTCGGCTCTCAAGAGACACACCAATAGAACAGTATTCAAGTACTAACCTAGCTTATATTTTTTTATAATATAGGAAGCAAACACTACAACAAAAAATATGGATACTGACGAAAAGGAATGGGCAACGAGTATTGCTCCTACGGCTGAAACAGTTAAAAGCCAAGTAAATGGATTAACGGCGCCGACAGTAATCAGGGCAGGGAATGTTTGATGGTCCCGAAGGATAAATCGCACAAAGGAACCCAGCATTGAAAGCACAGCCACTAGCACAAGATAAGCAAGAATAAACCTGCTTTTCGATGATATTTTTGTCTTGCTCTGAGTGGTCGCGGAGGAAAGCGAGTAAATTCGGTTCTTGTGAACGATTGTGTCTGCGAGCATTTTCTCTTACTCGCCACTCTTCGGCGCCTGCTTGAATAGCCTCCCGGTTCTCTTCGTAAATCTCCACTTTACGCTTACGAGTAATTAGCCAACGTGCGTATTCTTCAGCATTCTCAACTAAAAAGGTTTCAACGCGACTACTCGAAAACCATTGCATTGGCGCCGCATTTCTTAAGTGTGGGTTTGGAACTAGCCTATCAGGCTCACCGATACGTTTAATCCAACCTTCACTTAGTAAATAGTTTTGCTTTAAAGAAGACTTAGTTATAAATTTATTCTCGATAACGCCGTCTTCAGTATCTTCATCTTTGTATAAATCTATCCAGATGTATTTATCTTTAAAATCATCATGAATTCTAGCAACCGCAGTTGGCTTGACTCCCTCTTTGGGTCTTTTATTTAGCTTTTTAAGTTCGCCAATTGTTTTCAGGTTACGGCGACTGCGTTCATTCCACGTAATAGCTTCCGGTAAACTTGAATCAATAAATTCAGTATCTTCACGTCTATACAAGCTGTAATAACTTACACTTAACACTGCTGCCCGTATGGCGCCTTCTTTCAGCTTTAAATTTAAGGGTGCTAAATCCCATTCTAGTAATAAATCTTTAGGAACTTCGCCATATTCATAACGGTGAACACCAGGACAATTGGTGGATGATTTACTTTTCCAAGTGGCGCCGCAAACAGTACAATGGTAGCGCTTGTCTTCGGTTTTAGTTAAGTCATGTTTTAAGGTATTCATACAAAGCTGTTATTGCTGTGCATATTTTCGATAAAAGCATTATAAGGTATAACGCTTATCTAAGTTAAAACTGGCATTATCTTTGTTCGGCGCCACCAATCAATATTTTTTTAATTAAATAATTTTATAAGCTTAATCAAGTGCTCAATGAGCAAGTGCTACGAAATTCCGCGTCTGAAACCAGGACAATTGATGGAATATCCTACTACAGAGTAGGAAGGCAATGGCCAGACAGTAAAGGTCACGACCATACTGAAAACATGCCCTAGTAGCGAACATCTGTAAAAGTACTAAACTTTGGTGCTTTTACTTTTCCTCAAAAAGTAAGTTAAAATAATTGTATAATTTCAGTAAATCTATTTATGTCTGGAACTTCTTATTGGTCTGAACCTTATGATTATAGCTGGCACATTATGTTTGTTATTGAGGCTTTTGGTCACGATATCAAAGAACATCAAAAACTAGATGCTGCATACTGCTGGTCAGTAATAGAAGGGTTTCGAGAAGACTACGAGTACTACAATAGCTGAATATTAAATTATTAAGGTGCCACTCTTAACTTAAAGTAGGCGCCATTCAAAATAAAGTTTTCAACATTAACAAAAACAATTTTAAAATATACTGATTTTGCGCGCGCTTAATTTAATAAATTCAATTAAATACAGTCCACTAATCAAAAACACATGAGGGTTAAGTTTAAGATATTCATGACAAGCAGTGCTAGTCTTACCCGTATGAATAAAATAACCTCCAGCACATTTATTTTCCTTAATAACAGCAGCAAACTCTTGCAAATGAACTAGCTTTATATTCCCACTATACCGTTTAGCCTGTATTAGATAAAGGCGCCCATCAATATAAACCTTACCATCAATACCGCCGTCGCCTGTGTACCGCGCACCTCGAATTATCTTGTACCCTTGCCGTTGAAAACAAGTTAGCAAAAATTCTTCAAATACAAACGGTTTAATAGAGCGAAGATATTTAATAACAGCAGGTAAACTATTCGGATTACTTCTAATAATCTTCAATACTGCATGAAGCACCTTCTCAGAGTATTGAATATTAATTTGTTTGCTGACTTGTTTACTCAGTTGCGCGCGCTTTACCCGTCTTGCCTTTTTCCTTTTATTAGGAGGTGTTAGTAGTATTAGAATAAGGAATAATAGGCAAATTATTAATACAACTACTAAAACGTTATTCATCTGTCTAAAAAATAACTATACTATAATCCAATCGCATCCTAAGTAGCTTGTCAACAAAGAAATTAAAATAATTTTTTTTCAAATTATCACACATATTAGTAGCATTTTCAGTAGAGTTTTGCTAAAAATGAATAAACACGATACACACATTTGAGGATGACTACCAATACTCTTAAACTCCGTGATTATCAAGAATTAGTAGTAAACCAAACCTATCAAAGTTTTGATTGTGGCTTATGTTCAGTGCTATTGTATGCACCAACAGGCGCCGGGAAAACGATTATCGCATCCAAAATAATTGCTGATTACGTTCGAGCGGGTAAGCGTGTAATGTTTTTGGTGCATCGTGGAAAATTAGTGCGTCAAACACTTGATAAACTTAGCAAGTTCTTTGGTATTGATGCAGGGGTAATTTGGGGTGATTATTATACTCCTGATTATAGTAAACCTGTACAAATCGCGATGCTACAAACAATCCGTAACAGAGAACTCCCACCAAATATTGATTTGGTTATTCTTGATGAAGCACACACAGGCGCCTACTTTAAAATCTGGCGCCAAATCATGGACAAGTATTCAGGTGGCATTTGGGTATTGAGTAAAACAAAATTTCTTGGTTTGTCCGCTTCACCTTGGCGAGCAAAAAGCGACCAAGGCTATTGCCAATATTTTCAAACCATTGTAAAGGCGCCTTACCCTAACGAATTAATCTCTAAAGGCGATTTATGTCGCGCACGTCAATTTACATATACCGACCTTATCGACGAATCAAAACTCAAAGTAGTTGATGGTGAGTATACAGAAAAATCAATGGCTGATGTCTGTACACCCGCCTTAAATACAGAAATTATTAAATTATATTTAGAAAAAGACCCGAATATAAAGCGTAAACTAATTGCGTTTTGTGCAACAGTAAAACAAGCTGAAGACCTAGCGTATCAATTCAATTTGGTTGGTGTTGAAGCTAAATGCGTTGTTGGAGAAACATCAGAAAACGAGCGAGAAGAAGTATTTAGTCAGTTTAGTAATGGTGAAATAAAACTAATATCATCTTGTAATGTTTTAACGGAAGGTTTTGATGAGCCGACAGTAACTGCTGTACTTGTTTGTCGTCCAATAAAGTCGCTTGCTTTATGGGTACAAATAACTGGTCGCGGGTTGAGAATACACGAAAATAAAGATGATTGTTGGTTTTTTGATTTCTGTGGAAATATCAACCGACTTAAGCTACCAACCGAAGCTCACAAATTATCATTATGCCCCAATCCTAAACCTTTTAAAGGAAATGCTACCAAAAAATGTCCTGAATGTGATAGCACCATAGCTTTCTATGAAAGATATTGCCCACATTGCGGTTATATGTTTGATTCACTTGAGAAAAAAGCCGCAGATGCATCAGTTAAACGTAAATTTGAAGAAATATTATCTCCTGAACAACAAAGACAAGTAAAGTTTATCAAAGCGCGCGCTATTAATGCCTACAATGACCGCAAGCCAATCAATATTGAAAAAGAATTTTACAATAAATTTGATTATCTAATGCCCGAAGAATGGTACGAAGAACTAATATTTAACGCGAATGATAAAACTTGGACTGCTGCCCTACAACACTATTGGCGTTACCTATTACAAGTGAACCAAGACCCCAACTCAATCAAGACGCGCGCAACAATCGAAAAATGTATCGAGCGAGAATTTAAATCAGGTATTCAATCTAAACTTACTAATTTAGATGTCGTATTTGAGGAAGAAAAAAATAAGAAAATCAAAAATATAATCAGCTATCAACCTTGGTGGGTAATCCTTGGACACTCAAAACCAATCGACGCTGATTCTATTCAAATTGCGTACACACGAATCAAAGGTATTTGTCAATTACGTTATGCGCCCGATACAGACACCATTACAGCTTATGCTGAATTATTTGATGTGGCTGTTACAGAAGGTATCGAATACCACACCATAGACTCCGAAACAATCGATAAACACGTACACAATATTAAAAATAATATACAAAACAGTGCGTTTAAATTTGTATCACAATATATATTGAATTTAACGCAATCTGCACGAGAGCGAGTATGGGGTCAGTTGACTAAAGAGGAAAAGTTCGCCTATCGTAATTGGAAAGAAAGATTTGGTGAAACGCCAGCTAAACAGCACACGGTGAAAGCAGTCGATACTAAACCAACCGTGGTGCCACCTGTATTAAAAGCTGAATTGAAGCCAGCACCAAAACCGATGCCGGCACCTACACCAGAACATTCCGCTTATGGAAACGAAACAGCACCGAAACCAAACACAAATATACCACAAAATACTTGTGTGCCAAGCGTTGTAAATAATACAAATATAGATAAAGTCGAAAACAATCTTATTAAGGGTGGGTTACAACTAACATTATTCCCAGAAACTGAAGCAGAAAAGGCGATTAATGATGTAATAAATCCGCTACGACTAGATGTCAATGATTGGGTAAAAGGTAATAATTCAAAGCGCAGTAATTACAACCATGAAGGACGAATTATCAAAATCCACCCCAGCGACAAAAGATTATGTTATGTTGATTTCCAAAAATTTAATAGATGCTGGTGCCGATTGGTTGATTTAAAGCGTATGGATTAAAAACAACCGTAGTTACTTGTGCTGACGCAATGAATGAGTGTAAATGATTATCAAATTACACTCATGTTAAAAAAAATATTTTTAAGCTTAGGAATAATTACATTTTTGTTTCAAAATACTGCTTTAGCAGGTAGCCAACAAGGTAAGATGACGGGTAACAGCGGCGCCTCGTTTGAAGCTGAATGTTTCCAGCAAAAAGGGGGAACAACAACCCTCAAAGTAAAAGTTGCATCTCAAAAACTACCTATCAGCTACTTCAAATTTGATGTAAAGCTTGATGGTAAGTAGGATACTAACGTTGAGGGTTTTTTCTGGCACCTGCGTATACGCGAATTTACTTCAAGGGTAGAATACTCAAAGTTATTTATAATGCTGCGTTGGGTCTGTTCGGATATAAACAGACCCTTTTTTTAATTAAAAATTGCTCTTGCCTTGTGCTAATTCCCAATGGCGCCAGTTTGTCCCACTACCAGAGTTGGTTTCTTCAATAGCATCTAACTTGTAGCAATACCTTCGCGGCTATTTCGGAGTCATAACGTAGCATCAACGCTTCTAGAATTAAGGCTTTTTCGTATAAGAGTGCAGGAGCGCTATAATTCCCAGACTAGTAAAAAACTCCGTCTCGTTATTCCACACCGGGTTTTTAGATTTAAAGCCTTGGTGTATAAGGACTCTGGGGTCAACGTATAGTAGACAGATTCAATATTTTGTTTGGCTGGAAACGTTGACGGCAAAAGTCTTTTTGCCAATCATATTTTTGGCGAAGGTATTGATAAGGCCTATAAATATTATAATTAGAATTCAATATGCCAAAGCAAAAATTAGGCAAGTTGCGGTGACAATCGCACGTTTTGGTTCAGTCTCAAATTGATCTGTTTCCTTAACTCCTTCATTCATGGCGCTTCTACACCATCCCATGAATTGATTGGTGTGGCTCTAAAGCACCACGCCTAGTTAGTACAATAATACGTCAGTAATCTGATTATCCGAAAGGTATATTTAATGAATTATGATTTAAAATATGTATATGATATAGAGTCATAAAATATGTCACAAATACAGAAATCTAAACGCAACAGAATTCTTACAATAGTAGCGGCAGGTGGAATTGGGTTGATTGTGATAGGTTTGTTTGAAAGAAATTTATTAAATAGCCTAAATCCGGAGATTTCGGAAGATTATGGGTATCAAGTAGCCGAATTAATAGCAAACAAAGACATTAATAAGAAAAATGATGCAGGGGAAACCGCGTTACATTTAGCTGTAAAAAATAACGATTTACGCTTGGTAGAAATTTTAATAAATAGTGGCGCCGATGTAAATGCTACCACGAACTACAAAGCAACACCACTACACTATGCTGCAAGCTTTGCTAAAAATAGCATTATTAACCTACTTGCATCAAAAGGTTCAAATATCAATGCTGTTGACAACAACGGTAAAAAACCCCTAGATTGGGCAATTGAAGCAAAAAATAATGATAATATTGAACTTCTAAAAGCACTTAGCAAACAATTAGTTACTCGAAGTCGTTAATATAAAGATAAAATGCTAATCGAATTTCAATATTATTAACAATGCAAAAGCAAAGCGGGTGTGTAGATTAATAATTAACCCAACACGCGCTATGACGAATCAAGAAGTAGAAAATTTTAGCACTGGTATAAGCTGCATTGCTTGGAACCATACTTTTGAGCAGTTCTGTGACATATGCGGCTTCAATCCCAATCATCTATATAGTCAACAAAAGTGGGAGGAATTCAAGGAACTAAATAAATATCTAGCAAAGTTTGATAACGAGTTATTAACCACAATTGTAAGAAGTGGGTTGAAACTGCCAATTACATACATTCCAGCTTAAAACTAACTTTATTTGATGGCGCCTGGTCAATGGAAAATTTTTATAGGCGCCTCTACTATTATTAGTCTATCTACATCAACAAGCTTTTACTGGTGCTAACGCACTAATTTTGTAGGAAATGCCGAACGCTTCAAAAATATATACGGCATATAAAACTATGGAATTTACAGTAATGCAAATAATTGATATCGTACTATACTTCTTAATATATGGTGGTGCTTGTTTCATCATTCTAGCGATTTTACTAGACCTACAAACCGCTTGGATAAACCATACCTCATCTAATATTAATGCTAGCATAGTCAGCAACTTAGAAGAATGTGTAAGTACTATAGAAATCCCAACATCCCCTGTTACAGACATTGATTTCAAGGAATCAGTCGAAATTGAACTTAACGAAGTAGCCGTTGCTCCAATCCAGAATGAAGTAGCGGTGCCAATACCAACCCCTGTATTAGTAGCAAAAGATAGCTTTCCCATTTCTAAGTCCTCAAAATCAGCCTCAAAAATCCGAATTGAGGAACTTCGTCAGCAATGTGAGAATGCTAAAATCCAGTGGCGGTACGCGCGCATCAATCCTGCCACTAATAGAAAGAGACATCTTACAGAAGACGAAATGCTTACTGAATTAGGAATATAGCCAAAATCAATGGGTGTCGCATAATCCCGGCATCCTTGTTGACTTACTGATATTAAATTGAGCAAGGAAAAAGGCAATGGATTTCTGAAGATATCCTACGTGGAATTGAAAAAGCTCTCGGTATTGATTTTGGAATAAAATTCGATGATTAATAAAGGCGCCTCGAAAGCCGCTCAATTTAACAAAATTTGTCAAATTCAATAAAGTAGTGTGTATAGAATTGATGTAAAAGGTGATTCTATACAAAACATGCTTTACATCGAAAAAGAACTAACCCAACTTGATTACAGCAATTTGGTTGAGATAGCCAACTCAACTTTAATAACTAATTCGCTACCTAAAAGCAAAGAGAGAATTGTAAACCTTATCATTAAGCATCAAGAAACGTTTGGTGAAAGTGAAGTCGTGAACGCTTCAAAGTTGAAAGATGAAGATTACATACTTCAGCCAATCGAGGCGCCACTGTTCCAAGCTCAAACCAAAATAGCATGGTGTAAGGTTATTCGATGCTACGAATTTAATGCGACACTTGAAGACATTGTAACATTTCAGGAAATGTACAGCAGCGTCTTTCTCAGCAATGAAACACCTATTGATTTAGTGAGTAAAATTACTAATAAGATGGTTCAACTGGAAACCATTTCTACCAAAGCGTGTGGTAAAAAGTCAATAAACTGCCAATGCGTAGTACGGGCTGCTGTACTGCCGAATTTCAAGTTTGTACGAAAAATAGGAATATCGATTTAATAACAGTAAAAGATGCAAGTTAATCAAAAAGTTTGGTATAAAGTAAACCCGCCTTACTATAAATTATCTGCGGAAGAGGCTTATTATTGCGCGGCAATAGTAAAACAGGTAAACAAAAAGACTGTGGATATAGAGTATAAAGACGTAATCGACGGTTCTGGAAAGTTCAAAACTTTTGAAATTAGAGCCAAAATAAAGTCTATTGAAATTAATCAACCCAGTCACTATTGTGTAGAAGTAAAAGATGGATACGAAGTAAACATTATATGAACTAAAAATTATGAAATTTAAATGCACTCAGTCCGATTTAAACTCGTTAAAGTTAGCATCAATAGCGGCACCCAAGAGATTACGTTATCAGTAGAAGCAGATGATGTCGGAAGTGCAATCGAACCAATGCCAGCACAAATATCAGGAGATGATATTGATGTGGCATTCAACGTCAAATATCTGATGGAAGGATTGAAAGCACTAGCTGCTACCGAGATATTAATACAAATGAACGGCAATTTAACTCCTGTTATCTTCACACCACTAACAGGAGTGAAAATGACCTATCTTGCAATGCCTGTTCAATTAAGAAATTAATCGGCGCCTGTAATCCCCACTATTCGGTGTAAAAATTTGTAGTTTAAAAACTTTACACCGGATAATATATAAAACTTTTAACTATGGATTTTTATATAGGATGGCACCAGCCTAATAATGGCGAATCTGGGTGTAAAAATTTCCCAAGATGCATGGTGTCTGTAAATAGATTGGAAAATCGTAAATCCAGTTTTGAGGTGAATAACTGGATTCTTGATAGCGGCGCCTTCACTCGAATCACCAGCGGCAAAGGTCATCTTTCTACAAAAAAGTACGCAAAAATGATTAGACGCTGGTACAAACAAGGTAAAGGCTTTTTAGATGCTGCCGTATCCCAAGATTATATGAACGAGCCAATTGTTCATAATATAACTGGACTGGATACTAAAACGCACCAAGAAATCACCATTTTAAGGTACGATAATTTGATGCGTCACACTCAATCATTATCAGAGAATGAAGCTAAAAATCTTGATATGTTAATGGCTGAATATACCGATGACATTGAAAATCCAGCAGAAGGGATGCAAGAATTTTGGGAATTAGAAGAATATTACGATGACATTGATATTCCTTACATAATGCCCGTATTACAAGGCTTTCATCCTCAAGATTATGTTGAACATATAAGAATGTATGGCACACGCTTAAAATATGGCGCCTGGGTTGGAGTTGGAACTTTATGTAAGCGCAACGGGAATCCACGCGAGGTTGAAGCAGTGCTGTCGGCAATTAAAAAAGAACGCCCTGATTTAGAGCTACACGGATTTTGAGTTAAGAAAAAAGCGCTTGCCATGACTTCTATTCGTAAGTTTTTGAAAAGTGCAGATTCAGCCGCTCACGGACTTGGGCAAGGAAGAGGCAGCAATAAATATGTAGGTAGCAATAGCCCCGAAGTCGCACTTGCTTATTGGCAAGAAATACAAGGATTTGAAATTTCTCAAATACAAGTTTTAAATAATTATTCGGTGCCTGTAAATGATGTTATAAATAAGTTAGAATACACTCAATTATCTTTGTTTTAATTTTATATTATGAGGTTGTAAATGGCAAACTACCCTTATCCAATAAAATCTGAAAACGTGCTTCAAGACGACGGCATTTATTTCTTAGAAGAGGTGCCTGACTATAAATGTTAGATTAAATTAACGTTTCGGTATTTTAGTCGGAGTTGGAATTTGAGTTACAGTTGGTATAACGGTTGGTATAACAGTTGGAGTTACCGTTGGTGTAGGAACAACAATTGGAGTTTGCACCTGCAAAATATCATTTTCAATTTTTGATATTTGAGATTGGGATGAACTCTCAATTTTTGCAAGCTTGCCTCGAAAATAAATTGGCTGAAAGTTCAAGCACTGTCCGCGATAAATCAACTCAACATTATATGGTAAAGTCAACCGTATGATGTTCTCTACCTTAATTGCGCGCGATGCCAAAGTCGCTTGTACCACTCGTATATCATCACCCTCAATAGATTTATTAAGAAAACTAGCAATTCTATCAGTTTCTCCACCATATATCACAAGCGAATTCAAAGTCGGTTGAGTAAAATAGCGCTTCGAGTGCAAACCACGCCACACTCCGTCACTTTCACGCACCAGCGACTCCATCTCAAAATCTGTTCCACTCAACCCAGTCGCTAAGTAACAAGCTTTATCGCCCTGGACTGCTACCCTCACACGTAACTTATTATTCTCTAAACTTGCCTGACTAAATTCAAGTTCAGAAGGCTGACCATCCGCATAATAATAAAATCCATTAATCAAATCATTCTTAGGCAAACTACTGAACGACTCCACCACTGTTTCGGCTGGTAATGCCTCACTCAAATCTTGTGTAACGGTTGGTGTCGGTGTGCCACTCAAATTTACCAACGGCGCCGTATCTTCTTTTTTTATGTTGCTGCTACCTCCACAACCCGCAAGCAAAAGCAATAACCCCATAACGCTTATCTTATACATATATTACTAACCAAATAATTTAATCAATAATAAACACTAATAAATAGCAGTAAAAATTAAACCCATTGCTACAATTTTATAATACATGTATTGATTATTTCCAGTATTTTTACTATTAAAATAGTAATATAAAATACATTTATAATTGCTTTTGAAACAGCGATTAGTATTTTTCAATATCAAGACATAAATATACATTCAATTCGTTGCGTAACAACCCACATTTAAACTTATGCTTACGCAATGAATGAATAAAATTAGGTGACACTAGCAATGGAAATTAACAAAAATATCTTGATTGGTTACGCAGGAGACGACCCTACGGTAACCAATTTCCCTGATGGTAGTACAAAAGTCAGCTTTTCTTTGGGGGTAAAACCTCCATACAAAAGTGATGAACCGATTTGGTACGAAATCAATCTGTGGGGTAAAGCCGCAAACGTTGCAGCATTATTAGTCAAAAAAGGAAAACTATTAGAAGTGAATGGCAGCTTATTTATGAATATCTGGCAAGACAAAAAAACTGGTGCCGCACGGTCAAAGCCATTAATAAATGGCGAATCATTTGCAATCACAGATAAACCAAAGGGAGAAGAGTTTTAAAATGTTTACATATACCGCGTTATCGGGAAAGATAACTTTCTTTTCCGAAGAGACTCACCAGGACGGAGATTTGATTCTCCGAGGAAAATACCAATTTACTTCCGTGCCAGCAAGTAAAGGTAAACCTGCTCAAAAAGATGAAGTCGCTTTTAAGTGCAAAGGCAGACCAGCAGAGGAAATAAAAGCCTCTGGTATGCATAGTACTGGAGTAGCAGAAGGTTACGTCGATATCAAAATCGAAATTAGAACAGTTAAAGACGTAACCTTTAAAGATAAAGTACCAACCTTTGTCATAAGGAATTGGTGTGCTTCTTCATCAAACCTATTTTCACCAACTGTGTTCGATGAAGAAATAATAGTTGATGAAGATAGTGAAATAGCTGAAGATAATGAAGCGTCTGAAATAGCTCAAAATTCTGATACCTTAGTTAATGAGGAAGAAGAATTTGACGGCGCCTACAACCCAGAACAAGCGCCACGACCTGCTGTGTCATTCAGTTTTTAATTAAATACTAACTGAATATTAATAATAAATAAGTACCATTGATACCACAAAAAGGTACTTGTTTTTTTCTTGACAGTTTTACTCAAAGAATTCGATTCTTAACTGGAAACGCCTGAAACCCTGATTATGTCGTCATTAATTTTTCTAAAATTGTTCAAGTTTCGATGCAAGTTTTCAGTTGCGAGATAGTTATATTTTAAAGCACAAGGAATTCGGTTCTTAACTGGATGTAGTAGCTAAATACTATAAAGTATTTTACTGATACCAATCTTGTAAAAGTGACAGCCAAGCATTACAATTGTAGTCCTTGGTAAAAACACGCTCCGTAAATATAAAATTACATTTGTAGATAATAATATATCTATATATTGAAGGTTTTCAGGGTGTGTGTAACAGTCACTTAAGAACCTCATTCCCTACTTAAGAACCACATTCCCTAGATTAGAACCTAATTCCCTAGATTAGAATCTAATTACCTAGATCAGAAGCGAATTCCCTATTGCACACAAGCAGAAGGACTAAACCCACCTATAACCATTGCTAATTCTTTGATATAATCTCCTCCTAACTTAAAAACTTTAACAATGAAAAAAATCATTGCTGTTGTAAATCAAAGCGGTGGCGCAGGGAAAACCACCCTTAGCCAAAATATTGGATACCACTTAGGCTTAAAAAATAAAGTCTTACTAGTAGACATGGACCCGCAGGCATCACTCACTGCTTTTATGGGACTAGAGAAATCAAAGCTTGAAATCGAACAAAACATTTATGGCGCCATAACCGAACGCTCTCCCATTAAAGTGTGGCATGAACCAATACACGGAGTTTATTTTATTCCAACCAATCAAGAATTATCTTCGGCAGAAATAGAAGTATCGAAAGATGTGACTGCCGATAACCGAATACGCCTAAAAACAGCCCTAGAAGAAATAGACGGTCAATTTGACTACGCTATACTCGATTGTCCACCATCACTAAGTCTGCTATCTATAATGAGCCTAGTAGCTGCAACTCATGTAGTTATCCCCCTTGAAACACAGTACAAGTGCTACAAAGGAACCGACGATTTGTTTGGTACAATTGCTAACGTCAAAAAAAGAGGGCATAAAAACCTAGAAATCGCCTGTATCGTACCAAATAAATATGAAGATAGAAACCTCCATGATAAAGAAATATTGGAAGAAGTAAGCAGACTCGTCCAAGGTAAAATTCACGTCACCGAACCAATTCCCAAATCAACTGCTTTCGCAGGCGCCTCAAAGGAACATGTTCCACTTGCGCTGTACAAAAAAGCGCATCCAGGCGTTAGAATGCTTCAAGCAATATCTGACTATCTAGAAAACCTATGAAGCAAATATCCTCAAAACGTCCTTTAGAAACAATGTCGAATTTGGATAGCTTATTTGGCGGCAACCTTGAAGACATATCCACCAACTTAATACCATTGAACGACATTGTACGCCCCGCATCCCAACCACGCCGCTACTTTGATGAAGAAAAAATTCAATCCCTTGCCGAAAGCATTTCTAATGATGGGCTATTAGAACCAATAGTTGTCAGAAAGCTCGAAAACGGGACTTATGAATTGGTTGCGGGAGAACGACGCCTGCGTGCTTGTCAAAAGCTTCAAAAACAAGAAGTGCCTGCCAATGTTATAGAGTGCGACAACATCCAAGCGAATCGCATACGCTTAATTGAAAACTTACAGCGGGAAGACCTCAACACATATGAAGAAACAATCGGCATTCTAGAACTGTTAGCTATATTACTTGAAAAACAAGAAACCGAAATAATCAAGCTTCTTCATGTCATGCATGATGCTGACAAGGGTAAAACTCCCCAAAACGTTTTGGGGAGTGCTGAAAGTAAGGTAATTCAAGACCTTTTTCATAAACTTGGTAAAATCACATGGCAAAGCTTCCTCACAGCTAGGGTGCCTATCCTTAAGCTTCATGATGATATAAAAGAAGTTCTAGCAAAAGGACAATTAGAATACACTAAAGCATTGGCAATATCCAAAATTAAAAACGATACAGCAAGGAATGAGGTCTTGCAGCAAGCAATAGACGAGAAATTGTCTTTGTCAAAAATTAAGGAGTTAGTTGAAAAAGCTGTTGGGAAAGAATCAGTACCTAGATCACCTAGCTACCAACCAAAAGATGTTACTATTCGCTTTGGTAAAGTAAATAAACTTCTAAAAGATACTGATATTTGGGATAGACCAGAAGAAGCAAGTCGATTAGTTAAATATTTAAGTCAAATAGAAAAATTATTAATGTCGGATTCAAATACTGAGGCTTAACCAAGCGCAAAGTAGAGCATAAGAAGTATGTGGAAGTTTTCTGCGAGTCTTTGCAAATGGCACTCCGTTAAACCCGTTAAACGAACTGGACTAGACGGAACACCATAAGCAAAGGCTTCGCCATCAACTAAAAAAAGGGAAAACTACGCTTGCGTAATAAAACAAAATAATGAATGCATTATAAAATTAAGAAGGAAAATCAATATCATTGCATTTAGATAAAAATATAATTTGGTCACACGTGCTTAAAGAAAGTAGCTCTGTGTGTTGTTTGACAATAACAGTACCATATGGGCGCCTGTCTTGAATATTATAGTAAACGCTTATCAGATTTTGGGTAAACCTAGATAAACCGTATTCGCAATACTTTAGCAAAGGGTAGTCTTCAGGGGTTGCGTAGATACAATAACCCAGACAATACCCAACATCCCATGCTTTACCTGTATTAAATGAATCACACTTAAACAAGGTTGCTGTCATGTAAGTGCGTTCCAGAATTAAGGCACCTTCAAAATAATCAACTCTAAGTGCTGCAAGAATTGATCGCGGTAGTGGTAACACATCAATCCCATTTGATATCATGCCATCACCTCAAATTGATTCTGCAACCGTAATAAAATATGCTGCTTTAAATAAATTTTCATTATTATTTAAATTAATTACTGATACAAATAAGTATCAGAAATACAAAAGCTCATTACATCTTGCGAAAGTCGTATTTTATCTAAGTAGTAGAAAACATATATTTTAGCTGAAATCAAAACTACTAAATTACTTTATAAACAAGGCTTTTAGGAATTTTGAACATAGTATTCAAAACCATCTATTTATCTATACAATTATACTTAATTATCCAAATATAGTAACCTGAAATACAGGATTTACAGTATTTTTACATAACATAGTTACTACACATGAAGTATATTTAAGCATTATTGATGAAGTACCAAAATGAAAGTAGGAATTATCGCAGCATTCTTATCTATTAGTACGTTTGCAATTCCTGTAAGCGCGAATATCGCAAATAATGAATTTCAGATGGAAATGGATTGTAGTGTTGCTAAAAATAATATGTTGGATATAACGCTATCTGGTAAAACACGCAGTGAATTTAAGGGTGCAAATTTAAAGATAATTGCCCTCCCAAGCCAAGAGGTGATTACAGAAACAAAAAGTCTTCCAAGTAGTGGTACTGATGGTCAACCAACTCCCACAGATAGATTTGGTCTATTTGTGGCACCTTATTCACCAAACACTACTGCAATCCAAGTAACTGGCGATATTCAATCATCCAATGGCAGTTTAAAAGTGAATACTGCCACAAACTGCCAGTAAATATTTCAAGGGTGCTCTACACTGCTGCTGACGCAGGTAATTACTGATTACTTACTAACACAGAAGAGTCAGACTATGAATAACAGCAATTTTCAAAATAATTTGGCAACTGCTACCGAATTTGTAAAATCTCGTGCTTTCTTCTTCATGGCAGGAATGTTAACTGTAGTTGGATTTGCTACTGTCGTCCCGGCTAATACATTAGAACGTATAGGTGAAGTGTCAAATCAGCATAAGTGCAACATACTCTTAGGTGGCACATACCAAAACCGTGTATGCGATTTAAGAGTTAAATAAAAGTTGTATGTAGGCGCCCCAATTGGGGCGTTTACTTTTTAATTGAACTACGATGCCAATCTCCACAGTCCACAATCCACACTGGCGCTAACGCGCTTATTCTTTGAGTAAATTTGGTTAATACAAAATTATGCATATCAAAGTTTTAGGAGTTTGGGTAAGCACTGTTAGCGGTAACACCTTTTCCCCAGCAATCCAACTCAATCGTCGCAGTTTCACCATCCGAACTAGCCACAATATGGAAACCACAATATCATGGTTCAACAGTCTACGTTGGAATAGTGACCATATTGCTCTATGGCTAGGTAAGCGAGCAATCGAAGGTGACGACTTTAACGGCTACTGGGAAACATATCGATATAAAGGAATATTAGGAGAACACACGTACATATAATATTCCAACAAGACTCCACAACTGTGGGGTTTTGTTTTTCTACTAGCGCCACAATTCTACAGAGAAAAAACATCCAATTTATCTACAGTAATTTTTATTTATTTTTATATAAACAAAAACATTTTTTACTACTGCTTACGCAGAATTTAAATGATTGATTACTAAAAATCGAGGGATATATCATGGCTGTTATAAACACTGATAGAATGGGTAAATACAATCTGCTAGCCTTTAAGGTCAGAAAAGCTAAAGCATTTTGGTACTCACTAAAGTCTCTGATATGCGAAGCACTCCAGCGAAAAGAAGGAGTTTCGTGGCAGGGTTCCACACGCTTTAAGCTGATTGAAGAAGAAATGAAGGTTGAGTACGGGGAACCCAGCAATTTAAACGATGAGCAAATTGAAATCATTTTGGTAGTTGCTGACGAAGACTTTGGCATGAACCCGTTAGACTTAGTTGCCAAGAACGAAGAATTAAACGCTGAACGCCAAAAATATCAAAACAGATATTAGTGCTGATACTTAAAAATAAATTAGATAGTGGATTCAAAACCACTATTTAATTTTTTAGTTTTAAAACTCTACATCTACACTACTGCTTACGCAGAATTTAGGTGTATTGATTAGTAAATAAACAGGTTTAAATCATGGCTAGAACTGCTACTGCTAAAAAGGCTACTACTGACACCAATTCTACTGACTCTACTACTACTGCTGATTCTACCAACAACACCACAAAGCCAAGTTGGTCAGTACTGGGAAATTTCTACGAACGTTTCTACACAAATGCTTATTTCGGGTTAAAGGACGTTTGGGGCAAAACTTGCCGAGCATATCTCAAGGATGAATTCGATTGGGATGAGTTCAATCAAGCTTTTGCTGAAGTTTTCGGTGAGGCAGATGAAAGAAGATGGTCGGCGCAAGACCTTCACGATACAGGAGTAAACTTTTTCTACTTAGGTTTCAAAGAGTTAGTAAAACGCAATTTGGATAATCTTAAAAAGCGCAAGCAGTATACAAATTCGCAATCATCAAAAAACCAAACATCCTCTTACGACGAACAATTCTAAAATTGAGTGTGCTTGCTAAAATGCAGGCACCTTAATTTTTTCTCACAACCTCCTACATCTGTAACCCAAAACTGTTGCTAACGCAATAATTTAGTGAGCAATAATGCTCAAATAACCATTGTAAATGGAGGACGAAATGAACGTAGAATTCAATCTCGAAATCAAGCTCAAGGGCAAAATGTCTTTGAGGCGCCTGCTTATTCTGGTTGTTAGCGGTGCTTTGGTTGTGGGCAATCTGATGTCTACAAATCCAAGTAACATTATCAACAAGGTTAAGCAAATTGAAAGCGTAATTACTAACACCAAGTAACACGCTCACATGAAGGGGTGGCGAATATGCTGCTCCTTCTTTTTTTGTATTAAAATGTAGTTAGTGTTGCAATAGATACCTGTCACCTTTTCTTTCTTTTGTGCAGCCGCTAACGCGGATATTCAATGAAATATATATACAAATCTATCTAATATGACACACTGTCAAACTTGTAAGTACAACATAATCTCATCATTCATGAAATGCGCGGTAAACCCTTCCAACTGTCAAGGTGGGTGGTCGGAAGCTTGCCAGCAATATGAACATGAAGCAACAAAAGAATTGAAATGTGGCAATTGCTACTTCTTCAGAGGAGAGGGGGAAATATGCGGGAACCACTACGCCCAACTTGGGTATAGGGACAGTAACGACAAAGCATGTTGGGACTTTGAAAGCTATGAATCAGTAAAAGAGGAAATAGCTCGTGAAAGACGTGAAAATTGGATGGAGCATTTATCCCAATTCCATGCAAAGCTATTTCCTGATAATAAAATAATGTTAATTAGATAGTTAGGAATAAGTAGCCAATAAGGGCTATTTATTTTTTTCAACTCACAATCGGTGGCAACGTACCAGCAGGTCTTTCCACTCGTCTCGGCTTAAGTACAAAATTCTTAGCGGCGCCATTATCCTCATCATCCTTACTCGCATCATCATTAGGCTTTGAGGCAACAACAACATTCAACCTTGCAGCAACCAGCTTATAAAACACTTCATGTAATGCCCACACATCAGCCAACCTACTACCCAACTTTGACTCATATTCAGAGGGCACAACAACCCCACCATGCCACACTATCTCAGTACTATCCACATAATATTTATCCAAATCACCCCGTAAGTACTCCGCTGTCCCCCCACACATTACTACCTCATCAAACTCTCCAGCTATCGTCTTCAACCACCGAACGACCAACCGTACATATTCATCCCTACTAGCAGCAACCGCATTACTAATCAATTCATAATCAGCCTCTATATCCTGTTGCCTGCGTTTACGAGACAACTTTTTCAATAGTTCGGGTGAATGCAAACTGTTGACTATTATTTCAACCAGATTAGGATTGTTTTTATCCAATCCAGAAACTCGCTTTGTGAGGTAATCTAGCATCCAACTCATACCAAGGTCGCTAGTGATACCTGGTTCAATTACACCTCCTCGAACTATAAAAGCGCTTGCATTACGGTATCCAACCATTACATACAGTTGGCGCTTCTCATTAAATTCATCACCTAGTACATTTTTACGATGATTGTATATCCCACTACCTTCTGAATATACAGAACAGGTTTGTACTTTAATATTCATCTTGCCGTCTGGTGTTTCAAAGGTAGCAGCAACCTTAATTAGCCGTGATTTTAGAATATCTTTATCACTTATCTCCCCAGATGGTAACAACACACCCAGATGTAAATTGAATTTGGCTGGTAATTCCAACTCAACGCGAGCTGACCAAATAGCAGCAAGTATCTTGGGTAATGCTAGTTCATATTTCAATTCGTGTAATTGAGAAAACCCACCAAATCGATTACGTGCTAAGGCGCCAACTGCATAATATAGATACTCTTCATCCTCTCCCTTATACCCAACCCACGCACGGTCACTACTTCTACCCTCTGTTGGCGCCAAATCTAATGATGCTTTACTAATATCCGCTAGAGAGGAATCCATCAATAATAATGAGGGTTTATCACTCCCTACCTCTTGCACGACTATCTTTGTCTTACTCCCACCCATATCAATCATCATGACAACATGTTTAGGCTGTATGTTTTCTTTCTTCATAATTTATTCAATAATTAAATAGATAGGATGCTTACAAAAGGCGCCGCACACCAACGATTAATTTGATTTCTCGCTTGCTTGTACGAAACCTGATTCAAGTTCAGTAAAATCCCAAACTTCCTCCTCTTCCTCCCCTATATCATCACCTTCAACATCTTCAATACTAGCCTTACCTTCAATATTCCCATTACTTGAATATTCAGTATTAGCCTTACCATCTGATTCAACACGGGCGCTTTCTCGCATTACCTCACCCTGCATCGCCACACCTGTTAAACCAAATTCACTCACTATCATGTGGACATGAGCTAGTAAAAAACGCACCGAATATAATGCTGCTTCCTTCTTCTCAGCCTCACTCGCACCGAAAAACTTCATCGCAAATGGTAGCCACATTGCTGATGCCAATTCCATCACCACAGAAACACCTTCTCTTTTACCTGGGTGATGGTTACTCAAATAGTGCAACACCTTACCATCCCACGTTTTTTTATCCCTCCCCAAAAACAACGTGACGCGCGTCTGTTCCTTATTCATAATCCAATTTTTAACATATTCACTGCATTCACACACCCTGCACCGTTTTCATACAACTGCATTACTTGAAATAGTATAAGTATTTATTAAATATCTCAACTCAAACCATACACGTTTAACATCACACCCACCTCCTAAATCTAACTTAATTCTTTATTTTTACTTAATATTTGAGTGTAAACTCACATCCGCGCCAAATAATATCAAATGATATCAATTACTATAAAACGCTATCAAAAACCTGCCAAATGTTACATCCTTTACCAAATTTGATGAAAAATGAATGGCGCCAAAGAATATCAAATAATTGTAAATGATATCAATCAATAGCAAATTACACACGCTCGTATCCCAAAACCAACAAATATCGCTTACTCCCTCCACATACCCGTATCCCTGACTACGCACTGGTTTGCGCCGTTTCAGTATAATTGTCGTGTATCCGCACGTTTTTGAGTAGCGAGCAATGGCGGCGCAGGGCAAGCCTGCTTAATTCCGCCTCGCTCGCCAAGGGGAAACCCCTTTGGATACCCCAAATCCCCACATCATCACAGCAGTTTAGTTCACTCAACCCTTATGAGCAGTAATGGTAAAAAGATATATCAGGCGCCTTCAACTTTAGAAACACCCAAGCCCAAACGAAATATCAATGTCACTTTTAGGTTGACTGAGGTGGAGAAAGAGGATTGGGAATCTAAAGCCGAGACAATCGGTTGCGGTAATAACTTATCAAAGTTTATTAGGTTGAGTGTAGAAAATAGCAGCATTCGACTGGCGCCACCAATACCCCCAATAAATAGACAGATATATATAGAGCTAGGGCGAATCGGTAACAACCTCAACCAAATAGCTAAAGCAATTAATTATTCCGTGAAAATAGGTAATCCAGTTACTAACGACCCATGTCCAGATATTGAAGAAGTAAAGCTGTTATTGAAGGAAGTACAAGCATTATTGGTGGGAATGCCCCTTGAATCGGCGCCAAGTGAGGATGATGAATGATAGCCAATATCACCAAGGGTAATGGGTTCTACGGTTGTGTTGCTTACGTTTTGGGTAAGGACGACGCGCGCTTAATCAATACCAATATGGCAGGAGATACACCAGCCCAACTCGCTTGGGAGTTTCGACAATTCGCAAATCTAAACGAACGCACCAAAAAGCCAGTATTACACCTCTCTTTCTCCCCATCCCTCAATGACCGACCGCTCGATGATTGGGAGTATATTCAAATAACCCAGGACTTACTTGATGGATTAAATTTATCAAATAATCAATTTATATTAGTCCAGCATAATGATGCAGAATTTGATGGTAAGCCACGACCACATGCCCACCTGGTAATCAATCGAGTCGATTATGAAGGCAAATGTAACGATGATTATCTCGACTACTACCGCACTGAGAAGGTGCTACGTAAAATTGAGCAGGATTACAATTTATTTATTCAACCTAGTAGTTGGGAGGTTGAGAATAAAAAAGCATATCCAAAACATACACAGGCAACAGAAGCAGGCGAATTAAATATAGTTGAAAAGTTACAGCAATCAATAAAACAAGCAGCATACGACCAGCCAGAAATGCTTACATTCGTAGCACGGTTACTGAAAGAGGATATTGAAGTAGGGTGCAAATTCACACGCACTGGTAAGCTTAAAGGCATTACTTACTGTGCTGATGGACAGTGGTTTACAGGAGGGAATTTAGGGAGTCAATATAGCCATAATGGTATTAGAAACAAATTAAATGTTAGCTATACAGAAGACCATCAAAAAGCAATTGAGGAACTAGAAAATAATTATAAACAAGGTATCAAGATTGTTTCAGATACTAGCAGCAATTCTGATGACTCCACATTTGAATCAATCAATAATAATTCTCAGGCAGTTAAAGTAAAAGATAATGATAATGCCAGTGTAATACCATCACCTAAAGAATTGTTACCAACTATCACCAAAGAAAAGAAGAAGAAAGATTCAATTGAAACGTATAAAAGTAAGTCTAATGTGCCAGAGTTAGTTGATAGTAATGATGATTCTCAAGAGGTAGCGCCGCAGCAGGTAAATTATGTACCACCAATAGTTGAATTATTACCTGTCCCCAAAGATAAGGATAAAAAGAAAGCTGAAAATACTATATTGCCTGGTGTTGAAGTAGAAACACAACCGACAGTGGTGCCAGATGCAGCCGAATATCTTAAAATAGTAGCTGGATGCATGTTACATCTAGATAAACATGAAATCAAAGGTAAGACTTTACACGCACAATTTAATCCTGAAAATTATGAATTAACGGTTAAACAAAATAGTGGCAATGTAACAGTTTTACAGGGTAATTACAACAATTCGAGCAACCAGTGGAATGTTGCTATTGATGATTTAAGTGAAGAAGATAAGCAACGTATAAATCAGCTTAAGCAACAATTCTCTCAACTCAAACAACAACCTAACGCCCAAATTGAAAGATAAAAATAAGGTTATTTACAAAAATACCCTACGCAATCGCACGCACTAAAAAACTAAAACGAAGTAATATTGCAGCCAGCGCAGCATATACTGCCCGAATCATAAAAGCCCCCATGCCGATAGCAGTAAGAAAAATATTAGGTTGATTGGCGCCACTAATCCTGAAGAACGTTTACAAGATTTGGTATTAGCCAAAATTGCAGAAAATCCCCAAAAGCGTAAAATTCGTACCGATGCTGTTTATTGTGTGGAGCTATTACTAACCGCATCACCCGAATACTTCCGACCTGACGACCCCACGCGCGCTGGATACTGGGATGAAGATAACCTCAATAATGGACTGAAACCAACATTCAATGGTTACAAGAAACTTACCAGGATAAAATTGTCCGCTGCGAACTACACCTCGACGAAGCAACCCCGCACCTACACGCTTATCTAGTCTCACTTGATGATAAGGGGCAACTGAGATGTAATCATTTCTTTGATGGGCGCCTTCGTATGCAACAATTCCAAGACTCGTACCATACTGCAATGTCGAGTTTGGAATTAGACCGAGGACTTAAAGGTAGTCGCGCGCAACACGAAGAAATAAAAGACTTTTACCGCATTGTAGAAGAGGGACTTGACCTAGATAGCAATAAACTCACCCCCCAACAACTACAAGCCAAAGCTGCTGACCGGGATAGAGCAACCAAACGTCAATCAGAAATCGAACTCACCGCTCAACAATTAATGCAAGAAAATGAAACGCTACGAACTGAAAATAAACGATTAAAACAAACACTCAATCAATTAAGGGATATACCACTACATGATGTTGCTTGGCATTTAGGTTTAATAAAAGAAAAAGATAAGTGGAAGGGTGAGAAGCACTCAATCAATATTGACAGTAGCAAGTGGTATGATTTCTATCCATCACAGAATAAAGGTGGTGGTGGCGCCATCGACCTAGTTATGCATGTTGGAGATTACAGTTTTAAGCAAGCAGTGGCATTTTTGAATGATAGGTTTGGTGAGGAGAAAATGCTTGCTGCTGTTACCCACCACGCGCGCGGAAGCACAAGATATTGCAAATTTTGAGTCTGTGCAACAGTTTGAGTCAACTATTGATAATAAGAATTGGGACAAAGTTAAAAAATATCTTACAAAGCAGCGTGGACTACACCCAGTATTAGTAGAAACCTTTCACTCCTCTGGACTAATACATACTGATAACAACCAAAATGCTGTATTTTCAATGCGTAATTTAGAGGGAAGAACAGAAGGCGCCTTCTTGCGAGGTACAGTTGGAGAAAACAACACCTTTATGGGCTACGCAAAAGGTACAAAGCGCTCTGGATGTTGGTTTTATTTTCAATCTGGGGGTCAATCAGTCTCAGATGTGGAGCAAGCAGTATTATGCAAATCCCCTATTGATGCACTATCAATTGCTCAACTTCAGACTGAAGCAGGCGCCAGGGATAAAAAAATCCCTACTATATATATGGCGACTGATAGTCCTGAAAGCCTGCCTATAGAGTATTTACAATCAATAGCACGTGTATTGTGCGCTTTTGGTAATGATGATGCTGGAGACTCGCTAACAGGTACAACCCGTGCGTTGTTACCCAATGCTCAACAAATAAAGCCAACTGCTATTGATTGGAATTTGGAATTATTGAAATTACGTCAAGATTCTAAGCAGTCAGACAAATCAAACTCTCAAATAGAAAAATAACATTTTCAATATTAGAGTGGCTCTCAAGCGACACTCCAATATACTTGATTATCTACCAAGCTTTTTCAAGTTAGCCAGTACAGTTGTTTCTCCAGTAGTATCTTTTAACGCACGATAAAGTGATAATGATTTGTTAAAACTGGAAATGGCTCTATTTTTATCTCCCAGTATCAGATAGCATTTACCCATATTGTTAAGTGCAGAAGCCTCGTTGTCTCGATTTCCTGCAACACGACTAACTGAAAGTGACTGATTATAGTATGGAATTGCTTGTTTACAGGCGCCGCTTAGTTCGTAAACATTGCCCAAATTACTGAGTGTGACTGCTTCGCCGTTGCTATCACGCAATGCTCGGAATATAGTTAGTGCTTGATTATGGTTGGTTAACGCTTTTTGAGTTTGTCCCAAAAGTGCATAAACTTTTCCCAAATTGGTTAAAGTGGCTGCCATGTCACTACGATTATTTACAGTGCGGTAAATTCTTAGTGCATCTTCAAAGTAAGATATTGCTTTTGCTTTATCACCAGTCCTGTTATATAAAACCCCCAAACCATTAAGCGTTAAGGCTTCCTTGTAATTCTTAAGTTCACGAAAGATAGACAATGCTTGATTATAATACAAAAGTGCTTTTTGATTATCTCCTAATGAAGCATAAGCGGCGCCTAGACCATGTAGCACAGTTCCTTCTAAATCGCGATTATTGATTTCACGAGTTAGTGGTAACGCTTGGGTATAGTACTTTAAAACTTGCTGCTTTTCACCTAAGCTGTTATGAGCCAAAGCTAACAAGTTAAGTGTTTTTGTCTCCTCTTCCTTATTTCCAGATTTCTTGTAAAGCTTCAGCGCCAATTCAAAATTACCAATTGCCAGCATAGATGACTCGTAAGAGCCAACTCGACTCAACATTATTCCCTCGTCTACTAACTTTTTTACATCCACGCCATCAACCACTTGGGCTTCAACTGGCGCCATATATAGAGGTGCAAACGTAGAAATTCCGAAAGTTAAAGCAAAAACACAAAATTTTGAGAGCATAAATAACTAATCAATAAATCTATATCAGCTAAAATATATATTTTTTACATTCATACACATTTTCACAATCAAGGCAATATTAAATACTCGTACAAAATTTACATCCGTTGTTATTTCATATTATTCAGTATAATTAAAGTAGCATAATACACTTAATACAACTAAGAATTTTGTTAAATGTGAATTGAGCAATAGTTTAATATGCTTGCTTTATATTTTAAATGGGAAAACTATGTATTCTTATGGGTTTATGTTCAAGACACCTCAGTATCCAAAGGGTTAACGTTAAACTGGCTAAGTGCTTGGGTTGTGGATTGGTATTCATTAGGCTCAATGCTAAAGCTAAGAGAAGATATTTCCTCGAAATTACGCAAGTCGGCAAGTTCACTCTCCTTAATCGGGCGCAAAGCATTGCGGTTTTGCTCATCAAAGTTATCCTTAGCATATGCCGCATGATTAATGCCCTGAAGTCGATGATGTTCTACAAGGTTGTAGAATTCTTCGATTGCTTCCACTTTTTCAGCACTAATTATCATCACTTCGTTTATTCGGCGCTCATCGCCAGCAATTTTTTCAAGATAATCCGCACGCACAGAACCATCAGGGTTAAGCATTTCTCTCTGCTCAGGGGTAAATATGGCTTCAAGTGGGGTGTAATTATGCCAAACTTCAGGCGACTCTTCATCAAGCTTTTTCAGTTCTTGATATTTAGCTTGAAATTTCAGACGTTCTTTCTCGATACCAGTTTCACTCCAACCGTTATTCCTGCACCAAGCTATATATGCTTCATTAAGATTACCACTTGAATCGAGCTTGTCTTTCATTTGATTCAACCATCTTAAAGTTTGTGGATACTGCATATTATTTAACCTTTATTTAAAATTATGTCTATTCAAGCAAAACACTTTGATACCCGGCTTAATAAATGGATTCATATTGACGGGAACCAAGATAATCAAGAATCTATATTACAAGAAAAAATCTCAAACACGCTACTTGAGAGATTTTTACCAGGTAAAGAATTTTCATTCGGTCACATGGATGAGGGCACAACTGAAGATCAACTTAAAAATCATCCTGATGGGCATAAATTACTATTATCTTCAAAATCTCGACTATTATATGGCTCTGAAGAATGCTTAGACGTAATAAATCAGCTTTGTCCAGACAGTAAAGACAGAGGCGCCTACGGTTCAATATTTCTTGGTGGGTGTCGCACTGCTATAGACACCGAACTCAATATATTAATTGTCGATGACACAAACGGTGACAACGGAGGCATCATTGATAATGACCAAGCATACAGGTTAACCGGTGACTGTTATGGTCAGATGTCCGATGAAATTTATCGCCAACTTACTGGTCACCAAGACGGGGATAAGTATCGCGTAATTCAACATCGATTTGGTTGGACACCTGAAGATGGTGATGACGATAAACATAGGTTTGGGAAAGGAACATTTCGCCCTGCTAACCTCGATAACCTCAAATATTTCAGTGAAGAACAACCCAAAATTGATGTAATTATTCCTATATCCTCGTTTAAAGGTACTGATAAAGATAATCCCGCAGGGCCAAGCAAACCGCAAATCAAACCTGGCTTATATACACAGAAAGTGTGGATTGGCGAAAAATCCCAGTCAGAACTAGGTAAAACTGCTATATCACAGGTAGTTGCGTCATTTCCCAAAGGTTTGAAGGATTTTACCGAAATAATCGAGCAAGAAGCACAAAAATTAGCTGAAGCTCAAAAAGACCCACGCAAATTAGCCCAACTTTACTGTGAAAAGTATGAAAAGCGTAAAGACTTTCTTGAAGAAGAAGCAAATAACCTCAAAGAGGAAGTCAATATAGAATTTGACCAAGGTAAACAAGATAACATCAACAAACTACGCGAACGTCTTGAAAACGATTCTTTCACTTACAAAATAATCAAAGCCGACCTCGCTGGCTCAGGACAACTGCTCGAAACCGAAAAAATAAAGAACGAATTAACTAAATTCGTACAAAACGAGTGGCGCGATATCGCCATTGGTAAAAAACTTACGTTCGAGCGGGCGCTTGTAATCCCCTCCAAAGACTTAAAAAACGGTGAAATTTGCATACCAAAGTACAAAGATGGTGAAGAAGTACTAAATTTTCGTTCTCCTTTCCTCAATTCAAACGGCATGTGCGTGTCATCTAACAAGCTAGTTGATGACAGGCTATGTCCTGACGGGAAAATACTCGAAGGTATCATCGTTGTATCAGACGAAACATCTGAAAGAATGTACAAACGTATTTCTTCAGAGATTGAAGAAGTACTGCCAGAAGCTAAATCGCAAGGAATTAAGTTGGATGGTATAGAAAACTACCTCAACAACAAGGAGTATGATAAAAAGGAAGTTCCTGAGAAAATCAAGTTTACAGACAAACTCAACGAATATATAACAACACTTAACGGCGCCGGGTACAATATTGATTTATTACCATACGAGTCTGAGCAAGAAAGACAAGCACGCGACTACGACGGTGACTGTATTGGGTTTGAGAAAGCAAGCAAATACCCTAACCTTGCCGAAGAAGCTATTGAGCGCAATAAACCAGAAAACGCCTATTTACCAACGGTTAAAGAAAAAAAGCAATCTTTCTATAATGAAGATGGTACACAACCTTCATTTGAAAAAATTGCCAAGCATATGAGCGATGGTATTAGTGTGGGTGTGATTAACAATCATCTCACATCAATCGAAGCGCTTGAATCAGAACAAGAAATAATTAAATTATATGGTAATAAAAACCAACAATTAGAGCATGTTTCTGGAGTAGCAAAGCACTATTACAAAATATTAAAGAGGGAAGACCCTGAAAAGGAATATACAATTGTTCCTCAAAAATACAAAGAACCGATGCGTGAATTTGTAAAATTAGCAAATGCTGCTAAATCAAATAATTCACAGGAATTGGCGCTTCAAGCAATGGCAGTTAATAAGGAAATGTATCGAGAATTAATTGCCGATGCTGCATATCAAAATCAAATTGCAGTTGACTTGTTTAAAAGTGCTAAACCACCTGATATGGATGCAGTTAGAAAAAATTCAAGAATATTGCATCGACAAGTTAACTATATAAAAGATAAAAAAGACACTAAAGTATACGACACTGAAACAATAAACCCAACTGGGCAGTCTCCAGTAGAGTTACTTATTGCTAAAACTAACCAGTATTTCAGAAAAGCGCAACTCGATTCTCGCGAAATATCACAATTCAAAGATTTATTTGATGGCGTTGAATTTACCAACAACCAACGATTAAGGGCAACGTTGGCTAAAAAAGAGTTCGATACCATCTTCAATGCAGCTTCAAATCTTTCAAGGCGCCGTGAAACTGAAAAAGGTCCAAATGTTGATTTAACACTATCAAACAACACCAAGCTTAATGTCACAAATCTACTTGATGCTAAACATCCAGACATCTGGACAGCTAAAACACTTAAAATCAAAGTAGAGCTAATCGATGAAGAAAAAATTAGCAGCAGTAAACCGCATAAGTATGAAGTACTAGCACAAGTTGATAACGCAGTTGATGAAACAGGAAATGACAAATATTTAAGATTAGGTACTATTTCTAAAGAGCAAGAATACAGCTTAATTAAAGAAACAGGTATTCAATTTGGGCAGGTATATAATGTTGACAATTTTGATTTTAAACCAGCCCTTAGCGAAGGGCAAATCAAAGTAATGTTTAATCATGCTTATGATGTAGCCCGAACGTTTTATGAATCAATACCAGAAGAAGATAAATTAAGTATGGCTGCTGCTACTTGGGCAGTATCAACAACTAAATTTACCCAAGAAAAAGATGAAGAAGGGGAAAGCATACAACCAAACATTAAAAAATCTTCTACTTTCGTATTTGCTGCGTTTGACAATGAAATAATTCGGCGTGTTGATGATTTACAATTCAGCCAAACTAAAATTACTAATATTGATAAAAACAGTCCTGTATTTAACCAAGATAAAGTTGAAGTACGTTATAACATAGATACTAACGGGAAAGATGTACTCGAAATCAAAAACCAAGATGGCGAATACGAATATTTTGGAAACTTAGAAGCGCAAACAGGTAGAATGCCTATTGGTACTATCGCTGAAGCTAAAATCAGTTATAAAGATATTTATAGTGCTAATATCACAACAGAAATACCAGGCAGAAACCCAGTAACATTTAAAGTTACAGAGTTGATGAAGCATGATTTGGGTCAACAACCATTTAATGGCAAAGAAATAAAAGAACTACAAATAAAAAAATTACATCGACCCGCTGATGACTACACAATCAATATTAAAGATGGCAATAAATTCATCAAAATTGGTACACTTGATGAACATTCAATAAAAGAAGGAATTAAAGAAGGGTGGATACCAGAAAAAACTGGAACTACTGGAGTAGAATTAAAGTTAAAAATTACTCAAATAGCAACAACTGCCAATGGGTACGCAATTGGTGAAACACCTGAAGGTAATTTACTTAGAATTAACCTACATAAAGATTTTACAAAAGCAAATTTTAAAGACAACGATTTTAGCAGTGTATACATGAAAACATATCCTACTAACAATATATACATTGCTAGCATCAATGATGAAACGCTTGGCTTAGTTGGTGAACATAAAGAAGCTAATTTACAAGGGAGAAAACCTACAAAGCCTAGCACGGTTCAATCACTTATTAACAATAAATTAATAGAACTAGGTACTACAACTACCACAATTCCTGCAAGAATAGAAAGCAATATAAGCGTTGCTAGCGTGTCACTAAACCAAGAAACAATTAAATATCCAGAAGAATGGATTAAACGTAATCAATTACTCAAGTCTGATGAAAAGCTATTAACAGAACAAGAAAGTATAGCAAATGATATAATAACTAAAATAAATTCGCGCGAGACATTAATATTTCAGGATAAACAGCAAAAACAAAACGGTGTATTTGGGATAACTATTGATACTAACGCACTTGAAAAAACTAGAGACTTCCTTGAACAAAAAGGCATTAGTTACAAAGAAGTACCTGCATCTAAATCGAAGTTAGAAACCAAAAAGGGGATGACAGTATTAATAATTAATGAATCTACTGTTAGCGAGGAAAACATAAAATCAATATTCCTAACAAACGGCAGAACTATGAAAAATAGTGATATTCCATCAAAACTACCTATTCCTAAAGACCAGCTTATATACTTTACAAACCCAGAAGCTGAATATGGTGATGAGAAAAAAAGTGCGGTAGGTTTTGTTGTCCCCACCAAAAACGCTGATGAGGTACAGTCATGGATGGAAGGTTTTCGCGCTTCTGCAAGTCAACTATCACTTGGAGAGACTACTATCGTGATGGCTACATCCGAATCTGTAAACAAACAGCTAGAGGATATACTCTATAAAGAACTTGGTAAGCCATTAGATGTAGCTACAATAGATGGGTTTAATAAATATGAAACAGCAAATACTAAACTTAAAGAAGTTATAGCAAATACAACCATAAAATCTCAAACGCTTACCAACACTCTTGAAAGTGAATACCATGCAGCGCTTAAGCAATATGCAAATCGTCCTAAAAACTTAAAAGCTGAACAAAAAGAAATACTACCACTGGCGCCTATTGCACCATACAATGAAAAAAATCTAAAAATAACTTCCACTTCCAGCACTGCGTCTATACAAGGAACTCAACAACCAAACATCTTAGATACCAAAGTTGGCATCATCGTACAACAAGTCAATCCTAAAGCTGAAACAATCGGTAGTAGCTTTAATCAATCGCTTGCAGAGAAATATCCCAATGTAGCAAAAAAATTTGATGAGGATAAAGGAAAGCAAAAAGGTGTAAATTTTGTTCGCATTAATGATGATTTATATGTTGCCCAAATATCATCACAAATCAGCAGCGACTTAGCATCTAAACAAACAGATTTTAATAAACTAACGTCCGGTTTAAAAGAAATTGCTGAGTTTGCTGAAAAAAACAACTTGCCAGTATATATCCCACAGGGTTTGGCGGTCGAAGGTAAAGGGCAAGAACGGTTAAAAAGCTGGGATAATATCAAACAAATCATTGGTGAAAATATCCCTGATGCTAGAATTGAATTACCTAACCAAGAAGCTATCAATGATATCAAAGAAAGAAATAAATTAATTAATGCTCCTCCAACAGAAAATATTATTAAATTAGTAGGTCAAGCTGAAGAATTATCACTTGAAGATTATGATACAGCAATAAATTATCTGTCTCCTAATGAACTCAAATGGATATTAGTAAACTCTGGTTTAGGTAGTGAAAGTTTACCAAACCTTGCTAATCAGAAAGAAAGAGGCTTAATTTATGGTATTTTTGAAAATGAAACAACGTATAACAGGCTACTTGAAACAACAGCTTCTAGAATAGATAACAATATACTTACACAAATTCAAAATATTACTAATCAAATTAATAAAGCTACTACACCAGACCAAGAGGCAAAAGCAGATAACGAAAAACTAATACTGACAAGTAGATATGGTGAAAGACTATATTCACTATTAGAAGAAAAAGCAAAACAACAAACACAGTCAATCACCCTTCCTTCACAAAAAGAAGCTAACAATAACACATCCATAGAAATTATGGGTACAATATCACCTAACAAAGTTGAAGAAATTCGTCAACACCTAGAAAACAATTATAAACAATTATTAGAGGCAGATGTATCAAATTACTCACCTGGTAGACAAGTTGCGTGGGTTGGCGGCAAGTGGGAACTTAATAACAAAACTTTTTCACCTGGAGTACAGGATGAAAAATTAATGGAACTTTTTAAGCAAGTTTATCCTGATGGGGATATTGCACTAGTCACGTATTCGCCAAATCCTGGGCAAGGTATCAATTACCACCGTGATGATGCTTATGCTGCAAATGAAGCGCGTAGCATCAATATAGGCAATTCAGAATGGGGGTATCAGCCAGCAAAAACCAAGATGAATGAATGGCGTGATGAAAAAGCTAATACTCCAGTTGATGAATTTGAGTTGGCGTCGGGCACAGTCACAAGGTTCCACTGCAAAAATGCACATGCAGCCCTCAATACTGAAGTTGGTAGATGGAGCGTCAACATTTGGTCAATAAAAGATTTAGAGCAAAGCAAAGAAGTTCGTGAAAAATATAATAGTTTTTTACAATCAAACCAACCGCCGCATGCAATAGTTAATTCAAATCAAAACCTTACCATTAAAGCAAGCGAATGGTCACCAGGTGGCAGCATTCAAGTAGAACGTCAATACCCGTCACTAGCCGCAGCAGAATTAGCACAAATAATTCGTATAGGTAATAATATTCAACAAAGTGCAAAATCTCCTAATATACCAGATGCGCCTAAAATATCAGGCACGCCAGTAACAATGACCTGGAACTTAACTAATCCCGACAAATCTATTAATGCTACAACCACAATAGACGCTATGCGGAGTCAAGGAAGGGTACACTCCACAAGAAGTGAAAATTATTACAAAAAATATGGCATCAAAGAAGGAGACATTGCACTTGCCGAAGGAAAAGATGGCAAACAAGTTGCCTTTCGCGTTGGTAAGCAATACAAAATTACCAAGCAAATAATTGATAATCCTGATTATCAGCGTGCATGGGTAAATTGGGAAAAACACAATGTTAGCGAGCTTTTAACAAGACAATCTGAAAAGATTGATAATAAGCAGCCCCTGTATGGCCTGTTCATGGAACCATTAGGGGATTACGTCAATGGTAAAATAGTACCGTTCTCAAGTGTAGAAATAAACTCCAGTGCAAAAGCTGGTATAGGTACAGTGCTGGATAATGCAACTGACCTTGCTAAAAAATTAGGGAATCTAACATCAAATTATGAAATTTCGATAAACGGTAATCCAGAAGCGTCATTTGGTAAATATGGTAGAGAAACGCACGACTTTAAACCAGAAGGGGCGCCATATAAGTCTGCTGAACACGCATACGAACATCAAAAACAAACTAACCCAGCCTCAGACCCATATAAATTAATGGTAGAAGTACTACAAGCCAAGCTCGAACAGCACCCACGTATTACTGCCACCATTACCAAGTTAGGTGGTATTGAATACCTTGAGAAAGCTAAGGTTACAAACCAAGATGACAAGCAATGGGAAGGTTTTGGCAAAGAATCAAAATTTATACGCGCCTTGAGTGAAGCCTACACCAACGTAATTCAAAAAACACAAAACTCTGAATTACCCGCAATCACTTCAACAAGGGAAAATCCTCGCACGGAGGAGCTGCCCCCTAAAACTATGAACCCACTTGCGGAACTTGCACCCCTTAATGAAAGAGTCGCAAAAAATATGCCGAAGGACATTGCTATGGCTGAAATCGCTACTCAGTTTATCGGCAAGTCAGCGGCGCCACCAGAAACACCATCGTCTACACGCAATTACACAGAAGCCTGGGATAAAATTGGGCTTGCCAATACAGGTAAATATAGCAAAAACGACATAATCATGGTCAGTGCCAATGGTCCTTGGCGCGGTGTAACGATGCCTCAAATAGAACAGATTTTTAAACAACATTATGAGCCACTTCTTAGTAAGGCTATAGAAGCCAAAGCAACTTTTGTTGTTGGTGACGCATCTGGAGGCGACCAACTCATCAAAAAATTCCTTCAAGATAATAAATACAAAATTACTGATAGTGGTAAAGGATACTTGGTTGCTAATGTAAACGAGAGGGTTGCAGAAACAC
>NZ_MRCD01000046.1 GCF_001904745.1 Calothrix sp. HK-06
ATGGTAAGGCGATTAGCATAAAATTTTACGCAACCAAACTTTTCAAACATCCTCTAAGATAGTACTTCCACTATTAAAGTTGGATTTGTTTTAAAATATCTTTCTCTATCGTTAGGGTCGCAAGTAACTAAAAGGTCGGGATAGTAGAATATATCTACATTCTGTACATTTACCTTGACTTTCATATCTGAAATAAAAGCACGGAAAGGTCTGCCACGTAGATGAGGACGTAATAAGGCAATGATGTTAACAGCTATCTGATTGTGTTCTTCACTGGCACCTGACATTGCAAAAATTTGCCCGTCTACGTATTCGTGACGAATGTCGCTACGCTCTTCAGCTTTGAGATATTCTTCAACGGTGAGAAAATGTACAGGCGATTGCATAATTTATCATTAGTATATTACGGTATTACGTTTTATTGTTTTAATTGTAAGATATATAAAGTAATTATTTCGTTATTTGTAACAAACTGGTTCTTTAAATTTTACCACAGAGACTATTAGGATACAAAGTAAGAGAAGTTTTTCCAAAATTTATTGTGGGATAGAGTTTCTTGTGGGATGGGCGTCCTCGCCCGTCCTATACTACAGAATAATAGGGGCGGGCATCCTTGCCCGCTCCACAAGAGAGATTATAAAGAGATTTTGCTGTTATTTGATTTGCTGCTTTGATAAGGGCGGTATTCAATTAACTTTATGTTCCAGCGTCCTTTTATCCGATATGTAACACCACGCCAGTCAATGGTCGGCGCCCAATGTGAAGCTACCATTCCTATAGCGTTTATCCATTGAGTTAAGGGAAGTGCTATCAAAAGTTTAACTGCGGTCAAGGGTGAAGATTTCGGTAATATCTCACAGCGTTTACTAATTATACTTCGGATGCGTTTATCTATTAGCAAGATAAAAATGACTAAGGCTATCATATAGCCAGCAAAATAACTCGCGGCTAGTATGAATGTGCTTAAATCTTTTGTTATCAATGCTACTACGCCAATTAGTAAGACTATATTTGGTATTAGTATTGTGAATATAGTATCAGCTACCACAGCAAACCAAAACGGGTGATATAGTCGTGATGAAAATAACTGGCGCCGTAACCAGCGGACTAAGTTAGGTAGTTTACACTCTTCACGGTTTAATAACATCACTGAAGGAACAAACTTAATTTGCCAACCGTGTTTTTTCAATATACTTCGCAGTGGTGTATCGTCTGCATACGCGCGTTTCCAAATATCTATCAATCCTGTTTGATGAATGACTTCGGTTTTTATCGCTAGTGAACCACCCCAAGCTATCTGATATAAAACCATCTGAATAACTGCGGAGACGTTCCATATGTATCTAACTAGCGAACCCAAGTAAATACCATCGGGTAAATACCAACGGTTTCCTGTTGTGGCGCCTACTTTTGGATTATTTAAAGGGCTGACTAAATCACGCAACCAGTTTGTATAAACTATTGCATCCGCATCAACCAATACTACAACTTGATATGAAGCATCTAGCTCAGAAACAGCTTGAACAATTGAACTACATTTTAGACTGCATGTAGAGAGGGGGTTTTTTAAAACGCTAAGAGAACAGTTGCTGGCACCAAACTCTGTTATTACATTTATAGCGACACTGTACGCTGGGTCTGTAATATTGTCAACAACTATCTTTAAATCGTATGCAGGATAATTTTGATGTAGAAGCGCGCGTAGAGCATTTGATAAAAAAGGGTCTGCTCCCCGTAATGATAGTACAACAGCAGTTTTTGGTAATTTTTCATCACTGTAAGTGCTATGCGTCGAGCGTAAGGATATGAAAAAGATACTGATACTAACGATTTGAAAAACAAGCCATCCAAGTAAAACCTGCGATAGTAGTACTAATAAATATTTCATTTGCCATACCGTTAAAATCGACTGCACTTGAAAGATTGATGTAGAGATGTAATTCACTTCAAGCACACATATATATGATTAACATTTGCGCGCTATATTTCTGTATTTTTGCCAACAAATAATATATTTCAAGACTTTTTTCAGTAGCTATTAATTTTATACTTATACACAGTTAAGGTAAAATCCTTACTATATAATCAATTAACAAAACATATACAAATGCTAAAAGGAAGATTAGAAGCATTCAGTGATGGTGTCATAGCTATTATTATTACCATTATGGTGCTGGAACTTAAAGTACCACATGGTAATGACTTAACAGCACTGCGTCCTTTAATTCCAGTATTTTTAAGCTACGTACTTAGTTTTATTTATATTGGTATATATTGGAACAACCACCATCACCTTCTACAGGTGGTTAGACTTGTTAATGGTCGTATACTTTGGGCAAACCTACATCTATTATTCTGGTTATCTTTAGTTCCCTTCGTAACTGGTTGGATGGGTGAAAATAACTTCGCCGCTTTGCCAGTAGCACTCTATGGTATAGTACTATTATTCTCTGCAAGTGCTTACTTTATTCTAACCCAAACCCTTATATCGCATCACGGTAAAGATTCACCTATTGCAATTGCACTAGGTAAAGATTTTAAAGGCAAAATATCAATGATTGTTTACGCTATAGCGATTCTACTTGCCTTTGTAAACTCATGGCTAGCCTGTGTACTGTACATTCTAGTTGCAATTATGTGGCTAATCCCTGACCGTCGCATCGAGCGGATTTTATTTCCTTAATTATACGCGCGCTCGAAAAGATAAGTAATAAAGTTGTTGTATTAGCCAAATAATAACATAAATGTTAAAATATTGGGATAGACGTAATTAAGTTTATGAACAACGAGTTACTCTGACTTACGAAATTGAAGTACAATCAGGAGACAAGTTAACTCTCCCACCATCCTTAATTGAAAATATTGTCGCTGGAAGTTGGGTAATAACTATTCAACAAAAGCAAAAATCGCCAACTCGTAGGCATGATGCGTTTTTAAACGGTTACGCACCAGAAGACGAAGGACTTTATGACGACTATCTAAGCAGGTGAATTTTGGATAGCCTCAACTGCACAAATTATATATTACGTGAAAAAACAAAAAGATTTCCAGTTGCTCCGCGTCCTATTCGCAGGTCATCATCTAAATAAGATGTTATCCATATTGCCTCATTCCTAAGAAACTCCAAAACAGGAATTTTCAGTTCAGGAATCCAAGATATATTAAAAGGATTTATAGCGCGCGTCGAAAATGCGCTAAAGCTGACTTTTGCAGTTTTAGTATCACTTTCAGATTTCCAATAACCTTCAGCTTCTATTTGCCATGTTCCCAGTAAAGGCAATGCAATTTCTGCACTGTTAATTGTAGAAATGTTCTCGTTCTCACTTATAACCAATGTTTGCCAAATACGATTAATTTTGATTTCGCGTTCAATAAAATCTGGAATTGAAGCAAAAGACCGCGTTACAACTGTACCTCGCGATGCGTATATCAAATCCCAACTACCCGATAGTAAATTATGATAGATCGGTGACAGTGGGTTATCTGTCGGGTTGACATCCTCTAAAGATTTTACAAGTGTATCAACTTGCCCACTATCCGCTGGAAATAACCGTTGCTTAAATTCTAACGCTTCGAGACGTTGTAATAATTCGCGCTTCGTACTTAGCCGTATTGTAATATCCTCTGACATAAAATAACTCTAAACTATTTGTGCAAATTCTTCTTTGATTCTTTGCGTCCTTTGCCAACGAGCGGTTAGGCTATAAGCCTATGCTACAATCAATCATTTCCGGAATCGTTGCCAAAGCGCGTGAAGTACATGTATTATATAGACACAACCCTTGGATAGAAAATAAAGGTACAAACGTATGTAGTCCCTCGTCTCAATCAAAATCTTCAACAACGGCGAATTATGGCAAGCTAACCGCGCGCAATTGGTAGATTGTCAAATCCTTTCAATTCGCTACGAAATAACTTGATTGTAGATGCCAAGGTAGTAAAAGCATATGGGACAAATCTATAAATATCCGCGTACCCATCATATACAGGGTTCGCGGTTACAGCCTGGGGATGAAGACCTAGATAGCATTCCTTTTGATGCTATTAAAAATAAATATGTGGTAGTCGAAGAAAAAGTTGACGGCGCCAATGCAGCGATTAGTTTTAGTACAAATGGTGAAATTAAACTGCAAAGTCGGGGTCATTACCTAACTGGTGGCGCCCGTGAAAAGCACTTCAACTTATTCAAACAGTGGGCAAACACCCATGCAGCAGCTTTTTATTCAGTACTGGGAAGTCGCTATATTCTCTTTGGAGAATGGTTATATGCCAAGCATACGGTATTTTACGACGCCTTACCCCATTACTTTCTCGAATATGACGTACTCAACTTAGAAAACCAAGTCTTTCTAAGTACAGTAACTCGTCAAAAATTATTAGCCTCGTTGCCATTAGTGTCTGTACCCATACTATTCACAGGAAAACTTGAATCATATAAACAATTAATCCAACTATTAGGAAAATCACACTACCAAACACCTCAATATCTAGAACACTTTCAACAAATTTGTCAGGAAAAAGGACTTGATGTCGAACGTTCGTTAAAACAAACTGACCAAAGTAATGTGATGGAAGGTTTATACATCAAAGTTGAGCCATCGGATACTCTTGAAGCTCGTTATAAATACGTGCGCTCTAGCTTTTTAACTACTATCCAACAATCAGATGGACATTGGTTAAATCGCCCAATTATACCTAACATATTACGTGCGGATGTGGATTTGTTTACGAGTTAGTCAAGATTAATTCCCCTAAATCCCCCTTAAGAAGGGGGACTTTAAGAGAAGTTTTAGCCCCCCTGCCTTAAGGGGCAGTGGGGGGATTAAAACAAAAAACATGTATTTTTATTTACCACAGAGAAACAGAGAATACAGAGGAGGATAGAGGTATGAGTTTTCCTTATTGTCCTGATGAAACAAACTGGTCAATAAATTGGGCAGCGCTCGAATCTAAATTTGATTGGTTACGTGCGCTTGCTGATTGTCCCCAAAACCCCCGTTATCACGCAGAAGGTAATGTACTGGTACACACAAAACTTGTATGTGAGGCATTAGTTGCATTACCTCAATGGCGCCAGTTACCACAACATTCACGCTCAATATTATTTGCTGCGGCATTACTTCATGATGTCGCAAAACCTGCTGCCACTCAAATTGATGAAACTTCGGGCGCCATTTCCTCAAAAGGTCATGTATTGCAAGGGGCAAAAATGGCACAGCAAATACTTTGGGATATGAACGTACCCTTCAAAGAACGCGAAACAATAGTTGCCTTAGTTAAATATGGCAGTTTACCTCTATGGTTTTGGGATAAACCAAATCCTGAACGGTCGGTAATTAAAACGAGTCAAATTGTCAGGTGCGACATGCTAGCACTACTAGCAGAAGCAGATGTACGCGGACGTTACTGTAATGACCAAGCACAGTTACTAGAACGTATTCAGTTTTTTCGGGAATATGCTCTTGAAAATAAGTGCTTCGACCAACCCCGACAATTTGCTAATTCCCATAGTCGGTTTATTTATTTCCAAAAAGAACAAGGCAACCCAGACTACGAAGCTTATGATGATACACGCATGGAAGTTGTCATAATGTCAGGACTGCCAGCTTCAGGTAAAGATACTTGGATACAAGAAAATCTTCCCTCCTTTCCAGTAATCTCCCTCGATAAACTGCGTCAAACTATGAATATTGACCCAGACGAAAACCAAGGAGAAGTCGCAAACGCAGCAAAAATATTAGCCAAGCAATACCTGCGAAACGGAGAATCATTTGTTTGGAATGCAACAAACCTAAGTAGTCAACTACGCGGAATCTTGATACGTCAATTTGCCAGCTATCAAGCCAAAATACGCATCGTCTATTTAGAGGCGCCTTGGCATACATTGTTAGAACGAAACAAAAAACGCACAACCAAAGTACCAGAAAAAGTTCTGTACAAAATGAGAAACCGCCTAGAAGTACCCAACATTACCGAAGCGCATACCGTAGGGGCGGGTTAACCCATAACCTACAACAAAACCCACCATCTAGTAAACCCGCCCCGACCCATCCCCACAAAACCATCATGTCAAAACCAGAAAAACAAGGAATGGCGCCCATAAATGAAATATATAACCGCATCATTTGGGACGAACGCCTTAATAGAAGCACATTCATCGCATATTACACAGAACGCATATCAGGCGGAATACGAGAAAAACCATTAGCCCAATGGGCAACAGACGGAGATATCCCCATGCACCGCATCCGTTATATTTGCTGTGGAGATATTACCGTCTGGGATAGAGAAAAGCACATAGACTTGATATCAACCGGACAGTTACCTCCCGTTGCATGGAAAAGTAATGCTACACAAACAAAAATAGATATTGAGGCACCAATATTTAACGTTAGACCTGTTTATAAATATGATACCAAAGAATGGAAAAATAATGACTTATTACAAAATATCAAAATAGACAAGCTTACAGTAGCAACATTCAACGTACTTTTTAACCTGTACGAAACCGAAAAAATCCAAACCGAAAAACGATTACCAGCGACTTTTCAACAATTGCGTCAATGCGAAGCAGATATTATTGCCATTCAAGAAGCAACACCGCAATTCGTTGAATCCCTTTTATCACAAAACTGGACACATAATTATTTTATTTCCGAATCAAACATCGGAGATACAGTAAAACCCTACGGTAACTTATTATTATCACGCTTCCCGTTTACATTAGTAGAACATAAATTTTTTGGCGCCAAACATGTACTAGTAGGGACATGGCAAATCAACGATAAATTATTACATATAGCAGTAGTACATTTAACTAGTAGCCGTGCAGAAAATGCTGTAGAAAAACGCGCACAGCAGCTTTCAGTATTACTTGCATACCTACAAAACCAATCTGGAGACAGCTTAATTGTGGGTGACTTTAATATGCGAGGTAACGAACAAGAAGAAATTTTAACAAACGCTGGTTTTACAGACGTTTGGCACAAACTACATCCTTATGAAGCAGGTTACACTTTTGACCCAGACCGTAATTCTTTAGCTGCATTATTAAGTCTTTCTGGAAAACCTGGAAGATTAGACAGAATTTTACTACGAGGTAATTACATTCCACAATCAATAGACCTATTTGCTTGCACACCAATAAATGCGACAAAAGAACTTTATCCATCCGACCATTTTGGAGTGCGTGCAGTCTTTCACTTTTCCCCCAATCTAACCACAGTTAGCCCAATTTATCAAAGCGCTATCGTCATAATTCCACCAGATGACGTTTTACCTGCTATTCAGGAAATACGCCAAAAATATGATGCCAGATTTGAGCGGTGGATGCCACATATTAATTTGATATATGGCTTTTTACCAGAATCTTACTTTGACGAAGCTGTAAAAATAATCTCACCTGCACTATCAAAGCTAGAACCATTCACAATAACACTAACCGAGTATGGCACATTTACCCATCGTAAAAGCTGTACCGCTTGGTTACGTCCTGTTGTAGAGACGTTACATGTAACGTCTCTACATGAATTGCAAACTGTTTTACAAAATTTATTTCCACAATGCGACGAACAAAGCAAAAAATCTGGCAAAGGTTTCACACCGCATCTGAGTGTCGGACAATTTCTTAACCCAGAAATCGCACGCTCTATGTTACCTCAATGGCGCCCAATTAGTTTTACAGTAAATTCAGTAGCATTGATTAGTCGTCGAGGTGATAAACCGTTTGAAATTAAGCACATTATACCTTTAGGAGGGGGAAACGAATTACAAAAAATAATCAATCAATTGCAACCCGAACTTACCCCAGCACAGCAATTACAGCGTCAAACGATAATAGACATTATTAAACAAGCATGTGCAGAATGTTTGGGTACTACACCAACCATACATTTACTAGGTTCCGCACGTTTAGGTGTCCAAACTCCCGAAAGCGATATAGATATAGTTTGCGTAATACCCAGTTATATAGTTGGGGAAACATTTCTTCACAACGTACAGCAACACCTAGAAAAATTATGCGAATCTTCCCAAGTTGTGCTTGACGCGCGCGTTCCTGTATTACGCTTAAAAATTGAGACAATCTCTATAGATTTATTGTACGCACGCTATGAAAGCACAGCATCAGCGATTGAACATAGAATAGACGCAGCAAGTCTTAAAGCTATCATCGGTTGTTGGGAAGCTGATTTAATTATAGATACAGTCTCTAAATATGTGTCATTTTATTTATTCAAAACATTATTAAGAGCAGTAAAAGCTTGGGCAAAATCACGCTGTGTCTATGGAAATGCTTGGGGTTTCCTTGGTGGTTTATCGTGGGTTATACTAGCAGCTTGGAGTTGCACTTGTTACAATCAAGCTTCTGAAAGTGTTGAATTACTACTTGCTCACTTCTTCCAAACGTTAAACCAGCATGACTGGAAACAACCTATTTCTCTTACAGAAGCAGGGCGCCAATATGAAGTACAATTACCTCGTGACTGGTTGCCAATAATTACATCTATAGAACCCTGCCAAAATACCGCACGTAACATCACCTGTTCAACATCACAAATACTACCCTCAGAAATCCAAAGAGGCGCCCAATTAACCAAGCCAATATTAAATGCTGGTACAATCAACTGGGCATCTTTATTTGAACCAGTTAATCTAAAAGCAGAATACAACACCTTTCTAGAAATCACAGTCAAAAACTCAAATCCACAAGAGTTAGAAAAACATTGCGGTATGCTAGAAGGTTATATTATCGGGTTAATCATCCAACTCGAACAACTCGACATTTTTGTTCGACCCAACACTAAACTTGATAAAATTAAAAATGGTGCCTGTCTAACACTAGCATTACATCTTCCTCCAAATTGTGATATCCAAGCAATAGAAAAACTAGCATTAGACTTCATATTGCAAAGAAACCGGCTTTCTTCTACACTGAAGACAACAATCATCACTAGTACACACAGAAACCCGGTTTCTCACTGAATATGGAAAGCACTCTTCGTGCTTAATACTATGACCGTACATCAATTACGGTTGCTCTTGTGAAATAATTAAAACCTTCAATTTCAGCAGGTGTACCAATTTTTAATCGACTTTTACCCAAATATAATCCCTTATCCTGCACACTAGCTTGACCTGTCAAAGTAATTAATATATCCATCCTAAAATTCTCCTTCGGGTCAGGTAGCTCTCTAACTGAACCATCCGGTTGCGGTACAGAAATAGTTATCGGTATTTGTTTGACTGATTTAATATTTAACTTGCCTTCAGGCTGATTTTTCAGTGTAATATCAGTTTGAGTACCCGGTTTTAATGCTTGTTCTAGAAAAGCTTTCGGATTTTTAACGCTCAAACCTTGCACAAATAAATCAATTTCTACTGGTTGAGTCGAACTCGGTTGAGCGTAACTTAACGATGGGTAACAAAAAATACTTACTAATGACAGTAAAAGTACTAGTAAAAGGCGCCTAATAAAAGATGATAGTCTTGTAAACAGGATAAATAAGCGGCTCTTAAAATTCAAATTTACCATTATAATAAGTGCCTAATTATGCAAACTGAACAATTCGTAACACTTACTTACAGATGCTACGTTTATTAATCCTAGCCTTAATTAAGTCACTTGAATCATTAATTTGTTTGCCAGTTTGCCGTACATACCCAAGCTAAACTATTTCAAACTCAACTTGATGACTCTTGAGAAAGCTATGGGTGTAATGGTCAACAATATTCGTATCGCTCAATTCTAAATTATAAAAATCTACACTATCATGCTCAAAGTATGGCCCTGCGTGCCAAGTACCTACATCTAACTTGATAAAACAGTTTCCTGGAATTTTAAATGCTTTCATCTTATCTAAATCAGGTTCATTCACACTGTTATTAGCTGGACATACAGCAATTAACCAGTCTTTCCCTTCCAAAGAACCTAAACACTGTGTACATTGTCCATGACGAGTAATATTGTAAAACTTATTACCTCGTTTAGTTAAACGCATGATATAAAAACGCGGTATACCTTTATCCAAAACTAATTGAGCATCTTCGCTATCAAAGCTTTTACCATCTTTACTAGCAAAAATGACTTGCCCGTAGTCACTAAAATTTTCTGGTGTAATTAACTCTGCCTTGATTTGCTGTACAGTTTTTGAAGGCGCCATAGGTTTTATATAATTTTCTAATTTGAATCTAGCTTAGAAAGAAACCACTTTGGAATAATCGACGCTTGCTTTTCACCTGTCCCCGAGGGTTTAGTATACCATAGTGCCCAAGCAAGTAATGGAAATTGTAACGGCAACCTAATAGCATGAAACCAATTACCCGTTGGAATATGGTCAGCAATCTTAATATGGTTGATTGCCATATTGATATTAGCAGAATAAACTACGATGAACAGTACAAACAATCCCCATGCTGCCGCTTGACTGACAGGTGGTACAAGTAAACCAATTCCGCCTAAAATTTCAAAAAACCCACTGAGGTACACCCAAAAATCTGGGTTCGGTAGTTGAGGTGGAACTATTCGTGCGTATGGTTCCACAGCAGTAAAATGTGTTATTCCCACAATAATGATAGCTACAGCAAGGATTACACGTAAAAGTTCTTTTCTGTTATTCATTGCTCGGCGCCGACTATATATAGTTAAATGTATTACTTCATTTTCGCGACCAATTGTAAAACTGTCTTCAGTCACCAGTTAGAATTCAACAATATATAACGGGGGTTTCTAGATGAGTACAAATTTGAGCAGACGTAAATTTATTGTATACACCTCAGCCATAGTTTGTGGTTCTCTTATTCCTGTAGCGTGCAGCAATAACCAAACCACAACTAACAATAGTAACTTTAAAATAGCCATTGCGCTTCCCGGAATTATATCTGATAAAGCTTGGAACCAATCTGGATATGAAGGAGTACAGCTAGCAAAACAAAAGTTAGGAGTAGAAACCGCACACGTTGAAAAAGTTTCCCAACCTGACCAAACTGAGGTACTATCAGATTTTGCGCGTCGTGGTTACAATGTAGTCATTGCCCACGGTGGACAATTTGACGCTGCCATTCAACAAATAGCACCCCAGTTTCCCAATACATTCTTTATTGGTGTTAATGGTAACGTTAGTGGCGCCAATATTGCTTCTTTAAGAATAGACCATTTGCAAGCGAGTTACCTATGCGGAATTATCGCCGCCACTATGACAAAATCGAATAAACTAGCTTATATAGCAGGACAAGAATTTCAAGCAACACAGGAAGAGTTACGTGGATTTGAAATAGGCGCCAAGTCTGTTAAAAAAGATATTAAAATAACTTCGACTTTTACAGGTGACTGGAACGATGTCGCAAAAGCCAAAGAAGCTACACTGGCTCTAATATCAACAGGCGCCGATGTCATCTACCAATGGTTAGATAGTGCTTCTGCTGCTGTACTACAAACCGCAAGCGATAAAGGGGTTTATGCGTTTGGTAATACAAATGACCAATTAGATATAGCACCCAAAGCTGTTTTAACTAGTGCAGTCAAACATCTTGATGTGGCAATTACATATTTAGCAGAGTTGGCACAGAAGAAAGAGCTTAAAGGAGAAGTTTATAAGCTGGGTTTAGAAAGACCTGATATTTTGACTTTAGGTAAATTTAGCGAAGCTGTTCCGCAAGCATTGCAAAAACAGGTGTTGAGTGTTAAGCAACAGATAATAGATAAGAAGGTTAATATATAGGGCAGAGATATTAATTATGCCATATTTACGATTAGAGAATATTACTAAACAATTTGGTGCCTTTATCGCTAATGATAATGTTAATTTATGTGTTGAGTCAGGAAGTATTCACGCTATCCTTGGGGAAAACGGCGCCGGAAAGTCTACTTTAATGAATATTATCAGTGGATTATACCAGCCAGATGCAGGACAAATATATTTACAAGAACAATTAATTACAATTAACTCATCTGCGGATGCAATAAAGCTAGGTATTGGCATGATTTACCAGCATTTTATGCTTGTACCACAATTAACTGTAACTGAAAATATAATTCTTGGTACTGGTAAAAATATAAATTTAAATATACGTCAAAAGCAAGCCGAAATCAAAGCTTTATCTCAAGCATATAATTTAGAAATTGAGCCTACTGCCAAAGTCGAAGATTTACCCGTAGGAATGCAGCAACGTGTAGAAATACTAAAAGTTCTCTATCGTCAATCTAAACTCTTAATTCTTGATGAACCTACAGCAGTTTTAACACCATTAGAAGTTAAATCATTAATTACTATTCTTCGTCAACTTGCAGCGAATGGACATACTATTATTTTTATTAGTCACAAATTAGAAGAAGTAATTAATTTATGTGATACTGTAACCGTGCTACGAAGAGGAAAGGTAGTAGCAACAACAACGACGCAGCAAACAACATCACAACAACTTGCTGAATTAATGGTTGGGCGCCAAGTTAGTTTACATCTTAACAAAAAACCTGTTGCTTCAGGTGAAATTGTATTATCAGTAAAAGATTTACAAGTCAAAGATAATAGAGGTCTTAAGGTAATTAAAAATATTTCTTTTGAACTGCACGCAGGAGAAATATTAGGTATTGCTGGTGTTGATGGTAACGGACAGCGAGAGTTAGCAGAAGCTCTTGCCCAAACAGGAGTCAAAATAGGGTATATTCCAGAGGATAGGCAGAAAACAGGTTTAATACTACAGTTTAATATTGCTCAAAACTTGATATTAAAAGCTTTTAAAAATCCACCCTTTTCTCGTCTTGGTTTATTGCAGCAAGAAGTTATTAAAAGTAATGCAGTATCTGCAATGGAAGAGTTTGATATTCGGGCGCCTGATGTTAACGTTAAAGTGAGTCAGCTTTCTGGGGGCAACCAACAAAAAATAGTACTTGCGCGCGAATTAGCTGGAGAACCAAAGTTAATTATAGCAATGCAACCAACGCGCGGGTTAGATATTGGAGCAATTGAAGCAGTACAGCAAAGATTACTCGCACAAAGAGAACGTGGTGCAGCAATTTTATATATTTCAACCGAGCTAGAAGAAGTAATGGCGATGAGTGATAAAATTGCTGTAATGTACAAAGGCGAGTTTGTTGATATATTGGACGCTGCTAATGCAACAGTTGAACAAATAGGTTTGCTAATGGGAGGAGAGCATTCCAATTTGGAAGAATCATGTCATGCTGAACGTAGTGAAGCATCTAAAAAGCTTGAGGATACAAGAGATTCTTCACTGCGTTCAGAATGACATTTTACACATAATGAACAATAACCGTATCTTTCCTATTCTCTCACCGATTATTGCGATTATTTCTGCCTTAATAGTCGGTGCCGTTCTTATTCTCATTGCAGGCGCCAATCCTATCACAGCGTACACGGCATTATTTACTGAATCATTATCTACTTATTTTGGCTTTGGTAATACTCTTACTAAAATGGCGCCACTATTATTTGCTAGTACTGGAGTTTTACTAGCTTTAAAAGCGGGGCAATTTAATATAGGTGGGGAAGGACAGATATATTTTGGCGCCTTGGGTAGTGCTTTGGTAGGTTTATATGTACAGGCGCCAGCATTTATTCATGTACCGTTAGCAATACTAGCTGGATTTATTTTTGGCGCCGTTTGGGGTTTTATTCCCGGTTATCTTAAAGCAGTGCGTGGTATCAATGAAGTTATCACGACTTTGCTGCTTAATTATATTGCAATTGATTTGATTAGTTATTTGGTGCAAAATCCATTGAAGGAAGCTAATGCACCTAGCCCGTATTCACCACTGATAGCCAAATCCGCACAGTTACCTATCATTATACCAGGAAGTTTGGCTCATGGGGGTATATTGCTCGCATTAATAGCGGCACTTATTGTGTATATAATTATTAAGCGTTCTACATTAGGTTATCGAATTACAGCAGTTGGCTTAAATCAGAAAGCTTCTAACTATGCGGGTATTTCAGTACAGCGTACAATTATGCTAGTTATGGCTGCTAGTGGTGGATTTGCAGGATTAGCTGGCGCCTCGGAAGTGATGGGTTTAAAATATCGTTTGTTTGAACAAGTCTCACCCGGTTATGGTTTTGATGCTATTGCTATTGCTTTTTTAAGTCGTGGCAGTGTACTAGGATTAGTACTAAATTCGTTATTTTTTGGTGCATTACGAAGTGGCGCCAATGTAATGCAGCGTAGTGCCTCTGCGCCTGTTACTGTAATATATGCTATTCAAGGATTAACGGTATTATTTATTGCAATTGCTTTGGCATTAGAACCGAAACTGCGACGTAATACCACATGAATAATAATTTCCTAACTGGTTATCTGGCATCAACCCTGCGTCTTTCGGTTCCCCTTGCTTATGCTGCGATGGGTGGTCTTTTTTCTGAACGTTCGGGTGTTTTAAATATCGGTTTAGAAGGAATGCTACTAACAGGCGCCTTTACTTCTGCGGCTGCAACTTTTTATAGTGGTAATGTAGTGGTGGGTATTTGCGCTGCTTTGATAGCTGGTGGGTTCGTTGGATTAGTTCATGCGTTTTTATGTGTGACTTTACGAGTTAATCAACTGGTATCGGGACTGGCTATTAATTTAGTTGCAGGGGGGTTAACATCGTTTTTAGGGCGCCTTATATTTAGTAGCAGTACACAGCGTTTACCAGTAGTCCCCGCAATCAAGATTCCCATTCTCGCGAATATTCCTGTAATTGGCATTTTATTCGAGCAGGATATTCTTGTATATCTACTGTTTTTCATTATTGCTCTGACTACATATTTTCTGTTTTACACAAATCCTGGTTTGAACTTACGTGCTGTAGGGGAATATCCCAAAGCTGCTGATACCGCCGGAATTTCGGTGGCTTTAGTACGTTATATTGCAGTAGTTGTTGGTGGGTGTCTTGTTGGTTGTGGTGGCGCCTATTTAGCTTTAGTACAAGTTAATTACTTTGCCGAAGGAATGAGTGCAGGTAAAGGATTTATTGCTATTGCATCATTAATCTTTGGTAGATGGCATCCGGTTGGTAGTGGTTTGGCTTGCTTATTATTTGGCGCCACAGAAGCTTTGCAGTTAAGGATACAGGCGTTTGGTGTAAATATTCCGTATCAATTTTTAACAATATTACCTTACGCAGTTGCAATGATTGCTCTTATCGGTGGTATAGGTAAATCTACACCTCCTGCGGCGTTGGGTGAGCCATATCAACGTTCTAGTAAGTTATGAAATTAATTCGCGTGTAAATATAATTTATGCTAATATTTCCAATGTGTTGTTAACTAGCTTGGCGCCGTCTAGTCCCGGATAGCGCAGACGCTCCACCTGGTAAACAATAAACGAGCCTGTTTGTATCAAGCCGTAGTAAAACCGCTTGAAGCTAGCCTCGTACATCTTGCTGGCAGGGTCATAACGTTGTAAAAGACGTTTGAAAATTGACATAACCCTGTTCTGGTTAGTACGTGTAGCTCTTGAGTGTGTATTTATGGGTAAACAGGCATTTGTTATTAACTTCAAATTAAATAGTTATTTGTTAGTACAGTCAAACTTGTATGTTGGTGTGCTAGTTAATGCTGCTTATGAAAGTATTGAAACTCCTAATACAGGGTAGTAGAGACTAGACATGTTTAGTCTCTACATGTTCGTGGGTGGTAATTCCTCATTAATTCGTTTTAGGAATTGCACGAGGGTTGCGAACTACTGGTAGCTGTTCCAAAATAGCAATAATTGCAGTACGTCCAGACGTTAAACTTGTATAACTCATTAATTCAATAACAGGTTTATTTATAACCTCTTCAATTGTTTCTTGAATAAGAGGTTTAATTATTTTATCTAAATCTAAGCGTACTTTTTCTGCCAATATTTCATTGCCAGAACGTAGAATTGTTTGCTCGGCTAATGTGACAGAATTCTCAATTGTAATCGCCAATTGGGTATCAAAAAAATGGCAAATTATCTTGCCTATACGCTGTCCAAGTTTCGCATTATATAAGGAACGGATACGGTTTGAAATTTCTCTTTCTAATTGTCCAATAGTCGGCTCTTCCATGATAATCCAATACAGTTTCGGCACTTTATATATATAATATAAAAATGAACAAAATGTGCCGCTTGTATTGATTAAAATATTTTACTTAATAGATATTAAATTATAAGTAGAATGTAAAAATCTTACTGTTAATCATTTTACTTCTATCTTTAGTCTGAACTAATTTTATCAGAATGATTAAAGATGAAAATTATTTTTATTAACAAAAGGAAAATATTGTGTAACATCTCTCTTTTGATGCGAGCAAAATCCTATTTATTTTATTGCAAATAATTACCAACTACAAAAAGACCCACAATTAACTTGTGGGACGGGCAAAATTATCTTGAAGAATGGGTTTATAGAGCTATAATGTCACTTTGTTCCAAATAACCTATCTCCTGCATCTCCTAACCCAGGTATGATATAACCGAGTTCATCAAGTTTGTCGTCAATCGAAGCTGTGTATACTGGTACATCAGGATGTATTGAACAGAAATGTTCAAGTCCTTCCGGTGCCGCAAGTAAGCAAACAAACTTAATGGAAAGAGGATTTGTAGATTTTAGTCGTTCAACAGCAGCAATGGCAGAATTTCCAGTTGCCAACATTGGGTCTACGATTAAAACATCGCGCTTATCGATATCATGAGGAACTTTGAAGTAATATTCAACGGGAATTAAACTTTTTGGGTCACGGTATAGACCAATATGTCCAACTCGTGCAGAAGGAATTAACTCTAACATCCCGTCTAAAATACCTTGTCCTGCACGCTGAATAGCTACTATAACCAGCTTTTTATCGGGTGCAAGTACAGGCGCCTCCATTTGAGCAATAGGTGTTTGAATTAATTCAGTTTTCAAAGGTAAATCGCGTGTTACCTCGTAAGCAAGTAACAAACTAATTTCCTTTAACAGAGTGCGAAACTTAACTGTGCTTGTTTCTGCTCTCCGCATCAAGGTGAGTTTATGCTGAATCAAAGGATGATTTATGACCGTAACTTGATTTCCCATGTTAAAAGTTAGGAGTTATGAGTTAAGAGTTGGGATTCTGAATTCTGAAGGCGCGGAGTTAGAATACAGTACCGTCGCTGACGATTTGAATTGGGGGGACACCATCTGCTCTTTTTTCAGCAGCTATTTTTCGTCCTGCCGTCCAAGTTCCACCTTGAAGAATTTTTACGAGTGGTAGTTCTTCAGTACTCATGCTTAATTTTTCTCTAACGCAAGCTGCTATTTCATCTAATAGCATTACGGTTAAAGCGCGCCATTCTACGATAACTGGGGATTCAACCGAATGGGAAGTGTGTAATATATCTGAGTGTTTTAGACGTAATAAGTCTAAATCTATACATAATCCACCGTTGCGATATTCAGGTAGTCCTGTTAATTTGTCTAAACCAGTAATTTCGATACCGAGTTCTTGTAGCGGTTCGAGCAAAGAATAAGTAAGCCATTGTGACAGTTTATGGAATGGCACGAAACCATCATCCGCAACATCAGGATGGCGCCATACATCTCCTAAGTTTACCCCGGCAATTGACTGGCGCCCCGACCAAATTTCACTCAAGCTTGAAAGTACAGCATCAAAAACGGTTGCCGCTTCGATCTTGTTATCATTCACTTTGCCGACTAAGTAATTAACCAAATTCCCAGGACGGGGATTTTCACCAAAATACTCAGGTAGTGCAGTTAAAACTTTGCCTAATTTCTGTAGTAACTGTAATCTTCCAGTTACACCAACAAGTGGGTTATCAGGACGTATTTGAAACCCTTGTACTAAATCAGCTTCTGTAAAATCTTGTAATTTTTGAGCATCAACACGCATTTTACTCGTTTTATCACTGGAGAATGCACCCTGACAAAACATTTGGAAACTCGCGACTGCTAGACCTTCAGAGCGTTTAAAACCTATATTAGTTACAGGTTCGTAATAATACCAATTACTACCGGCGCCTGCATCAAGCAATACACTAATAATTGCCAAATCAAACTTAGCTATTGCTTTTTCGTGTGATGAAAGTTTCGCAAGCAGACTATCCAACTGCTCCAAACGTGTAATACCAGCTGCCTCAAAATGGCGCCAGCGACTATGAAACGGTATCTGTAAATTAGGATACTCAGACCGTATTACATCAATAACATAATCAGCAGCATGGGAAAGCGGCGCCAAATCACAATCAAAATAACGGGAATTACCAGCAACAGCGTTTTGAAAAAGCTGCCCACAACGGGAGCGAATAGCAACAGGACTTCGTAAATACGTAACTAGATCATTCATTGGCTTTACTTTTATTTAGATACACCTGATATCCGTAGAGACGTGATTAATCCCTACCCTGCGGGAAAACCTCCGGTTTACACGTCTCTACACAAACGTGCTAATTACTCAACGAGAGAGCGTCCTTTAATTTCTGATAAACCTGTATCGTCTAGAACCTCGCCCGTAGTAAAATAACCAGCAGCTTTTTTGGCTTCAATTTCTACGCGCGCATCGTTGGGTATCAAATCTTCAGGAATTGCGACACGCTCTATAATTTCAATTCCCGATTGCGTGATGGCATTGAATTTCATATTGCTCATTGATACCATGCGGTCAATGCGGGTTACACCCAACCAATGTAAAATATCGGGCATTAATTCTTGAAAACGCATATCTTGTACACCCGCTACACACTCGGTTCGGGCAAAATAAGCATCTGCTCTATCGCCACCTTCTTGGCGTTTGCGCGCGTTGTAAACCAAAAATTTTGTGACTTCACCTAGCGCACGTCCTTCTTTGCGGCAGTAAATAATAATACCGACACCACCTTCTTGAGCAGTTTGGACGCACACCTCAATTCCATGAACCAAATATGGGCGACAGGTACATATATCCGAGCCAAACACGTCTGAACCGTTACATTCGTCATGTACACGAACTGCTACAGGTTTGTTTGGGTCGGTAATGGCGCCTATATCACCGACAATATAAACTGTTACCCCTCCAATTGGGGGTAAGAATACTTCTAAATCAGGACGGGTTACTAATTCGGGAAACATTCCCCCGGTTTGCTCAAATAACGCACGTCGTAAGTCACCTTCAGAGATATTGAAGCGCTTGGCAACACCTGGTAAATACCAAACAGGTTCAATCGCAGCTTTGGTAACGACTAAATCGCCACCTGCTTTCATAATTTTGCCATCGATTTGCAATCGCCCGTTAATAACTGCTTCTTGTAGTTCGGGCATGTTTATATGAGCTTTTGTAACAGCTATGGTTGGACGAATATCGTACCCCTGTTCATAATATGATGTAAAAACTTCACCAACGATTGCTCCGAACGGGTCGAGAGAAACGATTTTTTCGGGGTCACTCCAACTTGGATGCGGGCCAATGTGTTCAACTGGGGAGGTGTTGGTCAAGTCAGCACGGTGGTCTGTTTGAAGGGCGCCGCTTGCTACTGCTAAAGCGCGGTATATTGCATAACCCCCCGAATGCGTACCAATTACATTTCGATGCGCTTGTTTAGTAAGCGTCGCAATAATTGGACCTCGTTCGATAGGAGATTCTGCCCCCCATTGAATAGGTATTGGCTTGGGACCAAAATTACTTGGGTGTGATGTAAGAACAATATGCCTTGAAGAGTTATTCGGATTTGGCATTGCTTTATACTTATCAGCTTTTAGTTAATTAAGATTTGTCTACAACAATAGTTTATTCTTGTTTTTGTCAAATTCAATGGTATGTTTAACCAATCAATCTTGACGCTCCGCAAAGTGTCTTGCTGCTTAACCGTATTACAGAATACAAAAAAACATGCACGAATTGCGTACTTTGCAATTAGGGGCGAAAATTTAAGAGTCAGTAAAAAAGTTACTTAAGACTCAATTTTGTGCGAAAGTTGAGAAAAACATCCTACACTCTAGATTAAATTCATGGATTCTTTATTTATCGATTCATTACTTGAAGACTTGAAAAACCCTTCTGAGTCAGTGCGTGAACATGCAACTCAAAAGTTATGGCGAATTTGGTTCCAGCAGAAAGGAATTCATGGGTTAGAGGTAATTGACCGTAGCCAAAAACTGCTTGATGCGGGCAAAGTCGCAGAAGCTGAGTTGGTATTAAACGAATTAATTCAAAATCAACCTGATTTTGCTGAAGCTTGGAATCGTCGTGCGTTTCTTTATTACACTACTGGAAAATTCCGAGAATCGTTAATTGATTGTCAAAAAGTTATTGATTTAATCCCTGTACACTTCGGCGCCCTTCATGGTATGGGGTTATGCTATTCTGCTCTCGGTGAGTATCAAAAAGCAATTCAAGCATTTCGACGTGCTTTAGATATTCAACCATTTTCGCTTATAAATCAAAAATTGATTTTAGAATGCATGATGCGTCTAGGTTAAATTACTTATACAATAACAATCAAATATAAAATTCAAACACTCGTTATGTGGGTATCAGGGTTCATCCTTAAACGTCGCAACTACTACTAGGTGGTGCCGTAGATTTTTTCATGGGGCAAGGAGTCGATGCTATCAATGCCATCGCTTTTATGTATTCCAAAAATCACAGTCGCGGCAATTTTTCAAAAAGACCCACAGGTTTAATCGCTCATCCCAATACAGGAGTTAAGACTTTACCCGACCTCAAAGGCAGACCTATATATGTAAGCGCTGGTGGTAGCATCACTTACTAGCCCCTTCTCAGAGCTAAGTATAAATTTACTGACGCTCAAAAACGTCCTTATAACTTTAACCCCGCTCCATTTTTAGCAGATTAGACCTCAGCCCAGCAAGGTTACATCACATCTGAGCCGTTGGCAATTGAAAAGCAGGGTGGATTTAAGCCAGTAGTATTTTTATTGGCAGATTATGATTACACAGCTTATGCAACCACCATTGAAACCAAAAAAGAATTAGTACAAAAAAATCCAGATTTAGTACAGCGTTTCGTCGATGCTTCAATAAAAAGGTGGTATAGCTATCTGCAAAATCCAGAACCAGGAAATAAACTAATTAAAAAAGACAATCCAGAAATGACCGACGAGCAAATCAAATATGGTTTACAAAAACTTAAAGAATACGGTGTAATAGTTTCTGGTGATGCTGAGAAATTGGGAATAGGCGCCATGACCGCAGAGCGTTATTAAGTAAATGGTATGAGAGCGCTATACGGCATGAGAATTAGTTATGGTTAATTCCTAGAGGATAAATTCGATATTCAAAATATATCCTCTAGGAAAATGCTTCGATAGTAAATATTATGACTTCATTGGTTATAAAGTTACGTATTATTCTCCTCCGGAGACACTCCGTAAACGCAAAAAAAGCACTATTTAACAGGATTTATCTGTATGAAGAGCATAGTTTTTATACAGCTTTATAGTTTGTTCTCTCTGTGCTAAGTTGAGAAATATTACGACTTAATACAGATATATATATGACAACATCAGCAAAATCATTTAATTTAGACGCCTTTACTGCATCGATACCAAACATCGAAGTCATCACCGAACCGTCACAGGTTGCGAAACTATCTCAGGATTACCATACCTTCAGCCCAGTTCTCACACCATTACTTGAAGGTAAAATAGCTGATATAGTAGTACGTCCTGATGACCAAGATGAGGTAATACAAGTAGCAGCAGCATGTGCTAAACACAAAATACCCATTACAGTAAGGGGAGCAGGTACAGGAAATTATGGTCAATGTGTACCTTTATATGGTGGTGTCATATTAGATATGACACGGATGCAAGAAATTTGTTGGGTTAAACCAGGAGTTGCGCGCGTACAAGCAGGTGTTAAGCTTGCTGCACTCGATAAAAAAGCCCGTGAAATAGGTTGGGAAATGCGAATGGCGCCTTCAACGTACCGCACTGCTACAATAGGTGGGTTTATTGCGGGTGGTAGTGGTGGCATTGGGTCGATTCAATATGGGTTAATGGCAGATAAGGGAAATCTTTTAGCTTTGCAAGTTGTAACTCTTGAAGATGAACCGCGAGTTATTGAGTTACGCGCAGAAGATGTACAAAAAGCAAACCATGCATGGGGTATTAACGGTATTATTACCGAAGTAGAAATTCCATTGGGCCCAGCTTACCCTTGGGCAGAAGTAATTGTTACCTTTGACGAGTTTATGTCAGCAGTCAAATTTGGAAAAGCTTTGGCTGACAGTGATGGTATGATAAAAAAAGAGATTGGTGTGTTCGCGGCGCCTATTCCTCAATATTTTACTGCTTTGCGTCAGTACATACCCGATGGTAAACATGCTGCACTATTAATAGTCGCCGAATCGAGTTTAGAGCTATTACCAGGATTAATACGAGAATTTAACGGTGAGGTTACTTATTCTAAATCAGCATCCGAAACAGGAAAAGGCGCCCAACTCGCTGAGTACACTTGGAATCATACAACTTTACACGCACGTACAACCGATACTTCCATAACATACCTACAAAGTATATTTCCCAGCGATAACCTTAAAACCATAGAACATATGTATAACCACTTTCGCGCCGAAGTGATGATGCATTTAGAATTTATCCGTTTTAAAGGTGGTATCGCGAACCCCGCTTTGCAACTAGTACGTTACACAACCGAAGAACGTCTCAACGAAATTATTCGCTATCACGAACAGCATGGAGTATTTATTGCAAATCCTCACAGTTATTTTATAGAAGATGGTTGGAAAAGAGCAATTGACCCCGAACACCTAAAATTTAAGCAAATGGTTGACCCATACGGATTAATGAACCCAGGTAAAAGCAAAATATTACTTTTTAATCCCTAAAATATTGTGGAAAGGGCATCCCTGCCCGTCCTAAACATCTATTGTGCCAATTTAAATTCTGTCATAATAATATTATGTTATTTTGCATTGTGCCAATCTTAATTGTGTTATACAAAAAATAGTGATTATATATTTTGTGATAGTAAGTAAAATCACTAAAAAAAAAGAGAGTCTGATTGGATTGCATTTTTAGACGATGATGACGAATGTTAGGCCTCAACACTCGCCAATCATCTATAAAGTTTATGTAGTCAACATCTATTTATAGTAAACTTTCCCACCTACTCTTGTGGGATAGGCATCCTTGCCTGTCCATATAGAACTCAGGCACTAATATAGAAAATTTATTTTAGAATTTTAAAAAAATTTTCATAAATGTTTCACTATAAGTTAATGACCCTTAAGGATACTTAGTGAGATGAAATCATTTATAAGAAACTTAAATATGAAAGCTCAACTTAACTATCCTCTACTATGGCGTAAAACCCGCATGGGTGTGCGAATGCGTCTTTTAGTATGGTATTTTCTTTTGACTGCTTGTACTGTTATGGTATCACTGCAAGTAACTCGTCAAATATACTGCGATAGCTTGAAAGCCAAAGCTGATGCATCGATTATTAAAGAAATCGAGCGGTTTAAGCTCATGTCGGGTAAATATACATATACTACTACTCCTCAGCTTTTAGACAAATTTTTAGCGAATTATGCGCCTATACGCAATGAATATGTTGTAACGCTTTTAAATGACCAGGTATATCTCACTAAACCTGAACTTCCTAAAGACATCAAAGAGAAATTACCACAGTTAATACATTCTTGGCGCCAAAAAGGTGAGTTTGAACGAGGTAAGGTTTATGTAGCTCCTTCTCGAATTAGATATGCTGGACAGTCGGTTACTGCAAACGATAAGAAAGGAACCGTTATTGCTATTAATGATTCTTCGGCAGATTATCAAGCGGGAACTAGTGCAATTGTTTTAGTAATGCAGGTAACTATCGTTGTGCTAGTTATATTCTTTATTGTAGCATGGGTAACTACAGGTAAAGTATTATATCCATTACGACTGGTTACAGAAACAGCACATTCAATCAGCGAATCGGATATGACGCTGCGTATCCCTGTGCAAGGTTCGGATGAAATTGCCGAACTCACAACTACGCTCAATGAAATGCTTGATAGGTTGCAATTTGCATTTGATAGTCAGCAAAAGTTTCTTAATGATGTTAGTCACGAGCTACGCACTCCCATTACAATTATTCAAGGACATTTGGAGATGTTAGAGTTTTGTCCTGAAAAACAGCCAGAAACTATGGCACTAGTAATGGACGAACTTGATAGGATGAATAGGTTAGTTAATGATTTATTATTGCTGGCAAAAACCGAACGTCCGGATTTTTTAAAATTAAAACCAGAAGAATTAGATTGGTTAACCGAGGAAATTTTTCTCAAAGCACGCAGTTTTGCCAACCGTAACTGGAGGTTAGAGTCTAAGGGCTTAAGCCCCATAACAGTAGATAGGCAGCGTTTGACGCAAGCTGTAATGAATTTGGTGCAAAATGCAGTTCGTCATACAAATGTGCATGATACTATTACACTTGGTTCTTGTGTGAAAGGTAATTTTGCTTATATTTGGGTCAGTGATACTGGGGAGGGTATTGCACCGGAGAACCAAAAGCGAATTTTTGACCGTTTTGCACGTGCGACAAGACACGACCAAAATTTTGAAGGACATGGTTTGGGACTTTCAATTGTTAATGCTATTGCTGTTGCTCATGGTGGTAAGGTTGAGCTTTCGAGTAGTTTGGGTCTTGGTTCGACGTTTACTATTGTTATACCTTTGGTTGCTTCAAATGATGCGATGCATGAACAAGATACGACTCGTCGGCACCCTTTTGTAAAATCGGGTTTGTTTACGTTGTAATTGGGGGGGGTTTTTTGACGTTGTGGTAGGGGCGGGTTTACGAGGTTATGATTCTATTTTAGGGTATTGGTTAACCCGCCCCTACCTGTGGACACATGTTAACTTGCGGATATGCTTGTAAAAATAAATTTTATATGTATATCAGATTAATATGGCTAATACGGTGATTATTACAGGTGCCTCTCAAGGTATTGGTAAGGCGGTTGCGCTAAAGTTTGCGAGTCAAGGTTACAATGTAGTACTTGCAGCACGTCAATTAGAACGCTTAGAAACTGCTGCAAATGAAGTTCGCTCTTTTGGTGGAGAAGCACTTGCTATTTCTTGTGATGTTAAACAACCCGAAGAGGTGAACGACCTTGTTCAAAAAGCACTCGACCACTTTGGTCATATTGATGTGCTGATTAACGATGCAGCGGTTTACTATATGGGCCCTGTAGAAGAAGCTTCACTTGATGATTGGCATCAAATTATAGATACAAATGTTTTTGGATATATTCATACTATTAATGCAATTTTGCCTTATTTTTTAGAGCGTGGAAGCGGAACAATTGTAAATGTAAGTTCTATTGGTGGTTTAGATTATATTCCTTATCAAATACCTTATACTACAAGTAAATTCGCTGTAACTGGACTAACAAAATCGCTACGTGCAGAATTATCATCGAAAGGAATTCATATTTGTGGAATATATCCAAGTTTCATCCGTACCCGTCTTATGGAACGCGCGCTGTTTCGCGGCAAAGATGAGGAAACAGTACAAGCTCGTTATAAACTGCTAGATACAGCGTTGAATAGTCCGCTGTTGGAAAAACCAGAGGATGTAGCACAAGCGATTTGGAAAGCTGTCAAGTATCAGAAAAAAGATGTGATTGTTGGTACAGCTAATTTTTGGACAACTGCCTTCCATTTGTTTCCTGGTGTAATGAAGCCAGTATTCCGACGAGTTTTTGGAATGAGCGACCGTTATCAATCAAAAAATTAATTAGAACTTCTTACTTCTTCAATTTGAGCAACTTCAAAAACTAAAATAAAAGGCTGCCCCATTTGTTTGCCAATAAATTCTTCTAGTAATTCTACTTGTTTAGGAGTTACAGGTTCTTTCGCTCGCACACTTAAACGAATTACTGGTGGATTTGCTAACCAGTTAGTTTCGCTATCAAGTAGTTGTAATCTTTGAAAAGTTACAGTTTTATTTATCAATGCTCGTCGTACACTAGCTTCTAATTGTGCCTGTCGAATTAGTCGAGTAAAGCTTACACCTAAAGGAATTAGCAGGATTGCTGTTAAAGCTATAGTCCAAAAAAGAGGTTTTTGTGCCCGTTTAATTGATGTGTAACCTGCTAGCAAAAATGTTACCATACACGACAAAGCAATACCTAGCAAGTTAGTTAAAAAAAGCAGTGTTGCTCCCAAACTTAACGACCAGTTTAAATGTGCTAATCCTAAACCCACTACACATATTGGAGGCATTAAAGCAACAGCAATAGCTGTACCTGCCAAGCTACCTGAAATTTTCGGCTCAAGTTTTGCGTATCCGCTAATAGCACCTGCTGCTACAGCAATCCCTAAATCTAATAAATTAGGTCTAGAACGTGCTAATATTTCACTACCAAAGGTAGGAAGACCTACAAGTTTTCCCAAGCAGCAGGAAATTATAATTGCTAGCAAAATACCTACACATAAAGAAACTAAAGCTTGACGAAATAAAATAATATTTCCTTGTAAGGCGCCAAATGCAAACCCACGGATTGGTAACATCAAAGGAGCAATAATCATGGCGCCGATAATGACAGCGGCACTATTAGATAATAATCCAAAAGTAGCAATGGCACACGAGGCAACAATTAAAGCTAGGTAAGATAAATCTAAAGTTGATTCTTCTTGTAGCTCCTTTTGTATTTGTTGAGGTTCAACTTTTTGAAATTGTTTGCTCCTAAAATTACGAAAGCGTTGACGAAGATTATTTTCCAAGTTTTCCTCCACATGCTTTAGAAAAATTTGTGCTATGAATATCATTACTTATATAACAATATTAAAGAAAATATATAAAAATAGTATTTATACTCTTTCCTTTTCTTTGCTTACCATTTTGCACGTAAACTAATTTTTCGTCATTAACATTTACAATTGCTGTAGAGGAAATCGCGAGTTTAGAAGCGGTTTTATTTGTAATTACCTCCAATTCGGTAATCATTCCCGGTTTGAGCGAACCATCTAAATTGTTTACTGCGGCTTGTATCGGTACAACTCGTGTTTCTCCTTGTACGAAAGTACCAATTTGTGTTATTCGACCTTCAAAAGTCTTATTGGGCAAAGAAGTCATTTTAATTTTAAATCGCTGACCGTTTTTTACTTCGCTATCGCCTTTTTCGTAAATATTTGCTACGGCAAAGACGCGACCATCGTTTAATATGGTCATTAACTTATCCCTTGAAGAATAAAATGGTTGATTAAGACTAATAGAACGTTCAGCAACGGTTCCAGAAATAGGAGCCGTAATTGTTACCAACCCTTGAGAATTTGCTAATGTTCCCAGTTGTCGTAAACGATTGTTGTAAGTAGTATTGCTGTGTTTGATTTGAGATTGTGCTATTTCAACGTCCGCTTGAGCGCGTTTAAGTCGGGCGAGTGCTTCTAAATATTCTTGGTTTTGGGTCGATTTAAGTTGTGTTTGAGGTTCGGTAACACCTGATTGGAAATACTGTAATTCTCGCGGCAAGTCAAAAAAGATACGTCCAACTTCGCTTTCGGACTGAACTAATTTAGCCTGTTTTTTTGAAGAAGTAAGTTCAGAAGAAGTCGTTTCTTGTTTTGCCTGAGATAACATTAGTTGCTGACGCTCAAAATTATATGCGGCTAATCTTAAATCAGCTTGTGCTTTTTGCAATGCAGTAAGTGCCTCTTCTTGCTTTGCTATTGAACCAACACGCAATTCTAGCAATTCAGGGTAAGCAACTACAGCAACAGGTTGATTCTTTTTAACTTTACTACCTGGTTTCACCAACAACTTAACTAATTTACTCGCTAGTGGTGCAGTTACATCAACTTGTTGGTCGGGTAAAATTTTAATTTTTCCTGTCGTTTTTATACCAACATCAAATGATTGTTTTTTCGCTGGTTCAACTTTTATAGCTAGTCGTTGGGCTGTTGTAGTATCAATATTTACCGAACTATTCTCATTTCCCCAATTGAACCAACTGGCGCCACTGTCGTCGTTTCCTGCGTCTGCCAATACTGTATTCGCCGTTATTAGCACTAGTAAATTTAGAATAGCAAAAAATGATATTTTTGTATTAATGTTAATCATATTTTAAGATGCACCTACCAATTCGTTTTTACTACTTGTCCTAATTCGTTAGATTTATACGTATGCTGCTTATATACTTTTAACATCACATCGAGCGCTGATTTAATTGACAACAGCAGACAATTCAGTTTTTTCAATCTTCATTTACAGTATCATTATAAAGGCTAAAAGTTAGCAACTTGGAAAAAAATATTTTCAATAGATAAATATAAGTTATAACTAGTATTTATGACTGAAAATCTAGTATTTTTGATTTAAAACTCTTATGAAGGCGCCTGTTGCCATCTGTCAAGAATACCTTTAAATAAACTTTCATCTATCCATGTTTTTACAACTACTGTGAGAGGTAATGTCATCAACAATCCTAAAGCTTCAAAAAAAGTAGTAAATGCTCTCGAAATTTTGAAGCAGGTAGCTTTTTTAGTAATTACCGTCTGCCAGAAGTTTATGCTGGAAAGCGCAAACTTGGAAGTTTTGCGGCGCCTTATTTAGAGGCAAACGTGCCTCAAGCATGGGCAGCGGCGTCTGTGTTTTGAATATTACAGGCAATGTTAGGTTTACAAGCATCGGCGCCTAATCACTGTTTATATATAGACCCATATTTACCGGATTGGCTACTAGAGTTAACATTACGACGTGTGGAAGTTGGCAAAGCTTCGGTTGATTTACGGTTTTGGCGTGATAGAGATTCAACGAAATGGGATGCTACTGTGGCACAAGGAGATGTTGAAGTTAAACAGGAAGCTTGGAGTGTAAAAGAATCTTTAACGCTACTGTAAGAGATTTTGTTTCTGTAGCTGGTATTTAGTTATCACTTTTTGTTCACATTGATTTTGAACAATAAAAGTAGCGAATTAAATAGGAGAGTAAAAATGGCACTTGTCAAGATTACAGACTATTACTACGACCATATAGATAGTCGCTCTGATGTTGATGATATCGACAATTTCGACGTTTATACCGAAACAAATGAAAAAGTCGGTACAATCCACGACATTTTAGTCGATCAAATAAACGGACGCTTTCGCTATTTAGTTGTAGATACAGGTTTTTGGATTTTTGGCAAAAAGGTTTTATTACCTGTAGGTCGTGCAGATATTCATTACTGCGACAAACGAGTTTATGCCAAAGGTCTAACTAAAGAGCAAGTGGAAAATTTGCCTTCTTACGATGAGCTACAAGAAATTGATTATGACTACGAGGAGCAAGTACGTGGTGTTTATGGCGGTTCTGTTGCTACTTCTGGTCTAACCCAACCTGCTGCTTACGACCGCGTGACTTATAACTATGAGCAGGATTCTTCTTTGTACGATATACCAGAAGTTGATAATACAAGTAGTGGTCAAAGTTTGAAGTTGTATGAAGAAAGATTGATTGCCAACAAGCAACGTCAAAAGACAGGAGAAGTTTCGATAGGTAAGCATGTTGAAACTGAAAATGTTCGCGTTGCTGTTCCTGTTGAAAAAGAAAGAGTAATCATTGAACGTAGCTCCCCCACGAGTACAAAACCAGCTTCGGCACCAAATGGTGTTTTTCGTTCTGGCGAAGTTGCTCTTATGGACATTTACGAAGAAAAGGCAGATATTCAAAAACAAGCTGTTGTTAAAGAAGAAGTACGAGTTAAAAAGGCTGTCGAAAGTAATACCGTTGAAGCTACTGAACAAATCCGTCGCGAGGAATTAGACATCGAAACTCAAGGGCGCCCAGTTGTAGAAAGGTAAAAATTATATCTATGTAGAGACGCATAAACCGGAGGTTTTCCCGCTCTTATTAATCGCATCTCTACCCACAATGCAAATCAAATTCATTCCCACTCACTACTAGCAGTATATTTGTATTTAATTTTCGCGCATCAACGGTGCCGTTACCAAATCAAAATTTGAGAAATAAATACCGTATTAATTCGGTATAATCTAGTTAAAAATGTATGTTGTATATACGTTGTTAGTGAATTTATATTGTAGTTACAGTTTTATTCTTTCTAATTTGCTTTATACGGGTTTACACGTTAGGTGCAAGATATGAGCCTCCGACTGGCGCCACGAACGCTCCAGTAAAATATGAAACTAGCACATTTTTTGAAACCCTTGTTATATATAGAATTTTGGAATGTGCAAGTTAGGAGCTACCGTTCGCAAACTGTCGGCAGTTGTGAGAACATCTAGATAGATAATATTAGCTACTTGAGGTCCAAGCAGTATACCAGCTAAAATCATACCAATCAGCCCAGGAGCGCTTAACTGTCGTGCCATCTGACCGACAAAAAAGCCCGCTAATAAAATCCAAATTACACTTTGTAACATGACGTGACTCTCAAAATTATAGTTGTAGAGAAACTTGCTAACAAGAGAGTGAGGTAATGTTTACACACAGCCCTACTATCCTACTACAAGTAGAGGAAAGTAGGAGCTATCAGCCTTTTATTATATGTAATGGCGGTTAATGGCAAGCTCCATTGCCCAGATATCAATCTGAATAATTATTCTACATGCTTACTTGCCATATGAGGCAGTCGGCGCCAAAATTTATTCATTGAGTTAAAACAAGTGTATTTATTAGTACCGAATACTTGGTAGTAATACTAAGTCAGTAATTTCACCTACAATTAAACCAAATGCAGCAAAAAATGTTAAAATCCAAAACGTATCAGTTTTATCAAAGCCTCCTAAACGCATTTCTAATTCAGCTAAAAGTGTAGTCGAAAGTGGAATAAATATAATAGTCCACAACATTGACCAAATTACTGCCAAGGCAATTGATATACTCGCAATAAAACTGATAAATAAAACAGCTAGCCAACCTTGAGAAGAAAAACTTATTAAACTTTCGAGCATAGGATTAGTTTTACTTGCTATATATAAAACTACTGATGCGATAAAAATTCCTACCAGCCAAACAATGTGATGAGCAGATAAATACCATCCTACAAGAGTGTAACCTAAACACATTAACAATAAAGACGACCAAGAAAATCGATTTAAAAATTCAATATTCATAACCCAATTACCATAAAGTTTATAAGTATTAGATTAGCAGGTGCCTCTTGGCAGCTACTAATTCAATCGTGTTATCATGATTACAAATAAATGTGAATAAAATATGCTATTGTTCAGGTGGCGTCGGCTCCCCCAATGGACGGATGATAGCACTTTTTCTATAACTGGACGTGACTTTACTTGTTAAAATACAAACTGTTCTGGTATACAATGATTTTTATTTGGGGCCAAAGTTCAACCAAAGATTTGCTGCTTATAAATCTGCTCCAGACAACTTTACCCGGTATAAATTTGCGTAAATCAATGGATAAGCTAATTATCACAGAGTGATAATTTCTGTTTAATTAACTTAACTGCTTGAGTGACTCCATTTTCAGTTCTAATCTTTTCTCCTAATGCTTCAGATCGTTGGCGCATTTCTGAATCTGTGATTACTTCCCGAATTGACTGCCCTAACTTTTCTGCTGTCATTTGCTTTTGAGGAATTGGATGGGAACCCACACGTAATTCAAAAATACGTCTTCCCCAAAAGGGTTGGTCGCCAAAGAATGGACAAATAATTGTAGGTTTTCCAGCTTTTAACCCGGCGCCAGTTGTTCCTGCCCCTCCATGATGAACCACCGCAGCACACCGAGGAAAAAGCCAATCATGTGGTGCAGATTTTAGGATATAGACATTGTTTGGAATTTCTTCATACGATAAACCTCCCCACCCTGTTGCTAGAATTGCCCGCTGGCCTGACTGTCGTACTGCTTCGAGGACAAGGCGCGTGGTTCGATGCGAATCTTGAGATGCCATACTACCAAAACCAATATAAATAGGAGCAGAACCTTGTTCTATAAATGCAACTAAATCAGAGGGAGGTTTCCAGTCAACATTAGAATTTAGAAACCAATATCCGGTGACGATTGAGGTCTCATCCCAATCGGGTGGAACTGGCACAACATGAGAACTGTAAGCATAAAGTTTGGGTACGGCTCGACCCTTCAAGGTCAATTCATCTCGGAATTTGGATAAGCCTAGTTTTTCTTGGCGCCAGTTATTAATCAAGCCACGATAACTTAATAGAGTAGCTTTTAAAAATAGAGTATAGCTTAGTTTATTCAAAAATCCGCCACGGTTAACACCACCAAACACAGGATTGAAAAAGGCTCGCGTTGGAGAATACACGGGCAGAGGCATGGCTAAAAATCCCGGTACATCCAGTTTCTCAGCAATGTGGTAGCCTGCCAGAGGCTTCGGATGGTAGATAACGGCATCAGGTTTGTATTGTTGAGCAATATCCCAAGCATCATCCATCATTTGATGAAGCATAGGCTTTATTTGCTTTAAACTGAATGATTTTTTACCTGCTAAAGCTGCTTTACCTGCATCGGTATCAATAAGTTGAGCAAAAGGCGCCCGTAATGCAGCAAAGTCTAACGCATGGCTGGTCACAAATGAAGAAAAGCCTGGATCAGTCGCTAGCATAACTTCAAAACCTGCCTGCTTCAATCCAATTCCCAACGCAACATAGGGCTGAACATCTCCCTGCGAACCAGCAGTTAGGATTAAAATTCGCTTATTTATAAACAATTTAAGATTAATCATAGTTCAAAATATATTTTAGCTATTGTTCAGGTGGCGCCGGCTCTTCCAATGGACGGATAATAGCAGGAGCAGGCGTTGCTTCTGGTTGGAAAATAGCCTGTAACGCTTGTTGTAAAGTTTGAGTCATAACTATTCTATTTTCATAAGCAACAACAACTCGAACTAAAGTAGGTAAACTATTTTGAGTTGCTTCTAAATAAATTGGCTCGACATAAAGCAAAGACTGCTCAATGGGAACTATTAACAAATTCCCTTGAATTGCTCTTGAACCTTGACGATTCCATAAAGAAATTTTTTGATAAATTATTGGGTCTTGATTAATACGAGCTTCAATTTGTTCCGTTCCATAAACTAGGCGATCTTTCGGAAATTCATATAAAAGTAACTTACCATAGTTTTCTCCATCTGCCCGTGCAGCTAACCAAGCAATTAAATTAGTTCTTCCGCGAGGATTATAAGGTATGAGTAATATAAATTCTTCAAACGGTACAGCAGGTAAACTAGTAATTAAAAAATAAGGTTCAACTTGACGAGGTTCGTTACCATAAATTTCGTTGGGAATTTGCCATTGGTCTTCCCGGTTATAAAATACTTGGGTGTCTGTCATGTGATAAGTCATTAACCGCTCAGATTGAATTTTAAAATAATCTACAGGGTAGCGAATATGCCTACGAAGATTTGTTGGCATTTGACTAAGCGGTTTAAACATACTTCCAAATATTTTCTGCCACGATGCAATTATTGGGTCTTTAGTATCAGCAACATAAAAGTTTACTGAACCATTATAAGCATCAATAACAACTTTAACCGAGTTGCGAATGTAGTTTATATCATCTACACTGGTATCAGAATAAGGATAGTGTTCGCTAGTGGTGTAAGCATCAACAACCCAGTAAAGATAATTTTGCTCAGAACTAAATCCTTGCTGATTATCAGGAACAGTATCAGCCGTTACTAAATATGGGTCACTGTCGTATCGTAAAAAGGGAGCAATCGCTCGAATTCGTTCATTTATATTACGGCGAAATAAAACTTCTGTTTGGGGTAAAAATTCTCGTGTTAGTAGTATTCGCCAATCTTTAAAATAAATTGCAAATAGTAATTTTCTCCAGGGTAAATTAATATTTATTCCACCTTTTCCGCTGTAAACGTTGTACACGTTTTCGCTACCGCTTGGATAATCAAATTCTTTTACGCGCGTTCCAGTCATTACATAAGTGTTAGTAATTTCACCAAAGTATATACGGGGTTGCCCAATTGGGATACTAGCGCGAATTGACTCACTGGAAGTAGAAAGGGCACCATTTTTACCACCAATATCTTTGATAAAATACTCTGGAAGCCCACCTGCACCTACTACATTTACTGGACTCAATGTAAATCCATAACCATGAGTATAAATTAAATGACGGTTAATCCAGGTTTGAGCTTCTTGAGGTACGGCATTATAATCTAGTTCTCGTGCTGCAATTAATACCTGGCGCCGTTCTTTTGTCTCGTTAGTGTTTAATTCAGGTGCTGGGGGTTTTTGTGGAGCAGCAGGTCTACGAGTCGTTACGTCTGTTTGCAAAGTGTAGCGGTCGATATCAGCATCGGGAAATTGATAGTAAGGTCGAATTTGTTGTAATTCGCGGTTGGTTTGTAATAGTGGTCGCTCGTCCCACAAACGAATATTACGAATAGTTAAATCATTTGCGGCAATATCAGCTTCTGTTAATTTTCCTTGTGGGTTAAAGGTTGTTGCATTAATTGTATCTAAATTGAATGCTTGTCTTGTCAAAGCTATAGTACGCTGAATGTAAGGTTGCTCCCTTGCTAATTCGTTTGGTTGAACAATCAAATACTGTACTATACTTGGTATCACAATACCACCAATACCCAGCACCGCAAAAATCCCTAACCCGTGAAACAGTAATCTACTAAAAGATGATTTATGGCGCCAAAAAATAGACCGCAGTATTAAATATACTGCAATTACTAATGCTAAGATACTCAAAACATTGTAGGCTGGTAATTGCACCATCACATCTGTGTAACTGGCGCCGTAAGTTACTCCACGAGGAGAATATACTAGTTCGTAGCGACTTAACCAGTAGCTAAAGGCGACTACCAACATTACAAAGCCACCATTAATACATATATGGCGTCGTTGCTTTGACGAAAAGCCAGGAAAAAATCCCTGGCTAACGCTATTTCCTGATAATAGATAAGTTAAAGCGACTGCAATGAAGTTATATGTGAATAATCCAATTATCCACAGTCCCAACATTTCCCAAATAGGAATGTTAAATATGTAAAAGCTGATATCTTTATTAAATAAAGGCTCTGTACTGTTAAATGAAGTGCTATTAAAATATTGCAGTACTTTTACCCAATTAGAGCTAAATATCATTCCCAGCACGATGCTTAATAAAATCGCAAACGCATTCAGTAAAAAACAAGGATAAACTAAAAATGCGACTGCACTTGCTACAATTATAACAATAGACCAAATTTGAGCAGCTATTATTTTTCCTATTTTCAATATTTCTTCAAATCGAAAGTTGGTCGGAATTGTTGGGGTAATCAATACACGTTTAAAATCTATACTAAATTGTCGTGATATAGTTATTTGTCCATAAAAAAACAATAATATAGCTAGTAATAAACTGAGTCCAATAACTATAGATAGTAGCCACCTAAATCTTAGAGAATATTCATTTTTATTTGTATCATTTGATATAGTTGATGTCACTATCGAGTAGTTATTATTGACTATTTTATTGTAGTACTTAGTATTTTGGTAATTTTTCCTATGTGCATGATCTAATATTGGGGAGGGGTGTTTTTGTTTCTGGGCAATGGACAGATTTTTTAGCAAATACCACACACTAATGCCAGACACTACTACCCACAAAAGTGCCTGAGTTATCAATCTAAGCCAAAATACTGATAGATAACCGATTTCTTGAAACCAAAGTATTTCTGCTACTAGGCGAGAAGTCAATTCCAAAAGTAGCACAAAGCCAAGTATATATACAAATATTTTTAGAATGCGCTGACCCACAGAGATTTTTTCACAAAAATAAAGTACTAATTCAAATCAAAACTTACGTATAAAATCCTAGAAACTAGAAACCGGGTTACGAGAGCGTAAGCCCTAAAAACTTGTAAAATTTATTGTACATCATATTGTATTAATAATCATATTTCACAAAACTTCAATTATTAATTTTTTTTTTTAATACTTCTTGAGGTAGATGAACTTTACAAGTTAATATTAATCGGTAGGATTTAGACGATTAGCTAAAATAGCTACCGGAATCATCAGCAAAACCGGAATAAAACAGATAAGCAACTGAATTAAATTTAAAGGAGCAGTTGCAAACAAGGTATTCATAACATTCCACTGGCTAAAGACTATTTGCAGGATAATTGAGGCGAAAATCCCCAGTGCAAAGAAAGAGGCATCATCACTTGGCGCCACTTGACCTTGAGTAATAGCAGTAATAGCCTTTCCCCACTGGCTGATAGTTAACAGATAAACTATTCTCGCGAGAATTAGAGCTTGAATAGCCATCGTTCGAGCAACAGCCACATCTAAAAATGTACGATATGCCCATTCAAACATCCCAAAAACCACAATCCAGTTAAGTACAGAGACTAGCAAAAGGCGGCATAGTAATTTTTTTGACAGCAAAGCTTCGTTCCAATTGCGTAGAGGCTGTTTCATTAAATCGTTAGATTTTGGTTCAAATGCTAATGAAACTGTCATAATGACGTTAACTATGCTTAACCAGAGAATTTGTATCGGTAAGATAGGCAATTGCAAACTCACTAGTACAGCAATAAAAACCGTCATTGACTCGCTACTACAAACAGGTAATATAAAGGCTATAGCTTTGTGCAAGTTCTGATAAATGCTTCGTCCTTCTTCAACAGCAGTTGTAATCGAAGCAAAGTTATCATCCATTAACAATATATCAGCAGCTTCTTTAGCAACGTCTGTCCCTGCCTTCCCCATTGCAATAGCAATATCTGCCAGTTTTAATGCCAGAGCATCATTCACCGAATTTCCAGTCACCGTTACAATTTCACCTCTAGCTTGTAATGCCTTAACAAGATGCAATTTTTGCTCAGGTGCAACTCTAGCAAACACTACCCCAGTTTCTGCTGCTGCTTCTAATTCTGTATCATTCATAACTGCGAGTTCTTGCCCCTTAAATGCAGTTATTTCACCATTTTGACCTAACCCGAATTTATAGCCAACTGCAACTGCTGTAATAATATGCTCTCCGGTAATCATCTGGACTTTTATTCCCGCAGAATGACAAAATTTAATTGCAGCGAATACTTCTTGTTTAGGTAGATCAATCATTCCTTGTAATCCAAGGAAAATTAGACCAGAGGTGATACTATCATGAGTTATAAAATTACAGTCACTTTCTACAATTTTTTTCGCAAAAGCAAGTACTCTTAATCCCTGCTTTGCCATCATCTCTGCTTCTTGTTCAATAAATGTACTGTTTAGGGAAACAAGATTTCCATTTTTATCCAACGTTTGCTTGCTACGACTCAGAATTGCCTCGACTGAGCCTTTAATATAAATTGTCTTATTAATTTTGTTATGATTACTTTGTACGTTGCCCATTCCATGCAAAGTTGCCATGTATTGATACTTTGCTTCAAAAGGAATGATGTTTAGTCTAGGCATAGCTTCTCTTTGCTTTGACTGACTTAACCCAGCCTTACGGGCAGAAACCACCAAAGCACCTTCTGTTGAGTCTCCCACTACAACCCATTGATTTCCTTTAGGTTCTAGATGAGAGTCATTACATAATAAGCCTGCAACTAGGCATTCTCTCAAAGCAATGTATGACTCATATTTGTTATTAGTGATGTTAGTTGTTACATCTGAATTGCCATTAGAATCAAAAATTGTTGTGCGTAAATATGTATTATTGTCTAGAAAACGTCCACCTAAATGTACTGGCTGCAAGTTACCTGACTGCCAAATTGTTCCTTTGAGATTATAACCAATTCCACCAACGGTATACTGCTGTTCACCAGCATAAATATACTTTACAGTCATTTGATTTTCTGTTAATGTGCCTGTCTTATCGGAACATATGACTGTGGTCTTTATGAGTGAATCTATTGCTGGCAGTTTACGAATAATTATATGGCGCCGTGCCATTCGTTCTATTCCAATCGCGAAGATAATAGTTATAATCATAGGCAAACTATAAGGAATAGCACTCACAGAAGCCACGACCGCCGCATTAAACATTTCACCCCAAGGTCTTCCTAATCCAATTCCAAATACAAATGTAAAACTAGCTAATGATAAAATAATATAAGTTAAAATCTGACTAAATTTGTTTAACTTACGAGTTAAAGGTGTGTCCAAACTAGGACGCGCAGGAATTGATTCAGAAATTAGCCCTAGCTGAGTATTATTACCAATATCTATAACAATACCGCTACCTTCCCCAAATGTGACAAAACTTCCAGCGTAAACTATATTAGTTCGCTGTGACAAAGAAGTATTTTCGTTTAAATCTAATAGATTTACATTTTTACTAACTGGTAAAGATTCTCTAGTCAAAGCAAATTGGTCAACTTGTAAGTTATTTGCACTTATTAAGCGTAAATCAGCTGGAACGTTATTACCAGATGCCAATAATACCAAGTCTCCTGGTGTTAATTCCTTAGCTGGAATGCAACACTTTTTACCGTCACGCACTACTACTGTTTTTATAGTTAAAGCTTGATCTAAAATTGATATTGTTTTTTTTGCTTTTAATTCTCGAACGTAACTAAGAATTACGTTGATAACTATTACACCCAAAATAACCACTGTATTTGCCCAATAGCCTAATACAATATTAATAAATCCTGCAATTAATAATATATATAGAAACGGTTGCTTTGATTGTATAATTAACCATAGCCAAGGGCTTGTAGTCGGCTTTGCTGTTAATTCATTAATTCCATACAATGCCTGTCTAGAGCTAATTTCTGTAGATTCTAATCCTTTTTGTAAATTTGTTTGCAATAAAGATGCAACTTCTTCCAGTTCAATGTGATGCCATTGAGTATCAGTAAGTGGGTGCATACCAGTTACAGACTTTTCTATATTAATTGTTGCCATGTTACTCTTATAGATAATAGAATTAACAATATACATACTTCAAATTCAGGTAAGCTATAGACCTATAGTTCCCAAAAAAATATTAAAAATCGATTCCTGACTCAAGCCAAGAATCGATTCTTGGTGTTAAAAGAGTTATGAACCATAGTTTTATCAGTTATATATTAATGCTGCCAAGTAAACAAATTTGGTAAAAATCGGGTAGAAATCGGGCAGTAATTATTTATGTACAAAAGCAAAATTAAAACTAGTAAAGATAAAAAAGAAAAAAATCGATTCTTGTTTTATTTTGTTTACAAGAATCGATTGAATGTGAAATTGGAGTTATCAAGACACACAAATTATATGCTTACAATTTATTGGTAAATTTTGAAAAAAATAGGAAGGAATCGGGTAGAAGTTGAGTAGATTATAATTAAGTACATAATAAACTGTAAAATTTGCAAAAAAATAAAAATAGATTCTTGCTTATAGGCAAGAACCAAAAAACGTGTGTTCCCTTAATGTAACTAAATCACTTATAACTTGAGTTTAACTGTAAATAAGTCTAAAGATAGGGTAGAAATTGTGTATAAATCGGGTAAATTGAATTGATAAGACTAAAATTATAAAAATTGGTTCTTGCTTAGAGGCAAGAACCAAAGTGGGATGTGTATGTTGTCGAAGTTCAATCTAACCTGTTATTTCCAGGTTATTCTTGAAAAGTTGAGATTATAGGAGAAAAACGGGCAGAAATTGAGTAGAAGTTTAAAGTTAAAGTTGCTTCAGACGATAACCCAGTCCATGAACTGTTTCTATAAACTCGTCAGGCGCCCCCACTTCTCTGAGTTTTTGGCGTAAACTTTTGATGTGGGACTTAACAGTGTCTTCGGTAGGAGAGTCTTCTATAGACCAAACTTGCTGGATAATACCTGGTCTGCTCAAAACACGACGACCGCTAGAAACGAGTAACTCTAAAATTGCGTATTCCTTCGGTGTCAGGTTTAACAGTTGCTCTTCATAGAAAACTTCATAGGTACTTTGATTAATACATAAGTTTCCCCAGGATAAATTTATTCCTGGTCGAGAGTTACCGCGACGTGAAAGTGCCCTGATACGTGCCATCAATTCTCCTAAGTCAAAGGGTTTAACCATATAGTCATCGGCGCCTGCATCTAGTCCAATAATTTTATCGGCGATAGTATCGCGAGCAGTAAGCATTAAAATGGGAACAGGCAAATTACGTGAGCGCAGTTTTTGACAAAACTTAATACCATCTAGCTTAGGCAATGTAATATCTAGCACAATTAAGTTATAATCAAATATCTCCACGTAATTTAATGCGGCTTCACCATCTTGCACAACATCTACCGTGTACTGACGATTCGTCAACGCTTCCGCTAGCATATCCGCTATTTGCACATCATCTTCAACAACTAAAATACGCATTTGAACCCAATATCTTAAATGTGAATTTGTATTTATAGATTACTAGCATAAAAACAATATGAAATGGTCTGTAGAGGGAAAATGGATTGCAAGCGGTTTCGCGATGGCGATAACGGTTACTGGGTATATTAGTTTTATTTCTTACCAAAATGCTACCAGATTAGCAGAAACTATTGTAAAAGTAAAAGAGACTCATGAAGTTATTGAGACTTTAGTTGGTGTCGTTGCTCATTTAAACGAAGCTGAATCTGGACGAAGCGGTTATATACTTTTGGGAGATGACCTAGAATTACAGCGTTACAATCAAGCTATTCAAAAAATCAAGCCAAGAATCAAAACGTTAGAAAAGCTATTTATAGATGATTCCAATCAAAAGCAAAGATTAATCACGCTAGAATCTTTACTGGCTCAAAGACTCGTGATATCTAATCAAACTATTCAATTATATAGAAAAAATCCCTCTTTACAAAAAAAGCAAGCTCAGTTAGTGGCTGATAATAATCGTAACCGCAATGAAATTCAGCAACTTATTGAACAAATGCAAAGCCAAGAAGAACAAGCATTAGATGTATGGGTAAAACAATCTCAATCTAACGTTCAGTCAAGAATGCTAATTGAAATTTTTGGAACTTTGTTAACATTTACTTTGCTTTTTGGTGTTTATGCTCAACTTTATCGGCAATTAATAAAACGTCAACAAGCAGAAGCGAAACAACTCCAACTTACAAAAGAAAAAGAATTAGGTGAACTCAAACTGCAATTTTTCTCAATGGCTTCTCATGAGTTTCGTACACCTTTAAGTATCATTTTGGGGTCGTCTCAACTTTTAGAAGAAAGTCTTCAACCATTTGTAGAAAAAAACAGGTTAAAAAATCTTTACCGCATCCAAACTAATGCTCGATTAATGACTCAATTACTCTCAGATATTCTGACATTAGCAAGAGCAGAAGCCGGAAAATTAGAATATAAACCTCAACTATTAGAAATGCAGAGTTTTTGCCTCAATTTAGTTGAAGATATGCAAACTTTAAGCGAATCTAGCCATGCAATTCAATTTGAGATGGAAGGTAGTGCAAGTAACGCATGGGTAGATGAAAAATTATTATATTCTATTTTAAGTAATTTACTTTACAACGCTATTAAATATTCACCTCAAAGTCGAAATATTTATTTTAAATTAAAATGCCAAAATCAAGCTGTAATATTTCAGGTCCAAGACCAGGGAATTGGCATCTCTCAAACAACTCAACAGGAAATGTACGAACCTTTTCGACGAGGTAAAAATGCCTTGGGTATTCTTGGTACAGGATTGGGATTAGCAGTTGTAAAAAAATGTATAGAACTACATCAAGGACAAATTGATGTAGAAAGTCAAGAGGGGGTTGGCACTACTTTTACTGTTACTATTCCGCAAAACAAAAAAATATTATAGTAATTATAAATTATCTCTAATGGGAGATATAGAATAAGTTTGACTCTTGTACTTTAAAAACAAAGCCTTACTGTTTTAGGTGCATTAGTTGTTAAATTAGTATATGCGAATATTACTTGTGGAAGATGACCCAGAACAGTTAGAGCCATTACAGGGTGTACTATCTGAAGCTGGATATATTGTAGATGGCGTTGAAGATGGCGACACTGCACAGTGGCTTTTATCTAAAAAGGAATATGATTTGCTGATTTTAGACTGGATGCTACCCACCGTTAGCGGGCTAAGTCTTTGTCGGCAGTATCGACTTCTTGGCAAAACGGCGCCTGTGTTGATACTTACTGCTAAAGATACTACACTCGATAAAGTAGAGGGTTTAGATGCGGGAGCAGATGACTATCTTGTTAAACCTGCTGACTTAGTGGAACTTTTAGCGCGCGTGCGTGCTTTGGGTAGACGTTCTCCTACTTGGGTCGGAAATACTCTCCGTGTTGCTGACCTGCAATTGCACCTGGATACATTAACGGTTGAACGTAACCAACAAACTATAGAGTTATCACCGCGCGAAACTCAATTACTAGAGTATTTAATGCGTCACCAAAATCAAATTTTAACGCGCGAGCAAATTGAAGAAGCATTGTGGGAGTGGGGTTCTGAGCCAGAAAGTAATGCACTAACCGTATTAGTACGCAAGTTACGGAATCGTTTGCAACTCGTTGGCGCCGAGTCGTGGATTAAAACAGTATATGGTATGGGTTATAGTTTGAAAGCACAGGATAATTAGTTTTTGATTCGATAACTTACAAATCTGGCAATATCTTCTCTAGATAATCCTAGCTGTTGAATTAGCGTAGTTTTAATAGTGGGTAAGTCTGTAACTGGATACTCGAACTCTAAGTTTTGTAGTATAGAGTTAGCTGTATTAACCGTGATTAAAGTAACTCCTTGCTTTTTTTCAATTTCAGCCAAAATTCCTAAAACTTTGAATGCAGACCGTACCTGCATTTTTCTACCAATTTGCAAAACATCTTTCCCTTGCGTCTGTCCCATTTCTTGGGCAATTATGGTTTTAGCAGTATTGACTTCTGTAACTGGTAGAACGAATCTTATTTTTTTGAGTACAGAATTTTCTGTTTGATATTCAACTATAGTAGAGTCTCGCTTTTTTTCAACTTCAACTGCCGTAACTAGTACGTTGACTTCAAATTGTGCTTTTACCGTTTGTTTGTCTGCTTGTAGCTTACTTGTGGTATTATATGAACGGCTTAATATCTGGTTTGTAAACGATTCACCACAAGAAGCAAAACTAATTAAAAACAGTGGCAGTAATAAAAGTGTGAATTGAGAATAATGTAGTTTTAGTAACCAGTGGAGCATTAAAATAAAAATATGAGTTGTCATGTTTAGTCGTAGCCGTAGTAATTTAGCTTTATGGTTTACCTTAACAATGGGAAGTATTTTGGTGGGTTTTGCCTCAGTGCTATATTACCAAGAAGTTTTAGATTCGTTAAGGAATCTCGACCAACTACTAGATAAAAAATCTAGAGTAATGGCAGTAAATGCCAAGTATGACACACTTAAGCAGCAGCTTGATTTAGAAAATGTGCCACTATTAGGTAGTAACGTATCACCAGTAGATAGTGACCTTGTGTACGCGCGTTGGTATGATACTCAAAGGCAGATGGTACAATTTTTCGGGGTCACTCCACCTGAGCGTTTAACAACCACTCTTGGATTTCATACAATAAAACCTGAGTATCATCAAGTTAGAGGAACGTTCCGAGATACTTGGTTGCGTGAGTTAACACTTCCCATATATCAAGATGATTTATTAATTGGTTATCTTCAAGTTGCAACACCACTAACATATACTCAAAATGATTTGGCTCATTTACGCTTAGTTTTACTTTTAACAGTTCCAGTAACTTTAGGAGTTATTGGGTTAGCTGGTTGGTGGTTAGGAGGACTAGCAATGCAACCAATTCGTGAAAGCTATGACCAACTACAACGCTTTACTGCTAATGCTTCTCATGAATTACGCTCACCCTTGTCAGCAATTAACAGCAATGCTCAGTATGGATTAATTTCTAATAACCCTTCTGTACAACGTCAACGGTTTGAAAATATTGTTGATGTCGCAAAGTCAATGAGTACTCTGATAAATAACTTGTTGATTCTAGCACGTCATGCAGGTCGATTAGCTCCTGAATCTTTGCAACCAGTTGATTTAAAGAATGAACTTTTAAAAATAGCTTCCGAATACACTAAACTAGAAATCGCACAGCATATCAATCTTACTTATAAATTACCAAATAATAGCTTAATCGTACTGGGTGATGCAGATTTACTGCATCAAGCAGTAGTTAACTTATTAACTAACGCATGTAAATATACTAAAGCAGGTGGTCAAGTTCAGTTAAATTTATTCGCTCAGTCTTCTTGGGCAGTTATTGAAGTAATAGATACTGGTATGGGCATTCCAGAAGCTGATTTGCCACACATCTTTGAGCGATTTTACCGAGTTGATAAAAAACGCGCGCGCAAAACTGCTGGATATGGTTTAGGGTTATCTATTGTTCAACAAATTATTTATGCACACGGAGGATATATTCGTGTTAAAAGTGTAATTGATAAAGGCTCCACTTTCAAAATTATTTTGCCATTGTAGGTTGGGTCTCGTTCCTCGACCTAACATAAATACATTAATTAGACCCAAAATAAATATATTAATTAATATTATGTTGGGTTGTGCCTACCCTACGGGAAAACTTTATTTACGGATAACTGCACACTACGTGAACGCAAAGCCTCCACTCAACCTACTTAACGATATATTGGCTAGCTATGGTTCGAGTTGTCCTTGATTAACCAATGTTTGATGAACTAATGCTGCAATTTCCGCACATGTAGCTGCTTTATTCGGATTAAGAACTTTTGCATTTGGGTAATTTACCACTATTGTTTTTTAAACAAAGTTAATTGATGTTAACTATAATTTTATTTGTTTTAATTAGTGCTATGTCATTATGTAAAAATCTGCTTATATATAATATTATTGGAAAAAATGTGATTTAAATATGACTACCCTCGCATTTGATAGCTAAATTAAATTAGGTAAGATAAAGTCAAAACAAATTTATAAAATCAAAGTGGATGTTGCTTCCTTAATCACTGTTTCAATTATTCTCCTGCTCCTAGCCACAGGTGTTGCCCTGATAACACGGCAGCTTCGTGTTCCCTATGTTACAGGTTTAGTGTTGGCAGGTTTGCCAATTACTGAGCTACTGTCTCGCCGCATTGGTTTAGACCCAATCCTTGTTTTAAATCTTTTCTTACCAATTCTCGTATTTGAAGCTGGTATCAATACAGATATTCGGCGCCTACGTAATACGTTTAAACCAATTGCCCTTCTAGCTGGGCCAGGAGCTGTTTTTTCCAGTGCTATTATTGCCGTCCTACTGAAATTGTGGTTAGGACTAGCTTGGATACCCGCTCTACTTATAGGAGTAATTCTGGCAAACACTGATACGGTTTCCATGATTGCCGTCTTCAAGGAAATACCAGTACCGTCGCGGCTTTCGACTATTGTTGAAGGAGAAACTCTGTTTAATGATGCCGCTGCCTTAGTTTCGTTCAACCTGATTTTGCAAGTATATTCGACAGGTTCGCTTACGTTCGTAGAAGGAGTTCAGCAACTGCTATTTATCTCTTTAGGAGGTTGCATCGTTGGGTTAGTCTTGGGCTACTTGAGTATACCTATATTTAATCGTTTAGATGATCCCCTTAGCAGTCTTTTACTGACTGTCGCAGTTGCATTAGGAACTTTTCAGGTTGGGCAATTTATCGGTGTATCAGGTGCTGTAGCTGTAGTTGTAGCTGGATTAATTTTCGGCAATTTAGGGCTTGGCAATACTTCTGCTTCTAGTCGTATCACCTTGTTGAGCTTCTGGGAATATGCCAGTTTTACTGTCAACACCTTCATTTTTCTATTGATTGGTGTAGAAATTAACCTGGTAACACTTTGGAGAACTTTACCTGCAATTTTACTTGCAGTTTTGGCGTATCAAGCCGGACGAGTTATTACAGTCTATCCCCTGCTAGGTATGGTGCGTTGGTTTGACCGTCCAATTCCAATGCGCTGGCAACATTTACTATTTTTAGGGAATATCAAAGGTTCACTTTCAATGGCTTTGGCATTAAGCTTACCCACCACATTGCCAGGGCGAGAAAGTCTAATCGCTTTAGTCTTTGGCTGTGTACTATTGTCATTAGTGGGGCAGGGCTTAAGCTTACCTTGGTTAGTAAAACGCTTAAACTTATCTAAATTTTCAGAAGCACAGCAGCAGGTTGAACAATTGCAAGCCCAATTAATCACAGCTAAAGCAGCGCAAGACGAATTAGACACGCTATTGAAAACAGGAGTATTACCAAAAGCTGTGTATGAGGAAATGCGTTCAGCTTACCAAGTGCAAATAGCAAGTGCAGAAAAGGCATTACGAGAATTATATAATCGGCGCCCAGATCAATATGATACTAAAAGTGGAGAATACAAAAAACTTGATGCTATTCGTCGTCGATTGCTGCTGGCGGAGAAAGCTGCACTAAACGAGGCAATACGTAAACGAATTCTCTCAGAAGAAATTGCGCGTGGACGGCTTAAAAAAATTGATGAGCAATTGCTGAAGCTAGAAGATGATTAATAAGTTTTAAGAACTCGGTTTTGGAGATAAAGCATTATTGTTTTTTTGAGTTTTTATGACCTTACCAGGACTAATAAAAGAAACTCCTTGCTGAAATTCAGTAGCAATCATAATTGCCTCCACTATAGGTTCAGAAATTTCAGTTTGGGCTACCCACTCGACAATAAAATTCGCTCCTAAACCTCCACTAATATCACTTCTTTGCACAAAAAAATCTGTAGAAGCTAATGGATCGAGTTGAATAGCTTGCTTCAAATACTGGTTGACTAATTTACCAGCTGAATCATAGTATAGCACTGAAGTTATAATCATAGGTCGATTCAAATCTGTATTACGAATACTAAGTGTAGCTGCTAAATTTAAAGGTTCTTTTTGATCAGAGTGATAAATATACGAATAGATAGGTACATAAATAGTTTGACCTGTTGCTATCTTAAAATTTTTATCTAAAGTCACTACTTTTTGAGATGGATTTATCTGATTAGTATTTGATTGTGACTTTAGTGGATTCTCTGATGATGTGCAAGAGGCAAGAAAAATAAATGCAATAAATAAATAAAAATGTGGGTACAGCTTCATTTCAGTTTATTTACAACCTTCGATAAAATCAATAACTTGATGTAATGAGCCGGGTTTTGTCGCAATCAGCACAGTTGAACTAGGTTGCAGTACTGTACTACCGTTAGGAATCGTTAAATCTTCGTGCGGATGAGATTGATAGCCAATAATTAGAGAGCCAGTAGGAAAACGGGAATCCTGAGCAATTTCGGCAACACTACGACCAATAACATAGCAATTATTTGGGATAGAAAGTTTCAACACTTCAATCTGCCCTTGCTCGAAATGCATCATAGATTCTACTTGCGGATACTCAATGGCATTTACCATCGTGTTAACCGCTAGCTCAACAGTACTGATAATATGATTGGCTCCAACCAAACGCAGCGGTTCGGTAAAATCGGGATGACACATACGACTTATAATATGGGGGACACCGTAATGTTTAGCAAGAGTCACCATCGCCAAATTTAAGGCATCACTGCGGAGAACAGCCGCTAAAGCGTCGGCTTTACGAATTCCAGCTTCTAACAAAACTTCTGTACTAACTGCACTTCCTTCAAAAGCCATTGCTCCTACTTGTTCACGTGCATAGTGACAAGCATTAGGGTCAATGTCAATAACGGCAACAGTATGCCCTAATTCTACCAGCTTTTGAGCCAAACTTAGCCCCACTAAGCCTGCTCCACCAATTAGCACGTACATGGCTGCTCCTGATACTTTTCGAGTTCCTACTTCACTTTACACTTTAACTTTTAGGAATATCAAAAACACGCCACTTCTGAATATCCTCTTAAAAAAGGCTAAATGAACCTAACTGTTTGTTGCCAATTTAAACCTAATCGCAAACCTTAATCAAGAGGGTCGAAGCGATTAACTAATGCAGCTACTAAAATCATTGGTAAACCTGCAACAACACAAATTAACCATTGATTTATATTAAGCGGCGCCGTTGAAAACAAATTGTTCATTAAACTCCATTGACTAAAGATTATTTGTAAGACTATAGTCGCTACAATACCAACAATAATTGCGGAAGCATCTTTAATGTTTTATCTAACTGCACGTATCGTATCGATAATCATTGCACTTAGCTTGCTGATACTTAAAAGATAAAAGACTCTACCAACAACTAAAGCTTGAATTGCCATAGTACGTCCTAAGTCAATGTTTCCTGTTGTTTGTCTTATCCATTCAAACATGCCAAAAATCAAAATCCAGTTGAAAATAGAAATTACTCCGATACGCTTAATTAAATTGCCAGAAAGTAACGGTTGACGAGGATTGCGTGGTGGTTGCTGCATCACTCGCTTGGAAGAAGGCTCAAATGCTAAAGGTACAGTCATAGCGATAGAGTTAACCATATTCAACCAGAGAACTTGTAAAGATAATATAGGTAACACTCTGGCAAATAATACACTAATCAAAATCGTCATCGATTCACCACCGTTGACTGGTAATATAAAAGCAATAGCTTTGAGCAAATTACGATAAACGGTTCGCCCTTCTTCAACCGCAGCTTGTATCGAAGCAAAATTATCATCCGTTAATATCATATCCGAAGCTTCTTTTGCTACCTCAGTTCCGGCACCTCCCATTGCAATGCCAATATCTGCTTGTTTTAATGCAGGTGCATCATTAACACCATCACCTGTCATAGCCACTATTTCACCTTTAGATTGTAGTGCCTCAACAATACGCAGTTTCTGTTCAGGCGCCACACGAGCAAATACTACCCCATCTTCAACAGCTGTTTTTAGTTGTTGATTATCCATTTGGGCAAGTTGTTGTCCGGTAAAAGCCATCACTTCGCCATTCTTATTAAATCCCATACGTTTAGCTATAGCTTGTGCAGTTACAGCATGGTCGCCTGTAATCATTTTTACTTTAATACCAGCTTCAATACAGGCTTGCACTGCTATAATGGCTTCGCTTCGGGGTGGGTCGATCATCCCTTGCAACCCTAAAAAAATCAAATCGTTTTGAATATCTCCGTGGTCAAGAGAGTTTTTAGTTGTGGGGACATTTTTTTTAGCAAAAGCTAATACTCTTAAACCCTGTTGAGCCATTGCATTAACAGAGGAATGTATAGTATTAGCTTGTATAGGCACTATTTTACCCTCTGCATCTAACATTTGCCGACAGGATTTGACAATTGCTTCAACTGAACCTTTAATATAAATAGTGCTGAGTGATGAGTGAGTCGTGCTGAGTGCTGAGTGATGAGTATTAGGTGAAAGTTTCTTTCCTTGATGTAAAGTTGCCATGTATTGAAACTCAGACTCGAAGGGAATTACATCAAGTCTGGGGATTTCACGTTCTAGATTGCTTTTGTTAAATCCAATTTTATTTGCAGCAGCTATTAATGCTCCTTCTGTTGGGTCACCAATAACTTGCCATTGTTCATCTTTTTGTTCTAAGCGTGCGTCATTGCATAAAAGTCCAGCAACTAAACACTCTACAAGTACTGGTGAAGTATTAAGGTCAACTTGCTTTTCATGTAATAAGATTTCCCCAGATGGTGCATAACCGACTCCTGTAACTGTATAATACTGACCTCCTGCATAAATACCTTGTACCGTCATTTGGTTTTCTGTCAAAGTACCAGTTTTATCAGAACAGATAACAGTGGCGCCTCCGAGAGTTTCTACTGCGGGTAATTTACGAACAATTGCATGGCGCCGTGCCATACGTGAAACTCCAATTGCTAGAGTGACTGTAACTACTGCGGGCAGACCTTCAGGAATAGCACTGACGGCAAAAGCAACGGCAGCTTCAAACATTTCTGCCCAAGAATTACCGTATCCTAGTCCAACTGCAAATGTTAGCGTCGCAATGCCAAGAATGATATATAGTAAAGTCCGACTAAATTTATCGAACTTGCGAGTTAATGGAGTTTTTAGACTTGTTCCTTGTTCAATTAGCTGACTCAGACGCCCTGTTTCTGTAGCTTCTCCAATCGCAACAACAATACCACTGCCAGTACCAAATGTAACAAAGCTGCCTGCATAAGCCATGTTAGTGCGTTCTGCAAGAGGAATATCAGGATTAACAGGTTGAGAATTCTTTTCAACTGCTATTGATTCACCTGTCAGTGCAGATTCATTGATTTGTAAATTCCGCGTTTGTACAAGACGTAAATCTGCTGGTACTTTGTCACCCGATGCAAGTAATACTATATCTCCAGGTACTAACTCAGTAGAAGGAACTTGTATTTTTTTACCATTTCTTAAAATAGTGGCATTAGTTCGCACAGAAGAAGCTAAAGCAGCAATGGCACTTTCAGCTTTTGATTCTTGAATAAAACCAATGATGGCATTTATTAACGTTACACCCCAAATTACCCAAGCATTTACCCACTGTCCGATTAGTGCCTTGATGGCGCCTGCAATTAGTAATATATATAGTAGTGGTTGATTAAATTGCTGTAAAAATTTTACTATGGGACTAGTGCCTGGTTTAGCCTTGAGTTCGTTGGCGCCGAAATGTGATTGTCTCTTGGCAACTTCTGACTCGCTTAAACCTGTTTCTAAGTCAGTTTCTAAGTGGCGCGTAATTTCATTTGTAGATAGTTGATGCCATTGGCTCGATTGAATTATTTCTTTTAATTCTACTCTCATATTGTTTAGTTTATAATTATTTTCATCTGCATCCACGTTACTCTGCAAAAATTAGCTTATATATATTGTCGAAGAGAAATGTGATTGAAATGTGACTGTTACTCAAATACTAATCAAATCTATCAATAGATAGATGAAATAATTATATTTATACGAAAAATATGGAGGTACAAGGAATTGTACCTCCATAAATTATTATTTCGCATTAGGTTTGAAAGGTAATTGAAAATACTTACTAGGCGGCTCTACGAGTGAACATGTTGTACAAGAATATAGCTATTAAGGCGCCAATAACTGCAACAACTATACCACCGAAAGAGAGACTGCTTGCGGCAAGCGTAAAAGTACCCGTCTGTAATAAATCAAACAAAGTACCCCCAACAAAGGCGCCGACAACTCCTAATAGAAGAGTGCTAATTAAACCGCCTCCTTGTGAACCGGGATAAATCATTTTGGCAATAGCACCCGCAATTAAACCCAAAATAATCCAAGCTAAAATATTCATGATTTGACTCCTTTATTCTTATTGATTTAAATATTGCAATTTGCTTATTGAATTCCTGAACATATATTTTTGACATCACCCATGTATAAACATTAGCATTTATATTTGCAGGCTATATCTTTCCTAAGACACATAATCATAGTATTAGTGTTGGAAATTACCTAATTATTTGTCACTTTTTATTCACATTTCATTCTGATACTTAATATGCTATGCGTTAATTTCATGCCCGGTATATCCGGTGCCAGAAGATAAAGGCTTTAATATTGCGCCTCACTAACAGAGCAAACAAAGTAAGATTGAGTAATAATACTTTAAGGAAAAGGAGAAACTACAATGAAAGGATTAAAAGGTAAGAATGCACTAATTACAGGCGCCACTTCGGGTATTGGGGAAGTAATCGCGATTCGTTTGGCTAAAGAAGGCTGTAATATAGCTATTAACTACCGCAGAAACATTGAAGATGCGGAAGATACCCAAGATATGGCAATGGAGAAAGCTTGTGGATACATTAATAATTGCGGTGTTAAGTCTTTACCAGTTAAAGGTGATGTCTCTAAAGAAAAAGACATTGTTAACATGGTCAATACCGTAGTTCAAGAGTTCGGTAGTTTAGAAATACTAATAAACAACGCTGGAATTCAGAAAGAATGTGCTTCGCATGAGCTTAAGACAGAAGATTTTGACTCTGTGTTAGGAGTAAATTTAAGGGGTGCTTTCCTCTGCGCGCGTGAAACCATCAAACACCTGCTTTCACAAAACCGTTCTGGGGTAATTATTAATATTTCTAGCGTCCACGAAATTATTCCTCGACCGTTTTACCTTAGCTATTCCATCAGCAAAGGTGGAATGGAAAATATGACTAAAACTCTAGCGTTAGAGTATGCTGATAAAGGTATTCGGGTCAATGGAGTGGCGCCGGGAGCTACGATAACACCTATCAACGAAGAATGGGTTAATGACCCCGAAAAAAAAGCAGTTGTAGAAAGTCATATTCCAATGAATCGTGCAGGAACATCAGAAGAAATGGCTGCTGCCGTAGCCTTTTTAGCATCTGATGAAGCTGCATATATTACAGGGCAAACACTTTTTGTAGATGGTGGCTTGACGCTATATGCAGATTTTCGAGAAGCTTGGTCTGCTTAATTAAGGTAGAATTTAATAATGGAAGAAGAACTTATCCACGCTAATCTGAAATCGTTTCTGTTAGTACTCTCAGTCTCTTTAAGTGTTGCAACGCTACCGCAAATATTCAGTTGGTTACGTCAAATTCCTTACACACTATTGTTAGTGATTGTAGGATTAATATTAGCTTTAGTAGATGTAAGACTAGTCAATCTATCTCCAGAGCTAATATTGACTATTTTTCTACCACCACTATTATTTGAAGCTGCTTGGAATTTAAAATGGTCAAATTTAAAACGAGATTTAATACCAATTTGCTTGTATGCCATTTTAGGTGTACTAATTACAATTGCGGGTGTTGCGCTCGGTTTAAACCAGATTGCAGGAATGTCTCTGACTATTGCTTTATTAATTGGCGCCAGTTTGTCTGCTACTGACCCTGTTTCTGTAACTGCTTTGTTTCGAGAATTAGGCGCCCCGCAACGCTTGACTACATTGATGGAAGGTGAGAGCCTATTCAATGATGGCATGGCTGTAGTGGCGTTTGGATTTTTAGTTGCATTACAGCAGGGAACTGCACAATTAGCATTACAACCTATTTTGGTTGAGTTGCTTTCAGTAGTTGGTATTGGTATTGCTGTTGGTTGCTTAATCGGATTTAGTATTTCTTATTTAACGCAACGCTTTGATTTACCACTAGTAGAGCAATCTCTAACATTAGTTTCTGCTTATGGAACCTACCTCGTTACTGAAGATTTAGGAGGTTCTGGGGTAATTGGAGTTGTCACTTGCGGTTTGATATTGGGTAATTTTGGTTCGCGCATTGGCATGAACCCACGCACGCGACTCATTGTCAGCGAATTTTGGGAGTTTTTAGCCTTTTTCGTTAATTCTATTGTGTTTCTGTTGATTGGCGACCAAATTCGTTTTGATGTATTGCAAGCTAATTTTATCACTATCGTCATCACAGTCGGCGCCATGATATTCGCGCGGGCAATTTCGATTTATTTGTTGAGTGCTTTAAGTAACTTCTTTGTTAAATCAGAAATTCCAGTACGTGACCAAACGGTTGTTTGGTGGGGAGGATTAAGAGGTTCAGTTTCTATCGCACTTGCATTGAGCGTTTCTACTATAGTTCCAGCAAGGGAAGAAATTATTGCCACCGTGTTTGGTGTAGTTTTATTTACACTACTAGTGCAAGGTCTAACCGTTAAACCTTTGTTAGAAAAGTTGCAGCTTATAGAAAAACAACCATTACGTCAACTGTATACAGAAGCTGTAGCTCGTCAAGTAGCGTTGAATCGTGTACTGGAACATTTAGCACAAACAGAAAACCGTATAGGTATAGAGCCAGAATTTTATCGTTACCAGGAAACATTAATTAAGGGAGAACTAACCCGCTTACAAACAGAAATAGACAAAATGTATTTGGAATATCCAAATTTACAGAAATTTACAGAAGAACAACTACGCGAAGAACTGCTAGCAGTTGAAGCTGATACATATGGGGAATTTGTAAAAACTGGTTGGTTAAATAAAGAACTTTCGCCTTTTTTGCAGGATACGTATCAATCTTTAGAATGATGTTAATTATGGACACTAGTAAAACACTATAGGTGTAATCATGGTTAAAGTAATTTATGGCACACGAACAGCAAAAAGCTAAGATTGATTTTTCCAATGCGAAAGAACCACCTCGCACTATTGACCCCAATAGTCCAGAAGGGCCGATAATAAGCGATGATGAAGTGAGTAAGGATGATAACTTAAAGATGTTTGATGATTTGGGCAATCAAGATGAAAGTCGTCCTGATGGAGGCCAAGTAATTAAAGCCAATCTTTCTGGCAGTTGAGAAACCCTTGTCCTGATGTTACATGTAACGTCAGCACAAGGGCGCCGCTGCCTACACACTACCGAGCCGTGATAGTATAACTATCGTCATATACTAGTTCTATGCTCGAAACAGCAACGCATGAACCAAATACTCATCGCCGAAGACAATCCCCGCATTAGTTCTTTCTTGGAAACTGGGTTACAAGCACATGGGTTCACAACAGCGATAGTAGCAACTGGTAGTGAAGCTATAAACGTTGCTGACAGTAAAATATTTGATTTACTAATTTTAGATATTGGTTTACCAGACCTCGACGGTTTTGATGTGTTGAGGAACTTACGTGGTAGAGGAGAGACACTCCCAATTATTGTACTAACAGCCCGTGATACCGTAGATGATACAGTTGCAGGTTTAGAAGGAGGCGCCGATGATTATATTACCAAACCATTTCGCTTTGAAGAACTACTAGCGCGCGTCCGAGTACAAATGCGAAACCGTCACGTTCCTCGTCAACAAGAAGACACTACATTAAGAGTTGGTGATATTTGTTTAGATTTGCTCACACGTCAAGTTTGGGTTGGTGATAACTTAGTAGAACTTTCCACACGCGAATTTATCTTAGCAGAAGTATTTTTGCGTCACCCCATGCAAGTACTAAGTCGTGAACAATTATTAAACCGAATTTGGGGGTATGATTATGACCCAGGTTCAAATATAGTTGACGTATATGTAGGACACTTAAGAAAGAAATTTGGTAGCAGTCGCATAGAAACAGTTAGAGGTATCGGTTATCGGTTGCGTAGATAAAATAATATCCGCTCCGGATAGGTGTCGATGCGTCCTCTGCTGATAATTGTTTACCACAGAGACACAGAGTACACAGAGCCAGGAGAGTACTACTGCTTGAACGAAGTTTCTTGGTGCCTGTAATGTTTGGATTAGTTCTAAAGTACTAAGGTTCTATAGTCGGATGGTGCCATCATTGGCGCCGCTAGCTAAGATTTGACTCTTCCTAACAAATATATGCTCAAAAATAAATATAGTCAGTCACAAAACTAAATATACTGAGTCTGTTAACGTTGGAAACGAGAATTTGAAAGTAATTGTCGCGGTATTTGAACTTAATGAAAAAGGCATAAATGACGGAATAAAAAATTTAACTAACGCAATTAAGTCTGCGAATAATACCGTAGATATTTGTAATAGTTTCAACGCAGTTATAAAGTCTATTACGAATGTTATATCCCTAATTAAGTAGGTGAGTGGAAATAAACCAAACTATGTAACAGAATGTAAATTTAAGTAAAAAGCTTATTTGGTTTTGACTTTGAGCTTATTTACAAAACTAAACATAGTTGTGTTCTTTAAAGCAAACTTACTTATTTAATTAATTTTGTCTTATTTTTAGCGGGGGAGGGTTATAGCCCTTACTCCGCTTCGAGCGTTTGGTAATAAATATGCTCCGGAGGTTAAGATAATGCCTAAAAAACTTGCTGTTGTTATTAGCGGCGCCGTATTTAGCAGAGCTGAGAGCAACGCGCGTAGGGGTTCTGCATTTTTGGGGCGCCTCAAAATGCTTTCACTTCTTGCTTTAGATTTTCTGTTTGCCGCATTGCTGCTAAATGCTCTAGGTAAAAATCGTCTAAGGAGGCAACAAATTTATCATTAACAATTTACAGCATTTTTTCGAGAAATTGTTTTGCTCTTTCGCATTGAGGGTTGGTCAAAAATTCTTTGGGTGTGGTGTCTTCCATAAAATATCGACTTTTTCCGTATCATAATCAACGAGATAGATGCACACCCTCTAAACGCATTCCAAGCAACTATAGCTCAAAATTACTTAACTGAGTAAATCATCCGTTACATCCGTTATATCCGTTGCCAACACTTTTAATATAAACTTAACATAAATTGAGATACATTCGTAATTATTAACACCATAAAACCACGCTAATACATACAATAATTTAATTAATGACAGTATAACTTTAACCTTCTTCTACTTTATTTATACAACTTATGCCAACGTACAAAGACTTAGTTGAAAATGCTCAAAAAGCCCTTGAAGCGAGTATTATGTACTATCACGGGCACCCAGTAGGAACAATTGCCGCACGCGATAAAGATGCACTTGCCCTCAACTATGACCAATGTTTTGTACGCGATTTTGTTTCATCAGGTTTAGTATTTTTAGTAACAGGTAGGGAGGAAATAGTCAGTAATTTCTTGGAAACAACCCTAGCGCTACAAAGCCAAGAACGACGGATGGATTGTTTTAAACCAGGACTCGGTTTAATGCCAGCTAGTTTTAAGGTAGAATTACGCGGTGGAACAGAAGTATTAATAGCTGATTTTGGTGAACATGCCATAGCACGAGTTACTCCTATCGACTCGTGTTTGTGGTGGATGATTTTGCTGCGCGCGTATGTAAAAGCAACAGGAGATGTTGCACTTGCAAACCGCAGTGACTTTCAACATGGAATGCGTTTGATATTGCGGTTATGTTTGGAAACGCGGTTTGATATGTATCCTACATTATTGGTTCCCGATGGTTCATTTATGATTGACCGTCGTATGGGTGTTTATGGATACCCATTGGAAATTCAAGCTTTATTTTATGCAGCTTTACGGTCGGCAGAAGAATTATTGTTACCAAACGACTTAGATGGTATACATACAGCAGTAATTGAACGTTTGGGTCATTTGGCTTTTCATATGCGAAGCTATTACTGGCTTGATATGCAACGCTTGAACGAAATTTATCGTTATAAAGGTGAAGAGTTTGGCATCAGCGCAGTTAACAAGTTTAATATTTACGCTTCTTCCATACCAGCTTGGTTTATAAATTGGCTTCCTGATGAAGGTGGATATTTTGCCGGAAATATTGGCCCCAGTTTAATAGACTTTCGCTTTTTTACGCTAGGCAATTTAATGTCGGTAATTACTTCGCTGTCAACTAAAGAGCAATCGAGTGATATTCTAACTTTGGTAGAAAACCGTTGGGATGATTTAGTTGGACAAATGCCGATGAAGATTTGTTTCCCCGCAGTAGAAGACCGCGACTGGCAATTATTTACTGGTTTTGACCCTAAAAATGTACCTTGGTCGTACCATAATGGAGGTAACTGGCCCGTTTTATTATGGTTTTTAGTCGCTGCCGCAGTTAAAACAGGTAATATTCAACTTGCAGAAAATGCCATTAAACTTACCGAGCTTCGTTTAGGTAAAGACTTATTCCCCGAATATTATGATGGTAAAAACGGGCGCCTTGTTGGTAAAGAAGCACGACGTTATCAAACATGGTCGATAGCTGCATTTTTACTCTCAAAGCAACTTATCGCGAACCCTGAACATTTAAAGTTAATTAGTTTTGAAGAAGATGACCGCGCAATAGCGTGTGAATTTTAGAAAACGGTAGTAAAATTGGGACTTAATGGTGAGGATTTTTACAATTATTCAATGTAAAGACGTTACATGTAACGTCTCTACCGGAATGTATCGTTTTATCGTATTCTTGAAAAACTGTTCAATTGTTAAATATCGATAACTTTGGTTGCTATACTTGATATAGAAATATAAGTAACCATAGATAGTTTTAGATATATGAGTAAACGCAAGCGCCAAGAAAGTGTCGAATTGTCTCAAGGCTTAGAGGCGCCAAAGTGTGACGACCATTTAGTACACTTAGAAAGCGTGCGCTCTATACAGTCACAAATATTACCAACTGATAAAGCGCAACAAATGGCAGAAGTATTCAGTCTGCTAGCAGATACAAATCGTCTGCGTTTAATTTCTGCACTGGCATCACAAGAATTATGCGTTTGCGATTTAGCCGCAGTCACAAAAATGACCGAATCTGCTATTTGTCATCAACTACGTTTATTAAAAGCAATGCGTTTGGTTAACTACCGTCGTGAAGGTCGCAATGTCTATTACACTTTAGCAGACGACCATATTGTAACTTTATATACTTCTTTAGCAGAGCATATGGAAGAAAAATAAAATTTACAGACAAGTTTGCAACAGGTGCCGTATACTTTATTTTCTAAGAATATGGCTGTTTTACGTTTGATATGTCAAAATTTAATCCGCCTAAATCCTCCGAAATTCGGGGGATTATAGTTAGTATTTCACTTCTAATCTACAATCTACCCTCATCACTCGCCCAAAACCAGGCGCCCATAAGACCACCACTGGCGCCAATAAAGCCCCACGAAGAAGTTCGTCACGGTGAAGTTATACGCGATGATTACTTTTGGTTGCGCGACAAAGAAAACTCCGAAGTATTAAAGTACCTCAAAGCTGAAAATGCATATACTGAATCAATGACAGCGAACCTGAAACCTCTGCAAGAAAAGTTGTATCAGGAAATGCTATCAAGAATACAAGAAAATAGAACTAGTGTAATTGTGAGTGAAGGTAACTATGATTATTACACACGCTATGAAAAAGGCAAAAACTACGCTATCCATTGCCGCAAGAAGAAAACTGCGAACGCAAAAGAAGAAATAATACTCGATGAAAACAAAATAGCTGCACGCGAAAAATATTTGAATATTAGCATGTTTGATGTTAGTGATGATGGTAATTTACTAGCCTATGGAATTGATACAAAAGGTGATATTCGTTATAATCTTCAAGTCAAAGATTTACGAACCGGAAAAATACTGCCTTTAATGATTGAAAATATCGGTTCCCTTACTTGGGCAAATAATAATACCCTATTTTATGTGACTCAAGACCCAATTACTAACCGTGCGAATACATTATGGCGCCTTAAATTAGGAAGCAAGCCAGAGAAACTTATCGAAGAGAAGGATGTAGAATTTGTTTCACAAGTTGGTCGCACCAAAGATAAAAAGTATATTTTATACACTGCCAGCAGTAAAGATACTAGCGAAACCCATTACCTAGATGCAGCTAGACCCATTGGAGATTTAAAAGTCATCTCGAAACGCGCGAAAGGGCACAAATACTCTGTTGAACACCGCAATAACTTTTGGTATATAATCACTAACAAAGGAATAAATAATCAAAGAGTTATTAATAATCGGATTATAAGTACTCCTGTTGGTAATTCTGACGGCTCCAATTGGCAAGAGTTTATACCGCATAATCAAAATGTACTACTTGAAGATATTGATTTGTATCAAGATTTTGCTGTGATATCAGAGAAAATACTTGGTTTAAACCGTTTTATTGTCTATAACTTCCAAACAAAAAAATCGCGTGAAGTAAATTTTCCTGAAAGTGCTTATACAGCTGATTTAGGATTAAACCAAGAAGGAGTTAGCGAAACTATAAATCAACCGTTTGATTCTAATTCTTTTCGGTATACTTATACTTCCTTAACTTCACCAACAGCCATTTACGAACAAGACCTTACTACGGGTAGGCAAAAGCTAATCAAGCGTAGAGAAGTTCCTAATTACGACGCTAGTAAATATAGTACCGAAAGATTGTGGGCACCAGCTAGAGATGGTGTAAAAGTGCCTTTATCTATAGTTTACCGTAAAGGTGTTGAGCATAATGGTAAGGCGCCTTTGTTAATGTACGGTTACGGTGCATATGGTTTAGGAGAAGAAGCAAGGTTTGATAGTAATTTGATTAGCTTGCTTGATAGAGGTGTAATATATGCCATTGCTCATGTACGTGGTGGAAATGAATTAGGCAAGCAGTGGTACGAAGACGGTAAACTAATGAACAAAAAAAACAGCTTTAATGATTTTATCGACAATGCCGAATATTTAATTAATAATAATTGGACATCGAAAGACCGTTTATTAATAAGTGGTGCTAGTGCAGGTGGTTTACTTGTTGGTGCTGTAGTAAACATGCGTCCAGACCTATTTAAAGCAGCGCATCTTGCTGTTCCCTTCGTAGATATTATGAATACAATGTGGGATGAAAGCTTACCACTAACTACCGAAGAATACCTTGAATGGGGCAACCCGCGCGAAAAAACCGCTTACAATTATATGCGTGCTTACAGTCCTTATGATAATTTCGCGCGCAAAGCTTACCCTTCAATACTCGTTACTACCAGTATTAACGACAGTCAAGTTGGTTATTGGGAACCCACAAAATATGTAGCTAAATTACGTACCTTAAAAACAGATAATAATCCCTTACTACTAAAAGTTAACCTAGAAGCAGGTCATCAAGGCGCCAGTGGTCGTTATGAAGAACTCAAAGGTACTGCGTTTGAGTATGCTTGGATGCTCTCACAAGTTGGATTTTAATTTCTTCACAAATAACCAAAACGCAATTGCAAGAAGCGGTAGTATCAATGTTATTAAAATCTAAGATTCCTTACTAATGATTTGCAGGAGGGAGGGCGTGTTCACGTAATAAGCACTTCAGTGCTTCGTAGAGTTAAGCACTAAAGTGCTTATTACGATTGGTTTGTGCATTTGAGAGCAAGTTGGTTTTCTTGATGGGGAAAACGTGCGACTAGTTGTATATTTCCTAATGCATCTTTTTCCCAATTTGTTGCTTCAATAATTGAAGGTGCCTCCATATGTAAAGATGTAATAATTTTACTGTTCCTATTTCTATTTTCTTGTAATGGTCTTAAATCTGACCAAATTGTTTCACCTCTTAAAGTATCCGTTGGATTTTCGGGTAGTCCACCCCGACCAACTGCTACAAATCTATTTCCAGCTTTGGCTGCACATCCTGTAGTAATTTGGTCTGTTACCTGAGTGATGCTAGAGGGTAATTCAATTGCTGTTATATTTGAGTTAAAATTAAATGCATTTATCGAAACAACTCCGTTGAATGAACTTCCTTGCTGCGATTTTGCTGTAATATTGCTTTGCGATGTTAAATTTTTATTAGGCTGTGTGCCAAATATTCCTATGGCATTAATAGTAATTCTGCCACCAAAACTTGCTTGGGCATTTGCAATAATATCACTGTTCTCTAATGCCATAAGAGTTTTTGTGTCAATACTAATATTTCCTCCGCTACCTGTATTGCCAACAGCAGTAGCTGTAATATCACTATTGTTTTGCAAACGCACATCTGTAGATTTAATCTCAATATTACCACCTACACCTGATGCTGTGTTCGCTGTAATGCTACTTTTGTCTTTAACTAGAAGCGAATTACTATTAATATAAAGCATTCCCCCATTTCCGATACCTTGATTTTGAACGCTAATTCTTGCTCCATCAGTAACTTGTAAATTGCGTGCATTAATTGTTACATCTCCTGCATTTCCTTGGGGAACATCAGGTAGTTTTAACTGACTACGAATAATCGCAGCTTGGTTTTTATCTTCTAATTCTGAACCAAATACACGAACTGCCGAGCGTATTTGACTTGTGGTCGAACCAGATTTCCCAGTAACTTCCACACTATCAGAGGCATTAATAGTCATATTCCCCGCAGAACTATTACTAAAACTAGAAGAGGATATTAAGCCTCCATTAGATATTTTTAGTCTTGCTGTGTCAATATCAATTTTACCAGGACTACCATTTCTCCAACTTGAAGAAGTGATATTACTTACATCACCAGCAGGTGCCCTTCCAGAAACTTGAATATTTTCAGATTTAATATTTACATTACCACTGGCGCCGCTCGAAGTTGTCACCGACCCAATAAAACCACCGCCAAATACTGATAGCGACTGCCCAGAAATATTAATATTACCAGCGTTCCCTTCGGAATAAGCAAAAGCACTTACAGTACTAATGATACGAGTCGAAAAAGAAGAATAATCAAAAACACCCATCGATTGTGCAGTAATATTAATATTGCCACCAATACCAGTACTAAATGTATTTGCTGCCAGCACAGCACCATTACGAATATCTAAAGAAGGTGTAGTAATATTAATATTGCCACTGGCGCCTGCTGCAATAGTTTCATTTACAAGACCGCTAGGAATACCATTGAGTGTAGTATTAATGAGTTTTAAACTGTCCGATGCCAAAACATTAATATCACCTGCTTGTTGCATTCCTCGATTTTGTAACCAAACAAGCGAACCGTCTTGAAAATTAACTTGACGACCATAAATTTTCACAAGACCACTCAAAGTCCCATTCACATCAATCAGTGAATTGTTCGATAGTTGAATATCATCGAAGTTAAGATTTTCTGGATAACCAAGATTAAACCCTAAATTAGTACTAATGCTTACGGTTCCTTGTCCTTTAATACTACTTAACTCAACTTGTCCACCTGGCGCCGTTAATATTCCTCCATTCAAGTTGATTTTACCACCCACTAAAGCCAAAGTTTGTTCGGGTTCAACTTGTAAACCAGTATTATAATCTTTACGATGAAATGGTGTTCCACTCAAATCATGTCCTTTACCTAGAACGGTTATTGCACCGGAGTTATTACCAATATCAAGTCCTATTGGTGCGCTAACTGTTAAAAGTGCAGTATCTGGTGCAGGACGTGCTGAGTAAATAGTTCCGTCGGCAAATTTTATATTTATAGCAGTAGTAGCAAGAAAGGAACCGCCAATATTAAGACGCGCGTTTTCACCGAATATAATGCCGTTAGGATTGACTAAGAAGACATTCGCTTTGGTTGTAGTGGATATTAGTCCATCGATTTGTGATGCATCGCTCCCTGTTACGCGCGTAATAATATTTTTTGCTACCGCAGAATTATTAAAAATTGCTTCAGTATTTGTAGGAATGTTAAAACGGGAAAAGCTGTGAAACAGATTGGCGCCAGCTTGTGTACCACCACTTATAGTAATGATACTATCTGTTTGTGATGATTTTGAGTTGATAGGCAGAGTCGCATCGGGTATAATCTCGGCGTCTGCGGTAGATATTGCGAAGACGCAATTAAACGAAATAAAAAGCAAGAATTGATAATTGACTAGCTTCATTATTTGGTTATGTCGGCGCCGATATTTGAAGAGGGCGACCTTTGCAGTTAAGTCTACCATGTTCAACAAGGGGGCGCATAGAACTTGACAAAATTACTTTTTTAAGGTTTATAAATTTTTCCAGGTAATGATAACCGTTCCTGTATTGTCAGCATTAGCAGTGAAAGTGATGTATTGAGTGAACTTATTTTTCGCCACTGTATAAACAAGTCCACCTGCATAGTTATTAAGTTGGGACACTTTAAAACTTTGCAGTTCTAACTTACTAATGACATTTGCAGCTACTTCTTTGGGTGTTTTGCCTTTAACAGTTCCGTGAATGCGTTCTATTTCTATAGCAGAAGAAAATTTCTCTGGTTGGGAGTTTACTTCTTCGCTTAGACTCAGCTCTTCATTGAGTTTGTTCAAGATACCATCAAACGTTTCTTTTTCTTGAGAACTTGGTAATGCTTCAGGTGATATGCTTTCTCTGATAGGCGCCAGTTTAGTTGGCACTGGTTTTAGTGGTTCTTGGGTTGGTGAAGTAGCTGGAGTCACGGTTTTTGCTTTTGCGGGTACTGTGGGTGTGGCATTCTGTTTTTTAGGTGAAGCTGTTTTTGGCGCCATAACAACTGCTGCTGTCCCGTCGGTGACTTGCTCTGCTTCTTTAAATGATGCAAAGACATTTGGATTAGCTGGCGCCATAGTTGGTGTTACCTCCGGAAGTGCTTCTGAAAGTGGTAATGTTGGTGTGACTTGAATTTTTGGTATTGGTAGTTGAGTTTGTGTCGCTGCATCTTGTGGCAGAGAAGGTAACTGTAACGTAAATTGTGGGTCAATGGTGGGTATAGGAGTACTTGTCAAGTCTTTTTGCTTGACTAGCGCTTTGTCATCGCTAAAAAATTGACTCAATTTTGATTGGGAAACAAATATTTGTTCTTGTTTTGATGTTGTTTGACTGTAAGGTATTTTTCTTTTTGTAAATGATGATAAGGGCATTAATAGCAGTAAACCATGTAGAGTTAAAGACAGTAATAGCATCGAAGGTGACAATTGCCTGACAGCCGACAACCAATCTTTCGAGAAAGATGAATTAAACATATATTAATCTATTGTAATTATTTAATTAAAGATTTTGATAAGTTAGTTCAACACAAAATAAGTAAACTTATCTGAGCAAATTTACAGATATAAATGCAATGGCAACCTAATTAATAATCAAATATATGAACTTGATTGACTAAAAAATATATTCTAAGTTATGTAAATTAAAACCTGTAAGTCTTATAGGACTTAAGCAAAGAAACCTCCTGGTTTCTTCGTTGATAGCATGTAATAAAATGACGATTTTTCTGCGACAATGAATGCGTAGAAACCAGCTTTCTAGGTTTTCATGCAGGATAATTTATGCTCATGTGTATAGAAAGTTACTTATTCAATATTACTTAAATAT
>NZ_MRCD01000047.1 GCF_001904745.1 Calothrix sp. HK-06
TAGGCGCCCTCATCATCATATACTTGTACGATAAAGAGATTACATCCAAAGTAACAAACTTATATGATATAGTTTACTTAATTAGCATTGAAAGAGTAGATAAATGGCGTACTCCAAAAGCAATTACTACAGGTAGCAACTTAATTATCGCGATTGCACAAAATCCCTTCCCTGAAATTCGTAATGTAATTAAACCTATTTTCAGGCGCCTAGCAATTCATAATCGAAGTTTACAATTTAAAATTGCAGTTGAATTTATTAAAATAATTGAGAATTCCACGATAAGTATTGATATACGTAAGTTTTTAATAAGTATTGTACAAGAAAATATAAATATCTGGGCACAAGATATTAGTAAAGAATTTATTTACAAGCTGCTGCTGACAAATTATGATTTAGCACAATTAGCAAGTTTAGTCCTAGAAGTAAATCCATACATCAGTAAAGACTTTACCACTCAAGAAATTATTGAACTTGCTAACTCTCGATTTTTCAACGTCCGTAAAGCTGTACAAAGAATATTACTACAATCTTCAGAAAGAATTCGTGTAAATCAAGAAGAAATTATCATATTAATAGGTCTATTAAATTCCGATTGGCAAGATTCACGACAATTTGGAACTAAAATATTTACAGATGAGATTAAAATTAACGAACTTACACCTAAAATTATTATTAATATTTGTGACGCAGATAAAGAGGAAGCTAGAATGCTGGGTTTAAATTTATTAAAACGTTATTAGCAGAATACACAAGAACCAGCAATAATCATTCAATTTATCCAACAACTAATCTTACTTAAAAAACATCCAACTATTTATAAACGGATGTTGCACGCATTGCAAGAAAATATACAAGATTGGATATCAAATATTGACGAAAATATAATATTTAAAATTCTACAAGCAAAATCATCTATCTTACAGGAATTTGGTTTTTATTTACTAAATTCAGATTTTGACCGCTTTGGCTTACAACTCACAACCAGCGAAATTATCCAACTTGCCAATCATAATCTTGTTGCAGTCCGTGAAATTGGGCGCCAGCTATTTTCACAAAATTTAAATAATTACCGTAATAATACTCAAGAAATGTTAAGCGCAATAAAAATACTAGAGAGTAAATGGCAAGACACACGCGAATACGCCTTTAAAATATTTACAACAGAATTTGGAAAAAGCGAATATACATCTAGTATGTTGATTAGTATCTGTGATAGTACTGATGAAGAAGTTAGAAAGCTGGGACTACATTTATTAACTCAACATATGCAAGGCGCCGATATAGAAGAGTATGTTCTCAAGTTTAGCGAACATCCATCTAGCGATATGCAAATGTTTGTAACAAATTATTTAGAAACTCACGTAGCTAATAACATGAAGCATCTGCGCGCGTTGGTTCCATATTTTAATAGTGTACTATCTAGCGTTAACCGAAATGGTGGCGCCAAAAAACGTGTTTTAAGCTTTTTAGACAAAGAAGCGCAAAAAAGTGAAGAAGCAGCAATGATTATCACAGAAATAATTAAACGTCAATCAGCGACAATGGTTACTCGTGATAAGACAACAGCAATACAAATCATGCTGAAAATAAAAAAATCTTATCCACACCTTGAACTACCTATTCTCGTTCAAGATGTAATAGAAGAACGTAGAAAGAGCTTAATAATTACATAATATTTGACGCTTGATATTCGTCTGAATATAATAAGAGAGCAAACAAATAATTACGTGCTGTCTAGTTGGTATAGTGACCTTGCAATTAGGGTGGTGTATCGTCATCCGTGCTGTCAGCTAACATACGCATCTTTATTTATCTCTTCACTTGACACACTACGGAACCCATTTTCCCTGTGCGATTTTCGTAAAGTGAAATTAATGAGTTCCTTAGTGCTTGGAGTTAAGACAAATAAACCCAAGCGGTTTACGAAGGAAATCCAATAAAAGCAGCACGTACTTTCCTCTAAGAAATAATCTACTAAAAGAGACGTGAAAATCGCGTCTTTTTTAGTACCACTAAAATCAATATATATTAATCATATATACATATCAAGTTAGTGCGTAATTATAGGTACATGAAGTACAAAAATAAATATAACAATGAGTGGGACAAGCATTCCTGACATTGGCATCAAATTAAGGCTGGTGTTCATATATTAGTGCCCTTAAGCTTGAAAGCGTACGTGTTGAAGGGAACGTACTTGGACGATAGTTTCAAAATCACGATCGTTATGAATCAAAATTAAGTTATTTTCCAGTGCTGCTTGGGCAATACAACAATCAATTGGGCTACGAACAGTTAGTCCTCCACGACGTAAGTCATAATAGATACGCGCAGCTTCCTGCCAAGAATTTGCAGTGAGTTCATACGTTAACGTTTACGCTGCACCAATTTAAATATTTAATAAAACTCTAGATTCTAGCCTGCGGCAAATGCTCCGCATTACGCTACGCTCAGAATAACATTTTATACCTTATACCATTTTTATATGAAGATGCACATTATTACTCTTAGCCCCTCTTATTAAGGGGGGTTGGGGGGATTTAATTGTATGCAGCTTCATATTAGATTGGTATTATCCCTCTTTTGTCACTATCGGGAAAATTGACGATTTTTCGATAATACAGCTAACGTAAAAATAAGGGTTTCACCCCAAAATGACAAAAGAGGGATTATGTAACTTTGCGAACATCTTTTTATGAAACAAAAATCCTAAGCCTAAAATACTCAAAGCAAATGTACTATTATGCTCTGGCACTTTAGTTACTGTGTCTGTTTGCGTAAAGCTAAAATTGCGAATTACATTAGAACCAATTTCTCCACTACTCACAGTTCTAAAACCCAAAATTGGCGCCTCTAAATTCGATGCTAGCACTCCAAAGAAACCTGAATCACCAAAATTACCTAAACTTACACTACCAAAACTTTTGCTATCTTCAATTGCAAACGTACCCTTTTTGACATCAAAATCAAAGCTGAATCCTTTAACAGGGTTGGGAAAAGCAAACTCTTCTAAGCTTCCAGGAAATCCTAAACCTACTTCTAAACTACCTTGAGATACTCTGGCGCCACCTAAAAATCCAGAGTCTATATATTTTAATCCACTGTCAAAAACTGTACTTGGTGTTATAAAGTCCTCTTCATTAAATTGTTCTGTCACAAGTAATTGGTTCTGTGTGGCATTGTTCCAGCTATTGCGGTCTGTAAATAATTGATAAGCTTGAGCGCGCGGTATTAAGCAAAGAGTTAAAAACACGGCATTAGCTGCAATTGCTACAATGTTGTATTTATTCTTTAGCATTGTTGTTAAATTATGTAAATATTAAGTATCTAATTTTTTTCTTATATTACCATATGAGCATAATTTTACAAAGTGGTTTCTTTTAACATCTAAAAAATTATCAAAATTTCCTTTATCATGATTTATTTTGATTATTAAAAACATCACTACATTAAAAGTACAAACCTTTTTTATTAAGTAAAAATCTCATCAAGCTTTTAATAAACATATATTCTAGCCTGTGTAGGCAGGCTTTGTTCATATAGCCTCACCCTTCTAAGGTGTAGGCACCGATATACAACCAAAGGCAGAAGTTATTTATGTGTGTGTCCAATATGTTTATGATTGGTTCATTCGGTTGCTCGGACTTTTTACGACTCTGAGACTGAATTGTCACCTTTGATAATACTGGAGACACTAGCATGAAATTGGTTAAACGAGCAAGTCAGTTTTTATTAGTTGCGTTTTTGGCTGTAATTATCGCCATTGGAAATGTTGGCGCCGCATTTGCGAGTACACTAGAAGCGGGTAATGTATATATAGCTAATAATTCAGTAGGTTTGGGTAATCAAGTTAAGGGTACTGTTCAAAAGGCTCAAGGCAAAGCTCAGGAAACTTACGGCAACCTAACTGGAGACAGAGATACACAAGTTCAAGGTAAAGCAAAACAAGCTGAAGGTGAAATTCGTACAACTTATCCCATTTCTGAAACCGAAATTGAAGGTCAAGCTAGACAGGCTGAAAATAATATCTACCGCTACCAGACTAGTGAGAATAAAGAAGACAAGTTAACTCAAGCTGTAGACTAGAACCGTAATAAATAGTAGTAATAACCGAACAAACGAGGTATTTTATAATATCTCGTTTTTTTGTCTGAAAACATATGCTGACATTTTTTTGTCATATTTAATTTACACACTATAGATATACAGCACTTACACACTCTATGTCCGTAAAACCACAAACTAAATCCTGGCTTAAGGTTGTACTGGCAACGTCATTATTTATCATACCCCCAGCTTGTGCGATTCAATCTAACATAATAAACGCAGTAGAACCAACCGTTAAACAAAAAACTCAAAATCAAACTTCTAATCAAGCTTATACAGATGTACAAAACTTAATTAATATGGGTCCGCGTGTTGCTGGCACTCCTACAAACGAGAAAGCAAGCGCTTATATAGAGCAGCAATATCGCAAAGCTGGTTACAGAACTCGTATTCAAACCTTTAGCTACTCTAAATTTCGGGACTCTGGCTCAAATTTAACGGTAGATGGAAGAAACATTAAAGCCAGCGCATTTAAAGGTTCGGCGCCTGGTAAACTTTCAGCAAGACTCGTAGCAGTTCCTAACTTTGGGCGTGCAAACGATTTTGCCACAGTTAACGTCAAAGGCGCAATAGCACTTGTTAAACGTGGAGAAATACGATTTTCAGAAAAAGTTACCAATGCTATAAATGCAGGCGCCATTGGTGTAGTCATAGTCAATAATAAAGCTGGCAACCTTACATATGGTACATTAACCCAAAACTCACAAATACCTGTTTTAGGTATATCAGGTGATGACGGCAACAAGCTTTATGCACGGGCAGCACTTACTATTAACCTCAACGCTAACGGTCAAAACATTGATGTTACTGGACGTAATGTCATTGCTTATCAAGAAGGTGTTACACAACCGCGCGTGATTTTAGGTGGTCATTTTGACTCGGTAGAAGGTGCCCCAGGAGCAAATGATAATGCTTCGGGAACTGCGGTAGTGCTTGATATTGCGCGGAAAGTTTCAAAAACACCCTTAGCTCGTGAAGCTTGGTTTATTGCTTTCGACGGAGAAGAAGACGGTTTGCATGGTTCACGCGCATTTGTTGACGCTGCAACTCCACAGTTCCTTAGCGAACTAAAAGGGATGATGAACTTTGATATGGTTGGAGTGAACAACAAATTGCTAATTGGCGGTAGTTCAGATTTAACCAAATTAGCCCAAGTTGTTCAACCAAAAGCTGAGTTATTCGGCGCCAGCTACGCAAACGGCGCCAGTGACCACGCTCCCTTCGCTGCCAAAGGTGTACCTATTCTGTTTTTCTATCGCGGTATGGAACCAAACTACCATTCACCGAACGATAAAACCGTAGACCCAAAACTACTTGATGAAACTACTCAAGCTGGTTTGGATATTTTCAAACGCTTAATAAGCAATTAATAGTTTATCTACTTACTTACACTAGGATAATTGCAATGTCTTTTACAGCTAATAAAAGTACAATAGCTACTTTATCTTTATTAACCTTTGGAGCAATGGCTGCTTTTTTAGGGCCACAAGTAGTGCCAGCATCAACACAAGTACCTTTCGAGTCATCTCCATCATTCGCTGCTAATGATGATAATTTTGTTGCTGCGGCAGTTGAACGAACAGGCCCTGCCGTTGTGCGAATTGACTCATCGCGTACTTTTCAAAATTCCGATAGCTTCAGCGGTCAGAGAGTTGCGCGCGGTACAGGTTCAGGATTTATATTTAGGCAAGATGGTTTAATTCTGACAAATGCTCACGTAGTAGATGGCGCCGACCGAGTAACAGTAACCCTCACTTCGGGGCGCCGTTATCCAGGTAGAGTAATAGGAGAAGACCGACGTATGGATGTAGCAGTAGTAGAAATTCAAGCTAACAATTTACCTGTTGTAAATATGGGTAACTCTGACCGACTCAAACCAGGTGAGTGGGCAATAGCAATAGGCAACCCCCTCGGTTTAGACAACACCGTCACCGTAGGCATTATAAGCGGTACTGGTCGAAGCAGTCGTGATATAGGCGCCCGTGGTCGCAACGTCAACTTTATTCAAACAGACGCAGCTATTAACCCAGGTAACTCAGGTGGTCCACTATTAAACCAACGCGGACAAGTAATAGGTATTAATACTGCTATTATTCAAGGCGCCCAAGGACTAGGTTTTGCTATCCCCATCAACCAAGCGCAGCAAATAGCCAACCAATTAATATCACAAGCATCATAAAACCTATAAACTGTCATTCTGAGCGCAGCGTAAAGCGGAGCTTTACACTACGTTCAGCATGACACTGAATACCTAATCAAATTCATTTACATCAAAAGCACGCCAGGTAAGACTAATTCGTGAATCAACCCCTTTTTGTTTATTTATAGCATGTACCCATTCATTCTGAATCGCTGAATCCATATATAACAGTGAACCTGGCGAGAGCGTAAAAATGTGCCGTATATTTTTATTTTTCTTATTGCGGTAAGTGATGTTACGAGGGTGTCCAAGTGATACAATTGCCACACCAGTTCCTGCTTGCAAAGCGCTTGTGTCATCAGAATGAAAACCCATCTTATTATTACCAGTTTCGTAATAATTCAGCAAACAATTGTTGAACTTGACCCCAAGTTGACTTAAAAGTTTGGACTGGATGGGCACAAGAACTGGATGCATCGGCGCCATTGCATAACTCATTTGTAAATAATTATACGGGACACCAAATGATGCTGTTTTACGCGCTTTCATGCTTTCATCCCATTTAACTGTTGACAGCAATGTTTGAAAAATAACCCACTGTGTATCTAGAAAATCTTCAATAATGAGAAGGTTTGGTGTTTCAATTTCAGCCATTTTTGTACGTTAATTAGTTTTGGGTATGGAGTATTTAACATTTGTAAGCCCAAAATAACACGCGCTTACAATTCCGTATAGTTCGAGTAATCATATAGTTATTATACCCGTAAATATTAGCAATAAGCCTATTTAAAGTTAGTTCTTTTGTATTCAAAAATTTTGCAAGCTGCACTTAACAATTCTGCCTTGTTGCCAGGTAATCCTGCATCAATCATCCTTGTTTCAAATTTGCCTCTACGTAGAGTTTTAGTCGTAAATGCTGATAACCCTTGTATCGTATGTTTATCAAGAGTCATAGCTACCTTGATATGTTGTAAATATTTGATATCCTGGTAATACTAGCGCGATTCCCGTAGAACTGTGAATCATTCCAGGATATTTGTAGGGATTATCAGGTATTGCCCCACCAATTCTAAAAGTGAAGTATGGACACCAAAAGTATAATTCTAGTATCAATAAATCCATACTGTAAGCTATTGCACGAAGTTTTTCTTGTCTGTTAATTAAAGTTTGTTTAGTGTCCATTGATATACCTTTCACGAAAAAAATATTTATGCAATATTAATTTTAACTAATCAAGCTTAATTTCACAAGTTATTGAGACAATTTAGCAATAAAAGAGGTAAAACTACTGAAGTATGCGATGAAATATTTACATATAAGTTAATCTCATTTAACAGTTTTGCGGCAACAAAGCTAACTTGTATTTCTTTATATTTTAATGCATCAACAAGTACAAGGACTGCCCATTTTTTGAAACCTCAATGTTAAATTAGCAGTTAATAACTTGTATCCTTTAAAATGGTTATCGTTCAATCCTAACGTTAGAATATCCATCGTTTGCGTTTTTATAACAGCTCCTACTCTCTTGAAATTAACGCTTATTCCAGGTTGGCTAATCACTAATATAGTTAGTATAAGTACAAAATACCAGATAAACAACGAGTATAAACACCCTTAGTGCCCTATATAATAATGACAACTAAAAGACACATCGATTTTATACGAGGTAATTATAATCAGGATGCCGAATATGTATAAAATCTATGTTAAAGCGTTTTTCTAAACTAAAGTATTTTGTTCCTCTGCTAACATTCACTTTAATAACAGGGTGTGTAAACAAAAGTAAAGATAAAGCTGTATTCAATGCAGTTAAAGTTAATACACTGACAGAAGTAACAGGCGCCGATGAAAAAATTCCTAAGTATAATCACATATTTGTCATTATTGCAGAAAATAAAGCTTACAGTCAAATGATAGGTAATGGTAAAAATACTCCTAATTTGACTAACTTAGCAAATACTTATGGACTAGCAACAAACTTTTACGGTGAAGTTCATCCAAGTGAAGCTAATTATATTGCAATACTTGGAGGTAGTACCTTTGGTATTCATGATGATGATGCTTATTATTGCCAAGCTGGAAGTTCTGACCGTTTTTGTCATAATTCCAAAAAAGCCGACTACGCTAATCATACAATCGATAGTCGCAGTTTAATGGACCAACTCGAAGAAAATAAATTAACTTGGAAAGGGTATTTTGAAGATATTCCAACTCCTGGTTCGTCATCTGTTGTTTATCCTGATGCAAAACGTGCGCTTTACGCTTCAAAGCATAACGGGTTCATGAACTTCAAAAAATTACAAAATGACCCTGACATTACAAATAAAATTGTTGGATTAAATCAGTTAGCTACTGACCTACAATCTAATAAGGCGCCTAACTACAGCCATATTATCTTAAATCAGTGTGATGAAATGCATGGACTTGCAGAATGTCCTAATATGAACAATTTAATAGCAGTAGGAGATAAGCAGATAGGTAATATAGTCAGTCAAATACAAAATTCTAAATTATGGAAATCAAAAGAAAACAACGCGATAGTTATTACCTGGGATGAAGACGATAACCCAATAGTAAAAACCGAAACTCAGGGTTGTTGTGGTACTGACTCAAAAAGTAAGGCAAACTTTGGTGGTGGGCACATTGCCACTATTGTTATTACGAATCATGGTGTACGTCATGTTGTTGATGCAACACCTTATAACCATTATTCACTATTGCGAACTACTGAAGATGCTTTTGGAATTCACGAATATTTAAATTATGCGGGTGACACAGAACACGGTGTTAAACCAATGACCAGCTTATTTGCAACATCAGAAAATCAGATTTCTTTTCAAACCACAAAATAATAAACGGCGCCGAATGAAGCTTCTTATTGATGCAAATGGCGCCAGTCTTAATGGGATGGCGCCATATATGGGAACATACCTATTTACAGTGGTGGTTGTTCGCAGTTTGCGTTTTGATTAAATGCACGACGTGTAGAGACGCTCACATGTGAGCGTCTCTACAACAAAACAACATTATTTGTATCAATTCTGTATGGCGTAATATATCGGTTATAGTACAATATATGTAAAATTTTATGGGAAGTTGGAAAAATGCAACACTTTTTTGTTAAAGAGATTCAAGAATCCAACAGCGAAGTCTTAGATAAAGCCGATATCGAACCTGTTTTACTGACTAAGGAATCGCAAAAGAGCTATGTTATTATGTCAGTTGAAAATTACGAAAAACTGATGGATAGACTGACCCTACTTGAAGACTTAATTTTAGGACAACAAGCGCAAGTAGCACTCTCCAATTCTCAGATGGTTGGCACAGAAAAATTTATGGCAGAACTCAAGCGATTAGCCGCGCTTGATAATGATAGTTTATAGTATGGCAAAACTTGATGGTTTAGAGACAGTTCTTGAGTTTATCAAGGGTTTACAGCCTAAGATTGCTGCCCAGATAGCTAAAAAAGTTATGTCATTAAATGTTGACCCTCTACCTGCTTATTATAAAGAATTAGTAGGTTATACAGGATATTATCGTGTAGACTCCGGCGAGTATCGTATCGTTTACCGATTTGATACTGATGCGGATTTGGTTGAAATAGTTTTGGTAGGAAAACGTAACGATGATGAAGTTTATAAGCAGCTGAAGCGTTTATTAGGTTAACGGATGTCTCTTACAGGTTCGCAACACGCGCGTACATCGTCAAGTTTTACAACAAGAGCGGATATGCTGATATAAATGATTGGAGTCCGCTTTTACCAAGTCAGAATCCGGGTGAAGTAATCAGCGTACTCATACGGTCTATTAGTGTTAGATGAAACACTTTTAATTAATGCAAATGGCGCCAGTCTTGATGGGATGGCGCCATATATAGGAACATACCTATTTACAATTACCTTGAAACAAGAATTCAAACGTATTCAGGAGGAAGCACAAGTATCCGTTGCCAAAATTAATAAAGGGCGCCACTATTTATATAGGCGCCCTCAATATACTAGGTGCAAAATATTTTAGACGAAATCTAAAATCATTTGTGCCCACCGTTGGCAAGAATACGTTCAGTTAGTTTTTCTGGTACTTCTTGGAGGTGGTCGAAGTCCCAATGGAATGAACCAACACCTAAAGTTTGTGAACGTAGTTCAATTATGAAGCTTTGCATCTCTGCTTGGGGTAAGTATGCAACTATACAATCCCAACCTTGCCAATCTTCGATGCCTTCGTATCCTAATATCTGTCCGCGTCTGCCGCTAACTATTTGCAGTACTCTTGCTGTAAATTCGTTCGGTGTAGATACTTGGACTCGAAGTATCGGTTCTAACAGTGCTGGCTCACATTGTGGCATTCCGGTTTGCATTGCCAAGCGTGCAGCTTGTTTGAATGCTTGCTCGGAACTATCGACGTTGTGGTAGGAACCATTTGTTAATGTAACCGCTACGTCAACAACGGGGAAACCTAAAGGCCCGTGAGCAAGAAATTCACGCACTCCCATTTCCACACCGGGAATATATTGTTTGGGCACTACACCACCAACAATAGTATCTTTGAATGCGAAACCTTCACCGCGCGTTAGAGGTTTGATATCTAAGAAGACATCACCAAATTGTCCGTGTCCACCGCTTTGATGTTTGTAGCGACCGTGTACCGCGTTGGTTTGTTTTTTGATGGTTTCTTTATAAGGTACTTGCGGTAAGCGCGTTGTCATCGGTAAGTTATATTTGCGGCGGAGTCTATCTAATGCAACTTGAAGGTGAATTTCTCCTTGTCCCCACAAGATGACTTCGTGTGTGTCACCATGTTGTTCCCACATTAACGATGGGTCTTCTTCGAGTAGTTTAGTGATGGCGCCGCTTAATTTAACTTCATCGTTGCGTTTTTCTGGAATTATCGCCAGCGCATACACTGGTTCAACTACTTTAGCTTTAGCTAATATCTCCTCTTTTGAATCTGTTGTCAGAATATCTCCGGTTTTAATACCTTCCATGCGACTAAGAGCAACAATTTCTCCAGCTTCCGCGCACATTATAGAATTTTGTTGCTGTCCACAAAGACGATATATACCACCCGCACGCATATTATTAAGAACTGTGCCATCTTTAATTTTACCTTGCCAGACTCGCACGAGTGATAGTTTGCCACCTTGTGGGGTGTAGAAAGTTTTTAATACCTGTGCGATGGGGTTATTATTGCCTGCCTTAATACCGCGTCTTTGTGCTGTAACTTCTGGTTCGGGTGCTTCTCTATATAATGCTTCGAGTAAAGGTCTAACACCGTAGTCTTGTTCTGCTACACCGAAGAACACTGGTACTACTAAATCGGCGCCTAATTCAAGTTTTAAGTCTTTGAGAATTTCCTCTTGTTCTGGTTCGATGTCTTCTAATAGTTCTTCGAGTAAGTGGTCATCAAAATTCGCTAGAGCTTCGAGCATTTCTGCTCTTGCGATGTGTTCTTCTTCTTTAAGGTGTTCGGGAAACGGAATTGGGTCGGCAGGGGCGCCGCTATGATATTGATAAGCTTGTTCGGTAACTAAATCAATAAATCCTGTGAGTTCTTCACCTCGTAAAATTGGATATTGGTGTGCTACGAGTGGACGAGAGGAAACGGCTTTGAGAGCGTGTAAAGTATCTAATACATGGATATTTGCTCTATCCATTTTGTTGACAAACACAAGGTGAGGAATTTCTTGGTCGTCAAGGAACTTAAATAAAGGAGCAAGCGTTTGAACTCTGTCGTTAATAGGTTCACAAACTACAATCGCTGCATCTACTCCCATTAAAGCGTTGTATGTCTCTTGGCAAAATTCGACGCTACCCGGACAGTCGATAAAAGTAAACCGCAAATCATTATATGAGGTACATGCGGCGCCGACTTCAACGGTCATTTTGCGTTCCCTAGCTTCTGGAGCGTGGTCTCCAACGGTCGAACCGTCTTTAACACTACCTTTTCGCGTTATTGCCCCCGTGACAAACAGCAGACTTTCTAGTAGAGTAGTTTTTCCACTCAAGTATGGACCGACGATTGCGACATTCCGCGAACCCGATTTGACTTTTTCGGTCATACAACCTCCTTGCGGTCAGCAACACTGCCGCGTTCATGGTTTATGAAGAGATTAAGAAAGGTTAATTGCGAATTTATCCTTTCTTTAATTTGACTCTACTACCAAATTGTCAATTTAGCTGCAATTAGTATTTTGTTGTAATATTTATTTCAAGAAAATTTAAACAATGCTAAGAAAAATCTACAAAGTTGAAGATTTGTATATATGATGCTTCCTTACTTATTGTATTTCAGTCGTTGATAACAAAATTTACTTCGGGATATTCAAATTAACTATGCTTAGACAAAAAAACAAAAGGCTAAAAAGCTTACTAAAGTATCGTTTAACGAGATTACTCGGCGTTATACTAGCTTTCTCGGTTTTACTTTCTGCCTCAACACCGAGCGGCGCCTCGACACCACCATCTTATAACAAAACTTTACATATTGCTCAAGGATATGTAGGGGGAACAGCGGTAGACTTTTTAAATCAAGGGTTACAGTTAATTCAAGCGGGTAGAGCGCCAGAGTCAATAGCTTACTTTCAAAAAGCTACCGAACTTGACCCAAACATGGCGCCAGCACACTATAATTTAGGATTAGCTTTGCGCCAAGCAGGACAATTACAACCTGCGGCAGATGCATTTTATCGTGCTACCCAAGCCGACCCAAAATTTGCACTGGCATATGCTAACTTAGGAGGGGCCTTACTCGAAGGAGCGAACTGGCAACAAGCAGGAGATTATTTACAGCGCGCGATAGAAATTGACCCAAAATTAGGGATGGCACATTATAACCTCGGCTTACTGAGAAAACAGCAGCGCGATTGGGAAAATGCCATTAAATCATTCAAAAAAGCAATGGAATACAGCAAAAACGCACCAGAACCAGCATATTATTTAGGTGTATCCTACATGGAACAAGGACAATTAGATAAAGCTGGAGAGGCATTCCGCAGAGCTACAAGAATTAACCCGAATTACACAGAAGCACACTACAACATCGGCTCAATATTATACAATCAGAAAAAATACAAACAAGCTCTAGAATCATTTAGAAGGTCAGCAGAAACAAATACTAACTATCCCAACGCTTATTATGGCGCCGGCTTAGTCTTCATGCAACAGCGTCAATGTAACGATGCAGCCCAAGTCTTTCAATACGCTTTTAATTTATTTAACGCCCAAGGAAACGCTCAATGGGCAAACGCATCTCAACAAATGTTACAACAAGCACAAACATGTAGATATTAAAAGTAGGGTGTGTGACGCTACCAACAATCTCAAAACGAAGCAGTAATCCAGTAGCGTCACGCACCTTACTTATGCCATATATATTATTTATATTTCCAGATGAAATGAGACAGTTTTAATTGTCCAAGTAACGTAAGATAGAGGCTCTTGTAAGGTCACTTCCCATTATAAAAATAGCTGGACGGCGCCTGGTTTTCATGCTGGAATTGTTGTCCCAGTTTTGCCGGGTGTATTTAATTATCTTGTTTATGATACTTCTAGGTAACTTCTGGGTATCCTAAGCTCGACATTCTAAGTTAAGATAATACTCATGAGTACTAACTACGTAGAACAAAGCAACGAATTACAGGTTCTAAAGGAAGCATTAAAGCAACAAGAGAAAAATAATAGTTTACTCAAGGCAATTGCACTTGCCCAAACACAGTTTATCGTTGAATCCAACCCCCGTATAGCTTTTAATGTATTGCTTGATAATTTATTGATAATAACTGAGAGCGAATACGGTTTCATTGGCGAAGTTTTCCATACAGAAAATGGAGAATTTGACATGAAAGCGCATATGAAAGTACGTGGAAACCCTTACTTAAAAACCCATGCAATCACAAATATTGCTTGGAACGAAGAAACGCGCGCGTTTTATGATGAGAATGCACCGCGCGGTATGGTGTTTAATAATTTAAAGACACTTTTTGGTACAGTATTAGTAACAGGTGAGCCTGTTATATCAAATTCCCCATCTACAGACCCACGTCGAGGTGGTATCCCAGAAGGTCATCCACCGTTAAACGCATTCCTAGGAATACCATTTTACAGCAATAAAGAATTAGTCGGGATGGTAGGAATCGCTAATTGCCCAAGTGGTTATGATGAAGCGGTAATTGACTATCTGCAACCGTTTCTAGCAACTTGCAGCAATTTAATTCAATCCCACCGCGATTATAAACTAAGACAGGAAGCTGAAGGCGCCTTACGCGAAAGTCAAGAAATGTTGCGTCGTGCAAATGAAGATTTAGAAAACCGCGTTAAGCAAAGAACACAGCAGTTACAAGAAGCAAAATTAGCTGCTGACAGCGCTAATAAAGCTAAAAGTGAGTTTCTTGCCAACATGAGTCATGAATTACGGACACCGCTTAATGGTATTCTTGGCTACACACAAATTCTTCATCGTTCGCAACTTACAGAAGATGGACGCAAGGGAGTTGATATTATCCACCAATGTGCTTCACATTTATTGACGTTAATTAATGATGTGCTTGACCTTTCTAAAATCGAAGCACAAAAAATGGAACTTTACCCAGTTGATTTTCATTTTCCATCTTTTTTAGAAGGAGTTGCAGAAATTTGTCGCATCCGCGCGGAACAAAAAGATATTGCGTTTATTTATCAACCTGACACTCAAATACCTATAGGTATAAAAGCAGATGAAAAACGTTTACGCCAAGTTTTAATTAATCTACTTGGTAATGCTATCAAGTTTACTGATTTCGGTGAAGTTACTTTTCGAGTTAAAACTGCTTTTAATGAAGCAGCTTCTATATATAAAATTCGATTCGAGATAGAAGATACAGGTGTGGGGATGGCACCAGAACAGCTTGAGAAAATTTTCCTTCCATTTGAACAAGTAGGTGAAAGCATAAAGCAATCGGAAGGTACAGGGTTAGGATTAGCAATTAGTGGTAAAATTATATCACTTATGGATAGTAAAATTGAAGTTCAAAGCGAATTAGGCAAAGGTAGTATTTTTGCTTTTGAAGTGGAATTACCCGAAGCACCAAATTGGGCACAATCTTCTAAAGTTAGTAAACGTGGCGCCATAATTGGATATGAAGGCAAAAAACAAAAAGTTTTGGTTGTAGATGATAAATGGGAAAATCGGTCGGTTATTGTGAAATTACTTGAGCCGCTTGATTTTGAAATGGCAGAAGCACAAAATGGACAACAAGGATTAGAAAAAGGAATTGAATTTCAACCAGATATTATAATAACAGATTTAGTTATGCCCGTAATGCACGGTTTTGAGTTCATGAAAAATTTACGCGCGTTACCACAATTTGAAAACGTTGTAATAATTGCTTCTTCTGCAAGTGTATTTGACACCGACCAATACAAAAGTTTAGATGCAGGTGCTGCGGCATTTTTGCCCAAACCTATATCAGCAGACGCTTTATTCGAGATGCTAAGTAAACATTTAGAAATAGAATGGCTTTATCAGCATAATTCAGAGCAAAGCACTCAAAATAAAACTAATACAAATTCACCTAATAAAATAACTATCCCATCTCAGGAAGTATTAGAGTATTTATATGAGATTGCTAGAAAGGGAGATATTAAGAAAATTAGCTTTGAAGCAGAAAAGCTCAAAGAAGCTTCGGAAACACTAATACCTTTTGCTGATAAAATTATTAATTTATCTGAAAGGTATCAAATTAAACTTATCCGTGATTTCCTCAAAGGTTTGCTCGATAATTAAGCTAACTACAAAATTAATAATATGTCACTTCTTAATAACGAGACGAGTTTCATTTTGATTGTAGATGATAATCCTACAAATTTGGAAGTATTAGCCAAAACCCTTGACAATGAGGGTTTTAATATCCGTATTGAAGTTGATGGCGCCAGTGCATTAGAGTTATTAGAAGAGGACGAACATCCAGAATTAATATTACTCGATGTTCAAATGCCAGGTATTGATGGTTTTGAAACTTGTCGCCGAATCAAAATGAATCCTAAAACTCAAGATATACCTATAATATTTATGACCGCATTAACTGACACTGAAAGTAAAGTCAAAGGATTATCGTTAGGCGCCGTTGATTATATCAGTAAACCATTTGAAGGACAAGAGGTATTAGCAAGAGTAAAAGTACACTTACAAATACGTTATTTAACAAAAACGCTTCAACAGTGGAATGAAGATTTAGAACAACGTGTTAGAGAGCGTAGCAAAGCGTTAGAAGCAGCACAAATACAATTAGTACAGAAAGAAAAGTTTGCAACAATGGGCCAACTAGTTGCAGGAGTAGCACACGAAGTTAATAATCCGATTGGTTGTATTACTAATAATATCGCACCTGCACATGATTTTGTGGCGAATATAACTAAAATGATTCGCATCTATCAAAAATACTGTACAACAGTGATACCAGAAATCGAGCAATCATTAGAAGAACTCGATATTGAATTTGCACTCTTAGACTTACCTAAACTTCTTCATTCAATAAAACTAAGTGCAGAACGTGTTAAAGATATTTCGGTATCATTACGAAACTTCTCGCGCTTGGATACAACGGCTAAAGAATTAGTAAGTTTACACACTGGACTTGATAGCACATTAATGATACTACAACATCGTTTAAAATCTAAAGACAGTCGTCCAGCAATAGAGGTTATTAAACAATATGGCGCCATACCAGAAATTGAATGCTATGCAGGACAATTAAACCAGGTATTTATGAACTTGCTAGCAAATGCTATCGATGCAGTGAGAAATGTTACTGACCCCAAAATTTGTATTTCTACAGAAATGCTTAACTCTACTATAGTAGTAGTTCGCATCGCTGACAACGGTACAGGGATGAGTGAAGAAGTCAAACAACGACTATTTGAACCGTTATTTACAACAAAACCAGTAGGTAAGGGTACAGGTTTAGGGTTATCAATCGCGCGGCAAATAGTAGAAGAAAAGCATGGTGGTAAACTTAGCTTTGAATCTTACTTAGGCAGGGGAACAGAATTTTACTTAAATCTACCAATTAATTAACGTGCATATTTTATCAAAAAGCACAACTACCACACGGTACATTGACCGTATCTAACTTTAAAGATAACTTTTGAAAGTGTTGAGTGCGCGCGTTCATTATAATGACTGAATTTAAGCTTGTTCCACCACAACTTGTTATTAACAGCCGAATGCTTTACTTCGGTTGGGTTCCAGAGTACCCAGATGCAGTAAAAGCACTTGTTCCAAAAGCGCTGCAACCACAAGATAATGGCGCCGTTTTTATGAACCAGTATGTCGTAGATACTGCGGAACAAACTTCAGGTTTTGGAGCTTATTCACTCACTTATATTGGTGCTGACCTCAAAGACTTAGATGCTCCCGATGGTGTCACACCAGGTAGATGGTGGACTCATTACTTCAATTCTAGCTCTACTATGGGCGCCTACGTTAAAGAAAGTGGTGTTCCCTTCTCGATAGGAGAAACCAATATCACACTTGATGGAGATAATTTAATTGCAACTACCTTTTCGGATGGCACCCCTATCATCCGTACTACTGCTCGCGTTGGAAATACGATTAACAATATTGCTCGTGGACAGTTGCGTTATCTTAGTGCATTGAATGACACCTTTATTAGCGGCATTTATCCGTTCATCTCAGAAACAGTAGCACCTTGGGAAATTCTAAACCTGGAATTTTTAGAACCAACTCATTCTGTGTATGCGTTGCGACCAAAAAAACCATTAGAAATTATTTGGGGATTTTACTCACCGCGCGCTTCGTTTTGTTACCCAGGTGGACAAGTCACACTTAACTTAATGCCACACTCATAAATACTCATCACCCAAAAGATTATTTTGCGTCTCTACATATAGAAAGATGAATCACATATTGCACAAAGCTAAAAAAGGAGTGTATTGCAATTGAGAGGGTAATTTTATGACTCAAGCAACCAATGGAAACCAAACCCGCGCGTTAAATGACCTAGAATACGATTTTATTACTGTACTCCAAAATAAAGCAGAGGCAGTCAAAGCATACGAAACTTACATCCAAGACGCACAGCAAGCAAACTCTCAACCTTGCGTAGAACTATTCCAAAAACTACGTCAAGCTGATATTGAACAGGCACAAGAAATTCGCCACCATCTACAACAAGTAATGCAAAGCGGTAAAATGTAACACTGGCATCGGATACAACGGATGTAACGGATGTTATTGAGGCGCCATTCAAAACATGCTTTACTTAATTAGTCATCTGTTACATCTGTTCATCATCCGTTGCCAATGTATTTAGCAATTACAGCAGTAGATAACTTAGTTAGTTTACTTCAGCTACCATTTATGCAACGCGCAATAGTAGGCGCCGTTTTAATGGGAATAGTTGGAGGGTTATTAGGTTGTTTCGTAACTTTACGTTCTTTATCGTTTTTTAGTCATGCAGTAGGACATGCGGCATTAGTAGGTGTAGCATTAGGTGTCCTTTTACAAATTAATCCAACTTGGATGTTACTACCTTTTACTTTGGTATTTGGGGTAGTTGTTCTTTATTTCATAGATAAAACAGACATTGCCAGCGATAGCATTCTTAGTATAGTGCTTAGTGGCGCCTTAGCAATCGGATTAATACTCACTAGTTTCATACAAGGATATCGCGGTAATTTAATGAGCGTATTATTCGGGGATATCCTCGCTCTTGATAACACTGACTTGATACTAACGCTTATAATACTAGTGGGAGGCGCCGTTTTTTTATTATCCACCCTGAGTCAGCAAATATTATTAACCTTAAACCCAGCGGTTGCCCAAGTTCAAGGAATACCCGTCCAACTATATCGTTATACATTTGTAGTATTATTATCACTAGCAGTCGCTATAGCCATAAAAGCCGTAGGTGTTTTACTAGTAAATGCCTTTCTAGTTATTCCCGCTTCCACCGCAAAAGTAATGACCCATCACTTTAGCCGTTTCTTAATTATGTCTGTAATTATCGGCTCAACAACCAGTATAGTTGGTATTCTTGCCTCAGCATTATTCAAACTAGCCTCCGGGCCAAGTATCGTTCTCGTCCAGTTTGTCGTATTTATCCTTATATTTGGCGCCTTTAAGCTAAAAATCAAGCCCACCTAAATACTTTTTCAAATATTTCTCAAAATATTTTCAAAACCCTATTGCATTATCTAAATATCTTTGCTACATTTATTAATCGTTGCCCCAATAAAAAGCAACAAGCCGGGATAGCTCAGTTGGTAGAGCAGAGGACTGAAAATCCTCGTGTCACGAGTTCAAGTCTCGTTCCTGGCATTCATTACAGACAAGCATTTGGTGTAATCAGTGCTGTAAACAGCAAATAATGCTGACTACGCACTGACTAAATAAGCAGAGCGAGGCACCTCAACTAATCAGCTTTGCTTATGCAATACAATGAAGGAGCAAGTTTAATTTGCCCAAAAGAAAACATGAGTCGCCGGCGTCCACTATGGGGATATTACAGAGTTTGGATTCATATCCGCAAAGTGCGAGGATGTGACATAGAACTATACATCAAGAAGTCTTTTATAGGTTCCCCTTATTACGCTCAAGCATTTGATGCCGAATTGGTAAAACGCTTTCGTTGCATGGCATCTGATTTTTTCAAAGAACATCCTGATTTTAATTCTTGCTCTATCAAGGGTGATATTCAGTATCAGCCGTCTACAGATTGTCACATTCAAGTAGGTATGTGGGGCTTTAATGCAAGCAATAAAGATTGGAGGGATTATTGTAAGCTATATAGCGTTTAAACCTTCATAGCGTTATGTCATACCGAACCTGGAAACCTGAAGACATCCCTAAATTCAACAGTGATAGAGTAGTTTACCGTATCAGTACAGATGAAAATTATACTTACACGCAAGCTGCTGTACTGTGTTTGTTTATTGATGAAGTAGAAATATGGCGAAGCGCTCCTTATCACGTAGATTACGATAAAGAAAATGCAAACGCCCCCTACCCAATTGAAGAATGGAATAAATGGATACGGGCGGTAGGTTTAAATCCTGAAGATTACAGATAACTATTGCTTGGTAAATCGATAAACCAGTAATGCGCTTACTATTGTGGGCACTCTGTAATACCAGTACAATTGATGCCACTGTCAAATTAAAAATATGGGCTTATATAATCCACCACAGGCGCCGACAATTAATATCCCCGCAAGCTACACTCCAACGATTGAGGGAGTACAAACAAACTCGGTAAGCGTAACAACATCTTATTCTGTACTTGTAACGGCTAGAGCTAACCGCACAGGACTAACCATCTGGAATCAAGGTACTAACCGGGTAATAGTTACTTACGGTGACGCGACTACTACGGAAAATCAAAATGATTCAGGCGCCTTTTACCTCGACGGTGGGGGCATTTTTATTGATGACTATCCCGCCTATCAGGGCATATATTCAGCAAAAACAACGACAGGCACTAGTTTACTTTCTGTTAAAGAGCTTACAGATAGTAACTTTCCTAGCTAATATTACAAATAATTCTATCTATTACACTCGTGCCAATTGAATCAATTAATATCGCCAAAAAAATTGCGCGTCGTATTACTGAGAGTGACGGGGATAGTATTGTTGTTCTTTTTGACAATATTCTTCCTACTCTTGATATCCCCAGTAGTAGCGTTATTAGTGTTAATGGCTTTCTTAAAAATCTTAAGGGCTATTCTAAAATTACCAGTACTCAAGCGGCGCCCTTGCCAGATATTAGTATTGAAGACAGCGAACCCGAAAGAAGAGTTAAAGCCCTTGATGTTGAATGGAACTCCCAAAGAAAACATCTAGAACTACTTGTTAGTGCTGATGGGTCTAGTTGGGTAGAGGTTGGAGCAATTAGTTTGATTAAACAGCAAGGTTATCCTTACAGGATGCATAGCTTGCTTGACTTCTTTACCGATGGGTTAGCTGATGAATTTGGGTCTAATGGTAAAGTAGCTTGTCGTATTGTTGACGTTGGATACGGATTATTAAGCGGCAATGATGTTTTTACCGTGCATGGTAGTTTCTTACAAGAAATTGTTTATAAAACAGAAACTCAACCGATAAATATAAGTCTAACTTGTAACGGTAGTACTAATAATGGCGGTGGTAATAGCAATGGAGATGACGAGGAAATGAGTTTAACACCTATCACTACTTTTAGTTCAGCAGGACAAGTTACATACTTAAGTACAGACTTTAATCCTAGCTTGCAAATAGAAGCTAACGCTAATCGTAAATACTTATGCATTCAGAATCAGAGCAATTACGAAATAGCGGTTAGCAATTCCAGCAACGATTTTGAAATATTTCTTAGTAAAAATGAAAAGTTTGAATGCTCTAAAGGAGGCTTCTATTACACTGGGCAACTAACTATATCTGCTTTAGATGTTAATAGCACTCAAGTAAGATGGTTTGAGGGATAAATGCAACAACCTATTAAACCTTTTGAATACGAGAATCTAGAGCATGATTTTAAAGTGCCATACCGTAATTACGGAAAGCTAGATTATGAAGTATTTAAAGAGAAATACAAAAAACTAACTAACGCTCCTAAACAACTTTTACAAGTGAGGTATACCATAGAACAATGGTAAGAAGAGTATTTAAAAAGTTAAAAAGAGCGAAGGAAGAATGGGATAGAGCCGAACCTCCACAACCAGGACTTGAACCGATTATCGGCAATATTTACGGTTCACCACCCGCCGACCCTAGGAACTGTGATGTATATCCTGACTCTCCTTTTTGCGGTAATCCTTTAACGAATAAGCCTATATCTTTTGAATTTACCTTAGTACGTGATGAATGTAATATTGGAGTTCAATTAGATGCAGCAATCGGATTTATTAAAATGCCACCTGTACAAATTGTGTACAGGAATCCAGAATGTATTATTCCGATTCCCGAACCTTTGCCACCACTTGAAAATCAAGAATCGCTTCCTTTTATTCCAAATTCTGATGCTGACTTATGGGCGGTAATCGAAAATATAGAAGAGGGTGAACAAGGTAGAATCTATGATTTTATAAGTAAGCCTCAAGCTTGGTATGAACGCAGAAGAGAATTAAATATTAAAAGTTTTATAATCAATGCTGATTTTACTTCTTACTTTGAATTAGAAGTAACTATTACAGAAGAATTCAACGGGACACACTTTGTTAGCCGTAATTTAACAGAAGATAATATTGGAGAATTTCTTGTATATGAAACCTACAACGAGCAAACATTGACCGCAGAACGAGAAACACTTAGCTTAGAAGTCCTTGAAATGGGCGAAAGCTTTACGGACTATAAAACTATTTATAGAGAAATAAGGTTTTTAGAAGTATCATCACGTGGAGGGTTAACTGTTCTTGACAATTATTCAAGAGTAATTACTTATGCAGGGAATAAAGATGAATTGAGGAATTATTTACCAGGTATCTTTTGGGCTAAAAACGTTAACTCAGTTCTGCGTTCTGATATTTATTATGGGTCTAGGGATGCTGACGACTTCCCGCTTGAAATACCAGGTTTTGAACCTGGAGAAATACCATTGCAGTCAGGGTCAACGGATATTTATGGTAATTTTTATTCAGGGGTTGGAAGAAATTTAAGAGTTTATTACTTCAAAAGAAACGTAGTAGTAAAACCTCTTGACGCTCCTAATATTCCTAATTTTCCTTTATCACCACCACCACCACCTATGTCATGTTGTCCTAATGTTCGTGAGAATGACGAGTTATTACGCTTAATAGCGAGAAGAATAGGAGTAAATGACTATCCCGTGAGTGTTCCAAAAATACTCACTGACAGAAACCAGGGTATAGATACGATTGAAAACCTAACTCGATTAATTTCCTGGCTTGGTAAAAATTTGGATGCTTTATGCGGGATGTTCCCAATCAAAATTAAAATAAAAGACGCGGATATTGACCAGGAAGGCGACCAAGCAAAAGAAATTAATATTCCCAATATTGCGGAAGGCATAGCCGAATTATTGGGGCTATCGTTAATTTTAAGAGCTGAATCTGATGCGAATTTAAACGCCACAATCAGGACACTAACCGAAGCAGGCGCCGCAAAACAAGCGGCTATTATTGCAACTGATTATGGGAAAGCAAATGCTGAGTTTTTAGCTTATAAAGGAACACAAGTTGACCGAGAAATACCTTTTACTTTTAAACCTGGTGAACCTCGACTTGATAAAATGCTAGTTAACGCTACGGTTAACGTCAAAGGTTGGGATAATGACGATAAAGAAGACATCAAAGATTTATTTACACCTTTGCTAGAACTTGCTGCTCAATACCGGGCAGCTAATTACCGTAATTTAGGGACAAGTGACATTAAAGAATCTTTAATAAAAACCCTTACTAAAAAGGGATTCGAGGCTTTTTTAGATACGAAAATCAACGAGGATAAAGCAAGCCGAACAACCGACCCGGATGAAATAGAGAAGCTTAAAAAATCAGATTTTGACCAATTTACAGAAGAAGCTGAACGCGGATTTATTGACAAGACTGGCATTACAGACAGCTTGAAACCTTACGGGCGCCCTCTTGAGCAACGCCCTCAAATCCGTCAAATTGGGAAAACTTCAGACTAATTAAAATTTATATTTGCCAAATTTTAACTTCCGAGCCATATATCTCTTGTAAGAGAAAAAGCCGCTCGGATTTTATTTGTTTGCGAATTTGCTTCTGACTCATCCTCAATTCCTCGGATAGACGCTCGATTAATTCCTGTTTGGGCCGATATTTGTAATATATGGTCGTTCCTGCACGTTTTGTTTTAATCCGCTTTTGAATCAGCCGTTTGCTTCTAGAGTGAAGCAAAGGAAAGCACATAAGCTCCATGCGTTTAACTTGTTTTGTGATTTTTACGTGATTTTACATTTTATGTTAAGTGGCTACTGGTCGTCCGTCGGACAACATGGACACCCATAGGGAGGTAGTTATCTTTTAGACATTGGTTTAGTAGCATCTACATCCTTGCACGCAACATAATACACCCCTTGCATAAGCAATAACTCTGTATTAAGGTGTATTTGTTTCTAAGTAAATGTTTTAAAAGGTAGCGAATGGCATCTTATACAAGAGGCAGAAAGAGAGACAAACAAACGTATGTAGCCGTTACCAACTTCATGTTATATGGCTTCAACACAAAAGATTTAGCTGCAATTGCGGGTGTATCGTCTGCTGACCTAACTAATTTGGGACATGTTATTGCAGGTACTACCATACCAACAGGGAAAGTTATTGTTCTTGGTGCTAGGTCGCCTAAACCTCCAAGGGTTACTAAAAAAATTGCAAACGCGGGTGTAGGGGCCCAGCAATCTATTAGTACTTTTTGTGCATTTGATAAATTAACCCAAGCATTAGCGGCTGGTTGGAAACTTTCAACACAACGACGAGGCGTATCGTTGCGTCCGGAGACTAGTGCAAAAAATAGTTTGACAGCAATTGCGGAATTGTCCGATGGGAGCTTGTATTGCTTCCCTATGAACAAAGCGGATTTTTCTACTTATGGTGCAAGTTTGGGGCTAAAAAGTCCTACTACTATAACCACAGCTACAGAACGAGGAAAGCTAGTATCTGGTTCATCTATTCCTCGTCCTGGCAATGCCTCGCTGGAAGTAAGCGGCGGCACTTTTAGTAGCTTTTACTCAACCGATGCAAAAGATACAGCATCGACTGCGGGATTTGCAATTTTAACTGATGAAGTTGTAATTACTACCGGACCTGCACCTACAACCTAATGATTGAGACACAATCAGGCATTATTCTTCCAGGGCATCCGTTTTTTGAAGATTATTTATATGCTGCATTTCCTCCAGACTGGCGCAATTTTGCATACCATAATCCTGACTTTGCGTTTATAGTCCGCCCTGGTGGACATGGACTACTAGAAGCGGTAACACATGCAGAAGCAGAAAATTATATTGAGGACGGAGAATTTGACGCGCGCTGCGAGGAAATGGAATACGACGATTTAATTTATGCCTAGTATTACTGATGACATTGGTGTTTGGTTTAATTTGGGTGCAATTAACGTTACCCAAAATTGGATTAAATTTCCCAACACAGCAACAGGAGCTAATGCCACAATTCGGTTATCTTTTAATTCTCCGAGTTGGAATAAATTAAATAGTTATATCCTTATTCGACCACGTTACAAAACTTCTAATTCTGACCAAGTTGGACAAGCACAACGAGTTTACCCTGTTCAAAACTTAAAAATTGTTCTCCAAGTTCCAATTCCTGAAGACTTTCAAGAACGCTCTATATACTTCCGTGACTTTGAAGTGAAAAAAGTGCTAAGGTATCGACGACGTATCGGTTATACACCCGATGCAGAGTTAAATGTTACGCTTGAGGAATTATGGGGCTAGCTGACATTGCTGTACAAGCATTAGAGTCTGAGAAAATTAGAAAAACGATTGGAGACGCGGGGATTAGAGTGTTTAATTCTTCATTTGAAGACCCCGACAAAGACGACCAGGGCGGTGTACTTGGCTGGCTATGGAATGGAGGAAAAAGAATTGTTGGTTGGCTTCTTCAAGAAGCTGGGAAAATATTATCTTTTTCTTTAAGTGCTTTGTGGGGTTGGATAACTTCAACCGTGCAATTTATTTGGAATTTTGACTGGAATGTTACGGATAAAACACTCGACCAACAAATAAAAAGCAAATTTGATAATCTAGGGTCACTACTTGGAGGAACACTAGGTAACTTAGTCGGTTATCTTGGATGCGGTGTAGTTCCTGGCGCCGTTGTTTTTAGTTTCAATGAACCATTAGGAGCTTACATCCTGGGACAAGTATCTGAAGAATTAAAAGATGAATTTTTGGCTAATTTATCCTCGTTAGTTAGATTTACATTTATTAGTGCTACACAGTATCTAATAATGTGGAGTTTTAAAAACGTTCGTAAATTTATAAAGTCAAATGTTTCTTTTTTTCAGGACTTATTTGGAGAAGGCGCCGGCAATGCAATTAAAGCTTGGGGAAGCGAAGGCAGTAAACCCTGGAGCTTTGCAATAGCAACTAACAAAGCCGTTGAATCAATACCCAACACGTTTGTTAAAAACTTTGTAGAAGAGTTTTTAGAAGAAGCTTGGGACGGTTGTGTAGAAGCTGGTTATGTTGTAGCGAACTCTGTTGATAGTTTTTTGGCGGCTGAAAAACTTAAAAAGCAGGAAGTTCCAGCAGTTGGTAAGATGACTTACGTTGAAGTGAAGCCCGACCGTAGTCTAGACCATCAACGTATCGTGTTAGCTGGTCCACAAAAGTTGCTGGAAACTCAAATTGTTTCTACACTGACTAATTACCAGCAGATGCAGGATAAAGATATCGGAACTTTTGTCGGTAATCCTACTGATGATTATTTGCGTGTCCGTCCTCAAAGCTTACGTATTGTTATCAAATTTTTCAGTGAGAGTTCCCCACCGTGGCAAGCGAGGACTAACAGCCGGCTCGTTACTGCAACCTATGCCATCCCGGAAATAGAACCATCAAAGATTGATTGGGAACGATTGAAACAAGCTTGTGGGGGCGTTAATGGTTATTTGTGGGGACGGTACAGAGCAACAATCATCTTAGACAATGGGCGCCAAATCCAATGTTGGGGGGCTTCAGGTGGAGAAGCGGAAGATAGAGCAAAAGCTTTTCTGCAATTTACAAAAGGTAAACCCATAAGAGCCAAGGCGACTATTACGGAAGATAGGACAGAAGACAATACAGGTTCTTTTGTAAAGCAACCTATTAGGGTTTATCCAGCTTACTTTACGATTTTGAACCAGTACCAAGTACCAGGCGCCAACGGTTCAGGCATTCCAATCAATGGTAAACGCTATATACGTAAGCGTGACCGTATCGACCTATGGACATCTACGAAACCAGATGATTTTAATGAGATAGTTTTAGAGATGCTCAAAAAGCCTGGTGCAGAAACAACAACTTAAATTAAGGAGCTTATATGGTTGACGTTGCAACACAATTTAATTTAGATGAAACAGTTGATACTGTTTATCGGGACTGGCAAATAAAGCAAGAACTCGCTTTTATTAGCCAAAGCGAAGCCGAACAGAAAGCTACTGAACTTTTAATTAATCAGTTTAAAAACCAGTTAAATGATGTATTACAGTCTGAATTTCAAGAAGCGTTAAACATCCAAGTTAGACTTCTTAGTAATACTTTTACCGTGGAAGGTGTTTTTGAGTATCTAGAGAAAAAAATTGTAATGACACGAAACGTATTACACGAGGGAGCCTATTGGTTTTTAAGTTACGACAACATGCATCTTGTTTGCTTTCCAGATTCATTCCAGAAGCAACTGATTATAGAATTAGGAAAAATCAAAAATAAAGCTTCAATGAAGTAAGTAGTATCACCCTTGCACTTTTAGGAAGACAATTATGTCCATTAGTTTTAATGATTTATCTCAGTATTTACCGAGTGGTAGTATTGAATTAATTAGTGGTAAGATACGCATTAACGCATCTATTTTAGTTGGCGATAATAGTTTAGTTTCTTTAGATGATTCTGTAATCGCTTTTACTTCAAAACTGCTCTCGGCTTTGACCAAATTGACTGATGAAACGAACAAGAAGCGCGTTTCCGCATCAAGGGCACCGATAGAGTTCGTAGAGCAGTATATAACTGCGGGTGGGGATAGCGAAGCTTTAGAAGCTCAATCAAAATTTATTTGTAAGTTTAAGGTAGATAATAACTCGTTTGTTAATAACGTCGTTGACCCTACTTAGATAGCAAATAAATGATAAACAATCCATCCACCAAAACTTCATTAACTTCTTACAGTAAATGTACTAACAACGTGCATGAACTTACTGCTGATGAACCATCTACTGTAATTGCTGCTAATTCTAAACGATTATATGCAGCAATTATAAATAACAGTTCAAGTCAAGTAACACTGATTTTAGGTAAAGCTGGTAGTGGAAGTCTAGAAAAAGGCATCCCTATTAATCCGTTGGGTGGCAGCTATGAAATTAATGCCGCTAATTTATACAGAGGTGAAGTCTGCGCTATTTCTACCGCTAAGGTAAAGCTTTCTTGGGTAGAGTGCATCGAATAGTCATTGTACTTTGCTAACTATTCAATACTGAATAGTTGGTAAAGCACAGTTACTTATAAAACGATGGAATTAAACGAAATATTACAACTGATAGGAGGACTTATCACTCTATTTGCCGCTATTTGGCATGTAGCTGAGGTAAAACATGAACTACAACGAGAAATAGACTTTCTTTCTCTTAAAGACAAAGAGCGTCGAGAATTTGTTGATTACATACTTAACGGACTAAATGAAAAAATCGACCATAAATACAGTCGATTAATGGATGAAATCAAGATTTTAAAGGAATACGAGCGTGAAAATAGCGATTGACATTGGACACAACCTGCCTTGTGACGGGGGCGCGGTTGGCTTTTTAAATGAGAATTGGTGTAACACCGCTGTCGGGATGCACCTTATCTCTATGCTAGAGAAAAGTCAGGTAGAAGTCATTAAGTGTAAACCAGGTAGTGCAGACGATTTGCGCGATAGCTTAAAGCGTCGAGTCACTACAGCCAACACCGCAAAAGCTGACTATTACATTAGCCTCCATCATAACGCTGGTGGCGGGAAGGGTTCAGAAGTTTTTTATTTTTCTAACAAAGGGGGCGCCCTCGCTTCTGCCATTGTTAACGAGCTTGCACTACTTGGGTTTGAGAACAGAGGCGCCAAAAAATCAACGCACTACTACGTCATTAACTGGTCTGAAATGCCAGCAATTATTGTAGAGGCCTGTTTTATGGACACCAAAACCGATTGCGAATTATGGCAACGAGTAGGGGCGAAAGCAGTAGCAGAAGCAATATACAAGGGTTTAAATCAAGTACTGAAATTTAGTAGTACACCCGTGTCAGCATGAGAGTTATTAATCTAGACCCCATGATTTACCTTCTATTGATTATTTGGTTCATTACAGGTTTAATTTTCATCAAAGGACTCAAGTAAAACTGCTGCTAAATGAGTCGCTTTAAGAAAATTCCTGTTCCTCGGCGCCGTTACTAGATTGCGGCGCCGTTTTTTTAATCTTCCAAGCTAAAGTCATGATGGCTATGAACCCAAATAGCTTTATTATCAGGCGGTTGGAACAAATAGCTTGATGGCTTACCGCTAGGATTAGTACGCACCCTCAACAGCCGACAGTTTGCAATTGAATTGTAAGCGCCAGGACGAACAAGCTGCTGGACTGTATATCTAAATTGAGCGTGCCATGTTTCGACAATGACAAACAAGCGCGCCTCTATTGTTTTTTTATTCCCTGATAAAGTCTCTTCAGTTTTTGCCTTGTTGGGATATTCAATAAGTAAATGCCACTTATCCGTACTACTTAGAGTACCTGTAATTGTTATTACACCTTGAGGTGTATTAAAAGTCTTTTTAAAACTAGCCTTTTTGTCGGCAGATAATGAGGGGTCAAACCCCACAGCATTTTTTTCAAAATTGCACGTTGAAAATAAAAATGTTGGTTTTTCTAATGGAACACCTGGAACACCCTCTTGATTTATAGCTGTAACATCTTGTCGCGTATGGGTTTGAGGGTGTTCCACTAGAATTTCTGTTTTTAGTGGTGTTCCACTAGAATTTTTGTTGTCAGGTGCATTTTTCTCTGAGGTTGTTCCAGGTGTTCCAGGTGTTCCACTAGAATATTCAAACTTTTTATCTGAAGGTGTCCAACAACGCAAATTTTCACCATTAATCCTTCTACGTGTAGCAGTCCATTTTAATTGTCTCATTACGCACCCTACGCGCTTGCTCATACCAACTTCTGCACGCGCTGTTTCTACTCCTAACGCATTAAGTATTTCTGTGGTCGTAGCGTAATCTCGACCTCGAATAAAATTGGCAATTGGTTCTAACCACGGGTCTTGCACTTGGAACTCAAGGTTCGCTTCTTGTTGTTGTTCCTGTTCTTCTGGCGATAAATACCACTTAACACCTTGTTGATAAAGGGCGCTAGCAGCTGCCCAAAGTTTATCGCGTTCTCTTTGTACTAATTCGATTGGGATGGTATCTACAATCGGAATAATCCAAAACCGTCTACTACCTGTTGCATCAGCTAATATCTCTTGTTCGTTCGTAGTCCCTATCAGCACCGACGCGCGCGGAAATTCTTTAATTACTCGACTGTAAGGAGTACGAAACGCATCGGTAGTTGAAGACATGAATTTTTTCAACGCGCTAACGTCTTTCTTCCTGTAAACAGTCTCAAACTCCGACCACTCAAGCCCCCAAAAGCGGTGTAACTTCATTAACTCGTCACGCTCGTTAGCGTCGCCCAACTCGTCAGAGAACCAATCTTCCCCAAAAAGTACTTTCCAAAATGTACTTTTACCAGTGCCCTGCTTGCCTACTAATATAGTGGCGGTATCGTGTTTACAGCCTGGTTGACGTAGACGAGCGACTGCTGCGACTAAGCAACGCTTCATATATATATTGTGTATTGGGTTATCGCTACCAAAGTATCGAGTAGCTAAATTGTCCAAAATACTAGTATCGATGTTTGGGTGGACAAGGGATAGAGTATCAATGTAATCGACCACAGGATGATAGCTGTTTTCGGAAGCAACCATTTCAACTACCGCTTGCGCGTCTCCTATTGGGATATCAATGTCAAACTCAAGTGCTATTCTCAGCCTAATTAAGTTAAGGTCAAGTTCGGCGCCGTGCAACTCAATAATATTTTTAAGCTTGTTAAGTCTTAGCGCGTCGCCCCAACCTTGACGTACCACGTCCATATATCTATATAGTCTTGATTGCCGCTCGTCCTCGTCGTAACCTTCCTGGTTTTTCCACTGTTCCTGGATTTCGAGGCGCCACTCTTCAATTGTTAACGCCTCTTCAACCAACTTATCAAAAGCTTCTTTCCCATTTGCTGCTATAAAATCATCCACGCCTTTATGAACTCCTGATGGTAACTTAATTACCATTACTTTAGAACCGCTTGACGCTAATTCTCGACTCATTGCAAGAAGCGCGTCTTGAACAGCTTTTTTAGAAAGTACGTCATTATCAAAACATAGATAAGCTTTTCTTCCAAAACCATTAACAGGCTGTAACCAATGATGCAATCGCCCATTCTTTCGACAAGTAGAAACACCGGGGATAGAAACGCTAGCGTAACCGATTGATAAAAGGCTTGCTGCTTTTTTAGCACCTTCTGTTATCAGTAATGGAATCTTGGAATTATCAATTACTGACTGCCAATAACCTTCTACACCTGTGTCAAGAAATAGCGGACAAGCCCCGTATCCACTAGCACCGATGTATTTCTGTATTCTGCCATCTTTATTAAGAGGTGATGTGTCAGGTTTTACTTGAACGCCTTTTAGCGTAGCTTCTCCGGTTGTAGGGTCTAAACCTGAAACCTGCCAGCATGGGACTAATTCGCTTGAATGTTTCCAACGCTTCTTAGAATTTCTACTGAGTATTTTATCTACTTCTCTAGCATCATGAATTGAGCGAATATTGAGCTTGATGATATCAGGTTTAACACCACTACTAATCCATTCTTCCCAGTGGTTAATATCAATATTGTCCGGCTTTTCTATGTTAGAATTGAAGGTATTAGAAGTATTTAAATCATTTAAGTCCTTTTGTTTGGTTGCTGCATTATCGGCGGCAACTATTTTTTGTGTATTCATTTGCATGTCCTTTTGTAGTAAATAGTTAAGAATCAAATATCAGTGTTAGAAATGCGGGTATTTTGGGAAACATGTTAATAACCAGGTGCAACTGGATATTAATTTTTGAGGTAGGTAACAATGGAATTAAATGATAACGATGTACTGGATTTAGAAAATTCTCCAAGACTCGGTGCAAATCCCACTTGTCAAATTAGTGAACTTAAACTTGGTTTACGGACTAAGTTTGTAGGCAACCAAGGAAATGAACAACCTGACTACCAATTTTTTAGAGATGGCGTGCAGTGCCAACTTTTATCGTCTAGTGGCAAAGGGTGGCAGAAAGGAAAGCTTAAGTTTGAACTAGTATTTATCCCAGATGAATCACCAAAACCAACTGATGCGGTAATGGGAAACGGACTTAATGGTGAAGATTAACGCTTTTTAAAACCTAATCAAACAACAGAAAGCCGTCTCACGGAGTTGTGGGACGGCTTTACTGCTCTGCCTGTTGTAGCTGAGATGATATTTCTTTTAGCTCATTAAGGTATCGGCGGCGTTCAGCAATCAGATTCTCAAAACCTTTTATCTCCTCCTCAACTTTAAAAATTAGTTTGTCAACGACTCCCCCAGTATTTGTCGGTCTACGCTCGCTATCGTAATTTCCCCTCGCCCAATCATCTCCATTAACTGAGAGCGGCTCATCCCCAGCTTGGAAGCTTGGTTGTCCAAACCTTGCGCCCCCGTATGAGTCAATCCCACGCTGTATTGAGTTTTCCTCTCCCCATATTCCCGATGTTTCGATTTCGGTTTCGCCATTCGCTGTAACCATGTTGTGTACTTCTTATATAAGATAGCAAGCTTCGGTACAACAAATATTGTATAAAATGCTGTCAATATTTGCAAATCTTGTATAAGATGTTGAGTAGTGAAAACTAGCGAGTGACCTAATCAGGTTGATACGGCGCCTCTATGCCACAACCCGTCCTTGTTGAGTTAGTACCAAAATAGTACGCATCCACAAAAAGACACTTTATGGAGGGAAATGTACACGCAAAGCCTCAATACGAACACTAAAAGCCTCAAGTATCCCTACGTCTATATATGACCTCAACACGAATAGTACTGCCATCAAGACATAAACCATTTGCTGAAGATCTGTTGCAGGTCACTGGTATAGATTCTCTGTCGAACTTGTTCGTTATTCTCCTAACTCGCTATGGTTCACATTTAAAAGCAAGTTGGAATATATCCCAAACGATTACAGAGACTATTACTCAGCCTAGTATTACTACTGCGACAACCCCACCGATTACAACTGCAAAAATTTATAACTTCCCAGAGCCACAAACTCAGGAAACAGAAGTTGATCCACTTATCGCAAGAATCGCAGGGCTAGTAGATTTGTTTTAATAGCAACCGCACTGTTGAATGCGGACGGTTGCTAACTCTAGTCCACCAAAAAAATAAACAAGAGGTATTAAGGATTTTACAACATGCCAAAATTTGTAGGTTATTACTGCGGCGCCTTCCCCAAAGACGAGGGATTGCTTAACGATATGGTTGAAACTTGGGGCGGCACATTTGAAAAGTTAAACAACGCTCAACGCCTCTGGATAGTAAAGTCAATTGCCAACGTCTTGTTTGAACAGCATCCAATGTCGGAACAGGATGCGCCCAATGACAGCGAAGTGGAAGAAGTAATAGAGCGATTGAACGAGTTAATGCCAGGTGACATGGTTGGTTTACTAGAAGCTTTAATCGCTCAAATCAAACACTACAACAATTAAACTTACGTAATTATATGCAACATAACTACGGTCAAATATGGCGCCGACATGGTTCGTTGATTGTGTTTGGTGTGTTAGTAGCTAGTTCCTTGTCCTTTGGGTATAAGGATATACAAAGTAACATGCAATCGCTTTCAGTAGCGCGTCAAACAATTGCTAGTAACGAAAATAAACAACGCTTACTAGATGAGCAGTTCAAGCGGGAACAGCAAGCCTCTAAAATAGCCCAATCCCGGTATAAATCCGGTTGTGTCATGGTTGTAGCCGCTAACTCTCCCAGAAATTTAGCAACTTTAGTGGAAGGAGAACCAGTATTAGACCGAACTACCAAAAACCCGTTACCACTTAACACGGTGGTCTGTGATGGTATTGGAAACACTGGGACGATTGTACGAAGCGTTAATGGTCTAGTTGTAGGGAATATGGCATTTACAGGAAATAGGGAATTAGCCATAGACACAATCAAAAAGATTAGAGGCGCCAAAGTTTATTACGTAACACCAAGTAAATAGGACTGTTTAAATATGGCGGGACTCGGCTCAAAGGGTGCTACCAGTTCGACTTATGGTAGCGCAAACAAAACAAAGGTACCAACTAAATGGTTAAGAGTACTGTATTGGTTACTCGTTGCAAGTGGTGTTTATTTTGCATTTCTGAATATTTCACCCTATGCAAAAGCTGTAAGCTATTTAGGTACTCAAGCGATTGACGATGCATTTATTAAGCTTATCTCTATTATCCCTATAATTAACGGGCTTGCTTCAATATTTGGCATGGGTATTACTTGGTCGCTTGGTTTAGTACTGTGGGGAATTGTTCAAATTATCGAACTGTTACCTATAATTCTTTATAATCATGAGGGTTTTATGGCAACAGTAATTGGTCAAGCGGATAGACGAACACGCTACACCGAGAAGGACACAGATGACCCCACATTAAAACAGATGAAACGAGTCTATAATGCTATGCCTACAAGCATGATTCGCAACCTAGAACGCTTACGCATAGCGATTTACGTACTAGACTTTCTAATCTGTTTTACCGTGTATAGTCCTGTAGCTTCTGGTAAAATTACAGATTTTTTCTGGATTATTGCCACTGGACAATGGGGACAGATTGACGTAGGTAACTTATTGCTAGCTGCTATTACTTTGTTTGCAGTCGAGCTAATAGTTAGCTTAATTATATGGGTAGGTAAATTAGCCTATAACTACAACGAATCAACCAAGTAAAAACAAAATCCCTAGCAGGTTTATGATGCTTGCTAGGGATTTTGTTGTGTAATCGTTTAGCTAAGAAATAAGTATGACACGTTTTAATCCTGACCGTAAACATAAAACTCCTGAAGAATGGTCACAAGAAGCTTACCGAGTAACTAGCTCAAATAATCTACAATTTCATGTAATTGGAGGATTAATAATTAGTGTGCTGGTTGCAGGCGCCACGACCCCAATCACTGGCGGATTGATTGCAGCTTACACATTATGGACCGCGTGGAAGCGTAGCGACGATATCCAGCGCAACCAATCGGCAATCATTGAAGCTGGATGCATCGCCCAAGTGTTAGAGGGCGATAACTTTCAAGATTATTTAGCCCAATGTGGACACAACTCGGTAATAAGTGAGCTAGATTACGCTAAACAGCGCGGTTTACCACTCTCCAATGATGCAATTGACTATTTAGAAGCACTCCCAGAAGTTACACCAGTAAAATCAATTGCAATGGGCGCCGAGTATGGCGACATTAACCGAGCTAGTCATGCAACTAATAAAACGGCTATCGAAACTTACAATCCGTCAACGAGTTCTCAAATTGATATTGTAGGGGAGATGACTAACCGTATTCAAAATATTTTTGGTGTTGGTCAAGGTGGTAGCGGTAAAGGAATGTTACTTGCCAATGCTTGTCGTGCTGTCAAAGCGAAGCATCCAGGTAAAAAAATATTTCTGATTAACGGTAAAGATGACCCCAAAGAGCATAGTTACTTTGCTGGTGTAGTTGATGTCGAAAAACGTTTGCACTGCGAAACCGCAAAGCCTCAAACAGTAGCAGCATGGTTTGAGGCATCAATCTCTCAGTATGACGATTTTGCAGTACAAAATAATGGTGCATTATTAATTGTTGACGAGGGAACTATTATTGGCACCAAATTAAAAGATGCAAAATCGAACGCATTAAATGACAAAATTATTGGTATTACCAGCTGCGGTGGGAGTACGGGTAAAAACATTTGGGTGTTTGTTCAAACTCCTTTTGCTAGTGGTAGTGGTTCTACATTAAGCGCGATATCTCAAATGATTAGTATTGTGGTCGTTAGAGGGGATGCTATAGGAGTATTGGAACAGTGGAAACGTTCAGCTTTGTTTAATAAATTTAACAAGTCAGAGGTTACAGAGTTGGCAAATAATTCTCATTGTAATCGTGCTGTTTACTGGGGTGGAAGTGCTAGCTGGTATTCAATGCCAAAACTAACTAATCACTCAGCATATGACCGCGACTCAGGACAATACTTATCTGGTTTTGCCCAGCAATCAGAAAATAAAAGCAGTAATTTAGATGCCATCACCAAACTGGAAAATAGCTTGCACTCTAACTTAAATACTGAGGAAAGCATGTCAGATACATCTTTGTTAATTTTTCACTGGCTTCTAAATAACCGTCTTGATAAGTGGGTTAAATTCAAAGGGAAAGAAGGGAGAGATATGAGCTTTATTAAGTTCCTTAGTGATAATAAAATAGATGCCGAGGAAAGGAATAATGCCATTGAAGAGTTAGTAAAACTAAAGAAAATTGACATTTCTCCTGAGAGTGATTCAATTAAAGCACTTTAACTTTGAATGAAGGTGTGAGGTGTGATGACAAACTTAAAAGTGGGTGTGACATGTGATAACACTTTCACACCTCACACCTTCACACCACCTCACACCTTAGTGTTCATAAGGGTTACGCTTCCCACACTGGTGTGACTTACTGTTTAAAAAATATTAAAGTGTGAAAATGTTTATAGGTGACAACATGACAAGTAATTGGATACCAAATAATCAAAATAACCCTAATCCAATCCCTTCTTTTTACAATCAAGGATTACCTCTTTATTGGAGGAATGAACAAAGCGGTCAAATTGAAACAGCGATATTTCGCTTTTTAAATTTTCAGAACAATGAAGTATCAACGCCTCCCACCGATTATCAAATATTCCTGATAAGGTGTTACTTTGAACATTATATAAATGCGCTTTGTTGGCAGGTTGACAATGGTGAAATTTTATATGAGCTAAGGGAGGATATTAAATCTATAAAATCAGTAGAATCAATTAATGGATGGATAAATAAAGCCTTGAGTATTGGATTAGACCCTTTGTAATAAATATTAGGAGTGCAAAAAATGGAAGTAAGCGATAAACAACAATCTATCAACTGGGCAACACAAATTTTAGACGGTCAAAATTGGGCAATTATTGATACAGAAACAACAGACCTTAGTGGCAAAGCTCAAATTGTCCAAATAGGTGTCATTACATCTAGTAACCCTCTAGGGTTACAAACTTATGTAAAACCAACTGTTCCTATAAACATTCAATCAACACAAATACACGGAATAACATCAGCAATGGTTTCTGATGCGTTGTATTTTGACCAAGTATTTTTAGATGTTTGGAGAGAAATAGGTACCAAAGACGTTATTATTTACAACGCTGATTTTGACCTTAGATTGATAAGACAATCGCTCAAAGCACGTGGGATACAAATAGCATTCCCAATAAGTGACCGTAGAGGCTGTCGAATATTTACCAATGGAGGAAGTATTCACTGTGCAATGCATTATTACTCTCAATATGTAGGAGAGTGGAACGATTACCGCGATGACTACAAATGGCAACGATTACCGGGTGGTGACCATAGCGCGCTTGGTGATTGCAAAGCAACGCTTGAAGTCATTAAATTAATGGCAGTTGCATGAGTCTTGAAGAACAAATAAAAGCAGCGAACGCACGATTAAAAGCGGCGAACGCTGCAATAACTATCGAACAAGATGGAAGTAAACTACGCTTGCGTGGAACATTTCCTCTACGAAGCGGAGAAGGGCGCAAACAGCAACGAATACCTTTAAGTATTAGCGCGTCATCTGAAGGATTAAAACAAGCGGAATTTGAGGCTTATAGTGTGCGTAGAGCGCTTGATTCTAATAGCTTCAGTTGGGATAAATATTTAAATTCTTCCGAACCGTCCAGAACTAAAGTTAGCGACTGGGTTGAAGCTTTTGAAAAAGATTATTTTGAAAAAAGGGATTTGACGCCCAAATCCCAAACCACATGGAAAACCGATTATCTACATGTATTCAAAAAACTGCCTGTTAATCAACCTCTTACATCAGGCTTAATCCGCAAAACCGTACTATCAACCAAACCGGATACTAAAAGCCGTAAGCGCTACTGTATTTGCTTGGGTGCATTAGCCAAATTTGCAGGATTGGATATTACATTAACCTCTTTAGCTGGTAAGTACAATCCCAAATCAGTATCACCACGTAATATTCCTGACGATTTTGTAATAGCTGAACAATATTACAAAATTAAGAATGAGTCCTGGCGTTGGGTTTATGGATTGCTTGCAACGTATGGGTTACGTAATCATGAGGTATTCCGCATTGATTTTGATCAACTGCGAAGCGGCAATCCAATTTTGCATATATTAGAGGGAAAGACAGGGGCGCGTAGAGTTTGGGCTATTTATCCTGAGTGGTTTACTGAGTTTAAATTGTCAAGCGTCAACCTACCCAACGTTGATACTAGTAGTGAGCGTAAAAATTCTGCATTGGGCGCCGCTGTTACTCGACGCTTTCAACGCGACAAAATAGGGTTTGCACCGTATAATTTACGTCATGCTTGGGCGATACGCTCTTTAGAGTTTGGGCTAGATATTAGCCTAGCTGCTCAACAGATGGGACACTCGTTAACCGTTCACAGTGAGTTGTACCACCACTGGATAAGCGACAAGCATCATCAACGCGCTTATGAGGCGTTAATGCTCCGAGATAATCGACCTGTTGCACCCAGGCTCGATACCCTGACTAAACCCTGACTAAACCCTGACTAAGAATATCCGGTTGCTCTATTGCTTTATAATTTCAGAAATCTAAGCTACCTCGTCACCGCATATGACGAGGTTTTTATAATTTATGAAACTCTACAACCCGCAAACTATATTACCGTTCCTAAATGTATCTAGTTATTTACAAGGAAATACCGCTATTGTTGGAACAAATACAGCATTTAGTAATACTCAAGCTTCTATTAATTGCTCTAATGCAGCCAATATTGGGGCTATAATTCGCGGCGCCGCTTCTCAAAGTGCTGACTTGCAGCAATGGCAGGACAATACAGGAAATTCGCTTGTAAGAATAAGAGCTAACGGGGATATACAAATTAATAGCAATAGCTCACTTGTAAACGCTGGCGTTGCGGCTATAGGGTCATCCGCGATTTTCTCTTCTGTTCAGCTTGGCGTGCTAACTACATCTGCTAGAGTTGGCGCTGTAATTCGTGGCGGGGTGTCTCAATCGGCTGATTTGCAACAATGGCAAAACAACACGGGTGTAACTTTAGCGAGTGTTAGTAGTGCAGGAAATATATCAAGTAGTGGAACTATTTCAGCCCCAACGATTCGAGCATTTAACACTGTCGCTAGTGTTTCAGCAATTATTGCTAGAGGCGCCGCTTCTCAAAGTGCTGACTTGCAGCTATGGCAAAATAGTGCGAGTGTGACTTTAGCTAGTGTAGAGGCATCAGGAAAAATATTCGCTCTATCGTTTCGACAAGCAACAACATGGTCTCCACCAACAACAGCAACAAGTCCGGGGGTCGCTGGAGAGTTTGGGTATTCTCAAGGCTATTTATACTACTGCTGGAGTACAAATAATTGGGTACGTGCTGCACTTTCTACTTTTTGAGTACTATAAAAATTGAGTACTCATATCGGGTAATACTATGGTGTCGATGCTTATAAGTACCAATTATGCTTGCAAATATCTCTGGACTGCTTGCACTGACTATGTCTACAACTTTTCTATCAGTAATCTTTCGAGGTGAGCAGAGGACATGTGAAGGGCTGAAAATCCTCGTGTCACGAGTTCAAGTCTCGTTCCTGGCATTCATTACAGACAAGCATTTGGTGTAATCAGTGCTGTAAACAGCAAATAATGCTGACTACGCACTGACTAAATAAGCAGAGCGAGGCACCTCAACTAATCAGCTTTGCTTATGCAATACAATGAAGGAGCAAGTTTAATTTGCCCAAAAGAAAACATGAGTCGCCGGCGTCCACTATGGGGATATTACAGAGTTTGGATTCATATCCGCAAAGTGCGAGGATGTGACATAGAACTATACATCAAGAAGTCTTTTATAGGTTCCCCTTATTACGCTCAAGCATTTGATGCCGAATTGGTAAAACGCTTTCGTTGCATGGCATCTGATTTTTTCAAAGAACATCCTGATTTTAATTCTTGCTCTATCAAGGGTGATATTCAGTATCAGCCGTCTACAGATTGTCACATTCAAGTAGGTATGTGGGGCTTTAATGCAAGCAATAAAGATTGGAGGGATTATTGTAAGCTATATAGCGTTTAAACCTTCATAGCGTTATGTCATACCGAACCTGGAAACCTGAAGACATCCCTAAATTCAACAGTGATAGAGTAGTTTACCGTATCAGTACAGATGAAAATTATACTTACACGCAAGCTGCTGTACTGTGTTTGTTTATTGATGAAGTAGAAATATGGCGAAGCGCTCCTTATCACGTAGATTACGATAAAGAAAATGCAAACGCCCCCTACCCAATTGAAGAATGGAATAAATGGATACGGGCGGTAGGTTTAAATCCTGAAGATTACAGATAACTATTGCTTGGTAAATCGATAAACCAGTAATGCGCTTACTATTGTGGGCACTCTGTAATACCAGTACAATTGATGCCACTGTCAAATTAAAAATATGGGCTTATATAATCCACCACAGGCGCCGACAATTAATATCCCCGCAAGCTACACTCCAACGATTGAGGGAGTACAAACAAACTCGGTAAGCGTAACAACATCTTATTCTGTACTTGTAACGGCTAGAGCTAACCGCACAGGACTAACCATCTGGAATCAAGGTACTAACCGGGTAATAGTTACTTACGGTGACGCGACTACTACGGAAAATCAAAATGATTCAGGCGCCTTTTACCTCGACGGTGGGGGCATTTTTATTGATGACTATCCCGCCTATCAGGGCATATATTCAGCAAAAACAACGACAGGCACTAGTTTACTTTCTGTTAAAGAGCTTACAGATAGTAACTTTCCTAGCTAATATTACAAATAATTCTATCTATTACACTCGTGCCAATTGAATCAATTAATATCGCCAAAAAAATTGCGCGTCGTATTACTGAGAGTGACGGGGATAGTATTGTTGTTCTTTTTGACAATATTCTTCCTACTCTTGATATCCCCAGTAGTAGCGTTATTAGTGTTAATGGCTTTCTTAAAAATCTTAAGGGCTATTCTAAAATTACCAGTACTCAAGCGGCGCCCTTGCCAGATATTAGTATTGAAGACAGCGAACCCGAAAGAAGAGTTAAAGCCCTTGATGTTGAATGGAACTCCCAAAGAAAACATCTAGAACTACTTGTTAGTGCTGATGGGTCTAGTTGGGTAGAGGTTGGAGCAATTAGTTTGATTAAACAGCAAGGTTATCCTTACAGGATGCATAGCTTGCTTGACTTCTTTACCGATGGGTTAGCTGATGAATTTGGGTCTAATGGTAAAGTAGCTTGTCGTATTGTTGACGTTGGATACGGATTATTAAGCGGCAATGATGTTTTTACCGTGCATGGTAGTTTCTTACAAGAAATTGTTTATAAAACAGAAACTCAACCGATAAATATAAGTCTAACTTGTAACGGTAGTACTAATAATGGCGGTGGTAATAGCAATGGAGATGACGAGGAAATGAGTTTAACACCTATCACTACTTTTAGTTCAGCAGGACAAGTTACATACTTAAGTACAGACTTTAATCCTAGCTTGCAAATAGAAGCTAACGCTAATCGTAAATACTTATGCATTCAGAATCAGAGCAATTACGAAATAGCGGTTAGCAATTCCAGCAACGATTTTGAAATATTTCTTAGTAAAAATGAAAAGTTTGAATGCTCTAAAGGAGGCTTCTATTACACTGGGCAACTAACTATATCTGCTTTAGATGTTAATAGCACTCAAGTAAGATGGTTTGAGGGATAAATGCAACAACCTATTAAACCTTTTGAATACGAGAATCTAGAGCATGATTTTAAAGTGCCATACCGTAATTACGGAAAGCTAGATTATGAAGTATTTAAAGAGAAATACAAAAAACTAACTAACGCTCCTAAACAACTTTTACAAGTGAGGTATACCATAGAACAATGGTAAGAAGAGTATTTAAAAAGTTAAAAAGAGCGAAGGAAGAATGGGATAGAGCCGAACCTCCACAACCAGGACTTGAACCGATTATCGGCAATATTTACGGTTCACCACCCGCCGACCCTAGGAACTGTGATGTATATCCTGACTCTCCTTTTTGCGGTAATCCTTTAACGAATAAGCCTATATCTTTTGAATTTACCTTAGTACGTGATGAATGTAATATTGGAGTTCAATTAGATGCAGCAATCGGATTTATTAAAATGCCACCTGTACAAATTGTGTACAGGAATCCAGAATGTATTATTCCGATTCCCGAACCTTTGCCACCACTTGAAAATCAAGAATCGCTTCCTTTTATTCCAAATTCTGATGCTGACTTATGGGCGGTAATCGAAAATATAGAAGAGGGTGAACAAGGTAGAATCTATGATTTTATAAGTAAGCCTCAAGCTTGGTATGAACGCAGAAGAGAATTAAATATTAAAAGTTTTATAATCAATGCTGATTTTACTTCTTACTTTGAATTAGAAGTAACTATTACAGAAGAATTCAACGGGACACACTTTGTTAGCCGTAATTTAACAGAAGATAATATTGGAGAATTTCTTGTATATGAAACCTACAACGAGCAAACATTGACCGCAGAACGAGAAACACTTAGCTTAGAAGTCCTTGAAATGGGCGAAAGCTTTACGGACTATAAAACTATTTATAGAGAAATAAGGTTTTTAGAAGTATCATCACGTGGAGGGTTAACTGTTCTTGACAATTATTCAAGAGTAATTACTTATGCAGGGAATAAAGATGAATTGAGGAATTATTTACCAGGTATCTTTTGGGCTAAAAACGTTAACTCAGTTCTGCGTTCTGATATTTATTATGGGTCTAGGGATGCTGACGACTTCCCGCTTGAAATACCAGGTTTTGAACCTGGAGAAATACCATTGCAGTCAGGGTCAACGGATATTTATGGTAATTTTTATTCAGGGGTTGGAAGAAATTTAAGAGTTTATTACTTCAAAAGAAACGTAGTAGTAAAACCTCTTGACGCTCCTAATATTCCTAATTTTCCTTTATCACCACCACCACCACCTATGTCATGTTGTCCTAATGTTCGTGAGAATGACGAGTTATTACGCTTAATAGCGAGAAGAATAGGAGTAAATGACTATCCCGTGAGTGTTCCAAAAATACTCACTGACAGAAACCAGGGTATAGATACGATTGAAAACCTAACTCGATTAATTTCCTGGCTTGGTAAAAATTTGGATGCTTTATGCGGGATGTTCCCAATCAAAATTAAAATAAAAGACGCGGATATTGACCAGGAAGGCGACCAAGCAAAAGAAATTAATATTCCCAATATTGCGGAAGGCATAGCCGAATTATTGGGGCTATCGTTAATTTTAAGAGCTGAATCTGATGCGAATTTAAACGCCACAATCAGGACACTAACCGAAGCAGGCGCCGCAAAACAAGCGGCTATTATTGCAACTGATTATGGGAAAGCAAATGCTGAGTTTTTAGCTTATAAAGGAACACAAGTTGACCGAGAAATACCTTTTACTTTTAAACCTGGTGAACCTCGACTTGATAAAATGCTAGTTAACGCTACGGTTAACGTCAAAGGTTGGGATAATGACGATAAAGAAGACATCAAAGATTTATTTACACCTTTGCTAGAACTTGCTGCTCAATACCGGGCAGCTAATTACCGTAATTTAGGGACAAGTGACATTAAAGAATCTTTAATAAAAACCCTTACTAAAAAGGGATTCGAGGCTTTTTTAGATACGAAAATCAACGAGGATAAAGCAAGCCGAACAACCGACCCGGATGAAATAGAGAAGCTTAAAAAATCAGATTTTGACCAATTTACAGAAGAAGCTGAACGCGGATTTATTGACAAGACTGGCATTACAGACAGCTTGAAACCTTACGGGCGCCCTCTTGAGCAACGCCCTCAAATCCGTCAAATTGGGAAAACTTCAGACTAATTAAAATTTATATTTGCCAAATTTTAACTTCCGAGCCATATATCTCTTGTAAGAGAAAAAGCCGCTCGGATTTTATTTGTTTGCGAATTTGCTTCTGACTCATCCTCAATTCCTCGGATAGACGCTCGATTAATTCCTGTTTGGGCCGATATTTGTAATATATGGTCGTTCCTGCACGTTTTGTTTTAATCCGCTTTTGAATCAGCCGTTTGCTTCTAGAGTGAAGCAAAGGAAAGCACATAAGCTCCATGCGTTTAACTTGTTTTGTGATTTTTACGTGATTTTACATTTTATGTTAAGTGGCTACTGGTCGTCCGTCGGACAACATGGACACCCATAGGGAGGTAGTTATCTTTTAGACATTGGTTTAGTAGCATCTACATCCTTGCACGCAACATAATACACCCCTTGCATAAGCAATAACTCTGTATTAAGGTGTATTTGTTTCTAAGTAAATGTTTTAAAAGGTAGCGAATGGCATCTTATACAAGAGGCAGAAAGAGAGACAAACAAACGTATGTAGCCGTTACCAACTTCATGTTATATGGCTTCAACACAAAAGATTTAGCTGCAATTGCGGGTGTATCGTCTGCTGACCTAACTAATTTGGGACATGTTATTGCAGGTACTACCATACCAACAGGGAAAGTTATTGTTCTTGGTGCTAGGTCGCCTAAACCTCCAAGGGTTACTAAAAAAATTGCAAACGCGGGTGTAGGGGCCCAGCAATCTATTAGTACTTTTTGTGCATTTGATAAATTAACCCAAGCATTAGCGGCTGGTTGGAAACTTTCAACACAACGACGAGGCGTATCGTTGCGTCCGGAGACTAGTGCAAAAAATAGTTTGACAGCAATTGCGGAATTGTCCGATGGGAGCTTGTATTGCTTCCCTATGAACAAAGCGGATTTTTCTACTTATGGTGCAAGTTTGGGGCTAAAAAGTCCTACTACTATAACCACAGCTACAGAACGAGGAAAGCTAGTATCTGGTTCATCTATTCCTCGTCCTGGCAATGCCTCGCTGGAAGTAAGCGGCGGCACTTTTAGTAGCTTTTACTCAACCGATGCAAAAGATACAGCATCGACTGCGGGATTTGCAATTTTAACTGATGAAGTTGTAATTACTACCGGACCTGCACCTACAACCTAATGATTGAGACACAATCAGGCATTATTCTTCCAGGGCATCCGTTTTTTGAAGATTATTTATATGCTGCATTTCCTCCAGACTGGCGCAATTTTGCATACCATAATCCTGACTTTGCGTTTATAGTCCGCCCTGGTGGACATGGACTACTAGAAGCGGTAACACATGCAGAAGCAGAAAATTATATTGAGGACGGAGAATTTGACGCGCGCTGCGAGGAAATGGAATACGACGATTTAATTTATGCCTAGTATTACTGATGACATTGGTGTTTGGTTTAATTTGGGTGCAATTAACGTTACCCAAAATTGGATTAAATTTCCCAACACAGCAACAGGAGCTAATGCCACAATTCGGTTATCTTTTAATTCTCCGAGTTGGAATAAATTAAATAGTTATATCCTTATTCGACCACGTTACAAAACTTCTAATTCTGACCAAGTTGGACAAGCACAACGAGTTTACCCTGTTCAAAACTTAAAAATTGTTCTCCAAGTTCCAATTCCTGAAGACTTTCAAGAACGCTCTATATACTTCCGTGACTTTGAAGTGAAAAAAGTGCTAAGGTATCGACGACGTATCGGTTATACACCCGATGCAGAGTTAAATGTTACGCTTGAGGAATTATGGGGCTAGCTGACATTGCTGTACAAGCATTAGAGTCTGAGAAAATTAGAAAAACGATTGGAGACGCGGGGATTAGAGTGTTTAATTCTTCATTTGAAGACCCCGACAAAGACGACCAGGGCGGTGTACTTGGCTGGCTATGGAATGGAGGAAAAAGAATTGTTGGTTGGCTTCTTCAAGAAGCTGGGAAAATATTATCTTTTTCTTTAAGTGCTTTGTGGGGTTGGATAACTTCAACCGTGCAATTTATTTGGAATTTTGACTGGAATGTTACGGATAAAACACTCGACCAACAAATAAAAAGCAAATTTGATAATCTAGGGTCACTACTTGGAGGAACACTAGGTAACTTAGTCGGTTATCTTGGATGCGGTGTAGTTCCTGGCGCCGTTGTTTTTAGTTTCAATGAACCATTAGGAGCTTACATCCTGGGACAAGTATCTGAAGAATTAAAAGATGAATTTTTGGCTAATTTATCCTCGTTAGTTAGATTTACATTTATTAGTGCTACACAGTATCTAATAATGTGGAGTTTTAAAAACGTTCGTAAATTTATAAAGTCAAATGTTTCTTTTTTTCAGGACTTATTTGGAGAAGGCGCCGGCAATGCAATTAAAGCTTGGGGAAGCGAAGGCAGTAAACCCTGGAGCTTTGCAATAGCAACTAACAAAGCCGTTGAATCAATACCCAACACGTTTGTTAAAAACTTTGTAGAAGAGTTTTTAGAAGAAGCTTGGGACGGTTGTGTAGAAGCTGGTTATGTTGTAGCGAACTCTGTTGATAGTTTTTTGGCGGCTGAAAAACTTAAAAAGCAGGAAGTTCCAGCAGTTGGTAAGATGACTTACGTTGAAGTGAAGCCCGACCGTAGTCTAGACCATCAACGTATCGTGTTAGCTGGTCCACAAAAGTTGCTGGAAACTCAAATTGTTTCTACACTGACTAATTACCAGCAGATGCAGGATAAAGATATCGGAACTTTTGTCGGTAATCCTACTGATGATTATTTGCGTGTCCGTCCTCAAAGCTTACGTATTGTTATCAAATTTTTCAGTGAGAGTTCCCCACCGTGGCAAGCGAGGACTAACAGCCGGCTCGTTACTGCAACCTATGCCATCCCGGAAATAGAACCATCAAAGATTGATTGGGAACGATTGAAACAAGCTTGTGGGGGCGTTAATGGTTATTTGTGGGGACGGTACAGAGCAACAATCATCTTAGACAATGGGCGCCAAATCCAATGTTGGGGGGCTTCAGGTGGAGAAGCGGAAGATAGAGCAAAAGCTTTTCTGCAATTTACAAAAGGTAAACCCATAAGAGCCAAGGCGACTATTACGGAAGATAGGACAGAAGACAATACAGGTTCTTTTGTAAAGCAACCTATTAGGGTTTATCCAGCTTACTTTACGATTTTGAACCAGTACCAAGTACCAGGCGCCAACGGTTCAGGCATTCCAATCAATGGTAAACGCTATATACGTAAGCGTGACCGTATCGACCTATGGACATCTACGAAACCAGATGATTTTAATGAGATAGTTTTAGAGATGCTCAAAAAGCCTGGTGCAGAAACAACAACTTAAATTAAGGAGCTTATATGGTTGACGTTGCAACACAATTTAATTTAGATGAAACAGTTGATACTGTTTATCGGGACTGGCAAATAAAGCAAGAACTCGCTTTTATTAGCCAAAGCGAAGCCGAACAGAAAGCTACTGAACTTTTAATTAATCAGTTTAAAAACCAGTTAAATGATGTATTACAGTCTGAATTTCAAGAAGCGTTAAACATCCAAGTTAGACTTCTTAGTAATACTTTTACCGTGGAAGGTGTTTTTGAGTATCTAGAGAAAAAAATTGTAATGACACGAAACGTATTACACGAGGGAGCCTATTGGTTTTTAAGTTACGACAACATGCATCTTGTTTGCTTTCCAGATTCATTCCAGAAGCAACTGATTATAGAATTAGGAAAAATCAAAAATAAAGCTTCAATGAAGTAAGTAGTATCACCCTTGCACTTTTAGGAAGACAATTATGTCCATTAGTTTTAATGATTTATCTCAGTATTTACCGAGTGGTAGTATTGAATTAATTAGTGGTAAGATACGCATTAACGCATCTATTTTAGTTGGCGATAATAGTTTAGTTTCTTTAGATGATTCTGTAATCGCTTTTACTTCAAAACTGCTCTCGGCTTTGACCAAATTGACTGATGAAACGAACAAGAAGCGCGTTTCCGCATCAAGGGCACCGATAGAGTTCGTAGAGCAGTATATAACTGCGGGTGGGGATAGCGAAGCTTTAGAAGCTCAATCAAAATTTATTTGTAAGTTTAAGGTAGATAATAACTCGTTTGTTAATAACGTCGTTGACCCTACTTAGATAGCAAATAAATGATAAACAATCCATCCACCAAAACTTCATTAACTTCTTACAGTAAATGTACTAACAACGTGCATGAACTTACTGCTGATGAACCATCTACTGTAATTGCTGCTAATTCTAAACGATTATATGCAGCAATTATAAATAACAGTTCAAGTCAAGTAACACTGATTTTAGGTAAAGCTGGTAGTGGAAGTCTAGAAAAAGGCATCCCTATTAATCCGTTGGGTGGCAGCTATGAAATTAATGCCGCTAATTTATACAGAGGTGAAGTCTGCGCTATTTCTACCGCTAAGGTAAAGCTTTCTTGGGTAGAGTGCATCGAATAGTCATTGTACTTTGCTAACTATTCAATACTGAATAGTTGGTAAAGCACAGTTACTTATAAAACGATGGAATTAAACGAAATATTACAACTGATAGGAGGACTTATCACTCTATTTGCCGCTATTTGGCATGTAGCTGAGGTAAAACATGAACTACAACGAGAAATAGACTTTCTTTCTCTTAAAGACAAAGAGCGTCGAGAATTTGTTGATTACATACTTAACGGACTAAATGAAAAAATCGACCATAAATACAGTCGATTAATGGATGAAATCAAGATTTTAAAGGAATACGAGCGTGAAAATAGCGATTGACATTGGACACAACCTGCCTTGTGACGGGGGCGCGGTTGGCTTTTTAAATGAGAATTGGTGTAACACCGCTGTCGGGATGCACCTTATCTCTATGCTAGAGAAAAGTCAGGTAGAAGTCATTAAGTGTAAACCAGGTAGTGCAGACGATTTGCGCGATAGCTTAAAGCGTCGAGTCACTACAGCCAACACCGCAAAAGCTGACTATTACATTAGCCTCCATCATAACGCTGGTGGCGGGAAGGGTTCAGAAGTTTTTTATTTTTCTAACAAAGGGGGCGCCCTCGCTTCTGCCATTGTTAACGAGCTTGCACTACTTGGGTTTGAGAACAGAGGCGCCAAAAAATCAACGCACTACTACGTCATTAACTGGTCTGAAATGCCAGCAATTATTGTAGAGGCCTGTTTTATGGACACCAAAACCGATTGCGAATTATGGCAACGAGTAGGGGCGAAAGCAGTAGCAGAAGCAATATACAAGGGTTTAAATCAAGTACTGAAATTTAGTAGTACACCCGTGTCAGCATGAGAGTTATTAATCTAGACCCCATGATTTACCTTCTATTGATTATTTGGTTCATTACAGGTTTAATTTTCATCAAAGGACTCAAGTAAAACTGCTGCTAAATGAGTCGCTTTAAGAAAATTCCTGTTCCTCGGCGCCGTTACTAGATTGCGGCGCCGTTTTTTTAATCTTCCAAGCTAAAGTCATGATGGCTATGAACCCAAATAGCTTTATTATCAGGCGGTTGGAACAAATAGCTTGATGGCTTACCGCTAGGATTAGTACGCACCCTCAACAGCCGACAGTTTGCAATTGAATTGTAAGCGCCAGGACGAACAAGCTGCTGGACTGTATATCTAAATTGAGCGTGCCATGTTTCGACAATGACAAACAAGCGCGCCTCTATTGTTTTTTTATTCCCTGATAAAGTCTCTTCAGTTTTTGCCTTGTTGGGATATTCAATAAGTAAATGCCACTTATCCGTACTACTTAGAGTACCTGTAATTGTTATTACACCTTGAGGTGTATTAAAAGTCTTTTTAAAACTAGCCTTTTTGTCGGCAGATAATGAGGGGTCAAACCCCACAGCATTTTTTTCAAAATTGCACGTTGAAAATAAAAATGTTGGTTTTTCTAATGGAACACCTGGAACACCCTCTTGATTTATAGCTGTAACATCTTGTCGCGTATGGGTTTGAGGGTGTTCCACTAGAATTTCTGTTTTTAGTGGTGTTCCACTAGAATTTTTGTTGTCAGGTGCATTTTTCTCTGAGGTTGTTCCAGGTGTTCCAGGTGTTCCACTAGAATATTCAAACTTTTTATCTGAAGGTGTCCAACAACGCAAATTTTCACCATTAATCCTTCTACGTGTAGCAGTCCATTTTAATTGTCTCATTACGCACCCTACGCGCTTGCTCATACCAACTTCTGCACGCGCTGTTTCTACTCCTAACGCATTAAGTATTTCTGTGGTCGTAGCGTAATCTCGACCTCGAATAAAATTGGCAATTGGTTCTAACCACGGGTCTTGCACTTGGAACTCAAGGTTCGCTTCTTGTTGTTGTTCCTGTTCTTCTGGCGATAAATACCACTTAACACCTTGTTGATAAAGGGCGCTAGCAGCTGCCCAAAGTTTATCGCGTTCTCTTTGTACTAATTCGATTGGGATGGTATCTACAATCGGAATAATCCAAAACCGTCTACTACCTGTTGCATCAGCTAATATCTCTTGTTCGTTCGTAGTCCCTATCAGCACCGACGCGCGCGGAAATTCTTTAATTACTCGACTGTAAGGAGTACGAAACGCATCGGTAGTTGAAGACATGAATTTTTTCAACGCGCTAACGTCTTTCTTCCTGTAAACAGTCTCAAACTCCGACCACTCAAGCCCCCAAAAGCGGTGTAACTTCATTAACTCGTCACGCTCGTTAGCGTCGCCCAACTCGTCAGAGAACCAATCTTCCCCAAAAAGTACTTTCCAAAATGTACTTTTACCAGTGCCCTGCTTGCCTACTAATATAGTGGCGGTATCGTGTTTACAGCCTGGTTGACGTAGACGAGCGACTGCTGCGACTAAGCAACGCTTCATATATATATTGTGTATTGGGTTATCGCTACCAAAGTATCGAGTAGCTAAATTGTCCAAAATACTAGTATCGATGTTTGGGTGGACAAGGGATAGAGTATCAATGTAATCGACCACAGGATGATAGCTGTTTTCGGAAGCAACCATTTCAACTACCGCTTGCGCGTCTCCTATTGGGATATCAATGTCAAACTCAAGTGCTATTCTCAGCCTAATTAAGTTAAGGTCAAGTTCGGCGCCGTGCAACTCAATAATATTTTTAAGCTTGTTAAGTCTTAGCGCGTCGCCCCAACCTTGACGTACCACGTCCATATATCTATATAGTCTTGATTGCCGCTCGTCCTCGTCGTAACCTTCCTGGTTTTTCCACTGTTCCTGGATTTCGAGGCGCCACTCTTCAATTGTTAACGCCTCTTCAACCAACTTATCAAAAGCTTCTTTCCCATTTGCTGCTATAAAATCATCCACGCCTTTATGAACTCCTGATGGTAACTTAATTACCATTACTTTAGAACCGCTTGACGCTAATTCTCGACTCATTGCAAGAAGCGCGTCTTGAACAGCTTTTTTAGAAAGTACGTCATTATCAAAACATAGATAAGCTTTTCTTCCAAAACCATTAACAGGCTGTAACCAATGATGCAATCGCCCATTCTTTCGACAAGTAGAAACACCGGGGATAGAAACGCTAGCGTAACCGATTGATAAAAGGCTTGCTGCTTTTTTAGCACCTTCTGTTATCAGTAATGGAATCTTGGAATTATCAATTACTGACTGCCAATAACCTTCTACACCTGTGTCAAGAAATAGCGGACAAGCCCCGTATCCACTAGCACCGATGTATTTCTGTATTCTGCCATCTTTATTAAGAGGTGATGTGTCAGGTTTTACTTGAACGCCTTTTAGCGTAGCTTCTCCGGTTGTAGGGTCTAAACCTGAAACCTGCCAGCATGGGACTAATTCGCTTGAATGTTTCCAACGCTTCTTAGAATTTCTACTGAGTATTTTATCTACTTCTCTAGCATCATGAATTGAGCGAATATTGAGCTTGATGATATCAGGTTTAACACCACTACTAATCCATTCTTCCCAGTGGTTAATATCAATATTGTCCGGCTTTTCTATGTTAGAATTGAAGGTATTAGAAGTATTTAAATCATTTAAGTCCTTTTGTTTGGTTGCTGCATTATCGGCGGCAACTATTTTTTGTGTATTCATTTGCATGTCCTTTTGTAGTAAATAGTTAAGAATCAAATATCAGTGTTAGAAATGCGGGTATTTTGGGAAACATGTTAATAACCAGGTGCAACTGGATATTAATTTTTGAGGTAGGTAACAATGGAATTAAATGATAACGATGTACTGGATTTAGAAAATTCTCCAAGACTCGGTGCAAATCCCACTTGTCAAATTAGTGAACTTAAACTTGGTTTACGGACTAAGTTTGTAGGCAACCAAGGAAATGAACAACCTGACTACCAATTTTTTAGAGATGGCGTGCAGTGCCAACTTTTATCGTCTAGTGGCAAAGGGTGGCAGAAAGGAAAGCTTAAGTTTGAACTAGTATTTATCCCAGATGAATCACCAAAACCAACTGATGCGGTAATGGGAAACGGACTTAATGGTGAAGATTAACGCTTTTTAAAACCTAATCAAACAACAGAAAGCCGTCTCACGGAGTTGTGGGACGGCTTTACTGCTCTGCCTGTTGTAGCTGAGATGATATTTCTTTTAGCTCATTAAGGTATCGGCGGCGTTCAGCAATCAGATTCTCAAAACCTTTTATCTCCTCCTCAACTTTAAAAATTAGTTTGTCAACGACTCCCCCAGTATTTGTCGGTCTACGCTCGCTATCGTAATTTCCCCTCGCCCAATCATCTCCATTAACTGAGAGCGGCTCATCCCCAGCTTGGAAGCTTGGTTGTCCAAACCTTGCGCCCCCGTATGAGTCAATCCCACGCTGTATTGAGTTTTCCTCTCCCCATATTCCCGATGTTTCGATTTCGGTTTCGCCATTCGCTGTAACCATGTTGTGTACTTCTTATATAAGATAGCAAGCTTCGGTACAACAAATATTGTATAAAATGCTGTCAATATTTGCAAATCTTGTATAAGATGTTGAGTAGTGAAAACTAGCGAGTGACCTAATCAGGTTGATACGGCGCCTCTATGCCACAACCCGTCCTTGTTGAGTTAGTACCAAAATAGTACGCATCCACAAAAAGACACTTTATGGAGGGAAATGTACACGCAAAGCCTCAATACGAACACTAAAAGCCTCAAGTATCCCTACGTCTATATATGACCTCAACACGAATAGTACTGCCATCAAGACATAAACCATTTGCTGAAGATCTGTTGCAGGTCACTGGTATAGATTCTCTGTCGAACTTGTTCGTTATTCTCCTAACTCGCTATGGTTCACATTTAAAAGCAAGTTGGAATATATCCCAAACGATTACAGAGACTATTACTCAGCCTAGTATTACTACTGCGACAACCCCACCGATTACAACTGCAAAAATTTATAACTTCCCAGAGCCACAAACTCAGGAAACAGAAGTTGATCCACTTATCGCAAGAATCGCAGGGCTAGTAGATTTGTTTTAATAGCAACCGCACTGTTGAATGCGGACGGTTGCTAACTCTAGTCCACCAAAAAAATAAACAAGAGGTATTAAGGATTTTACAACATGCCAAAATTTGTAGGTTATTACTGCGGCGCCTTCCCCAAAGACGAGGGATTGCTTAACGATATGGTTGAAACTTGGGGCGGCACATTTGAAAAGTTAAACAACGCTCAACGCCTCTGGATAGTAAAGTCAATTGCCAACGTCTTGTTTGAACAGCATCCAATGTCGGAACAGGATGCGCCCAATGACAGCGAAGTGGAAGAAGTAATAGAGCGATTGAACGAGTTAATGCCAGGTGACATGGTTGGTTTACTAGAAGCTTTAATCGCTCAAATCAAACACTACAACAATTAAACTTACGTAATTATATGCAACATAACTACGGTCAAATATGGCGCCGACATGGTTCGTTGATTGTGTTTGGTGTGTTAGTAGCTAGTTCCTTGTCCTTTGGGTATAAGGATATACAAAGTAACATGCAATCGCTTTCAGTAGCGCGTCAAACAATTGCTAGTAACGAAAATAAACAACGCTTACTAGATGAGCAGTTCAAGCGGGAACAGCAAGCCTCTAAAATAGCCCAATCCCGGTATAAATCCGGTTGTGTCATGGTTGTAGCCGCTAACTCTCCCAGAAATTTAGCAACTTTAGTGGAAGGAGAACCAGTATTAGACCGAACTACCAAAAACCCGTTACCACTTAACACGGTGGTCTGTGATGGTATTGGAAACACTGGGACGATTGTACGAAGCGTTAATGGTCTAGTTGTAGGGAATATGGCATTTACAGGAAATAGGGAATTAGCCATAGACACAATCAAAAAGATTAGAGGCGCCAAAGTTTATTACGTAACACCAAGTAAATAGGACTGTTTAAATATGGCGGGACTCGGCTCAAAGGGTGCTACCAGTTCGACTTATGGTAGCGCAAACAAAACAAAGGTACCAACTAAATGGTTAAGAGTACTGTATTGGTTACTCGTTGCAAGTGGTGTTTATTTTGCATTTCTGAATATTTCACCCTATGCAAAAGCTGTAAGCTATTTAGGTACTCAAGCGATTGACGATGCATTTATTAAGCTTATCTCTATTATCCCTATAATTAACGGGCTTGCTTCAATATTTGGCATGGGTATTACTTGGTCGCTTGGTTTAGTACTGTGGGGAATTGTTCAAATTATCGAACTGTTACCTATAATTCTTTATAATCATGAGGGTTTTATGGCAACAGTAATTGGTCAAGCGGATAGACGAACACGCTACACCGAGAAGGACACAGATGACCCCACATTAAAACAGATGAAACGAGTCTATAATGCTATGCCTACAAGCATGATTCGCAACCTAGAACGCTTACGCATAGCGATTTACGTACTAGACTTTCTAATCTGTTTTACCGTGTATAGTCCTGTAGCTTCTGGTAAAATTACAGATTTTTTCTGGATTATTGCCACTGGACAATGGGGACAGATTGACGTAGGTAACTTATTGCTAGCTGCTATTACTTTGTTTGCAGTCGAGCTAATAGTTAGCTTAATTATATGGGTAGGTAAATTAGCCTATAACTACAACGAATCAACCAAGTAAAAACAAAATCCCTAGCAGGTTTATGATGCTTGCTAGGGATTTTGTTGTGTAATCGTTTAGCTAAGAAATAAGTATGACACGTTTTAATCCTGACCGTAAACATAAAACTCCTGAAGAATGGTCACAAGAAGCTTACCGAGTAACTAGCTCAAATAATCTACAATTTCATGTAATTGGAGGATTAATAATTAGTGTGCTGGTTGCAGGCGCCACGACCCCAATCACTGGCGGATTGATTGCAGCTTACACATTATGGACCGCGTGGAAGCGTAGCGACGATATCCAGCGCAACCAATCGGCAATCATTGAAGCTGGATGCATCGCCCAAGTGTTAGAGGGCGATAACTTTCAAGATTATTTAGCCCAATGTGGACACAACTCGGTAATAAGTGAGCTAGATTACGCTAAACAGCGCGGTTTACCACTCTCCAATGATGCAATTGACTATTTAGAAGCACTCCCAGAAGTTACACCAGTAAAATCAATTGCAATGGGCGCCGAGTATGGCGACATTAACCGAGCTAGTCATGCAACTAATAAAACGGCTATCGAAACTTACAATCCGTCAACGAGTTCTCAAATTGATATTGTAGGGGAGATGACTAACCGTATTCAAAATATTTTTGGTGTTGGTCAAGGTGGTAGCGGTAAAGGAATGTTACTTGCCAATGCTTGTCGTGCTGTCAAAGCGAAGCATCCAGGTAAAAAAATATTTCTGATTAACGGTAAAGATGACCCCAAAGAGCATAGTTACTTTGCTGGTGTAGTTGATGTCGAAAAACGTTTGCACTGCGAAACCGCAAAGCCTCAAACAGTAGCAGCATGGTTTGAGGCATCAATCTCTCAGTATGACGATTTTGCAGTACAAAATAATGGTGCATTATTAATTGTTGACGAGGGAACTATTATTGGCACCAAATTAAAAGATGCAAAATCGAACGCATTAAATGACAAAATTATTGGTATTACCAGCTGCGGTGGGAGTACGGGTAAAAACATTTGGGTGTTTGTTCAAACTCCTTTTGCTAGTGGTAGTGGTTCTACATTAAGCGCGATATCTCAAATGATTAGTATTGTGGTCGTTAGAGGGGATGCTATAGGAGTATTGGAACAGTGGAAACGTTCAGCTTTGTTTAATAAATTTAACAAGTCAGAGGTTACAGAGTTGGCAAATAATTCTCATTGTAATCGTGCTGTTTACTGGGGTGGAAGTGCTAGCTGGTATTCAATGCCAAAACTAACTAATCACTCAGCATATGACCGCGACTCAGGACAATACTTATCTGGTTTTGCCCAGCAATCAGAAAATAAAAGCAGTAATTTAGATGCCATCACCAAACTGGAAAATAGCTTGCACTCTAACTTAAATACTGAGGAAAGCATGTCAGATACATCTTTGTTAATTTTTCACTGGCTTCTAAATAACCGTCTTGATAAGTGGGTTAAATTCAAAGGGAAAGAAGGGAGAGATATGAGCTTTATTAAGTTCCTTAGTGATAATAAAATAGATGCCGAGGAAAGGAATAATGCCATTGAAGAGTTAGTAAAACTAAAGAAAATTGACATTTCTCCTGAGAGTGATTCAATTAAAGCACTTTAACTTTGAATGAAGGTGTGAGGTGTGATGACAAACTTAAAAGTGGGTGTGACATGTGATAACACTTTCACACCTCACACCTTCACACCACCTCACACCTTAGTGTTCATAAGGGTTACGCTTCCCACACTGGTGTGACTTACTGTTTAAAAAATATTAAAGTGTGAAAATGTTTATAGGTGACAACATGACAAGTAATTGGATACCAAATAATCAAAATAACCCTAATCCAATCCCTTCTTTTTACAATCAAGGATTACCTCTTTATTGGAGGAATGAACAAAGCGGTCAAATTGAAACAGCGATATTTCGCTTTTTAAATTTTCAGAACAATGAAGTATCAACGCCTCCCACCGATTATCAAATATTCCTGATAAGGTGTTACTTTGAACATTATATAAATGCGCTTTGTTGGCAGGTTGACAATGGTGAAATTTTATATGAGCTAAGGGAGGATATTAAATCTATAAAATCAGTAGAATCAATTAATGGATGGATAAATAAAGCCTTGAGTATTGGATTAGACCCTTTGTAATAAATATTAGGAGTGCAAAAAATGGAAGTAAGCGATAAACAACAATCTATCAACTGGGCAACACAAATTTTAGACGGTCAAAATTGGGCAATTATTGATACAGAAACAACAGACCTTAGTGGCAAAGCTCAAATTGTCCAAATAGGTGTCATTACATCTAGTAACCCTCTAGGGTTACAAACTTATGTAAAACCAACTGTTCCTATAAACATTCAATCAACACAAATACACGGAATAACATCAGCAATGGTTTCTGATGCGTTGTATTTTGACCAAGTATTTTTAGATGTTTGGAGAGAAATAGGTACCAAAGACGTTATTATTTACAACGCTGATTTTGACCTTAGATTGATAAGACAATCGCTCAAAGCACGTGGGATACAAATAGCATTCCCAATAAGTGACCGTAGAGGCTGTCGAATATTTACCAATGGAGGAAGTATTCACTGTGCAATGCATTATTACTCTCAATATGTAGGAGAGTGGAACGATTACCGCGATGACTACAAATGGCAACGATTACCGGGTGGTGACCATAGCGCGCTTGGTGATTGCAAAGCAACGCTTGAAGTCATTAAATTAATGGCAGTTGCATGAGTCTTGAAGAACAAATAAAAGCAGCGAACGCACGATTAAAAGCGGCGAACGCTGCAATAACTATCGAACAAGATGGAAGTAAACTACGCTTGCGTGGAACATTTCCTCTACGAAGCGGAGAAGGGCGCAAACAGCAACGAATACCTTTAAGTATTAGCGCGTCATCTGAAGGATTAAAACAAGCGGAATTTGAGGCTTATAGTGTGCGTAGAGCGCTTGATTCTAATAGCTTCAGTTGGGATAAATATTTAAATTCTTCCGAACCGTCCAGAACTAAAGTTAGCGACTGGGTTGAAGCTTTTGAAAAAGATTATTTTGAAAAAAGGGATTTGACGCCCAAATCCCAAACCACATGGAAAACCGATTATCTACATGTATTCAAAAAACTGCCTGTTAATCAACCTCTTACATCAGGCTTAATCCGCAAAACCGTACTATCAACCAAACCGGATACTAAAAGCCGTAAGCGCTACTGTATTTGCTTGGGTGCATTAGCCAAATTTGCAGGATTGGATATTACATTAACCTCTTTAGCTGGTAAGTACAATCCCAAATCAGTATCACCACGTAATATTCCTGACGATTTTGTAATAGCTGAACAATATTACAAAATTAAGAATGAGTCCTGGCGTTGGGTTTATGGATTGCTTGCAACGTATGGGTTACGTAATCATGAGGTATTCCGCATTGATTTTGATCAACTGCGAAGCGGCAATCCAATTTTGCATATATTAGAGGGAAAGACAGGGGCGCGTAGAGTTTGGGCTATTTATCCTGAGTGGTTTACTGAGTTTAAATTGTCAAGCGTCAACCTACCCAACGTTGATACTAGTAGTGAGCGTAAAAATTCTGCATTGGGCGCCGCTGTTACTCGACGCTTTCAACGCGACAAAATAGGGTTTGCACCGTATAATTTACGTCATGCTTGGGCGATACGCTCTTTAGAGTTTGGGCTAGATATTAGCCTAGCTGCTCAACAGATGGGACACTCGTTAACCGTTCACAGTGAGTTGTACCACCACTGGATAAGCGACAAGCATCATCAACGCGCTTATGAGGCGTTAATGCTCCGAGATAATCGACCTGTTGCACCCAGGCTCGATACCCTGACTAAACCCTGACTAAACCCTGACTAAGAATATCCGGTTGCTCTATTGCTTTATAATTTCAGAAATCTAAGCTACCTCGTCACCGCATATGACGAGGTTTTTATAATTTATGAAACTCTACAACCCGCAAACTATATTACCGTTCCTAAATGTATCTAGTTATTTACAAGGAAATACCGCTATTGTTGGAACAAATACAGCATTTAGTAATACTCAAGCTTCTATTAATTGCTCTAATGCAGCCAATATTGGGGCTATAATTCGCGGCGCCGCTTCTCAAAGTGCTGACTTGCAGCAATGGCAGGACAATACAGGAAATTCGCTTGTAAGAATAAGAGCTAACGGGGATATACAAATTAATAGCAATAGCTCACTTGTAAACGCTGGCGTTGCGGCTATAGGGTCATCCGCGATTTTCTCTTCTGTTCAGCTTGGCGTGCTAACTACATCTGCTAGAGTTGGCGCTGTAATTCGTGGCGGGGTGTCTCAATCGGCTGATTTGCAACAATGGCAAAACAACACGGGTGTAACTTTAGCGAGTGTTAGTAGTGCAGGAAATATATCAAGTAGTGGAACTATTTCAGCCCCAACGATTCGAGCATTTAACACTGTCGCTAGTGTTTCAGCAATTATTGCTAGAGGCGCCGCTTCTCAAAGTGCTGACTTGCAGCTATGGCAAAATAGTGCGAGTGTGACTTTAGCTAGTGTAGAGGCATCAGGAAAAATATTCGCTCAATCGTTTCGACAAGCAACAACATGGTCTCCACCAACAACAGCAACAAGTCCGGGGGTCGCTGGAGAGTTTGGGTATTCTCAAGGCTATTTATACTACTGCTGGAGTACAAATAATTGGGTACGTGCTGCACTTTCTACTTTTTGAGTACTATAAAAATTGAGTACTCATATCGGGTAATACTATGGTGTCGATGCTTATAAGTACCAATTATGCTTGCAAATATCTCTGGACTGCTTGCACTGACTATGTCTACAACTTTTCTATCAGTAATCTTTCGAGGTGAGCAGAGGACATGTGAAGGGCTGAAAATCCTCGTGTCACGAGTTCAAGTCTCGTTCCTGGCATAACTCTCAGAACCCCTGCAAACACTCGTTTGTGGGGGTTTTGTTTTTCTCAAAAACCCCATTTCAGCCATTGCGCGATGGTGTAAACAGCCTACGGAAAAATGGCACGTTGGACTTTTTTGGCCATAGTTGGCCAATTTATTGGGGTAAATTTGGGGTAAAGCTATAAACGCTTTTTCAGGGCGCCTCAAACCAACAGTAGGGGCAATGGGCAGTCAGTGAGTGCAGCCACACGTGCGGCTATGCCGCCGAGTGGACTGCCGAACCCCGAAGGGGCAGTAGTATATATGTCCGAGTGCAAAACTTCTACCAAACATTCTTCTTCCCCACTGCCTACTACTACCTACTGCTAAAAAACAACAGGAGTCAAAGAATGAAAGCACAAATATCTCAAGGTAAAGCTTCCAAGGGAACCGTCCAAATTAAAAACTCGAATGAACGTTTGCAACTCGTTTTTAGCTACGGGGGAAAACGTCACTATCTCTCGACAGGTTTTATTGATGTTCCAGCAAACCGTAAGTTGGCAGAAATGAAAGCTAGGCAGATTGAGTTAGATATTCTTTCTGGTCATTTTGACCCAACTTTAGCTAAGTACAAGCCAGAATCAGTTCTCTCGACCGTTACCCCCACTTTTACCCCCAAAAATAAACCAATGATTGAAACCGGACTTTCTTTACTCGATTTATGGGAAAAGTACACAAACTTTAAGCGCTCTAGTTTGTCACCAAGTACGATAGCGAAGGATTTTACGAATATTTCTCGTTGTATCGACCGAAAGTTACCAATTAAAACTTTAGATGGCGCCGTTATAATTCGGGATTGGTTGGTCGAAAATAAAACAAGTTATTCGGCAAAACGAATCTTAACGCAATTAAGTGCTTGCTGTGATTGGGCAGTGAAATCTCAACTAATCAAGCAAAACCCATTTGAAAATATGGCAACTGACATCAAAGTTTCCAAGGGAAACAAAGAAGACGGGGATATTAATCCTTTCAGCCAAGAAGAACGTGACCAGATTATTGCAGCATTTCAAAGCAACCACCACTATAAGCACTATGCTGCACTGATTGAATTTATGTTCTATACAGGTTGCAGACCATCCGAAGCTGTAGCTTTACAGTGGAAACACGTAGCTAAGGACTTTAGCTCAATTCGGTTTGAACAAGCAGTAGTAATTTCTGAATCTGGATTAACTTGCAAACAAGGCTTGAAAACTCAGAAGAGACGAATCTTTCCGATTAACGCGCGTCTGGCTAAGTTCTTAAAATCCATCAAGCCAAGCAATATGACGAGTGAAGCAAAGGTGTTTCCTTCACCCGAAGGTAAATGGATTGATGTTCACAATCTGGCTCAACGAGCTTGGAAAACAGTTCTCTCAACGCTCTCGGAGATTGAATATCGCAAACTATATCAGACTCGGCACACGTTTATTACCTTGGCGCTTGACAATAAGATGGATGTCAAAGACGTGGCGAAGTTGGTAGGTAATTCACCAGAAATTATCTATCGACACTATGCAGGGCAAAGTAAAGACATTATCGTGCCAGATTTTTAGTCAAAATCTTTAACTGTATGTAAGCTGGAATGGCACTATTTCACGCATTTTGAGGCGCCAATAAATTGGGTAGGGTGTGTGAAAGCTATTACTATCAATCAACAAGCACGCAAAATACAGTGCTTTCACGCACCATCTAATCAAATAAGTGCCATTTGCATCTTCTGCTGATATATATAGTAGAGGTGCCATACCAATCTGTAGTGCGGCGCCTCTATCATTGAAGATATATCTGTAAGAGGAGGTTTGAAAAGTCGAACAAGGTATAAATTGTCATTTTGAGTGGAGCGTAGCGGAACGTAAACGGAGTTTTCCCGCAGGGTAGAATCTAGGATTTGAGCGTATACTTAGATGCTTCACTGCGTTCAGCATGACATTCAAGGACACTTTTCAAGCAACCTGTAAGACCTTTTGGCATTTTGCTAGAATTTAGCAACCGTCATATGCGTATTATTTTTAACATATTTAGCTTTATTTAAGTGTTTATATTGAGAAAAAGTGGAATTTTTATTTTTGCCTTTAGTATAAATAATTAAATAATCCATAGTAGTGTACTGAGCTTACTAGCAATTTTTCAATAGTAAAAAGTTGTAGACACACTGACAAACAAGCGAATCGAATTAGGATGATATCAGTATGAATTACAGACTTGCTAACGCTTATAGAACTTATGTATTGTTTTGTCAATTGTGTTCAAAGCTTAAGTCTTCATCAACTATATGATTAACAAGACATTCCATTAGTACTATATCATTAGCTTTGACAAGATTCACTTCACCATCATCATCGACAACTCGAATAAAAAACTCTTCTGGGCTGTAATTAGTTATACTCATTACGCTATCAATAATTTCTTCTAAGTCATCCGCCTCTACCTCGCTGTAATAAAATATCTCTTCTATACCATTCAAAACTAAAGCTAAGGAATAAAACTCTGCCTCTTTTTCGTTGTTGCTTTCTACAACGCCGTAATCCCATAAAACCTGACACATTTGTACTTGAGAAATTTTAATATAAATGTTCTGATTCTTAGATGAGTGTTCGATTTCAACAAATCCGCCATCTGTTACAGAGTTACGATTTAAAAGGCACTCCTCAATCCTTGTAACTGTTTGTTTACTGACTTGGTAAATAAAAGGATTTTCTTTGCCTTTAAGAAAAAACTTCAAATAATAATTTTGCATATATAATGTTCTGGCAACCCTGAAATAAAAGCCGTCTTGGCGTAAAGCCTTTTATTGTAGCGTAGCGCAATTTTGACACTGAACAGATAAATTTGGTTACGTGGCGGATTATTAGTAGCTCTGCTGACAATTGAAGATTGCTCACTCGAACCTATCCCACTAATGCCAAAATATGGTAATCTACTCTTGTACAAAAAGGGTGTATCTGTTTATGGCTGGGCGTTTTGATGGATTAAGCGACCTTGAATGGAAGCTTTTCAAGGATATTTTCCCTGAAGAATCATCCAAGCGCGGAAAAGGAATGCCGCATGTACCGTATCTCTATGTATTAAATAGTCTATTGTATATACTAATTACCGGGTGTCGATGGTGTGATTTGCCCAAGGGGGAAATATGGGCATCCAAAAGCTCGTCCCATCGATGGTTAAAGCGATGGCACTCAAATGGAACCTTTGAACATTTAATCGCTCTTCCATCACTCTAGGCAGAGGAAAATAAGAAATCCTCTGAACCCCAGAAGTCAGGAAGCGCTCCTCGTAGTCGATTCATAATGGCAATTAGTGTTGAAAAACCAATAGATAAATGGGGGATTGGAAAAATTTTTAGCCAAGGTTTTATTAAATTGAAGAAGATAAAGGGTTGTATGATTAAACGCAGATTATTAAGTATATTTTTCCAACCCAAGCCACTATCCCACCAATCATGCTCTTGAAATTTTTGAACAACCGGGTCAGTTGGCTGATCAGTCTCTCTATTGTTAGTGCTAGTCATGACCCTAGAATGCAGGCTGACCATTAAATAAGCACTCATCACTATTTCCCACCATTTTTTTATCTGGTCATAATCAGTAACTCTAAAATCAGCCCAACCTAATTCATTCTTACTTTGCTTTAATCCATACTCAACCCAATTTCTATAACCATATAAATTACCTATTTCTTTGTATTTTACACCTGGAATTTTACTCATTAAATACCAGGTTGAGTTCTCTGGTAAAGCTTCTATGTCTGTCGTAACTTGCCAATACTGAATAGAATCTCGTTTACCAAATACTATCTCTCTAATATACCTTTTTTCTTTTTTACCATCCGATAATATACGGTCAAATTGGCGCCATTTATTGTACCTTATTTTTTGTCCCTGTGGTAGCCACACTCCATGATTGCTACGAATTGCAACCAAGAAGCGTAG
>NZ_MRCD01000048.1 GCF_001904745.1 Calothrix sp. HK-06
TGCTAACGCAAATGTTATACTGGCTATCAAACTATATAATTTTCAAGGTTCGACCACATAACGAACTGCGCTCTCTCGCGCTTGCTCATCAGCGACTTATCTAATATAGCGAGCGTAAATAGTATTGTCAACACTTTTTTCAAAAAAAATTTGATAAATCTTTTACTGCGTCTAAATGCTTGCTGTGGCTACTTTGAGCAACAATAGTTATGCCAGAGCGTATAGCAGGAGCAAGAACTATGAATTTTCAATCGTTGATTTTACAGTTACATAAATTTTGGAGTGAGCGTGGTTGTCTAATTGCCCAACCTTACGACATGGAGAAAGGCGCCGGCACTAAAAACCCCCACACCTTTCTTAGAGCATTGGGTCCCGAACCTTGGTCAGTTGCATACGTTGAACCATGTCGGCGCCCTACAGATGGACGATATGGAGAAAACCCAAATCGCTTTCAACACTATTATCAATATCAAGTTCTTATAAAACCCTCACCAGATAATATCCAAGAAATATACCTAGACTCACTGCGGGCACTGGGTATTCAGCCCGAAGACCATGATGTACGCTTTGTAGAAGACAACTGGGAAGATGCAACAGTAGGCGCCTGGGGTACTGGTTGGGAAGTCTGGCTAGATGGAATGGAAGTAACTCAATTTACATATTTCCAGCAATGCGGAGGAATAGACTGTCGTCCAGTATCTATAGAAATAACCTACGGACTAGAACGGTTGGCAATGTACCTTCAAGGTGTCGAAGCAATAACCAAAATTCACTGGACTGACAACATTACATATGGAGATGTTCACCTCCAAGGCGAAATTGAACAATGTGTATATAACTTTGAAGCATCAAACCCCGAAATGCTGCTAACACTATTCAATATGTACGAGCAAGAAGCTACTCAGCTAACCGAACGGGGATTAGTCTTACCCAGCTTGGATTATGTAATTAAATGTTCACACTCTTTTAACTTACTCGATGCAAGAGGTGTAATTTCAGTCACAGAAAGAACTAGATACATTACCCGAATTCGCAACTTAGCCCGTAAAGTAGCTCAATTGTACGTAGAACAGCGAGAGCGATTAGGTTACCCTTTACTTAAAAATACATCTGACACTTAACACACCAAAAATGCTAGTAGTAGCCTAAAATTTATTCTTGGTAAGTGTGTAAAGTTTTATTACAGAGATTGAAACAAAAGAATGGGCACAAAGTTAGCTGAAATTTTAGAACCTATTGCAGCATGGTTCCGCAGTTTAAACGTTCCAGAACCAATTGTGCATTGGGGACACCCAGCCATGATGGGCATCGTTATATTTGTCCTGGGTAGTTACGTTGCATACGCAGGTTGGCAAGGGAGAATCGCAGTAGATAAAGATGTAGCGATTAAAAATCGTGCAGACCACCGCAAACTGGCGCCTTTAATGTTTACCTTTATGGCACTAGGTTATACAGGTGGCTTATTATCTCTAGTTATGCAGAAGCAACCCATAATGGAAAGTCCACATTTTTGGACTGGTTCTAGTGTACTGATGATCTTAGGGATAAACGGTGCCATTTCATTAAATGGTTTTGGCGGCAACAATCAAGGTCTCCGGAACTTACACGCTTATTTAGGGAGTACAGCGTTTTTGGTGTTGATAATACATGCCATACTTGGGTTTAGATTGGGAATAAGCATCTAGTATCAAAGACATATGTTAATAAGATGGTGCTATTCAAACGACACGCACCATCTATAAATAACTCAGTAAATAGTGCTTAACTTTTTCTAATAACTCTATTGAAGATTGGCATGGTTCAGGTGAGCGGTGTAACTATATGTCTTGCTTATATTCTGGGGTTGCTATTCAGCGCAATTCCAGGAAGCGGTTTCTGGATTTTAGGTATTGGCGTAATCGCCGCAATTATATTTAGAAAAAGACTGATTCCACGTAAAACGCTGCAAACGAAAACAAAAGGACAAATTCAGTCAAAAAATCTACCTGCAAATAGACACTTACTTCCACATCCGAGAGTATGGCTGATAGCTGGTGTAGTTGGTTTACTTGCAAGCTTTTACCTTCAGTCTCGCACTCCTACCCCAGGCACCAACGACATTAGTAAATTTGTTCCAAGCGGAAACAACAGTAATCAAGAACAACTATATATTGTACGTGGCACAGTAACTAGTACACCTAAATTAACTCGTGCTTCCAAAGGGCAATTTTGGATGGAAGCAAAACAGTTTGATGAGGTGAAAGATCAAGACGATAAAATTGCTGGAAGTAAGGGAGTATCTGGTAATTTATATGTCACTGTACCGTTATTACAAGCAACAGGGTTATATCCAGGTGCGGAAATAGGTGTTACAGGGGTTTTGTATAAACCCAAAGGCGCAATAAATCCAGGAGCTTTTGACTTTCAAAATTATTTAAATCAACGAAGCGCCTTTGCTGGTTTAAGCGGGCGCCAAATAAATATCTTAAATGAAGATAATAAAGATAGAAAGTGGGGATGGTGGAAATTGCGCGAAACAATTATACGCGCACAGGTCACCCCTTTGGGTATTCCCTCTGGCCCACTATTAAGCGCAATGGTTGTAGGTAGTAAAGCTGTAGATATACCGTATGATGTACGTGACTTATTTATTAAAGTTGGTTTATCACATGTTTTATCAGCATCAGGGTTTCAAACTTCTTTAATTTTGGCTGTAATTTTAGGTTTAACTCAACCTGCTAAACGTGGCACTAGATTTACATTAGGAACTATTGCATTAATTATATTTGTATCTCTAACAGGCTTTGACCCCCCGGTAGTTAGAGCTACAATCATGGGGTTTGCAGCATTGATTGCTTTACTACTAAAACGTACAGTTAAACAATTGAGTTTATTGTTGCTCACAGCAACACTAATGCTAATATTTAATCCATTATGGATTTGGGATTTAGGTTTTCAACTTAGCTTTTTATCGACACTGGGCTTAATTGTTACTGCACCAGCAATAACTAAACGTTTAGGTTGGCTACCATTAGCAATAGCTGCTTTAATAGCAGTTCCGTTAGCAGCAATGATTTGGACATTGCCATTACAACTATATTTATTTGGAACTATACCTGTCTATTGTTTATTACTCAATATAATTACGGCGCCTTTAATTTCAATAATTAGCTTAGGTGGTTTCTTAAGTGCGCTGTTCTCGGTTATTATACCTACAGCAGGTAGCTATTTAGCTGGATTATTATATCATCCAATCAACTGGTTATTGAATGTAGCAGAATTTTTTGGAAATATACAATTTAGCTCTTTTTCAGTGGGTACTATTAGCTTAATACAATTAATTATCATCTATATACTAATAATACTAGTATGGTTGATTCGTTGGTGGCAGCGACGCTGGTGGTTTGCTTGTGGTGTTGCTTTAGCATTAGTATTTATCCCTGCTTGGCATTCTACCAACACATTGTTTCAAGTTACAATGCTCGCAGCAAATGGAGAACCTGTAATTGTTATTCAAGATAAAGGCAAAATCACATTAATTAACGGTGGAGATGAAGGAACAGGACGCTTTACCATATTACCGTTCCTACAACAGCAAGGTGTGAATCAAATTGACTGGGCAGTGGCATCAGATTTTCAAGATAACGGTAGTAATGGTTGGTTAGAAATATTACTACGTTTACCTGTCAGAGCATTTTATGATTATTCTGCAAATTCAGAAAATGCTCTGGCAAGTTCAGCAATTCAGAAAAAATTACAACAAAATCAAGGCACCTATCAAGCATTAGGAGTTGGACAAAGTATAAACGCTGGCACCGTGGCTTTACAGCTACTCAACGAACAATTACCCATACTACAAATGCAAATTCAAGACAAAAGCTGGTTACTAGTTGGAAATCTTAAAGCTACAGAGCTAAAAAACTTGATTAAAACTGGTGCCATACCACGTTCGCAAGTTCTTTGGTGCCCACCTCAAATATTAAAAGAGCTAGTCAGTACTGTACAACCAGAAGTAACAATTACCACAAGTGCTGACATCGACCCAAAAATTCTGTCAGAAATTGGTGACATCAAAACCCAGCTTTTATTTACCGGACGTGATGGTGCGATTCAATGGAAACCGAACGGACAGTTCGAGACTTTTATACAAACAATGGAAAATAAGACCTCAGCACTTTAAAACTAACCAATAGTCGTGCTATTATGATGAGCGCATATAAAATATAAAACCTGGAGAGGTGTCCGAGTGGTTGATGGTGACGCACTCGAAATGCGTTTTGGCAGCAATGTCAACGGGGGTTCGAATCCCCCCCTCTCCGATTATTCCTTAAGTGATATTCTTACACAGCCAAAGGCGCGCAGATGGTCATACATATAACATAGCGATTTTTCTCTTTATAAATAAAATACGGTTGAGTCAAAATGGAGAAGCGCTCACAAAAAGTCTTAAAGGCAGTTAGTTATGACGTTATCACCTCAGTTATCATCAAGCCTTTCCTTAGAAGAGTTTTTGAATTTACCTGAAACTAAACCAGCAAGCGAGTATATTGAAGGTAACATCTACCAGAAACCGATGGCACAGGGAAAACATAGCATTATTCAAACTCGTTTACCAGCCACAATTAATCAGGTAGGAGAACCAAGTCAAAAAACTTTAGCGCTAACAGAACTGCGTTGCACTTTTGGTGGACGCTCGCTAGTTCCCGATATTGCCGTATTTGAGTGGTCACGCATACCTACCGATGCAAACGGAGAAATTGCGAATACATTTAATAGCTATCCTGATTGGACTATCGAAATCCTTTCACCTAATCAATATCCCAACCGTGTAATTAATAAAATTATTTTCTGCATTAGCAACGGAACAAAACTTGGTTGGTTTATTGACCCTGATGACAGATCAATAATGGTATTTCAACCAAATCAATTACCGTCGGTAAAGTATGATACAGATGTCTTGCCTGTTCTTAACACTTTGTCTAACTGGCAGGTACAAGTGGCAGATGTATTTTCTTTATTAAAAGTAAAATGACTTAAACAAAGCTGTCTCACCATTGCTCCAGGTATAAGGCGCCAATAATAAGATTGAAATAAAATATACCTAGACATAGTAGATTAGTGAGCTAAACTGTACTTCATTGCGTGAGGAGGTGCGATTATGCTCAATCGGTGGTTAGGAAAATTATTTTCAGTTACGTTTGTTAGTACATGTTTATGTGTGGGTATCACCTTTGGTAGTGCGATTCGGATGGGTAAAATAGAGGCATCTGATAAACCGCCAAAACCTTCAGACTCTCTACCTATATTGCCTCCGGTAACTGAAGAGCAAATTTTTCCTGATTCAGTTACAATTCAAGCTGTTGGGGATGTTATTCCTGGTACTAATTACCCTAACAATAGATTACCTAGCAATCGTAATAAATTAATTCCTCAATCAGTACGTAAATACTTAGCCAATGCTGATATATTATTTGGCAACTTTGAAAGTTCTTTAACAAAGTATCGCTATAGCGCTAAAGATATTACCAAGGGGCAAACATTCGCTTTTCGGTCGCCACCAGAATATGCCAAACTATTTGCTGATGTTGGATTTAATGTATTCAATGTCGCGAATAACCATGCTTTAGATTTTGGAGTGGTGGGTTTTCGTGACACGGTTAAAAATTTAAAAAAGGTAGGTATTAATACTCTAGGTCATAAAAATCAAATTCTTTTGCTTAATAGTAATAACGTCAAGGTAGCAATGGTTGGATTTGCAACATATGATTATTACAACTCGATTCACGATATACCAACTGCTGCACAGCTCGTTAAATCAGCACAAAAGCAAGCTGATGTTGTGATAGTATCAATGCACGCAGGCGCCGAAGGTACTAATGCGTTGCGTACTCGAAACAATAACGAGTATTTTTACGGTGAAAATCGTGGTAATTCAGTTAAGTTTGCTCGAACAATGGTTGATGCAGGCGCCGATATGGTTTTGGGACATGGGCCACATGTACCACGAGCGATGGAAATTTACAAAGGTAAATTAATAGCTTATTCGTTAGGTAACTTTTTGGGATATCGAACTTTATCCACAACTGCCGAAACTGGTTACTCAATGATTCTAGAAGCAAAGTTAAACCAAACTGGAGATTTGGTTGAAGGTAAAATTATTCCAGTTCATATGGATAAACAAGGAATTCCTCATATTGACAAGAATAAACGCACGGTCAGACTAGTACGCGATTTGATAAAAAAAGATTTTCCTAAAACTTCAATGAAAATTAACCAAAAAGGCGAAATTATAGCTACTAACTAAAAATAGTGTTTGCCATTAGCTTGGTCATCTATATAAATGCTAATATTTTGTATAAGTAGAATTTTCTGCCTGAGTCTTTTTTTGCACGTTAACTCATTTTTAGAATGAAAGTAACTGATAGCGATAGCACAGCTATTCGTTTTGTGATTGAGCAGCAATTGCAAGCGTTTCAACAAGACAACGCCGAAGAAGCGTTTGCTTTCGCAAGTCCTGAAATTAGGACACAATTTCAAACGGCAGAGAATTTTCTCAAAATGGTGAAAACAGGGTATTTACCTGTTTACCGTCCCCGTTCGATACTGTTTGAGAATATTACTACAATTCAAGGAAATATTACGCAGCTTGTATTGCTTCTGGGCCCTGATGGGGTTCCAGTTAGGGCTTTATATTTAATGTCCAAGCAGCCAGAAGGCATTTGGAAAATTAATGGCTGCTTCTTAGTACCTGTTGAAGCAGAAATTTTGTAAATGTAAGTTGGATGAAACCGAAGCTATAGGTTTACTAGTTGTTTATTAAGAACTTGGTTTAACTTACCGCTACGATAACCTTCCAAATCTAGGGTAACGTAGATAAAACCGAGTTCTTGAAAAGTAGAAACGACTAGTTGTAAATCGGTTTTTGACACAAAATCTTTAATGTGTTCGGCTGGTAGCTCAATCCGCGCAGTATCACCTTCAGAGCGAACCCGCAGGTTTGAAAACCCTAGTTTACGTAAATATATTTCTGCCCTACCTACTCGCTGCAATTTAGCTACTGTAATCTCTTCTCCATAAGGAAATCTTGAACTTAAGCAAGGTTGTGCTGGTTTATCCCACCACGGTAAACCGAGTTGCTGTGAAAGCTGGCGTACTTCTAGTTTACTGGCGCCTACTTCAGCTAAAGGAGAAAAGGCGCCTCTTTCTTTGGCAGCTTGAATACCTGGACGATAATCGTGTAAATCATCAGCATTAACCCCATCTACAACATAAGGATAGCCTAGCTGGTTTGCTAATGGTCTAAGGGTGTCGTGAAGTTCGCTTTTACAAAAATAACAACGGTTAACTGGATTTGCCGTATAGTTCGGATTTTCCATCTCATGTGTTTCGATTACTTGATGACGAATTCCAATTGTCGCAGCTTGAACTTTTGCATCTTCTAACTCTTCTGGAAGCAAAGAAGGTGAAACCGCAGTTACAGCTAAAGCGCGTGTACCTAAGACATCATATGCAATTTTTGCTACTAAAGTACTATCAACACCACCAGAATAAGCTATCAGTGCTTGCTCCATTTGAGCGAATAAAGCTTTGAGTTGATCAAGTTTTTCATTTAACATAACTTTATATTATATATTGTCAGTTCTTATTTTAAACATCTTTCAGAAACCCGGTTTATTATTTGATAACTTATATTAAAATAACGATTTTGTGCGAGAAATCGGCTTTCTACTTTTTAACTATATTTAGATATAAGTGCTGCAAGCAGTGGTAAATCAATCGGCTTACAAATATAATCGTCAAAACCAGCTGCAATACAAGTTTCACGGTCGCCTTTCATTGCCATCGCTGTTTGAGCTATTATTGTTATATATTTATACTTCTCGTTTTCGCGTAATTGCTTGATTAACTTAAAGCCGTTGCAGTCAGGTAAGTATATATCTAGCAGAATTATTGATGGGCACTGTTGCTGTAAAAAATCCCAGAATTTAGTAGCATTTTTTACCCACCCTACCTTGTAACCTAATTTTCCTAAGTAGGTTTGCATCATTTGTGCGTTAGGTAAATCGTCCTCCAACATTAAAATGAAGGGAGGATTAGAAGATAAAATTACTTCAGGGATTAGACAACAATTGCTATTCTCAATTTCTGCAACTAGATTTGTATTATTTTCGGTTTCAACATTTATACATTGATTCAATGGTAACACAATTGTAAAACGCGAACCTTTATTTATCTCAGATTCAACTTCGACGTAACCGCTGTGAAGTTCTGCTAGCTTGCGAGTTACCGCTAGTCCCAAACCTGTTCCTTCATCACGATTTACCAGCATATTCGCTATTTGCGAATAAGGTTGAAATAATTCCCCTTGATGCTCTGATGGTATACCTGTACCTGTATCCCAAACTATAAAATGCACAAAGTCATTGATTTTTTTGACTTGCAAACCAACTGAACCGGACTCAGTAAATTTTAAAGCGTTAAAAAGCAAATTTAACAGCATTTGCTTGAGTCGCAGCGAGTCAGCGATAATATTCGTTACATCAGGGTCTAAATCTAAAACCATCTTCAAACCCTTCGTTGCAGCTTTCTCTTTTACCAGCGCAAAAACAGTTCGACTAATTGCGGGTATATCTACAGTTTCCCACTGCACCTCCATCTGATTTGCTTCGATTTTGGAAAGATCTAATATATCGTTAATCAAAGCTAGCAAATGCTTGCCACTAGACTGAATTATATTTAAGTATTCTTGATGACGTTCACGATTGGCATCAAATCCTTGAGCGATTAACAAATGAGTAAAGCCAAGAATTGAACTTAATGGAGTTCTAATTTCGTGACTGGTGCTAGCAAGAAACTGATTTTTGAGTTGATTGGTACGCTGAAGCTCTTGATTATAATTCTTTAAATCTTGATAAACTTGTTCTAATGATTGTAACTGCCGCACTTGTATTAACGCTGCAATACATCGCTTAACAGATGATTCTAGCAACTGCTGCTTACACGTGTTGAAAAAGGCAGTTTCCTCAATTGGGGTTGGGTAGACAATTATAAGCCATCCTAGTAATGTGTTGGCTTGGCTAGCTGTAATTGGGAAGGCACACTGAGGTTGCTGTGTTTCCCAAAAATTTAATTCATCAGTACTAATTATTTGTTCTAATTTTAGTTTAAATTGTGGATTTTCACTTTCAGGCGCCGCAGCAGTTGAGACATAGCAAAGTTTTGCACAAGCAGACCCAGGTTGAACTAATGCAATACCAACTTGACTCGACTTAATCGCAAGTCCAAGCTGATTGACCACAGTTTGAAATATTTTAGACTCTAAGCATTGTACATTGTCACTGCAAATGGAAATTAAGCATTCGTTTAAATGAGATTGCAGCTGATTTAAGCTGCTTTCCAGCCATAATTGGTCACGTAAATGCTCAATCGTGGTCAAAAGTGTTGATGTTGAATCAACTTGTGAGTTTTGTTCTGGTAAGCTCGAATACTGCTGCATTGTCAAATCGACCACTGAACAAATTTGGCTACGCACAAAAGTGCTTGTAAGTTCCCATGTATATTAGCGTACATTTATCTATATATTGATAAGTTAAAACCCAAAGTGTCAAATACAACTTTAAACTTGATACCCATTCTCAAAAATAACTCATTGCAAAACCGTAATAACAACTAGACAAGATTAACTCATGAATGCACAATTTGCCCAGTTTATTACAAATTAAATTAACCAACTTACCCAACTGACTGTAAATACGATTACTGTAGACAGTACGATTGCCCTGACTACATTTGGCGGTCGTCTTATGTATGAAATTTTACGGTTGGAATGCTGATGACGAAAAACTACTATGGTCGCAAATGCATTCGACACGAGCAAATTCAATTACGTGTGTATTTATTTTTGTAAAGAAGGGTAAAGGCAAAAGGGTTTCCCCCTTCACCTTTACCCTTATCGATTACTCAAGAATGTGGAAATAGAACGCAGCTACTATAAAATTGCCAGCAAGAAGAAGAAGTGCCCAAGCTGTGCGATAGGTATAGGGAGGTTTAGCTCCAGTATTCGCAACGTCTTTTCCAACTGTAGGTGCCATATATGTGAACTCCTATTTTAAGAACTTCTTTAGAAATACCAAAGAGCTGTCCCCATTGCCTACATTCGTAAAAAATATTTTTGTTAGCACCCTTTATTTATTCTCCTGCGTGATACGAACTGCGAACCAAAGGACCCGAACGGACATGACAGAAACCCATTTCGCGCGCGATGTCCCCAAGTTCGTCAAATTCCTCTGGTGTCCAATATTTTTGTACTGGTAAATGTTCTAGTGAAGGACGCATGTACTGACCTAGTGTAATGCGGTCACATTTATACGAACGTAAATCAGCCATTGTTTCGATGATTTCCGCGCGTGTCTCACCATGTCCTAACATCAAACCCGATTTAGTTGGAATTGTTGGATCAACATCTTTAACGATTTGCAGTACTGCAAGTGAACGGTCATATTTGGCGCCACGTCTGACTCTAGGAGTTAAGCGTCGTACTGTTTCGATATTATGGTTAAAGCAGGCGGGTTTAGATTGAGCAATAGCTTCGATACGAGAAAAGTTACCGTAAAAATCTGGAGTTAAAACTTCGATTTGAGTTTCAGGATTTAATTCTCTCACCTTCGCCATTGTAGTCACAAAATGTCCGGCGCCTTGGTCGGGCAAATCATCGCGTGCAACCGAGGTCAAAACAACGTAGCGTAAACCCAAAAGCTTTACTGCCTCAGCTACCTTGGTTGGCTCCAGAATATCTAAAGGCATTGGCGCATGTCCTTTATCAACCTGACAAAACGCGCAAGACCTTGTACAGGTTGGTCCCATCAATAAAAAGGTAGCAGTTTTTTGAGCATAGCACTCTGCCCGATTTGGACATCGACCCTCCTCGCAAATCGTATGTATTTGCCGCTGCTTAATAATTTGCTGGACTGTTGAAAGTTCACTAGCTTTGCCAATTGGGCGCCTCAGCCATTGAGGGAGTGCTAAAATTTCTGATTTAAATTCTGTATTTGAAGACATATATTACCTGGATATCAGTAAAAACCATTACTAAGTGGATACGTACACAATAAATTTATATCATTGTTATATTTCCTAGAATCTACTATCCCCCAATTCACATAAATATTGGATATAGTAGGATGATTCATTGTTTACTAATCGGCATTAGCCATCTAAAACTAAAGTATCTGTTAGAGAAATCAGTCGTGGCAAGTAACAAAATCCTAGTTATCGATGACACTACAGTTGTTAGGGTAAAAGTACGAGAAATGTTACCTCCTTCAGGCAACTTTCAAGTGTTTGAAGCAAAAGACGGTATTGAGGGGCTAAAACTTATCCAACAGGAAAAGTTTAGCTTAATAATGCTGGACTTTCTCTTGCCCAAAATGAGCGGATGGGACGTATTCCAACAAATTCAAGCCCAACCCGATTTGAGAAAAATCCCCTTGGTAATCATGTCAGGGCGAAAGGAAGAAGTTACGGAGAAAATCTCAGAACCTTTTGAGTACTTTGAATTTCTCAACAAACCCTTTGACCAAAAACAGTTAATTAATGCTATTAAAGCAGCAATGGCGAAGTCAAAACAACCTCGCCAAGACCAAACCCAAGTCAATGCACAAGGTGCTGGTAAAAATGCAGCAACTCCAACAAACGGTGTTGTAACATCTACAAACGGAGCTGAAATTCAGGCGTTAAATGACAAAATTGCCAAAATGCAAGTAGAAATAGACAGCTTGAAAAAACAGTTAGCTCAAGTAGTGACATTTATTAAACAAAAAATTAAATGATTTGTTGTACTGCTATGCTAGCCGTAAAACATATAAGCCTGTAAAAATCAGGCTTTTTATTTTAAATGTTTGTGTTCGTAGAGGATGTGACGCTACAAAAAAAACTTCAATGTAGCAATAAGACGTGTAGCGTCACGCACCTAATCATTTATTGTAACAAATATTTATGGTGCGTTATTGGGTTTCTTCATTGAAACCTGATTTCGCACACTTTATAGATAGCTACATTTTTTCTTCTATAAAAGTATTCATATTTTCTATGTGCCAATTCCACAAAATCAATTAAGTGTCTAATAAAAAAGGCGCCCCTTCAGGACGGCACCTCTAAAAAAATGTATTGAATTGGTTATAAGCTGTATCTTGTGAAGCAATTAGAACTATAACTCTTGTTGCTCGTGGATTTTAGCTATAGTTACTTGAGCTTTTTGTGCAGTTGCAGCTTGCAACATTGGGGTGTGGGTAACAGAGTTATTCGCTAGGGTAAGAATTGGGTTGGATAGAACACCAAGTAGCGAAGTTGCAATTAATGTGGTAATCAAACCAACTTGTAAAGGTCTAAGCCCAGGTAACTTCCAATTAATTTCTGGGTAGTTCTTAACTGCGTCAGACATTTCTTGAGGTTCTTTAACAACCATCATCTTGACGACGCGAATGTAGTAATAGATGGAAATAACGCTAGTGACTAATCCTAACAACACTAGCCAGTACAGTCCTGCTTGCCAACCTGCCCAAAATAGGTAGATTTTACCAAAGAAGCCAGCAAGAGGAGGTATTCCACCTAAAGATAGCAGTGAGAGGCTTAGACCAAGAGTTAATAGTGGGTCTTTTTGGTATAAACCTGAATATTCAGCGATTTGGTCGGTACCTGTCCGTAATGAGAATAGGATTACACAGGTAAAACCACATAGGTTCATAAACAGGTAAACAAGCATGTAAAATACCATGCTGGCGTAACCTGCCTCAGTTCCCGCAATTAAACCAATCATCACAAACCCTGCTTGGGCAATTGATGAGTATGCTAGCATCCGCTTCATACTGGTTTGAGCTAGGGCAACTACGTTACCCAAAATCATACTAAGTACTGCAAGTGCGGTGAAGACAAATTTCCATTCTTCTGCCACAAGCGGAAAGACTGTGGTCAATAAGCGAAGCGCAAGTGCAAAACCTGCTGCTTTAGAACCAACTGATAAGAAAGCAATTACTGGAGTTGGCGCCCCTTCATATACGTCAGGTGTCCATTGGTGGAAAGGCGCCGCTGAAATTTTGAAGCCAACACCAGCGATTACGAATACTAATGCAATAACTAAACCAAGCGATTGCGTCAAGTTCGCATTGGTAATTCCTAACTCAATTGCGGTTAATTGTGTTTTTCCACCCGATAATCCGTAGAGTAAAGACACTCCATATAGAAAAACTGCTGTACTTGAGGCGCCAATAAGTAGATACTTGAGGGCTGCTTCGTTTGAACGAGGGTCGCGTTTGGTATAGCCTGTGAGCAAATAAGAGGAAATACTAAGCGATTCAAGCGCGATGAAAATAGTGACTAGTTCATTCGCTCCAGAAAGAATCATACCTCCTAAAGTCGCAGTCAGCAAAATAGCAATGAATTCTGCTAATGCGGTTCCACTTTGTTCGACATAACGAATTGACATTAAAACGGTAACGGTGCTTGAGAGAGCAACAATACCGCGAAAAACAATACTTAAGTCGTCTGCATTGAAACCACCGCTAAAGCCTATAGGATTAGCGCTATCCCACTGCAAGTAAAGAGCAAATATTGAGGCTAGCAAGCCACCAATCGCGACATAGCCAATCCAGCGCTCTGAGGCACGCCCCAAAGCCAAATCAATTATCAAAACTGCCATCAGGGTTATAATTACAATCCCTTCTGGTAGTATCGTTCCAGCATTTAGCTGGGCTGCAAGATTAGCAAAATCCATGACAATTATTAGGTTTCAGCTATGAATCAAGGAACCAACTGTGTTAATTCTATTGTTTTTTGGGAATTCTAACTATGAAATTAGAAACCCGGTTTCTTTAACAAGTTTGTAATAAAAACAACAATTGTTATAGAAACCGGGTTTCTGTTTCTTTGAGACATAAAATTAAGCATATAGGTTACAAACTATCACTTTGATAAATAAATCAAAGCCAATAGTCTCTCCTATATGCTACGCTTATATTTAAATTCCGATAGCAAATTGTTTCTTAAGGCTCAAAACCTTTGAAGATATGGCTTTGCTGTCTGAGATAATAGTTTTATTTTAGTAGCGACGTGAATAACTGCTGTTTTCACTCTTGCTCCAGTTATTGCCACCAGAGCGACCACCTTTTTCTTCTCTAGGCCTTGCTTTATTGACTTTCATTACGCGCCCCATCCACTCTGCACCATCCAGTGCGTTTATGGCTGCGGTTTCCGCCGCGTCGTTTTCCATTTCAACAAATCCAAAACCTCGCACACGACCTGTCTCTCGGTCAGTGGGTAATTGTACTCGCTTAACGCCGCCGTACTCAGAAAATACTTTTTCTAAGTCGTCTTGAGTAACGTTGTAGGATAGGTTACCTACGTAGATTGACATGAAACTCTCCAGAATTGAAATAAGTCAAGATGTACATTCGCAGAATTACTTGCAATTGGATGTAAAAACAAGAACATATCTGCCGAATTTCTTTTTCCTAACTTTATCCTAGCATAACTTTTTTGGCTGTAATGCCAGTTGATACCTCTCTAGCGAGTGATTTTTATAAAAGTATAATATTTGACTTATGATTGCTATTTATTTACTTTATGGTTAGGCAATGATGATTATAGAATGAACATGCAGCGCGCTGCCAGCTTATAGTGGGCGCCGTGACGAGTGCTATGGTTTTGCCATAGTTAAAAAATTTCGTTACTCGTTTTTTGATGTATGACTGTATTTATTATCGATATAAAAGAATTGAGGACTATACTATGGTTTCGATGTTAATCAAGCTTCGAGGCGATGATTAGACAAATAGGGCAGATTTTTACTTGCTAACAGTCGCCAAAAAAGCAAGATATAAGTTAATGATTGAAATAGCTGGAACCAACACGTATATGTCAAAGGTCTAGCAGCACTAACTCAAAATACCATGAGGGATGTAAACCCAGCACGCTAACGCGAGTCACTCCCATGTGTTACTTGTAAGCAGTTGGTGAGAACACATGTTACCACGCAGGTGGTGACATATAGCTTGACATCTCTGATAGATTAGCCTCAAGAATGACTATTTAACTGCGCTCATTGCTTTTTTTATAAAAAATCTCCATGTCAACTCTCGTCATCGTTGAATCTCCAACAAAAGCTCGCACCATTCGTAATTACCTGCCGCAAGGGTTTCGGGTAGAAGCGTCAATGGGCCATGTGCGCGACCTTCCACAGTCAGCTACAGAAATACCCCCCGCAGTTAAGGCGGAAAAATGGGCACAGCTTGGAGTAAATGTAGATGCCGACTTTGAACCTCTTTACGTTGTCCCCAAAGATAAAAAGAAAATTGTCACTCAGTTGAAAGATGCTCTTAAGGAAGCATCTGAGCTGATATTAGCAACTGACGAAGACCGAGAAGGGGAAAGTATAAGTTGGCATTTATACCAATTGCTTAATCCAAAAGTTCCGACCAAGCGAATGGTATTCCATGAAATTACCAAGGAAGCTATTCAAAAAGCTTTGAAAGATTGCCGTTCTATTGACGATAAGTTAGTACGTGCCCAAGAAACAAGACGAATTTTAGACCGATTAGTAGGCTATACCCTATCTCCGCTACTTTGGAAAAAAATCTCCTACGGTCTCTCAGCGGGTCGTGTACAGTCAGTAGCTGTGAGCTTACTAGTCACTAAAGAACGTCAACGTCGAGCATTTCGTACAGGCGCCTATTGGGACCTCAAAGCCGAGCTATTACAAGAACAAACTCCTTTTAATGCTGTTTTAGTAACTCTAGGTGGTACAAAAGTTGCAACAGGTAGTGATTTTGACTCCGCTACTGGACAAATCACATCTGGGCGCCAAGTTGTACTATTAAACCAAGCTGAAGCCGAAGCCTTACAACTTCGACTAATAGGTCAAACTTGGACTGTTACAGACCTAGAAGAACGACCAGTTACTCGTAAACCGGCGCCACCATTTACAACTTCGACGTTACAACAAGAATCTAACCGTAAATTACGTCTTTCGGCACGCGACACAATGCGAACTGCTCAAAATCTGTATGAGCAAGGTTACATTACTTACATGCGTACTGACTCAGTACATTTGTCTGACCAAGCGGTAAGTGCTGCACGCGACTGTGTTGAAAAGCTTTACGGCAAAGATTACTTGAGTCCCAAACCTCGCCAATATACAACAAAATCAAAAGGTGCCCAAGAAGCACACGAAGCTATTCGTCCAGCAGGTAGTAGTTTCCGCACACCGCAAGAAACGGGTTTGGGTGGTCGTGAGTTTCAACTTTATGACCTAATTTGGAAGCGCACTGTTGCTTGCCAAATGGCAGACTCGCGTCAAACCCAAATTACAGTGCAACTCCAAGTAGAAGACGCTGGTTTTCGTTCTTCTGGTAAACGTATTGACTTTGAAGGATATTTACGCGCTTACGTTGAAGGTTCTGATGACCCTGACGCTGCGCTTGAAAATATGGAAATTATTCTCCCCAACCTTAAAGTTAATGACCATCCAGAATGCAGCGAACTCGAAGCGGTCAAGCATGAAACTCAACCTCCGGCACGATATACCGAAGCAACGCTAGTTAAAACGCTTGAAAGCGAAGGTATCGGGCGCCCTAGTACCTATGCGAGCATTATCGGCACCATCGTTGATAAAGGTTATGCTCAGTTAACAAATAATGCTTTAGTGCCTACATTTACAGCGTTCGCGGTTACAGGTTTGCTAGAAAAACACTTTCCTGATGTCGTTGACCCAAGTTTTACCTCCAAAATGGAGCAAACACTTGATGATATAGCCACAGGTGAAGCTCAATGGCTACCATATCTCCAAAACTTTTATTCTGGAGATAATGGGCTAGAAACGCTTGTTAGAGAACAAGAAAGCCAAATAGACGCCACAACAGCTCGAACAGTAGAACTAGAAAATTTAGATGCAAAAGTTCGTATTGGTAAATATGGAGCTTATATTGAAGTTGAAAATGGAGAAGGGGTAGTAACTGCTTCTATTCCAAGAGATTTAACTCCAGCAGACCTTGACCCGCAGAAAGTACAAACTCTGCTTAAACAAAAAACCGAAGGACCCGAAAGTTTAGGGCGCCATCCTGAAACAGGAGAACCAATTTATACACTAATTGGTCCTTATGGCCCTTATGTTCAGTTGGGTGATAAATCTGAAGAAAATCCAAAACCTAAACAAGTATCTTTACCCAAAGGTATTACACCAGAAAATCTTACCCTAGAAATAGCTATCGGTTTACTTGCTTTACCTAGAACATTGGGCACTCATCCTGACGGTGGAAAAATTCAAGCTTCTTTAGGGCGTTTTGGTCCCTATATTGTTCACGACCAAGGTAAAGACGGTAAAGACTATCGCTCTCTAAAAGCATCTGATAACGTTTTGGATGTGACATTAGAACGCGCATTAGAAATTTTCTCCGAACCAAAAAAAGGACGAGCTAGCAGTACTAAATCAAAAGCTGCTTTAAAAGAACTTGGCGCCCATCCTGAAGACGAGCAACCGATTAATATTTATGATGGTCCTTATGGGCCGTACATCAAACATGGTAAAACCAACGTGAGTATACCTGAAGGACACACGGTAGAAAATTTAACTCTCGCCACTGCTGTACAACTGCTGGCAAGCAAAGCATCTACTTCTAAAACCACACGCAAAACCAGCAAAGCAAAAACTGCAAGTGCAAGTGCAACAAAATCTACTAGCAAGGCCACTAAAACCGAAAAAGCAGCGAAACCTAAATCAACTGCAACTGCGAAGAAAAAATAAAGATTGGAAGGGAGAACGTGATTTTCCCTTCCTAACTGTCTATTCCCTATTGACTAAAAATGCGAAATACCCATCACAAGAAAGATGCGGCTGACTGGGGGGTTGATGTGATACTCTTATAAGTAGGGAAAGTGACACAATAAAATTTAGAGACACGCGGCTCGTTCCGCTGTTGCGTATGTAGGTGTATAATCATGTACAACGTATCCAATAAAAAATGTGTTGCCCTTACTATTCTTTTGCTGTTAACTTAAATTAAGGTATTATCTCAGGAGCGGTCAGTTAGATGGACTATATAGAGAAGGTACTGGAAAAGCTTAAAGAATTAGGGCGGAAATTAATCGAAGCCCTTCTAGGCCCTGATGCTGAAGCGGAACCGGAGCTAATTCCGATTCCAGTTAACGACCGCTCACGTCGTCGTTAAAAATAAAATTTACTACGTGGCACAGCGCACTTTAAGCATTTTGGTACTGCACGGACCAAACCTAAATCTGCTGGGACAGCGAGAACCAGGTATTTATGGTTCGCTTAGTTTAAACGACATTAACCGCTTGTTAGAAGAACAAGCACGACATTTAGCGGTTAATATCGATTGTTTCCAGTCAAATCACGAAGGTTATTTGGTCGATAAAATCCATGACTCTTGGGGAAAGCATCAAGGAATATTAATAAATCCTGGAGCTTATACTCATACGAGTGTAGCCTTGCGCGATGCAATAGCTGGCGTAAATATTCCTACTGTTGAGGTTCATCTCAGCAACGTTTATCGTCGTGAGGAATTTCGTCATCACTCATACATTGCTCCTGTGGCAATTGGACAAATTAGCGGTTTCGGCGCCCAGAGTTATATACTGGGCTTACAAGCATTGGTGTATCATTTGGAAAGTTAATTACAGGTATAGTTAGGAATCGTAATAATCCTAGCTTTATTTACACCATGCGCTATACGCTCAAAAGTCGGTTCCAAGGAACTATTGCAGGTGCTTTGCTTGCTTTAGAGTTGGCAAAGAACAGTAAACCAGAAACTATAAGACAAGCTTATATTGAAAGTACCTTTAGTTGTAAAACTTTAATTGCACAAGGGAAGTTCGATAGTAACTCCTTTTGTACGATAAACCAAGCTGATACACGTCTAAATCAACAAGTTTTACTCAATACGCTTTTTTCAGCTTTACCAGTAATATTATTTTTTCACGAAGATTTATCGAAGCTTCGATATAACTTACTGGAAGTATCGCGCACGCATAGTGATAACTTGATAGTTAGAGACACTGTGCTTGCTATTGGCTATACAATTGCCCAATCGCTAAATGAAAAATTATCACAATCTTCTGTTTTTAGTGAAATTATCAGGTTTATTGGTGAAACACCAACGAATACACCCCAACAACTTGAAACAGTAAATAATTTACTCAACCAGCAAGTTAGCTTGGAGCAAGCATTTACTGAACTATATAAAGTAAATACTCTATCTAATGTCGTCGCAATTGCGTTTTATACTTTTTTTAAAAGTCTTGAAGATTTTTGCTTATCGCTATCGCTTAATCTCAACGGCAAAATATTAAGTTTTAATAATCACGACTATTATATTAGCAGTGTAATGACAGGCGCCTTATCAGGAGCTTATAATAGCGCATTAGGAATACCAATTAGCTGGCAAATGAAACATTTACAGCATTTATCAGCTAAAACAGGAAAAAATAAGTTTTTACGGATGCTAAAATTAACTGATGAGCTTTTGGCGATATGGTCGGGTGTATGTAAGTTTGATAACCAAGATGCGAAAAAAGGCACAAGAAAAGACTTATGCAATTACTTACCATTGCTCGAACAAAGCTCGCACTTATCAGTATATGCAGCTCCTCGTATCATTCGATTACAGTAAATTCGACATAAAGACTAGTAAAAAGTAAACAAAAGTAAATAGTGTGTCCTGTAATTAGCGCAAAAATTCACAACTGTTAGTAATATTTTATATAGCCTCTTAATGAAAATTTTATATTCTTAACTAATAGTGGTATTATATTACACATGGGTAAGATAATTTTCTGTAAAAGACTGTGCTGTTTGAATCCCTTAAGTAGCCACTGCGGTCATAGTTGATGAGACAAGCGCCATTTTTGCAGTCCTTGACGCAGCGATTGACAAGAGTACGGCGATGGTATAAAAAACTACGCCGCAATTGTTCATTTGAAGCATTACAAGAGTTATACATAGTTCAACCTCAGCTTTATACTGTGGCAAAGTTAGCAAATCACGGGCTACGAGTTTATACTCATCGGCTAAGAGATGTATTTAGACGTACACCTGTAGTTTTTGCTTTAGCGCTTATATTGTTGACAGCAGTAGTTGGGCATAGTTGGTATAGTCAACCGCTGGTCAAAAGTGGAAGTACTGCTCAGGTGACAGTACGGGCGCCAAGTACAAAAGTGTTAGAAAACAAGTACGCGACTCAATCTAAGCGTGATGCAATTGCCTCAAAGTTGGCGCCTGTGTTGATGATTGATAAAAGTGCTAATAATCAGGTTGGGCAAAAACTCGAAACAATTGTGGCACAAGGGAATATTATTCGTAATATGGCTGGTTATTTTCCGTATTTTGATACAATTGTTTTAAGTGTACCTACGCAACGTTATTTACGTTCGACATCAAATAATGAATGGGAAGCATTTAGGTTTGCCGTAGTTCACTCAACTAAGCAATCGCAGTTTTCACAAGCACTTGAAGAAAACAAAAGCACATCCGATAACGACTTAGCAAGTGTGGATGATTATAGTGTTAAAGCAAAACCACAGCAACAGAAGCTTTTAGTATCAGGTGCCGACATCGAAACACAGACGACTTCAAAATTAACTATAAGCACTGCTTTGACTCAAGCATTGTCAGAAGTTGAAACCTACCGTTTAACTACATCAGAGCAAAATGTTCTGATATTAACACAAAAAATTGCTTTATCACGTCAAAGGTATACAGCCGCCAAAGCTCAAATTTCACAAATAATTAATCAGCCAAACGCAGTATATAACGAGAAATTTGTAGATTTAACAGAAGAAGACTGGAAAAACACCCAAATTCTAATTAAACAAATTGCTGAACGTATGTTAGCTCAAGGTATTTCACCTGGTTTACCAAACAGCGTACTAACCGAAGCAGTAAGATTGAATGTTCAATCATCATCGGTACCAAAAGAAGGACAACAATTAGCGACAAAAGTGCTATTGAACGTATTGCAACCAAACCTAATAACCGATAGAGCGAAAACGCAAGCAAATGTAGAACTTGCTGCTGCTGAAGTCAAACCCGTCATGGTAGAGGTCAAACAAAATGCAATTATTGCTCGTCAAGGAGAAAAAATAACAGATTGGCATCTTTTAGTTTTAGAAAGCTATGGTTTGATTGACCGTGAAGTTAACTGGGTCGCTTTACTGCTTCTTGCAACTGCCATTAGTGGCGCCATTTTAGTTTTTGCATCTGTTGACAAACGGGTAAAATATCTCAAACGCACAAGAGACCGAATTTTAATTTTATTGCTAACTCTAAGTACACCACTAGTATTGACAATGGGTACCTACTATACAACTTGGAGCGCAGTTTCATTATTATTAGGCAGCTTTTACGGAACTCGTATTAGTCTTACAGTGATTGGATTATTAACAGTACTGCTACCATTAAACTTTGGATTTAGTAAAATTGCACTATTTGCTGGAGCAACAGGAGCATTTTTAGGAAGCTACATGGCACATAAACGACGCTCACGAGAAGAGTTAGCGTTGTTAGGAATAGGAATAGCAGTAACACAAGGTTGTGTATTTTTAGTTTTGACAATTATATTTGGTGGTGTATCGGTCGGTAAATGGTACTCTGTATTAACAAATTCGTTGTTATTCGCTTGTTCAGGATTATGTTGGAGCATTGTAGCTTTAGGGTTAAGTTCTTACTTAGAGCAACTATTTGACTTAGTAACTCCAATTCGTTTAGCAGAACTTGCAAATCCTAACCGTCCACTGTTAAAAAGTCTTGCAGCGAAAACTCCAGGAACATTCCAACATACTTTATTCGTTTCTAGTCTTGCGGAAGCAGCAGCTTGTAAACTTGGGTGCAACGTTGAATTAGTCAGAGCAGGGACTTTATATCATGATATTGGTAAAATGCATGACCCCAAAGCATTTATCGAAAACCAAATGGGGGGACCCAATAAACATGATACCGAGATAAAAGACCCTTGGTTAAGTGCAGAAATTATTAAGAAGCATGTCAGTGAAGGTTTAGTGATAGCGCGTAAACACCGATTACCAACAGCAATACAAGCTTTTATTCCCGAACATCAGGGAACAATGCAAATTGCTTATTTTTATCATCAAGCACAGCAAATAGCAAAAGAGAATCCTTTTATAGAAGTAAACGAAGCAGATTTTACCTACGATGGTCCTATTCCTCAGTCACGGGAAACGGCAATAGTAATGTTAGCAGACTCTTGTGAAGCTGCACTGCGAAGTCTTAAAGACACAACATACGAGCAAGCATTAGCAGTTGTTAACAATATATTGCGTGGACGCTGGCAAGATAATCAACTTATAGACTCAGGACTTACACGCGCGGAAATGACACAAATAGCTGAGATTTTCGTAAAAGTATGGCAGCAGTTCCATCATAAACGTATCGCTTACCCCAAGTTAAAACCCTGTAGAGATTAAACACTGTAGCACAGGCCGAACAGCCTGTGCAGTAGTATTCTTTTTTACCAATTACTAAAAACAAGAGACAGACAAGGTAGACCAAAACTTTTTGAAAAATTGTCATTCTGAGCGTAGCGTAATGCGGAGCATTTGCCGCAGGCTAGAATCTCTTTTACCTTCAAGCTTTTTAAATGCTACCCTGCGGGAAAACTACGTTAACGTTCCTCAGCGTGACACTATAAGAGAGATGCTACCCTGCGGGAAAACTGCGTTAACGTTCCTCAGTATGACCGAAAAGTTTATAACGATTCGCGTACAAGGTCAATTTGTTTGATTTGTAGTTGAATTTCCATTTCTAGGTCTTTTAAGCGTTTTGCTTCTGCTTTTATATCAATTTCATGAGATTGTTTTTGTATTAGTAAGTTATCTAACTCCTGTTTTCGTAAGTTTATATCTAAGTTGATACGTGTACCAATTAGATTTGCATAATCATTGAAGCATTGTTGAACACCTTCAAAAATTGGGCGCCATTGTTCTTCTGCTATTTGCGGTAGGTGCTTGGCAAATTCTTTTCTAGTAGCATTGATTAATGTACGACGGACATATTCAGCTTGCAGCGCTACAACTCCAATACCTCCAAGAATTGCACCTAAAACGGGTAGCGTTATTCCAGCAAATAAAATTGTGGTAAATTGTAGTATCAATGAAGCTGCAACAATTGCAAATACTCTTACCCAAAAGTAGTTAAAGGAATTTATGCCTCTATTCATAGTATCGGGAATGGCGCCGAATACATCCATGACAGTATCAGCCCAAGTTTCAAACTGGTTTGACCTGTATGTATGTCCAACTGCATAAAAACGGTAGCCAATTAGCTTACAATTTATCGCTTCTAATATTTGCCCATATTCGGCTCGATAACTTGCTGCTTTTTCTTCTAACTGTGTAAAAACTACCGCTAATTCCTGCTTAGAAATAAATTCCCATGCCGTTATTCTATCGTTCATATACCGTTCAAAAGCACGTTTAAATGAAGTATAGAAGACTGCACGATTATTTTTATCGAAAAATTGCATATAATCTAAATCAGGCTGCGATGCAATAAAATCTTCTTCAAACGTTGCTTCCAAATTCAATATATAATTTCTAAAAGAATCAGCTATATCTTTGGCTTTAGTATCACGGATATCACGAATTTCAAGTTGAAATCTATTGCTAATATCAGATAATTTCTCAAAATCTGACTGTATCGAATTTATTTTTTGCTTTAACTCATCGACACTGTTATCCAAAAGTGGAACGCGACGGTCGATAACTTCGCAGAAACGATTATACACTTGATTGGCAATTGTACGTGTGCGTTCGACTTCTGCCACCGCGCGTTCTTTTGCTAAAAAGCGATTCAAACTATTTAAAAACGGTGGTAGTCCTGTACCATCTAAATTAGCATTTGGGTTTTTAATACGCGCACGCAAAGCATTAAGAGCAGACACTTCAAAAACACGCTGCTGGTAAATATCTTTATTATTGTGGTTACAGTACTCAGCTAAGTTGCTGCGGAAACAGGTACGCAATCTTTCTTCTGCTAGCTGTAATGCTTCAACATCGTCTGGGTTAACTAGTCCATCTTTGACCCTATCCCATCCATTCACGATAAAAAAGATATTTAACCCTTTATCTCGGAGATAGTTTTGTAAATAGCGTCGTTCTTCCAAGGTGCAAGGTTGGGACGCACTCAACACAAATAATATCGCGTGACAGTTATATATATAGTTTAATGACAACTCATTTCGCGCTTCGGTATCATTCAACCCTGGACTATCTACAAACTCAATACCTTTACCCAAAAGTGGTAAGGGATGTTCGATAACTGCATGACTGACATCAGGAAAAGCTAACTGTTCACCTTTTTCCAGAACTTTGGCTTCGTTAGGGTCAATAGTATAGCGTAGTTTGAACTGTTGGAAATCTATTTGTTCAGGCGCCTTACCATCGTTATAGTAAATAGTAACTTTTTCTTGGGCGCCGTATTTAATAGTAGTCAAGAGGGCAGTACAAGGACTAACATCGCTAGGAAGCAAATTTTGTCCAAGTAAAGCGTTAAGGAAAGTACTCTTGCCACGCTTCATGTCTCCGAGTACGAGCAATCTAAAAACACCTTGACGCAAATTTTCAGCTTCTGATAAAAGACGTTTGATTTCAGGTTCCAAACCAAACCTACCCGAAGTTCTCTCACCCTCAGACTCAGCTTGACTTAACGTGTGTGCTATCGAATCAAGTCTTGCAGCAATTTCATGACGAACTGTATCAACGCGAGCTAAATCATTAAACCAGCCGCGACTTATATCATAATTCATTTGCATTCCCTGGTATTTTGCTTTAATTTCAGTATTCCCAGGTAACTAAGTCATGCTACCAAAATCAGCAAAACTTTATAATTTTAGTACGTTCATGTAGAGACGTGATTAATCACGTCTCTACAGATATAATGATAATTAATGCTGTGAAGTAATCTTTGTAAGTAAATCTGACACTCTTTGATGAAAAGCAGTGCTTTTAAATTTCAAAGCAACTTCCGCAGCTTTCTGCAAATCTTCAATAGCACCTTCTTTATTACCTTGATGATATTTTGCTAAACCTCGTCCCCAAAAACCATGCTCATCGTTATGAGATACTAAAGTTATACCTTTATTCTCAATTTCTATTACTTCTCGATAATTTTCAAAGGCTGCTTCTTCATCACCAAGTTCATAAAAAATGTTGCCGCGAATATAGTCAGAAGGATATGGGTTGTATTTATGACCTCCCGATAATACCTCGAATATATCGGAGCCAAGAGATTCAATGAAATCTGTTTCGTACTTGTAATCGATAGATTTCGTTAAATTCCTTATCGCTTTAGCTTTATTACCATGTAAATATTGTTGACAAGCTAGATAGTAGTAACTATGAGCATTTGGTTGTAATCTAACTAAATGGGTAAAATCTTCAGTTGCCCTTTGTGTGTAACTCATATACGAACGAGCGCTACATAAGTCAATCCCGACGATAGTATTAAATCAATCATTTTGTTAGTATATCTAAATGTGAGTTAAATGTGAGTGCGTTGTTTATCTTCGTGCGGCAGCAATTAAACGCTGGTTAACGGCGTATTCAAATTGATAAAGAAAAGCTGCAATGATAATTTGAATGAGATGGGGACAACTCTCCAAACATTCCAACCGTCTGTAAAAAATCTAAGAAAATAATATGAGAGAGCGTTGTCTGTTAAGAATAAAGCTAAGGTAGTGTAGGCAATGGCAGAAGATATTAGTTTTGCTACCCAACCAAACAATCCTTGCCACCAACTTATAATTCCAGGAAAAGTACCTGGCACTGTTTCTGTCTCAGGTAGTTTGCTTTCGGGAAAAAAGTTATCTAATAGTCTATGCATCCAATGATGGGCAAAAGCGACTACTGCGATTGGAGATAATAACGCAAGCAGTAACAGCACGTACCAAACTCTTACGGGTACATGGCGCCAGTTAATCAGTAAGATAATATGTTCATATATTTCAGTTAGTACATATTGCCAAGCTAGCAGTAATAAAATTAAACCTACTGCGTTTACCCAAGCGCGCGCTCCAGGTATTAAAGTAGGTAGTTGAGGAGATGGCACCCCAAAAGGTGAATTTGCCATAATTTTTTGTTAAATAACCCAAAGATGACAAGACATAACTAGATAGTTATTCAAAGATTATATTACTCTTACTTTTAAGCGCCATCCTGGTTACTACCAAAATTTACATCAAAATTTCATAAAGTTAAGAAACTAAACAGCTATGGCTAATCACGAACCACCCGAACACTTGCATCTGCTTGATAGCTTTGAGTTAGGATGGGACAGCTTAAATTTGATTTATGAGATTGAACCTGCAGACTGTACACCAGAAATTGAGCTTGGGATGGATTTTGTTTGTATTGCGCTAAATAATTTTTGCGCTAGCTTTATGATGGATGCACGTTGGCAACATCGCGAATATGCCAAAGGTGACATTATTATTATTCCATCGACACAGGTTTTTCCTCGGACGCAGCTTGATAGAGAAACACCTTTGCTTGAGTTATTTTTAAACCGTGACATACTTAGAGACGCTGCTGCTAATTTTGGTAGTTCTGATATAGAACTGGTGCGACAATTACAAGTAAGTGACCCATTGATAGAGCAGATGGGACTTGCAATGATGGCAGAAATTAAAATTGGTGGCGCCAGTAGTAGGCTGTATGTTGAATCAATGACGACTGCTTTAACAGTACATTTACTGAGGAGATATTGTTCGCGTAGTCTTGAAATGAAGCAATATACAGATGGGTTGCCGAAATATAAGCTTCATCAAGTAATTGAGTATATTAGAACACACATAGAAAATAATTTAACGCTTCAGGAATTAGCAGGTGTAGTTTGCATTAGTCCTACTTATTTCGCTAGTTTGTTTAAACACTCAATGGGAGTTACGCCACATCAGTATGTGATGCAATGTCGTATTGATAAAGCCAAGCAGTTGCTTAGACAAACTCATTTAACATTAGTTGAAGTTGCTTTGCAAGTTGGTTTTCAAAATCAAAGCCACTTCACTAGAGTTTTTAAACAATATACTCAGCTTACACCTAAAGTTTACAGAGATTTACTTTAGATTCATAAGTTTAAAACATTTTTTAGAAGAATAGGCAAGACGCTAGTTATATAGATTTTTTACACTTACTACCTATCAGAGTATATGTAGGTATTTTGGCATGATAGGTACATATTTACAAAAATGGCGCCTTGTTGGGTTTACTACGTTGTTTGTTGGTTTAATGATAGTTACGATTATATTGTTACAGGGTATGAACGAGTCAGCTATGCGAATGATGATTCGTACTACTGGTCGAACGTCTTTATTATTGTTCTTGAGTGCTTTGGTTGCGTCTTCACTTCGTAAACTTTGGTCGAGTCCAATATCAAGTTGGTTGATTAGAAATCGTCGGTATCTCGGTTTATCTATGGCTGTATCGCATACCTATCATGCTTTTGCGTTGTTAGGATTATGGTATGTTACGGCAGGATTGGCGCCAGGAATTGACCCGTTGGGAACAATTGGGTATATATTATTATTTGCCATGACTATAACGTCTTTTGAAAGACCTGCTAAATATTTAGGTAAGCGTAATTGGCAAATTTTACATACTACAGGTATGCATTTTTTGTGGTTGGGTTTGGTTGCTGAATATATTTTGAGATTAACTAAATCACCATTTATTGCTTTGCCATTGTTGACTTTACTTGTTGTAGTGATGATAGTGCGTATTGTTGCCGCACGGGGAGAAGAATTGACTATTTAGAGAATATTTAGAGAATATTTGGAAAGTATCAAATTAGATTATTACCTTTAAAAATCCCCCCTAACTCCCCTTAATAAGGGGGGGACAAGAGGGTTTTTAGCCTTTTTGATAGGTGAGAAAATGATGATTTTTAGCCCCCTTATTAAGGGGGGTTGGGGGGATTAAAGTTTGGATTATTTTGTGATTGTAGCTGGGTAATGTTTTAGCACTTGTTTTAAGTAATACCCGGTGTGTGATAAATCGTTTTTGGCAACATCTTCGGGTGTTCCTACTACTATTAATTCCCCTCCTTTGTCTCCTCCTTCGGGCCCTAGGTCTATTACCCAGTCGGAACAACGAATAACATCTAGGTTATGTTCGATTAATAAGACGGAGTTGCCTTTATCTACTAGTCTTTGTAGTACATCTAGTAATTTATGTACGTCGTAGAATGATAAACCAGTTGTTGGTTCGTCGATTAAATAAAGTGTTTTGCCTGTTGCACGTCGAGACAGTTCAGTTGCTAATTTGACTCGTTGTGCTTCACCACCCGATAATGTTGTGGCTGGTTGTCCGAGTCGAACGTAACCTAAACCTACGTCTACTAGGGTTTGTAGTCTCACTACTGCTTTGGGAATGTTTTGGAAAAATTCTAAACTTTCCTCTACAGTCATGTTGAGAACGTCGGCAATTGATTTATTTTTATATTTTACTTGCAGGGTTTCGCGATTGTATCTGGCGCCTTTACAAACTTCGCACTGAACGTAAACGTCAGGTAAAAAGTTCATTTCAATGACGTTTACCCCTTGCCCACTACAAGCTTCGCAACGTCCCCCTTTGACGTTAAACGAAAATTGTCCAGCTTTGTAACCACGTGCTTTTGCTTCGACGGTTTGACAAAATACGTCACGGATAACATCGAAAACACCTGTGTAAGTTGCAGGGTTTGAGCGTGGTGTACGACCAATTGGTGATTGGTCGATAACTATGGCTTTATCTATTGCGCTCAACCCTTGAATGCCATCTACATCTTTGGGAGATGGAACTCTCTTAGTTATATGGTGTTGTAGCGCTGGATAAAGTATTTCGTTAATTAATGTTGATTTTCCTGAACCAGATACACCTGTTACCGAAACAAGCTTACCAAGAGGTATTTCGACGGTGATATTTTTTAAATTGTTACGACAGGCATTTTTAATGATTAAATTTAACCCGTTGCCTTCACGTCGCTTTCCTGGGGTTTCAATTACTTTGCGTCCTGATAGATATGCTCCTGTTAGTGAGTCGTCTGCATCTAGTAATGCTTGTAAATTACCTTGTGCGACAATGTTACCTCCATGCAAACCTGCACCTGGGCCGATGTCAACCACATAATCTGCTGCTCGAATTGTTTCTTCGTCGTGTTCGACAACTATTAATGTGTTGCCTAAATCACGCAATCGATTTAGTGTTCGTAACAGGCGCCCGTTATCGCGTTGATGTAAACCGATACTAGGTTCATCTAAGACATATAGTACACCTGTTAGACCTGAACCAATTTGGGTTGCCAGTCGAATACGCTGTGCTTCTCCACCAGAAAGGGTCATTGCTGGACGGTCAAGGGTGAGGTAATCTAAACCCACATCTAAAAGGAATTGTAAACGTGCTTTGATTTCACGCAGTACTAAGTCCGCAATTTGAGCTTGACGTGGATTTAATTTTAACTCATCAATACGTACTTGACAGTCACGTATTGATACACTCGTCAAATCTAAAATTCGATGTTGTCCTAAACGTACTGATAAAGCTTCGGGTTTTAAGCGTTTTCCGTGGCAAACCGGACAAGGTTGGTCTACTAAATATTGCTCTAATTTTTGTTTTACTAGCTCGGAACCACCTTCGTACTGACGCTGCAAAATCGGAATAATACCTCGAAAATGAGGCGTTTTATCTCCTTTTTCTACTGTCTCACCGTTTAATAGAATGGAGCGCTGTTCGTCTTCAAGCTTACACCACTGAGTTTGTAGCTCAAAGTTATGTGCTTTTCCTAAACTGTATAGTAATTCTAAATAATAAGAATTTTCTTTCTCTGACCAAGGTGCTATTGCTGCATAAACAGGCGCCTCTGGGTTTGGAATCACTAATTCGGGCGAAAATCTTCTTAATGTGCCGAGTCCATGACAATTTTGACAGGCGCCGTAAGGTGAGTTAAAAGAAAATAAACGCGGTGATAGTTCATCCATGACTGCACCGTGTTCAGGACAAGCGAAGTTTTCAGAGAAAACTATTTCCTCATCTTCAGTATTATCACTATATATGGGCGTGTATAATATTGCTATTATACCTTCTGAAAGTTTGAGACCTGTAGCAAGTGAGTCTACTAGACGCTCTTGTAGTCCATCTTTTTTAATTAGACGGTCAATAACTACTTCTATAGTATGTGTAAAATTTTTATCTAAATCTATCGAATCAGAGAGTTCACGTACTTCACTATTAATACGAACACGAACAAATCCTTGTGATGCTAAACTTGATAATAATTTTTTGTGGGTACCTTTTTTACCACGAACGACAGGTGCAAGAATTTGAAATTTGGTACGGTCGGGTAACTCCATAATTCTATCGACCATTTCATCGATAGTTTGGGGTGCAATATTTCGGTCACAAATTGGACAATGGGGTTGCCCTGCACGTCCAAACAACAATCGCATGTAATCGTAAATCTCAGTTACAGTACCAACTGTAGAGCGAGGATTGTGCGATGTAGACTTTTGGTCAATGGAAATTGCTGGACTTAAACCCTCAATAGCTTCAACATCGGGTTTATTTAATTGTCCCAAAAATTGACGTGCATAAGCGCTCAAAGATTCAACGTAGCGGCGCTGTCCTTCAGCAAAAATGGTATCAAATGCTAATGATGATTTTCCCGAACCGGATACTCCAGTAAACACAATGAGTTTGTCTCTGGGTATTTCCAAGTCAACATCCTTCAAATTATGCTGCCTCGCACCTCGAATGCGAATAGTATTTTGACTATTCATTTGTGGCAGCATGTGATTTTTCCCGTTTGCGGATGCTGTAATCTGAGTATCAGACATATAAACAGGCGTTCATTGTGTGAGACAGGCGAAACAGTTCTTAATAATATCACTCTTATTCACTATCGCACCATAATCTTTTTAAATACTCGTCTTGAATATTGAGTCTGATATTTTTTAACTCTATACTAAAAGTTTTGCTTGGACGAAACTGAAGAAGACTGTCACCTGTTTTCTAGTCGTAAATTCGTTGCAGTCGTTGAGTATGAATTTCGAGTGTAAGTTCTTGCATGAGCAGTGCATGTCCTTGTTCCCCTAGGACACGACTTTTTTGATAATCATTAGATAAATCGCTAATGGCGCCTGCAAGTTGGTCAATATTGTTCGATTCTACAACAATACCCGTTTCTTTCCGCACATGTTCTGGAATTCCATCAACAGCGCTAGCAATTATAGGACGATAGCGTGCGTAAGCTTCAAGCGTAATTAATCCTGCTGGTTCGTGCCAAACACTAGGAAAAATTACAGCGGAGGACTGATTATAAAGTTTTTCTAATTTTTCACCTTTACACCAGCCATGCCAAACTATGCGGTTATTTAATCCCATTTGATACGCTAATTTTTCGAGTCGCTGTTTGTCCCACCCGTCTCCAGCAATGTCAAGTTGAATACTAAAGTCACTGTAAGCAATCACAGGAATTTTGCGCTTTTGGAGAATTTATAAGAACGAAAATGACCAACGAAATGCTCGGATGATGTTTTCTGGGCGCCGACTTCCACAACCATCAACAAAATGACCCCCAGATATTTTAAAGTTTAACAACGAATTCACGTAGGTTCCAACACCACCGTCAAGAAGCCCTGTTGGGCAACAGTGGTAAACCATATTTTCGCTATTCATGAAATTGCCTTAAAAACTTTATAATTTCGTTAATAATAATGTTATTTATTTAACAAGTATCTTATCTAACTGTTAAATTACTTTAAATATTGTTTTAAGTTAATGTAAATGAATTTTAGTTAAATCCCTGTAACCCTACCTATGCAATGATTATAGCGGATAAATTTCTAGCATAATTTTGTTAAAACTCCAGTAAATAATAGTAATGCAGAATACATTTTACTGGTACTAATTATCGAAATAAATTTAAGTCATGCTTGATTACGTTTTATACTACAACACGTAACATAAAAATTTGTTTACAATTATTTACATCTCTTACGTTATTTAAATGATATGCAATAGTATCTGCTAATTTGGAAATGAGTATGTTTGTAGTTCATCATACTGAAGGTTGATGTTGTTCTAGTTAGAAAGGTGCAGAAGCTAGGTTGACGTGTGCTTTCCTCAGCTTCTGGAGCTTTTATGAATGATTGTCAGTCAACTCAATAACAGTCTATTAATTTTCGTGTTAAGACGATTGAAATTGACAGACATTCTGGGTTAGAGACGCAATCAGCTTACATAATTGGTTGTAAGCGTAGATTTGTCAGTAGGAGTGAAAATTTAATATCATTTGGCAGAAGCAGCTTTTTTTGCTCTTGTAGTTGTCTTGGCAACTCCGGTGCGAGGCTGTTTAGCTGGAGGCTTTCTCTTGGTGGTTTTAGCTTTAACAACTGCTTCAGATGAAGGTTTTTCAACTTTTTGTTTTGGCGGTCGGCATGTTTCGCAATAGAGTGGTTGTGAGGGAAAACAAATCCGCTCTGCTACTAAGTTGCATTCTTTGCAGACGAAGCGGTACAGTTTTTGTCGAATGATACGAACATGAGCCTTAACAAAAATTTCCTTAGTTTCCACTTTGTTTTATTCCTTTGAAATTAGGTAACTACTACTATGACTGATTCACCTGAGATGCTAAGTTTGCTGTCGGCAGAACGCGACCGCTACATACTGGAGGCAGTTGATTTAGAGCGGCGATTGTCTTTCATCCGACATCAGATTAATTCTCTAGATGGTCTAATATCAGGTTATGCCCAAGAAGACCAGATGTATCATCCTTTAGGTCGGTTATCTAGTTTATCTTCTACTCAAGCATACCTTCAGGATAGTCTGAGTCAACTTAATCGACATCATTATGAGACTGCTGCCTCACCAATTATAGAAACGGCATCCCCAACTTCGACTGTTGGCGCTGCTCCAGGAGCAGCTACGAGCAATCTAGCCGCGAAACCGCCCAAACCAGACATCTCTGATATTCCCAAGCTTCACATATCCAGAAAAGCAAGTACAATACCTCTACTGGCGCAATATCAAGATTACTCTGTTCAGAATGCAATTCTGATATTAATGCGGTATAACCCTACAACACACTTTCACGTCGATGCAATCGTCCGTGATTTGTATGGTGATGGATTGGATGAAGAGCAATTTAAAATCGCAAAAGCGACAGTAAGTAAAATGCTCTCAACGGGTACTCAAGCAAGATTATGGTACCGAGTGTTACATACGCAAGGTGTCTACACATTAACTTACGAAAAAGGTGTCACAAGTAAACCGCCAAAAGGGAAGTAAGAAGTTAGGTTTTGGGAAAAGGGTAGAGATGAGGGATGATAATAAACTTCACTTCATCTCTTCCCATTTCCTTTTTATCCATTGTTATTTTTCTTTTCACTTTCCTCTTTCCCCTTAATTAACATATGACAGCACCTACTTGGCAATCACCACCTCCACCAATCAATCAAATTTTAGATGCACCACCACCAACAACGGTATTGCTATCTCCTAACCAACAATGGTTGGTTGAGTTAGAACAGCCATTACTTTCTTCAATTGCAGAATTAGCTGAACCGCAAATACCACTGGCTGGATTTTTATTAAATCCACGTACTAATGCACCGTTCCGTTATAATCAATACCACAGTATAAAAATAAAGGCTGTTTGCTCCACAACTTTTAATGATATATCACTGCCAGAAAATCCTCGGATTAGTTTTTTGAAGTGGGCGCCAGACGGTGAAAAATTAGCGTTTACAATCACTACGACTTCTGGGTTAGAACTTTGGGTAGTTGAGCTTGCAACGTTAAATACAAAGCGTTTAACAGAGCCAATATTGAATGCTGCATATGGGGCGCCACACCGTTGGTTATCGAATGATACATTAATATGTAAATTTATTTGTGCGGAGCGGGGTGAAGCCCCAATAAAATCGCCGATTCCAACGGCGCCAATGATAGAGGAGAATTTAGGTAGAAAAACTCCCAGCCGTACTTACACTAACTTACTCGAAAGTCCCCACGACGAAAATTTATTTGAATATTACATATCTTCAAGTTTGAATAAAGTGACTTTAGATGGTAAAAGTACGCAGATAATTTCCCCTCGTCTAATAGATGAAGCTCGACCTTCACCGGATGGTAATTATATCTTATTAACAACTTTACATAGACCATTTTCGTATCAATTACCAGCATCTTATTTTCCTAAACGTATTGAAATACTCAATGCAAACGGTGAGTTGGTTCGTGAAATTGCTGATTTACCCCTTGCTGACAATATTTCGATTAAATTTGATGCAGTCCGACCTGGGAAACGACGAGTTTTTTGGCGCCCCGACCAAGCTTGTGTACTATATTGGGTTGAAGCTTTAGATGAGGGAGACCCAACGCAGGATGTTAATTATCGAGATGCGTTATTTGTACTAGATGCACCTTTCGATAAAGAACCAAAACAACTTTGGCAATCTGAGTATCGATTTCAACATGTAGCCTGGGGACGTGAAGATGTTGCTTTAGTTTGGGAAAAGTGGTTCGATAGTCGTAAACAACGTGTTTGGCGTATCAATCCGCAAAATAGCGAAACACCCGCAAAATTACTTTTTGACCGTAGCTTTGAAGACAAGTACAATGACCCAGGTGTTCCCATTTCGATACACGGAAAATATGGTCGTGATGTAATTAGATTTACCGAAGATGGAAGTAGTATATATCTAAATGCTCGAGGCACCTCTCCATTTGGAGTATATCCATTTTTAGATAAATTTAATTTGGATACAAAGCAACGAATACGATTATGGCAGTGTGAAGACCCTTACTTTGAGGCAGTAGTTGATATATTAGACTCAGAAGCACAAACATTAATAACTAGGCGCCAGTCTCAAACCGAACCACCAAATTACTATCTTAAAAATGGTAACACTGAGCCTGTCTTGTTAACAAATTATCAAGACCCAGCACCACAACTGGCACAGCTTCAAAAAGAACTGGTGCAGTATGAGCGTGCAGATGGAGTTAAACTATCAGCAACGTTATATTTACCACCTAACTACGATGTTAATCGTGATGGCACCTTACCTTTTGTTTTTTGGGTATATCCAGAAGAGTTTAAAGACCGTGAATTTGCAGGGCAGGTAACAACCGCAACTAACACCTTTAGTCGTCCAATGCGTGACTCGGTATTGTTTTTACTCACCCAAGGTTATGCAATTCTTTCTGGGCCAACTATTCCAATTGTTGGAGAAGGTAACACCGAACCGAATGATACTTATGTTGAACAATTAATTGCAGGCGCCGAAGCTGCTGTAGATTATGTAGTTAAACGTGGTATTGCCGACCCCAATCGCATTGGTATTGGTGGTCACTCGTATGGAGCTTTTACAACAGTAAATTTACTAGCACATACAAATTTATTTAAAATTGGCATTGCTAAAAGTGGAGCGTATAACAGAACACTAACACCGTTTGGATTTCAAGGAGAACAACGAAATTACTGGGAAGCGTCGGACACGTATAATAATATGTCACCATTTACCCATGCAAATAAAATTAAGGCGCCTCTACTATTAATACACGGAGAAAAAGATAGTAATCCAGGTACATATCCTTTGCAAACCGAACGACTTTATGAAGCACTCAAAGGTTTAGGTGCAACAGTGCGCTATGTAGTTTTACCGTATGAAGACCACGGCTATCGGTCGCACGAAGCCGTGGGTCATACACTTTGGGAAATGGTAAATTGGTGCGATAAATATCTGAAATAATATTTATGTTGATTGCTCTGGGCGTCAACGGCTAATTATATCTGCTGCGATGTCAGCAAAATATAAGTACCGTCGCGTTCAGATGTAATTTGCACTGGAGAGTTTAGGTTGGAGTTGGTAAATTCATCGAAGCGTCGAATCGAAACTGTCGAAATTTTAAAAGAGTGCGATTCAATCTAATCAATGCATAAACAAGCATTTTAAACCAGTAAATAATGTTCATTATCTAATTAAAATTCAAGATGAAAGAATACCAGCTAGCTTTCTCAGTAATATCCCATGCTGAACTAATACGTCTACTCTGTTTGACTTAATTAACTCAATATTTATACTGAAATATTTTTTGTAAAACTATACAAATACTTTAAAATCTCTATATAAAAAAATATTCTTCATGTACTCTGTGTCTCTGTGGTAATATAAAAGACTTCAATTGTTTACCACAGAGATGCAGAGAGCGCAGAGAGCTATAATTAACGTATGCTTCGTATACCCTTAGATATGTAGATTAATAAAAAACCAGATATGGCAATACCACCCCAATGCCAGTCAAAAAAAGTTGATGTCAAAGTTATAAAAATAACTATGCTAATTAAACAGAACTTAAATGATTGTGACATAACAATAGAAAAACCTTAATTAGATTGATTTAAAGTATGTAAAACAACAGTTAATAGTTATTATGCGAATTTTAAAAAATGTTGCAATACATTACCATTGCATGAAAGCTTGAGAAAATACAACTATAAGCAGAATAAAATTTAGCTTCGATTGGAGGTCGTTATGAATGTAAAAATGATTATGCTTTCAGGTATTTTGACTGCATTGGCTGGTTCTGTAATTGGATTGGCAGGCGCCCGAATTGGTCAAAACGATTTCAATCAATTAAGATTTGAGAGCGAGTACTATCATAATCTGCATAATAAATACGTACTAATAGGTGCAGGAATAGGATTTGCAGTTGGAGTAGCTCAAGAGTGCGTGCGTGAACTCCAAATGCAACAAGAAGAGTAATATTAGTTAAAGAGAGCAGGTAATTAGCCTGTTAAAGAAATAATTGGTCATTTTTGAGCCAAAAGGAGAATTCCACCAGCGTGATGGGTGACATCCTTTTGGTGCATTTAGTGTGTAATCTAGTTCATCGCATTTTTGCCATTTATTATTTAGGCGCCATCCATTTAATAAGCCTAATTTTTCAATGATGCTATTATCCTGGGCAATAGTAGTATCAATGCTGCCACCGACTTCTTGGTACATATGAGCTTGAATACTGAAACCAAATTTACCTTGACTGTAAGTTGTCCAGAGTTTATCAATTGTTTGCAGTTGATTACAGGGGAAGGCACGCACGTCGTTTGGTGTAATTGTTTCTAAACTGTCGGCGCCAGTTATACTGAGCATAACTCGAATCGTTTCTTGATCAGCCTCACGAAAATCACCTGCTGCAAGTAATTTTTGTAAGTGTTGGAATCTATACACATCTGGCATGAGTAATAAAGTCGTTTCCAGATATGCGACTTTTGCCTCAAGTTCTACAATACGGTTTTGTAATTGAATGTTATCTTCAGCCATAATAATCTTTGCCCTTGTATTGACTAATTATTGTAGTATTTGTAAAAGTTATTTTAGGTAAGTTAATTCATATCATATGAATCAAATTATTATAATGTTTACTGAGAAACCGGGTTTCTTTTTATTAAGTTTGAGATTGTTTTGCTTAGTCGAAAGAAACCCGGTTTTTTTAGCCGTGAAAGAAGAAGGAATGAATTAGCAAGATTACTGCGAGTGAGAATAAAATGTGATTCATCCAATCGTCAAATGTCCAGTTGTAAAATAATTTTTTGAGCATGGTATAAGTGGTTAGAGAATTTTTGTATTTTGATGTGATGCTGAACTAATGATGATGTCATGCTGAACGTAGTGAAGCATCTCGTTATATATGTAGATATTTAGATTCTTCGCTACGCTCAGAATGACAATTTAAATGCTCAGAATGGCAATAGAGAGTTTATTCGTGCTGCGTGGAGATATTTAGGTTCGGCGCCTTATCGCTTTGAGAGGCAACAACGGCAGGTTCGGGTTTAGATTGCTTGGATTTTTTGGGTTTGTCGGTTTTGTTGGGTGTTAAGAAGCGGTGTTCTATATCTTTAATTACTACATACAGTACTGGTACTAAAAACAAGCTTAAAACTGTGGATATTAAATAACCACCGAATAAAGCTGTTCCTAGTGACCAGCGACTCATGGCGCCTGCACCTTTGGCAATTACTAGGGGCCAAAATCCTACTAAACCTGAAAATGCAGTCATTAAGATTGGGCGTAACCTATCTTCTGCTGCGCGAATAGCAGATTGTTTAACGCTCATACCAATTTCGTGTAGTTGGTTTGCGAATTCAACGATTAAAATTGCGTTTTTAGAAGCTAAACCAATAAGCATTACTAACGCCACTTGAGCGTAGATATTATTGTTAACAACTGGATATACACCACCTGCTTGCAAGAAATTAGCGCGAAATTGAATTGCACCTAAAGCACCAAGAATTGCTAATGGTACGGTCAACATAATGATAGTTGGGTCTACATAACTTTCGTACTGAGCAGCCAGAACTAGAAATACCATTACGAAAGCTAAACCAAAAATAATGGGAGCGGCGCCACCACCTGAACGTTCTTGAAATGCGGTACCTGTCCATTCGTATCCAAACCCAGGTTGTAGTGCTTGTGCGGCAACTTCCTCCATTGCTACCATCGCTTGTCCGGTACTAAAACCAGGTGCGGGACTAGCTTGAACTTTAATAGCAGGATAGATGTTGTAGTGCGTAATAATTGGTGGGTAGTTTATACGTTCGGCTTTGACGACACTGGTGAGAGGAATCATTTTGTTGTCGCGCGAGCGTACATATAAACTATTTAAAGCATCAGGGTTAGAGCGAAACTCTCCTTCAGCTTGAGCATAAACACGATAAAGTTGTCCTCCTAGTACATATTGATTGACGTAACGGGCGCCAAGATAGGTTTGCATCGTACTAAAAATATCGTTAATAGCAATATTTTGGGCTTTGGCTTGGTTACGGTCGATGGCAATTTGCATCATGGGAGTATTACTTGTAAATTGTGTGAATACTCCAGCTAACTCTGGACGTTTACGAGCAGCATCAATGAATTTTTGCGAATTATCGATGAGTGTTTCCATTGGGAGCGCTGCTTTGTTTTGGATGAAAAATTCCAAACCACCTGAACTTCCTAGACCATCTACAGGAGGTGCATTAACCGCAATTAAGCGGGCACCAGAAATTTTTGATGCAAGTTCCTTGTTGATAGCACCAGTTATACCAAAAACTGATTCGTTAGCTTTTTTACGTTCTTCCCAGTGTTTTAACTTAACAAAGAAGAGAGATTTATTAGTTGCGTTTCCTTCAAATCCAAATCCGGCTAAACCATTAACGTGTTCAACTTCAGGAAATTTACGCACGATTTTTTGGACGTTTTCAACGATACCATTGGTGTAATTCAATGATACTCCTGGAGGTGATTCACCAATAATGAAAAAGTAACCTTGGTCTTCTTCTGGAATAAAGCCTTGGGGAGTTACCATATATATCCATGCTGAAGCAACTAACCCAGCAATAAAAATGGGAACGACAAGTAAACGAATCTTGATTAAAAAAACAACTATACTAGCGTATCCACCTTTAACCCAATCAAAGAATCGATTGAACCATCTAAATAATGCAGCAATTGGGCCATGTGCTTCTTGAACCGGACGCATGAGTAAGGCGCCCATTGCAGGAGAGAATGTCAGAGCGTTGAAAGTCGAAAGTAAAATTGAAAAAGCAATAATCAGCGCAAATTGCTTATAAACAATACCCGTAGTGCCTGGAAAGAACGATACAGGTATAAACACTGCCATTAATACTAATGATGTAGCAATTACTGCCCCCGTTAATTCTCCCATTGAGTCTAAGGCAGCTTGTAAAGGTTTCATTCCTTGAGCAAGCTTTAAAGCAATGGCTTCTACAATAATAATCCCGTCATCTACTACTAAGCCTGTTGCTAAAATTACCCCGAACAAAGTTAATTGATTGAGTGTAAACCCAAATGCATAAGCAAATGCCATCGTACCAATTAAAGATACAGGTATGGCAATTGACGGAATAACAGTTGTTCTCCAATCCTGTAAAAATATAAAGATAACCAAAAATACAAGTAACACTGCTTCTAACAGTGTTTTAAATGCCTCATCAAGGGAAGCAGCAACGAACTCAGTATTATCTAGTGCAACTGTAGCTATTAATCCAGGTGGGAAATTCTTTGATAACTCTGCCATTCTTGCTTTAACTAACCCCGCAGTATTCCAAGCATTAGTACCAGGGAGTTGGTTAACTAATAGCGCAACAGCAGGAGCATTATCAAATATATTTGTTGTACTGTAATCTTGGGCGCCGACTTCCGCTCGTCCAACATCTCGAACGCGAGTTAATGTACCATCTTGTCCAACTTTAACTACTATATCTTCAGCTTCTTGTGGCGTTGTAAACCTTCCAACTGCCCGCAAAGCAATTTCAAACTGCTGCGTACTTGGAGTCGGTTGTTGTCCAATACGTCCAGCACCAACTTGGATATTTTGTTCGCTGATGGCATTAGTAACATCTTGTGCGGTAACACCACGTGCTGCTAATGATGATGGGTTTAACCAGATTCGCATCGCGTACTTACGTTCACCAACAATTCGCGCGCTTCCTACCCCCTCAATTCGTTTGATTTCATCAAGAACAAAACGGTCTACATAGTTACTCAAAAAAACGTTGTCGTAAAGAAATTTTCCGCTCTTGTCTTTTTCTGATGAAATCGCGTAAGCAATCGTAATTGTTGGTGACTGCTTTTGAGTAATTACGCCAGTTTGGTTCACTTCGACAGGTAACTGAGACGCAGCCACCGCTACGTTATTTTGTACCAATACCTGTGCTGTGTTCCTATCTATATCTGTAGGAAAAGATACATTAATTGATGTATCACCGTTGTTTGTCGTTTGCGACGACATGTAAACAACTTTTTCCGTACCGTTGATTTGACGTTCCAATACTGTTGTCACATTTTCTTCAGCGGTCTTCGCATCAGTTCCCAGATAGTTTGCTGTAACTGTTACTTGCTTTAATGCCAGTTGAGGCAACTTATCAAGAGGAAGCAGCGGAATACAAATACCACCAACTAAAATAATTAAGATGGTACAGACTGTTGTGAGAACAGGTCGCTTAATAAAGTTTTGTGAAATACTCATGGGTTTAGAAGAGTTGAAAGTGCGCTCGTGTTGAGTGCTGAGTGCTTCGTAGAGACGCAATTAATCGTGTCTCTACTAAGTTAATGAGTTAGGAGTTATGAGGAACGGAGTTCTTAACTCAATTCTTTTTCCCTAACTCAGCACTCATTACTCTATAGAGAGGCAGTTTGAGTTGCAGCAGGCTTGATAGGCGCCCCGTTAGTCAAGCTTTGAATACCTGATACAATTAAGTTCTCTCCGGGTTGTATGCCTGAAACGAGTTGATAATCTTGTCCTTGCATTACACCGAGTTTGACTGGTTTTTGCCGTGCTACCATTTGTGATTTTCCATCTTTGGTCTCAGATTCGGCGACAAAAACAAAATCTTGGGCACCAATGCGAGATACTGCAACAGCAGGTACTTTCACACCAGCACCTTGACTCCAAATTATTCGCGCACGTACATATTGCCCATCGCGTAATTTTTGGTCACTATTGGGAAAACGCGCTTTAGTTAAAACTGCTTGGTCTCCTGAACTCACTTGTGGAGCAATAAAGTTAACACTGCCTCGTGATATTTGTGTTCCTGAGTTTGGGTCTATTAGAGCAACTGGTAGTCCTCGACGTAGTTGTCCAGATAAATTTATAGGTACTGGAATACGTAAATCTAGTTCATCATTCTGAATAATACTCGTAACTGAATCACCTACATTAACTAAATCACCAACACGGACAGGTACATCACCAACGACACCACTTACAGGAGCAACCACTCGGTTATAGCTTAAGTCTTCCACCTGCACAGCAGTTTCAGCTTGAGCGCGTTTTAGTTGTGACTCATTTTGTTTGACTAAAGCAACCGCACCTCTCCACTGTGACTGCGCTTGTTGTAATGCGCTTTGTGCTGATGCAAGTGATTGTATCGCAGCTTCACGTGCAGCAATAGCACTATTACGTTGGGCACGTCGTTCATCTAAATTTTGCCTTGCAACGGCGCCTGCTGATGCTAGTTCTTCTGAACGCTTATAGTTAATATTGGCAAGTTCAACATCGCTGTTACGATTAACAATATCTGCTTGATAGCGTTTAATTTCTGCTGCACGCTGCTTAATTTCTGCTTCACTAGCGCGTACTTGTGCAGTTGCATTTTCTAAAGTTCCCCTTTGGGAATTTACCGAAGCTATAGCTGCATCTACCGACGCTCTGCTTCTTTCTGGACGTAACTGTATTATAGGTGTCCCCTGTTTAACGAAGTTACCTTGAGCTACAGTCACTTGTACTATACGTCCGCTAATTTGCGGTTTTAACGAAACACGTTGCTTTGCTTCAAGTGTTCCTACAAATTCTGTACTATTTTCGACTGTCGAAGTTTCAACGCGCTGTAATTTTACTAAGGCCGCAGGGGGTCTACCCGCAGCATTCGCTGATGGTTTCTTGGCGCCACAACCGCTTATTATTGCTGACGAAAGAATTACAGCACAGCACAAATAATATTTTGTTAGATTTTTTGAATGTTGCATATACCCACTTACGAGACACCAGAAATATAAGGGTTCGCAGCCATAGCCATTGAAGCTAATCAAAATTGCTCCAAAAAAGATATCTTTTGGAGGTTTTGAGTTTGATTATGTGTTCTAGACTAACAGTTATTTATTTTATTGAAATATTTTTTTTGATTATTTTTGATTTGCTACAAATTTTCATTAAATTATATCTTTTTTGTAATATTACTTTATATAGCTTAATGTTATTTTATAGGTCAGGCGGGGTGCCTAACCCATCGATAATAACCAAATACCACTATATGTCATCCCAGAATCATCTGGTTGAACGAGTAAAAAATGTAACCCTTTGCTTTGTTGTTTTCGCTGTTCATAACTTTGAGCGGCAATTTTAACTTCGTTATCATCGAAGGTCACAATGACCCATCTATCAACTAAACCAGCTTCAAGTATCAAACCATCCGGCGCCCCTGCAATATAATTTAAATAAGCAGGACGTGATTCTTGTAACCAACGTGCTAACCGCATCGACTGTTTACCACCATAAATAACAACACCAGGAATAAGTTGAGTTGATGCTAAACCCAAATTAAAAGGAAGAAGAAAATCAGGAAAATCAACAATAGGAATACGACGTTGACGAAACTCTTCAACATCACCAGCAGGAAGCGAAGCAAATCGCCATTTATCTCCTAAAAGATTATCAGGTAAAGGAACTGGGGGTAACTTTTCTAATTCAACAGGATAAGATTTATCTTTCAACCACTGTTTCAAAGCTGTTGTACGACGAGTTGCTTCGACCTCTATATTTAAATTCCGTGCAGCAGTTTCAACTAAACTTAGAGATTGGGGACGAAACACCTGTATTTTATCAGGCATACCCGAAGCGCACGCCAACTCAAACTGTGAAGTCAGCCAATTAGAATTAGCTTGCGACTGAGGACAAGAAGCTTCATATTTAAAATTACCGCGAGTATCACAAATCAACAAATCCCACAACTGCTCATGATTTTGAGGACGACGATAAAAATTAACTTGCCAAACTAACACGCTTTAGCCTCCAAGAGTATGCTTATTTTATAAAAATATAATTGTCATTAGTAGCGTAAACGTAAACGTAAACTAAGTTTTCCCGTAGGGTAGTTTATCGGTAGGGTAGAATCTCTAAAGTTTCGATGTTTATTAAGATGCTTTATTATAGTGATTCGTTACAATACATACTAGATGCTACCCTATGGGAAAAGCTCCGCTTTATGTGCCTCAGCATGACAATATATTTACAGTGGATATTTTTGACTTAAAAACGCCTCAGCACTAACTCTATCATTAACAACATCATCTAAAGTAGCAGCTAACAAATCATCAAGCATTTCCTTAAAAGCTCGACTAGGTTTATAGCCTAATTTTTGTAAATCATTACCATTTAAAGGCGCCTGAACAAAACGCCATACACTAATATACTGCCAAATTGAATGACGAATAGACCGTTGACTTTGTGAAGCAGCTAAAATCAGCGTCTCTAAATCATACTTCTTAAGTAAAGCAACAATCTGGCTCTTTAATGTAAACTCTGTCAAACCAGCAATATTATCCATTACCTTACTAAAATGCGATAATCTTTTAATACTATCGTCAGGCAATTGTAAATTAGTAGCAACCTTAGTACGAAACTCCGGCGCCAAGTGAGCGATAATAGCTTCAAGACGAAGCAGCCAATGACTAATAGTTTGTGAGTAATCAAAGCGTTGTAAACAGCGTTCGAGCAAACGTAACTGACGCAATAACTCTAAATCAAGTTTTAAAGTTGGGTGAATACATTGCAACGCACTTAAATTATCTAATAATTCGAGTGCCCTTTTCCAGTAAGGCGCCTCAAGAATTAACTTTAACTCAGCTTTGAGACGAGTTGAAAGTGCAGGAGTTTTATTATTTTCGCGTGTAGTGCGCTCATACACACCACTATTAATCGCATAACGAATATAACTTTCGGTCTGTGACTCAATAGTAAACCCTAAGCGTACAGCAAACCTAACTCCCCGATAAATACGTGTAGGATCTTCAATAAAGCTATTTGGGTGCAAAACACGCATTTGTCGAGCTTCTAAATCGTGTAAACCATTAAAATAATCAAGTAACTCACCTGCACGTGGGGGAGTTAAACGTAATGCCATTGCATTAATTGTAAAATCTCTTCGATATAAATCTTGACGTATAGAACTTGCTTCGACTTCTGGATTTGCTGCTGGATAAGGATAAAATTCAGTACGGGCAGTAGCTATATCAACCCATAATGAATCAAGTTTGGGGTCTTTGTGCCATAACAATGCAGCAGTTTGAAAAGCTCCATGAACATCTAAACGTGCATTTGGATATAACTTTTGCATTGCAGTAGCAAGTTCTACACCTGCACCATCATCAGCAGATTCATGAAACCCATCAACAACAAGGTCAATATCTTTGAGTAACAAAGGTTTTTGTTTTATATTTTGGGCAAGTAGTAAGTCACGTACTGCACCCCCTACTACATATAAATGCCAACCGCGTTTTGTCGCTTCTTGGGATGCTGTATTTAATAACTGCCATAACACAGGGTTAATATGGTTTTGTAAATCTGTAGAGACGTGATTAATCACGTTTCTACGAGTTTTGGTTGTTTTTGAATCATTACTGTGTAATTCTCGCAAAATATCAGTACGGGTTACAATACCTACTAATTGCCCATTATCCATCACAGGCAAGCGCCCAATATCATACGTCACCATCAACTCCTCGATTTGCAGCATAGTAGTATCAGGTGTGATAGTTTTAATATTTGTTGTCATATAACCTTTTACGGGTGCATGACTAAAACCGTGATGTAAAGCAATATCAAGGTCACGACGCGAAATTACACCAACTAAATTTCCTTCAATATCAACAACCGACAGTCCTGAATGTCCATACCGTAGTAATATTCTTTGTGCTTCGGCAATAGTTGTTTGGGGACGAATGCTGCGAACAGGGGAAGACATTAAGTCTCTAGCGCTAGGAGGTTTAGGTATTTGAAGTTTTAAACTTTCGATTAGCTCGTTTATAATAACCTGGGAATTGGTGCCACGTAAGTTAACAGATGCAGCTTGAGCATGTCCTCCTCCTCCCAAAGGTTGAAATAATTCGTTTAAATCAACACCTTTAACTTGACTTCTACCAATTATTGTTAAACGAGTTTCCTTACCTTCTCCCATTGAAAACTCGTGTACTAATAGCAATACATCAGTTTCAGATATTGAGCGCAGTCGCGAAATTAAACTTGATAGTCCAGGTACAAAAGCATCTGTCTTTAAATGCACCCACCCTATTCCATACCCATTCTTATTAAACACTTTAAGGTTATCTAGTGATATTTTGAGAAGTTGCTGTAATTGTGGTGATAAACCAGGTTCTAGATATTGGTTAATATTAGGGATACTGGCGCCAAGTTGCATCAACCATCCTAAAGCGATAGCATCACGAGGTGTAGAATTTTCAAAAGTTAGCGAACCTGTATCAGCATGAATACCTAGAGCCATAACTGTGGCCTCGCAAGTAGTCAGAAAAATACCTGCTTGCTGTAACTTTTCAGCAATGATTGTAGTTGTAGCGCCTACAGGTTCAATATATAACTTTGTAGCATTTATATCACTGTTTTCTGGGTGATGGTCGTAAATAGTAATGTCTACTAAATGGGGTAGTTCTAGCCATTCTGATAACTTGCCAATACGTGAGCGAACTTGAGCGTCTACAATTATCAACGACTGAATTTCTGAAGCATTAACTGCCCGTCGTTCAATCAGCATAAACTCATCGCGGTACAAGGCTAAAAAATCTCTGACAGCAGGATGGGCACCACCCGATAGAACAATTTTACTACCTGGCAGCAAGCGCGTCAGTCCAACAGCTGCTCCCAGTGCATCAAAATCTACTGTGGTATGGCACAAAATTAAATCCATAAAAATGTTTGACTAATAGTCAATACTAGAATCAGATACTTTAAAATGAAATAAAGTCGGTAAAATTTGTGTTGTAAAATATTTTATCTTTAATAGATAGCTGTCTTGGGAGAAAAGAAAATGACTTTTATATTCCAATTTGCATTGCTTGCTCTAGTAGCTCTATCCTTCGTTATGGTCATCGGTGTTCCGGTAGCATATGCTACACCCCAAAACTGGGTAGAATCGAAAAAGCTTCTTTGGGTTGGTTCAGGAGCATGGTTTATTTTAGTAATTGTAGTCGGAGTCCTCAACTTTTTCGTAGTGTAAGCTACCGAGTGAAGACAAGCTACAACTCACTATACGTATAATGTAGTGATAGGCAGAGGAGCAAGCGTTGTAAAAGTAAAAGTTGGTTGGCGAAGGGATTATATCCTAAAACCTGTCAATGCATGACTTTACTACGTTAGCTTCTCTGCTATTTTATGGGGATGTGACGTTTATAGGCACCGTAATTTGATTTATTTAGATAAAAAATTGTAAGAAACCAGGTTTTTTAGTTGAGAAACCAGGTTTATGGATCAAAAAGTCCGGTTTTTGCGTTAGTTCTAGAAATAAGTATTGAATCGTATAGTAAATGAGGCAGTCATGACAGTTTTTGAGGGAACTTTTACTCAGACCGAGACATTGCGCTTTGCATTGGTGATTGGTCGCTTCAATGATTTGGTTACGACCAAGCTACTCGAAGGATGTCAAGATTGCTTGAAGCGTCACGGTATTGATGTTAATCCTCACGGTTCCCAGGTTGATTATGTTTGGGTACCAGGTAGTTTTGAAGTTCCAGTGGTAGCTCGACAAATGGCACTGTCGCATCGTTACGACGCGGTAATATGTTTAGGTGCCGTAATTCGTGGTCAAACACCTCACTTTGATCTTGTATCGTCAGAAGTTGCGAAAGGGATAGCTGCCGCGAGTTTTCAAACGGGTGTACCTGTAATATTTGGTGTTCTCACAACCGATACAATGCAGCAAGCATTAGAAAGAGCAGGAATTAAAAGTAACTTAGGCTGGGAATACGCAATGAGCGCGCTAGAAATGGGCAGCTTAATGCGTCAAATCCGTGCGGGTTTACCTCAATCGAACAACAATTCCCCCTCGTTACCTGGTCGAATCAGCACAACCATTGGTGAATTATCTCCATCCAGCAACGAGTAAATTCATTAAATTTGTCTATGTAAGAGTGGAATGGGCTTCGCTTGCCCTTTCCAAATCTAAACCCAGTTTCAAAAAATCTTTTTCAAAACTATTGACAGACTATAAGCAATCAGGCATACTGAATATTGTTGAAGTTTTTCGCGGGTATAGCTCAGTGGTAGAGCGCAACCTTGCCAAGGTTGATGTCGCGCGTTCGAATCGCGTTACCCGCTTTTTAAATTAAGAATATGTCATTCTGAGCGCAGCGAATAATCTTTTATGATTGCTCAGGGAAAGTATAAGATTTCTCCACGCTATAATAGTTAAAAAGTAAAAAGCACGTGTAATTATGCAGGCTTTATTTTGGACTGTAGAAGTCGCCCAAAGAGCTAAAGAGTTTTATGAAAATGGAATTCGTCAACAAATTGAGCATGGCGACAATATTGGCAAGATGATTGTTATTGATGCTGAGACTGGCGAGTACGGAATTGACGAAATTGGCATAGAACCAGGAAAAAAGTTAAAGCAGAAAAATCCAAACGCTAGACTATTTATGATGCGAATAGGTTATAATGCAGCATTTGGCTTTGGTGGTGCTATGGAGCGTATAGCTGAATGATGAACGGACGATTAATTGGTGGTAAGGCGACAGTTCCAGTAATTTTTCGTTTACCTGGGCAACCAGATTTTTCAGTGGATTTTGTGATTGATACTGGATTTAACGGCTATCTGACCTTACCGCCACAAGCAGTTAGCGCAATGAATCTTCCTTTACATAGCAGTATGCCTGCAATATTAGCTGACGGTAGCCAGGTTTTATCGTCTATACATTTGGCAACTGTTGTTTGGGATAATGTAGAAAAAGAAATTTTCGTTTTAGCTTCTGGTTATAAGCCTTTGCTGGAAACTGCAATGATGAAAGGATATCATCTAGAGATAGATTTTCAGGACAATGGTTTGGTTTCGTTAAAAAAAATACCACCATCTCCGGCGCTATAAAGGCTATTGGGCAAGCAAATAGTATGTTACAAAGATGCTACCCTACCCTTCGGGAAAACTTCGTTAACGGGATATCCTTCGGATAACGGGAAAACTACCCTGCGGGAAAGCTTCGCTTACGTTTACGTGACCGACTTATGGCAGAAGTGAAACTTTTACCCGTTCGCAGTCTAATATATGTAATATAAGTTTTACCGAGATGAGCGAAATAGTACTCGTCCTGGGAATTCTTGTTCGTTGATTTTGGCGTATACTCGCAGGCAAGATAAAACTTCTCCTGGGTTTCCTCCTATTTCTAGTCGTAGGTCATCTTTAGAAAACGCACAAATATCAGCATAAAGACCAGAGAGTTGACGAATACGGATGTTATGACCTTCTGATAATGCTCTTTGAACAACTTTTTTTAACAGGCGCCTTGTTTCTTGTTGCATTTTACCCCACCATGAAAAGCGGTCGGCAGGTGGTACAAAAACCAAAGAATGAATTGCTTCGTCTAAATCAATCCAATGGCGCAAAGCTGATAATGAATCTGCACTTTCTTCAGCTTTGAGCATTCGCCAAAAAGTTTCTATTAATGCGTCTATATATTGACAACGATGTTCTGGCTTGGAGTGCAAATTCATGATATCGAAGCTAAAAATGCTGTTTAAAGCGTGATGTAAATCTGGATCAATATCAATAAATTTTATACAATTCGATACTAAATTAGCCAAAAGATATATATCCTCTTGGAAACCACCTTGGTAATTTTGTAAATTTAATTGAGCAATTTGTGGATGATTTTGTGCCACATTTGAAAAGGATAATCCTTGAGTTGTAATACTTCCCTTCAATCCTGGGTAAATATTTTCGTGCTTATTAAACGGTAATGGAAGACAATTAGATATATCGGATTGGGCGCCAATTTCTGCTGCAATAATTAAAGCACGCTGGCGCCAAGATACTGCTAACTCTTCTGGAACTCTGAGTAGCTTGCGTTGCACCTCGTTCCATAAATCACAGTCAGTTTGGCTTTGAAGTTGAGTATTTCCTAAATATAAAGCTAACTGCTGGTCAGAGCTAAACTCATTTTGGAGGCGCCTTAGTTTTAATTCGCTTGGTAGTGGCGATAATTGAAGAACATCTAATAAGTTGGAGTCTATATTTATAATTTCAGTTGGTGGATGTATGAGCGTGTTTAGTTCTTGTAAGGCGCCTTGACATAAATCTGCTGCTGGGTCATTTGGATATTTTGTCAAGGCTTGTTTTAAAGCTGCTTCTACACCGTACAAACTAAATTGTAATAATCGAGCTAATTCAGAATTATCTGTTTTCAAAAGTTTGCTAAGACTTTCCATATTTTATTTTTCCTTAATTACTCTTTCTTTGTGCCCTTTGTGTCCTTTGTGGTTTATACAAAAATAAATCTTTGTAGGGTGGGCACTGCCCACCTTACTCTTGAAAAGGGTGTTAGTGTAATCCGCAAAATGGGTCACGTTCTTTATCGACTTCACTCTTTTGTAATTCTAATGGTGCCTGAAAAACACATCCTTCTTCCTTGAGACATTCTTCACTATTAGACTTCCAATAAGGAACTTCTCCAGTGTGGATTCGTAAAATACCTTTTTCATCAAGGGTGACGCGATATTGACAAGGATAATCTGTTGTGACTTGCGGTTTTTTTAATTCGCCAACTCTTGTCCATTTTTTGGCGCCAGTTTCGCTGTCTTCGTGATAAATATAAAAGCTGTGTTTATCACTTCGTGGAAAAGAGGGTAAGGGGTCACTAATTAAACCAGTTCCTTGTTGCGGTATGTTACCAGTTTCGTAACGAAATAATTCTAGAGCTTTGCTGTGTTGAGTCGTAGCTTGAAATACTAAGTAATAACCATTTGCTAAGTCTACGCTTGCTGACTCTAGTACATTAACTGCAATATCACCATTATTTAGTTCTTGGTCTGGGCGCCCGACAGCAATAGTCCATTTTAGTTTACCATCAGTAAATAAGGTTGGGGTTTCGCGTATACCCGATGCATGAATAGCTGCACCAACATCAATGCTTTCTATGTGAGATGCAATTAAGCGTTGTGCTTTGCCACGAACTAATAAAAGGTTAAGCTGAAGATTCTGGTCTATTTCAAACTGGACTTTAATTTGTTCGAGAAACTCGTGTTCGGTCATCTCTAGTTTTTGCCGCAGCTTGTTACCATCGTAGCTTCCCCAAAGTCGAAACTCACCATTTTCAAAATCTTGTCGGTGAATAATATTACTTAATTGTATCCCTTGCCACTCAGTGCGTACTTTTGCAACTGTATCTGTTGCAGAAAGTTGATACAATTCTTGTCCCGCAGTAAATATCGGTAAGCTTTGTTCGGTTTGATTTAAGCGTTTGAAGTTACAGGGCAAATAGTAAAATAAGTTTTTAACGTCAATTTCCACCTGGTAGCCACCTTTACTGAGTATTTCTCTAGATTCTTCTGGGTTAAATCTGAGTCGTTGCAACTTTTCTGCGTAACAAGCTCCAGCAGAAGTAGCAAGCTTAGTAAATTCTAAATCAAAGGTAACCCTTTCTGGATTCCAGACAAAGTAATCGGACTTACTAAATTCTTGGTAGATTTCATGTTGGACGATGTTAAGGTTACAAGTTTTGCCAGATAAAATTAGCCAGTCAACTTTTCCTGTTGGGGTATTATTTTGTGTTCCTAATCGACTTTCGATTAATCCTTTCGCAATACCAATAGCTTCTTTAACTGCTACAATTGCAGCTCGTTCAAATTGGGCGCCATCTAAAGTAACATATAAGTTACTAGGATTTTGAACTTGTAGTTTAATGCCACTTACAGCTAGTAGTGAGGAAATTTGCGGTTCATCTAAAGTAAAGGTGAAAACTGAACCGTTAGTTAATGGCTTTTGTCCTAATTTGAGTTTAGCTCTTTCTGCCTGTTCCCAAAGCAGATAAAAAGTTTGCAAGCGTTGGGGAGATTGTAACCAACCAGTGGGTATAATTTTCTCTGCCGTATCAAGAGCATCTTTATACGCAGGACTGCTTTCAGGGTTTTCTTTATCTAAACATTTTAACAAAGAGCCACTTTTGAATTGACCTTGTTCTAAAAATCGTTCATCCAAGGTGCTTAGTACATCTTCTAACTGTTCGCTTACTAAATTGCCTGCTACTAATTCCGTTAACAAACGGTCAGCAAGTGCAACCTTGAGCAGTCGGAACACTCGCAGCGTAATGTACTCACCACCTAATTGTAAATGTCCAGAAGACCCTAAAAGTTTCGGGGTAAGTTTATAGTAACGTCCTCCTAGACCTCGTTCTTCTTTGTTATCAGATGCTGGGGTTTTATCTTCTAAGGTAAGTTCAATCAACGCTAAGTCTGTTGTACCACCACCAATATCTAAAATTAGGACGTTTTGTGACCATTTATTGCCGTTATAACGACAACGAGTTTTAAATGACTCAATACCAATAGATAAATTACCCCCAAATTCTCGCCACAAAAAGAATATTGCTACAGAAACAGCTTCATCGTAAGCAATTTGCACATCGTCAATACCTAATTGTTGCACAAGTTCTTTAACTTCCTTGCGGACAATAGGCGGCGCCACGGTAGGATAAGTAACAACTGCGGTACGAAATTCGCCATCAGAGAACTTACGTCTTCCTCGGTTACGGTCTTTTTCCGTCAACTCTTTCAAATGCGCCCAAGCGACTTGCATCATTTGCTGGGCAGTTATAGTTTGCTCTGTCCCATTTAAAATTACCTTAAAATTACGCTCTTGCCCAAAGTAGCGCTTGGGTGAGTGATGAAACCTGCTGATAATTTCTGCTCCGGAACTAGTTGTTCCTTGGGCAATAGCTTTGTTTCTATTTTGCTTTGCCTCTTCTCCCATAATTACTTTTGCAGGAGACAAACCAATAATTTCTAATTCGCTCGAAATTTCCGTTGCGCGTCTATCAAAGTCGAGAATAACTGGGATAAGATTTTGTGACTCCAAAGTGGGTACGCGGAAAACTTCATGGTAAATTTCGTAAAGTTTTTTGCTTACAGCACGTCGAAACTTTTCGCTAATGCCTAAACAAAGTTCAATTTGCTTAATAGCTTCTAAAAATCGCTCGCTTTTGCTACTGCTAATTACAGAACTTAATTGGCTTGGCTCCACCTCTAAATTTTTACTAATTTCAGTAATAAATTTTTGCCATTCCAGAACATTTACATCTGGCAAAGCAACAGTAGCTTCTAAACTAAGCCATTCTGACAAACGTTTACGTAAGCGAACTTCTTGCTCTTGAGGTAAAATATCTGAAATAGGCACTTCGCGAGGGTCAAAGAGTGTTACAGTAGAGTTAGAAGTACCAAAATCAATAGCTAACCATCCAGGAAATCTTTGGTCATTACCATTATCTCGGTCAGACATAGTAGTTACAGGAGTAGGTTGCTGTTCTAGGCTAAACCATAAATAACAATAAGCTTCTACATATTTACGTGCAGATTTTAAGGGATTTCCTCCTGCATCTGAATCAAAATATTCAACAAGTACTTGTAAAGTACAACTAGCTGGTTGTGTTAAAGGTTTATCAAGTATACAAGGGTTTTGTTTTAACTGTCCTAAAGCTGAAAGTTTAGTTGGTGTTTCAGTGATAAATTCTTTATAGGCACCTTGAATTTGTGACGCTAATTCTTGGGGTGTTCCTGTAACAGTACAATTAATACGGCTAAGGTGAGGTATATTATCAACTGGACTAAGTTGAATTGTAGGAATAACTAAGCTTAAATTATCGTTGTCACTTGTATGCAGTTGAAACCGAGGTGAAAGTACTATTTCAATAGGCATTTTAATTATCCTTTTTTAAGCAATTTCCGAAAGAATTTTTAACCAGTTAGGAATAGCAGCTTCCTGTGGAGATTCCTTATCCGCTAAATACCTCAGCAAAGCTTCTTTTTTTGAAATATTTTGCAAAGTTGGAATAATTTCATCCAAAATACCCGCTAACTCTTTATTTACTCGCTTATTAACTTCGCTAACATATTGGACAAGGTGTAAACTGGCGCCTGCTGTAATTTCATCTCGCAATCGTAGTACAAGCATTTGCTGGTTTGCTGGGGCGCTTTTAATTTGGTTTGGTTTGAGTGACCAGTAAAAAATTGTACCAGTACTATGTTTATCGTCTGGACTTGCGAGGGGGAATATTGTTTTAGGCACAAGACGTTGGTCTACGCTATCAATATCTGAAATAATAGCTTCCAGCCATAACTTAGGGTCGCATCCAATAGTTAGTCGATAAAATAATTCTGCTGCTTCGGCGCCAAACCTTGCTTCGATATCTTGTTCTAATTCGTCTTTTTGTTCTAAGCTTAGAATTGTTTGAAGTTGCTCACGTTGTGGAGCTATTTCATAAGATAATTGATTTAACAAGTCTACAACAGCCTGACGAATGCGCTCTCCTGCAAAGCTTTCTAATTCCTAGATTGTTTTTTCAAATATAGGATAAAATTCCTCACTTTTGCTAGGAATGGAACTGGTAGCTTTATTGCCACGGTCAAATAACTTACCTGCTACACCTTTAGATTCTGTAACTGTAATAATGCCGTTATTGGCTTTATTAAATAGTAAAGTCCATTCGTTCCAATTAATAACCTTAAAAATTAGCTCTTCTTTCACTGCTTCTGCAACAGATATACCCGCACGATTTTTGAGTGGTTCTTTGCCTAAATTTCTTTGGAAGTTTCTATAGATTTTATCTAGGGTTTGAATTGTCGAACGCAAATCATTTAAAGTTTGACTTTCTTTTATAGGTATCCCTTGTTCTTCAATTTTTGCTAGTTCAGCTTTGAGTTCCTGTTGTTGTTTGCATAAAGCTTCGTAAGCTCTAGTAGTATCTTCGTATAATTGTCTTTGACCGTGAGTCGAAGCGTGGGTTTGAATTAATTCCCGCAATCTACCAATACCACCATCAGTTGCAAAGTAACCAAGCTGTTTACCAAGGGTACTGCGTGGGTCAGAAGTTTGTAAATTTTGGCTTAATTTTCCCCATTTATCACGCATCCGTTTAGATAAATCTAAAAATCCCGGATAATCTAAATTAGCCAAAAAATCTGGAGAAGCAACCGTTACGTTACTCGAACGCTTCGCTAGGTCTGCTATACCCATTAATTGGTCTAAAAAGACTATTCGCTCTTTTTGGGTTGTAAATGCTGATGCTTGGTCAATTGTTGTTCTCAGAACATTCAATTTTTCTAGAACATCTGTTTCTAATAAAGATGGTAAGTTCTCACTATGAACCAGTCTATCAAGTTCCCTTTCTCCTCCCTCACTTTCTAAAGGTAATTGATTAAATCTGCCTATCCCCACTAATATCAAATCTTTAAGGTCTTGTCCCGGACGCTCTTGTTGCATCATCGTAAAGATTTCGTTTGCACGGTCGCTTCCACCCATCCAAACTACCAGGAACCCAGTCACCTTGCATATGAAGGTTTGGGGGTACTAACTCTAGTTGTTTGAGTAAAAATTCGCCCTTATCTTTATAATCTCTCAGCTTATCCAGTTCCATAGAGTAATTCTCCATTTCCCAAGAATTATATTTATTTGGACAGTTATATATTAGATATAGAATCACTAACTACTATAGGTGTTTCGGAAGATACTAAAATTTTCCGCAAGTCACTAGCAACAATTATTACTCATAAATTTTTTTAACGCTATTCATGTAGGTTGGGTGGAGCGTTAGCGCAACCCAACATAACTGGCAACGGATATAACGGATGTAACGGATGGTTGATTTTTTAGAGAGGCGCCTTTACAGACACACAAAGCACAAAGTGAGAAATTTGGTAACGGATATTCCGTCCAGATGGTAGTGTAGACGAATTAGCAAATATCTCAGATATTTAACGCGAAGGTTTTAGATGTTAGTTTCAACTAATTTAGATCAGATTACCGCTCAAGCTTTAACTGCTGTCTATAACCATCCTCAGCACGATTTAAATCTTGGATATCGTCAAGCAATTTGGGCAACTTATGGTTCTACAAACAATTCTGGTCATACAAAACGAACGACTTTAGCCATACTGATAGCTAGAAGTGTATTGCGAATATGGAGTAATGTTTGGCATGATGACAGTACACCTCATTAGATTTTAAACACTGCCGAACAAGTATTAAATGGAACATTAAATAACCAAATTGCTCGAAATTATAGAGATGAGGTTTGGACAATATTTGAAAATAAGGCAAGTGAGCAATAATTTCAAAGCCTTGAATATCAAAAGCCTATAAATGCAGGAGTAGCTGCAATTGCAGCTTTAAATACAACATTATACGATGAAGAATTCGACCAAGACAACATTGATTATAATTTGACTGATGCTGACATAGATGCTTACGAAACTGATTCGTCTTTTTGGGCTACTGCTGCCTATGCGAACGGACTAATTTAGAAGCCAGCTTCCACGTTGACGCGAACTGTAATTAATTTTGTTTCCATAGCTCATCAAATTTAAGAATAATTTAAATTTACGCGGATATAATTGATTACAGTAAATCTTTTAAGATGCGCGCGAAAGCGGGAAAACTGCGTTAACGTTCGCGACTCATGACATGAGGTTGGATTTTACACTTTTGAGTATAATAAAACTTTACTACGCCGTTTTTATACCTGAACCGATGGCTGTAAATATTTCTAATTCTATTGCGGCTTTGATTGCTGCAGTACGTTGATATGCGTTAACTGTGGTTAAAAATAATGCTGGAGAGGGTTGAGACATCGTTTTTGGACGTTGATATTTGTAGAGACGCGATATATCCCTTCGGGAAAACCTCCGGTTTGCGCGTCTCTACATTTTAATTCATGCGTCTATTCAGCAATGCCTTTTATTCAGTTGTACGAGGAAGTGCTAGACGACTTCGATATGTGGTTGAACAGTTGGTGAAAATCTTCCGCGTGGAAGTTTCATTAATATGTGCTTACCAGATTTAAATGCTTGTGCGATATACTCGCAAGCTTCTACTGGTTTGGCATGTTCACCACATGTAAATACATCTGCCGCCAAATATCCATTCTCGGGCCAAGTATGAATCGAAATATGAGACTCGGCTAATAGCGCTAGTGCAGTTACTCCTTGAGGATGGAACTGGTGTGCTATTTTATCGAGTAAGGTTGAGCGTGCAGTTGTAGCTGCTTCCTCTAAAGTATTTCTAATGAACTCAATATCGTTGAGTAAGTTTGGTGGGCAGCCATATAGTTCTAAAATGCAGTGTACTCCGACGGGCACCTCTGGATCCTGCGGAGTGAAATTTGTAAAATCGGCGAGTGCTGCCTGAGATTCTAAACTGCTTATTGCTTCGGCAGTTGAGAGTATACTACTATTACCTAACTCGTTGGTGAAGTTGGTATCAAGACCGTCAACTTTGACTTCGTTCACGGTACAGCCGCCAATTTCATAACGCGAATCTTCCATTTCGATGTTCCTACAGACATAAAATTACTACAAGGTCAATTGTTGTGATGGCGCCTATCGCTTTGCAGTTAAGGACTGCACGCTCTAACACTGTCACAAGTTAACAATCATAGCAGCTAATTATCACTTTCGCTATCGAAAAAACCACAACCATAAAGGTAAGGTTATCAGTAATATCATGGAGCCAACCGCTAAGGTAGTCACTGCAAGCTCTCTATCTAAATTAAAGGTTTCGGCGAGTACTAAAGTCGCAAAAGCTGGAGGCATTGCCATTTGTAATACTAAGACTTGAGCTGTTTTTCCTGTTAATCCAAAACTAGACAAGCTTATACCCAATATTAGAGGAACTATAATCATTTTTATTGTCAGGCTGATACTTGCCAATTTCAAGCTACCCCAGGAGGTGAGTTTGCTTAGTCGCATCCCTATTAGTATCAAAGAAGCAGCGATTGAAGTCCACGCGATAAAATCTAAACATGATACTACTAGTGTTGGTAATGTAATTTGGCGTATAAGCAAACCTGCTGCAAAACTCCATAAAGCAGGGTTAATGATAATGGCTTTCGTTACATTCCAGTAGTTGTTTACATTTCCCCCATATTGTGCTGCTAATGCTACACCTAAACCATAGGCGCCTATAGTAGTACCAAGCAAATCATAAAAAAGTGCCCAGGCAAAGTATTGTGTACCAACTAGCGATAATATAACCGGGTAGCCAAGGTATCCAGTATTACCAACCATTGAAGCTAATAGCAAACTTCCTTGAGTTGGCTTTTGTAGTGAAGACTTTTTGATACGAATAGCTAACCAACAAAGTAAGGCGCCGAAAAAAATTGCAGTAAATGCAATTGTGGGTGCAATCCAGATTTGTCCTGATAAATCGGTTTTACGCAAAAAAGCTACAATGCTTGTGGGTACTCCTACCCAAAATAGTAGTTTACCCAAACGCATAGGAACCGTTGCAGGAAGCGTCCGTCCTAGGATAAAACCAATAAAGGCTAAACCGAGTAACTTTGCGTATAATTCAATGAGACTTGACATATATATGCGAGAAACCAGGTTTCTTGCTGAGATATTGTAATAACAATAACAATTTTGCGTAGAAACCTGGTTTCTAAATAACTCAGCGTCTCGGTTTGGGTAGACGAAACCAAAACCGTGAACCACCTTCAGGACGTGGAGAGTAACCTATCTCACCACCCCAACGTTCAATAGTAATTCTACAGAAGTAAAGTCCTAACCCTATTCTTCCTGGTTTACTTCCTTGAGAGAATTTTTGAAATAAGTTTGCTACTTCATTCGGACGCACACCACTTCCCTCATCATCTACAGCAGCGAAAATAAAATCACCATCTTGCCTTAAGTTAATTACTACCGTTGATTCTCTTGGGCTATGGCGGAATGCATTTTCTACTAAATTTGATATTACTCTCTCTAAACGTGATTTATCACCCACCACTCTCCAATCAACTGTCATATTAACATCGGCGCCTCCTTGAGTATTTAACACTAGCCTAATTCTGTTTAAAGCATAAGTAGGAGTTAAAAATTGTATAACTTCTTGAGCAATACTCAAAATATTAGGGGTGTTTTCGATATCGACATTAAAAGACTCAAGCGATTGTACATCAGCAGAAAACGCATCTAAAACTTCTCGAATTAACATTTCTTGCTTAACTGATTGTCTACGACCTATTTCTAAACGTTCTTTTCCTTTAATTGTTAAATTTTCAAATTCTAACAGAGCTAAACAACAATTGATACCGCTTAATTGTCCAGCAATATCATGAATAATACAATGAATTAAAATCTCTTTTTTTTGATTTTCTTTGACTAATTGTTCGTAAGTCAATTTATTTTCACGAGCTTTTTGGATGATTAATAGTTTTTCTTGATAATCTCCATCTTGTAATTCTACCAACAAAACTTTTTTATCTCCAACACAAATTGCTGAAGCTTCAAAATATTGTTCTCTACCTCTTATGTCGTATTCTGCCCATGCACCCGAATCAAGCTTGGTAGCATTTCCTTCACGCCAAAATTCTTCGGCATCTATTAAAAAGTTTTCTAAAAATGGAAATTCTTGTTGAGGTATTAATAATACCATTCCCGATTCAAGACGACTACGACAAAATAACCTTATCCAACTGGGGATGGTTCCTATTATTTTAAATGAACCAGGTTCTATCCTCTCTAAAACCAAAATGTTTAATACAGCAAACAAATCTGCGGTAAGGGAGTTACTCATGGTGATAACATGGTGCTTTTCATAAATTATTGATTGAGAACTCGACTGATTTTTTCTTGCGATAGTGATAATTCATTTGCGTGTTGCTGAATCAGCGATAGTTGCATTTCATCGACTGTCGCATCTAAAAGTAATACCCAGTCACCTTCTTCGCTTGAAAATATATGAACATCAGCACAAATACCTTCTTCAGTTTTTAAACGAGGGAGAAATAAGCTCACATCATCCAACGGGAAAAGACCTTCTAAGAAGAAAATTTGCTGCCCAATATTTTTTCCTTTTTGTAAATTACCGACTCCGTAAGCTGCTAATTTACCTCCCCACGCTGACAATGCACCATCTTTTTGAACTAAAAGGTAAGCAAGTGAACGATTTTCGAGTAAAAGAGCAATCAAGTAAGCTATTACGGGAGTAGGAAGTTCTAACATTTATCCCTCCACCATTTTCTTAGTGATAGTTTGAAAAACTTCTTCTACTCCTCGACCAGTTTTAGCACTAGTTTTTACTATATTCCATCCTCTTTGCGTCAAGTCGTCAATTTCATCTATATCAATTTCCCATTCATCGTTTAAATCGAATTTATTCATAACGAGTATAAATGGGACTTTCCCAATTGTTTCTTCGACTTTAACTTGTAGGTTAAAAGCTTTTTCTAAGGTACTATGTCGAGTTCCATCAACTACTAGCAAGTAAGCTGATGAACCACGTAAATAGGACATACGTACTTTTTGAAATTCATCTTCACCATATAAATCCCATAAAATTAAATTTAACTCTTTATCATTATAATTAACTGTTTTTTTATCAATTTTTACGCCAACGGTAGTTTGATATTTTTCTGAAAAAATGCTATGGACAAATCGTGCGATTAAACTTGTCTTTCCTGTTGCAAACGAACCGACCATACAAACTTTTTTTTGAAGCATATAAAAGTAATAAACCCTGACACTACGGTTAATTATTATTTCAAATTTTCTATAAATATTTTCAAGTTAATTCTGCGGGCACGTGTCATATTTTCTTGATTTCTCGATTCATTTGAACCGACGCCAATAATTTTTATGTTCGCTTTATTTATTCCTTCGGATACTAAAAAATCTTGTATTTTCGACGCGCGCTGTTGACTCAGTTGTTTATTTTGTTCTTCACCTCCAGTTATGCTAGTATGTCCAATAATTTGAATTTTCACATCTTTACCAAAAGAATCTGCAACCTCTAATAACCTTTTTACTTCTGATGCTATTTTTGGCAACTCGCTTGTTTCTGATGGAAGTAAATCTGTTGAACCATTTTTAAATAGCAATATTCTTTGTTCTAGCTCTTTTCGATAAGTGTTAAGCTTTTCAAGGCTCGAATCAACAAGATTATTTTCTTGGTATTGAACTACTCCTGGAATAAAACGCCATGTTCTCTGGGTCTCTAATATCCATTTTCTCGGCGCCAAACCTGTTACAATTAAAGTTCCAGTTCCATCGTCAAAACTTAATGATAAACTTTTTGGAGGTTTGAGTAATTGTTGCGCGCGCTTAACAACAAACTCTGATTCCAAAGATACAAATGGTATCCATTTACTCTTGACAACTTTCCTGTTAATATGATATCTACGCAAAATTTCATTGGGGTCAACTGCTAAAGGGTCACGCATTCCATTAATAATATACCTGCCGTTATGATGTTCAGCTTTTGTAATGGCAATTCCTGCTTGTGCTGATAAATTTTCTACTGCTGCATTCCATCTGTGCTGATCACGAATTATAAAATAACCCCAAGCACCTACAACCAAAGTTATTAAGCCAGCTAAAGCATATGCATAACTATAATTTTTCTGAGCAGGTATTTGGTAACGAGCTTCAAGACAATCTTCTAGATACGGAACAGCTTCAGAAAATGGTTCTGTTTCTCCAGTAAAGGAGTTAAGTTGACGGTCAAGTCGTAGATGAATTTTTTCGACTGAATTTTTAAAACTTAATCTTAATTCTTGAGGTGCGTTTCCTCGTATAATACCCGCTAATACAGCGAAGGGTCCTTCTTCAATCCAAATTGTTAGTTCTCCAAACTGTAAAGTTTGCAGCATCTCATCTTTTTGAACGTGAAATGAGTCTTTGACAAAATCTTGAATTGCTGTTAGCATTGCCGATACCAAATCTGGGTCTTGCATTGTTACTTGGGGTGCGACAATATGCTGCAATAATAACCCTGTTTCTTTGTGAATTAAAAAAACCTGCTCGACACGATAAATTAAGGTTCGCAGCAATACAATTTCAGCAAACGATTTCCCTGTTTGCCTTGCTTCAAGGCGCCATTTAAAACTTTGAGGTGATAAACTGTGTTCCAGCGTTTGATTCAATGATTGAATCATCTCCGAAAGGGCACTTGAAATTGCACGACGAGTTGCAGGTGCTATAATTGGGAAAATAGTGTTAGAAAGAACATTAAAGTCTTTTTTTATGGAAGATTCAATCGCTTGCTCAATAGTCGGAACAAATGCTTCACTTAGCTGCTTGTCTTGCATTGTTCGTAGTATTACTGCTTGCGGTAGAGCTTTACTAATATCTTCGGGCTTAACTTCGATTTCATCTATACGTTCATATATATGGTTAAGCTTATAAGTCTCAATTCCTAACAGTAAACTGCGGAGTTCCTCTAGCTCCGAAGCGCTTTTTTGATAATTTTCATGCTGATTCGGCAATTGACTCGAACCATTGGTTGAATGCTCATTCATTAATTCTATTCCCCCAATTATTCAAATAGATAGTGTATAAGATCATCATTCATAAGTTGCAATGAAGTTGATTTTCTCACACCAATCTAGTATTATGGGTTACTTCGACAGTAATTTTCAAATTACCGCTCAATCTTACTGAGAATTCAGTCGAATTGCCATTTCAGTTAATAAGTTGGCTAAAGTCGAACGGTCTGTTTTTGCCTGACGTAAATCTTGCGACTCACGCTGTAAAACTGTTAATATTTCTTCATATTTTTGTAATATGTCGTTTTGTAAATTTTTAGATTGGTTGAGTATCTGGTCGCGTAAGTCACGCTGAGTATTATTAATATTGTCGTCGAGTTGAGTCAGTTTTTTTTCTAAGGCTGTAATAATCTTCTTGTTATCCTCTACAAGTACTCGTAGTCCTTCATCACGTGTGCTTTGCTCGTTGGCAATGCGTTGCGACAATGATTCTACTTCTTGCTTAATATAATTTTCAATACTATCCAAGCGCTTTCTAGAATCTTCTCGTAAACTAGCACACTCTTTTAACAAACGTTCTTCCAAACGGTCAAGCTTCTTCTCGACTTCCCGCATTTGGTTGCCGAATAAGATATCTCGAACTTTGTCTAAACTATTGGCTTCATTGACATTTAGATTATTAAATCCGGGTTTGCTATGATTATGAACCGAGCCAAGCTGAAGTGAGTCGATAAAATTATGATTAGTTTCACTTTCCATATCGGGTGACTGCATAAATAATTCCCTTGTACTGATTTACTTGCATCTAGAAGCGAAGATTTAGCTTGGCTAAAAAGATACAG
>NZ_MRCD01000049.1 GCF_001904745.1 Calothrix sp. HK-06
ATCCTTGCTCTCATCATAATTTATCAATAAAGAAACCCGGTTTCTACGCAAAATCCTTGCTCTCATCATAATTTATCAATAAAGAAACCCGGTTTCTACGCAAAATCCTTGCTCTCATCATAATTTATCAATAAAGAAACCCGGTTTCTACGCAAAATCTTTACTCTCATCATATTTATCAATAAAGAAACCCGGTTTCTACGCAAAATCCTTACTTTCATCATATTTATCAATAAAGAAACCCGGTTTCTAGGTAAAATCCTTGCTCTCATCATAATTTACCAATAAAGAAACCCGGTTTCTAGGTAAAATCCTTACTCTCATCATAATTTATCAATAAAGAAACCCGGTTTCTAGGTAATTAGTTTCTTAATATAAGATAACCTTGGATTAATAAAAGTTTAACTATGTAAATATAACTATTGTAGTAAAAGGTCTGTTCCTAAAAGTTTTAAAGTGGTACTTGCAGAATAAAAACGTAGGTATCTCAAGGAGTTAATATGTTTTTTTTGACAAGACTCAATAAAAAGTTTTTTACTTTTTTGAGTATTGCTTTCTTCGTGATTACGTTAGTTTTCTATCCCTCTGTGTTAGGGCGCCTACCAATAATTGGCTCATCTAAGGACATTAGTATTGTCCAAGCAAAGGCGCCTCTTGGTGCATCAACAAGTGTCCAATTTGAAATTGCTCAAGCTCCTCCTCCACCTGGAGACTCAGAAGAAAAAGACACGAAGAAAGAGGAAGAGGGTGTCCTTGACTTCTTCAAAATGGGGATGGGCGCCTTAGCAGGTTTGGTACTGTTTATCTTTGGTGTCACCCGTCTGGCTGAAGGTCTAGAAGACTTAGGTACAGAGCGCATGAAAAGTCTTCTAAGCAAATTCACTACAAATCGCTTTGCTGGTGTGTTAACTGGAGCAGTGGCAACAACGCTGCTAGAGTCCTCATCTGTGACGATAATTATGGTGATTGCGATGGTAAGTGCTGGGATACTAAATTTCGTGCAATCTCTTGGTGTAGTACTAGGCTCCAACATTGGTACAGCAGTTGGGGCACAAATTATCTCTCTAAATATTGAATTGTACGTTCCCATCTTGATGTTTACCGGAATGTTACTATTTTTTGTAGGAAAAACACATCGTCTGAAAACCATCGGTATTATTATCTTGGGGTTTGGGCTAATGTTCTATGGGCTAGAGGCAATTGACGAAGCGATGAAGCCTTTCCGAGACTATAAGCCTTTCATTAGTTGGATGAAAACTTTGGGCAATAATCCTATTCTGGGTGCTTTAGTGGGCGCCATTTTTACCGTGATTATTCAATCTTCTTCTGCAACGGTTGCAATTGTGGTTACTCTGGCAAGTTCTGGCTTAATTGCTCTGCCTGCGGGGGTAGCAATTATGTTGGGTGCGGAAATTGGTACCTGTGCTGATACCCTACTAGCTACCATTGGTCGCGGAAGGGCAGCTTTACGAACAGGCGTTTTTCACTTTTTGTTTAATCTGTTCAGTGTCATTGTCGGAATTATTTTTGCCCCTCAACTCGTCCAACTAGCTCAAGCAATCTCTGGTGGAGCAGGAGTAGGAAGACAAGTTGCTAATGCCCAAATGCTGTTTAATATCTTGGGCGTTGTGATTGTAATTGGTTTCTTACCTGTAATTGCTCGCGTGTTAGAAAAACTTATTCCTGAGACACAAGCAGACAAAGAACGTCAGAAGAGACAAGAAGAAAAGCATAAAAAGCCCCTAGATGAGCGTGTAGGCGCCAGTGTTTAGAGGTAATATTGAGTTTTGTACTTAAGTTTTGTACTTAAGTTTTATATTTAAGTATTAGACTTGAAAATTGCATTTTTTAAATATGAGTGGAATGGGCATCCTTGCCCGTTCATTAAATCTTTCTAGTAAAACGTTATAATTTACACTTAGTGAGATTAAGCGTTTGCGGTTGAAGGAGAAGTTATTGTGAGCCAGGAACAAGATACAGCGATAGAAGGTATATATGAGGTGTGCATTGGTATTCAAAACATGACCTCTGCAATTGAATATTGGCAACAATTTGGTTATAGGGTTGGTTGTGAAGGAACATTGAATACCACTTCTGCTTATCTATTATACGGGGTCAATTCCTCATTAAAATCCATTCGTCTTTATCACCAAAATGCAGACCACGGGTTAATTAGATTAATGACTTGGGAACACCCAACAAATAATGGTTTGGAAATGGGTTCGATGAAAGTGAAAGGAAATCGTTGGGTTACAAGTTTAACAGGTGATATACTCAATATTTTAAATCATGCTGAAGAAGCAGAAAAAGCTGGTTGGGATATTAAATATACAAGTCCTAGATGGGAAATTATTTATAACAAAAATCAAAAAATTAACCCTTTTATCGAATCTATGATGGGGGTACGCGAGATGATGTTATTACAGCCCTTCAGTAGACAAGTATTCTTTCAAAGATTTGGCTACACTATGCCCCATTATGGAAATATTAATCATGATTCGCTTTTCAAAGCTAGTCAATTTACTCATATGGGCTTGGTAGTTCAAGATGACAGCAAAAAAATTTTGAGATTTTATGAAGATGTTTTAGGTTTACTACGGGTACGTGATGATGTAGAAACTAGCTATGAATCTTCTATTGCAGGTCGAGAAATTTTTGACTTACTACCAGGAGAATGTTTTTTCCTCACAGCCTTTGATGACCCTCGTTCTTCAGTTTCTGATTTAATGGCTGTTAGAAGTGGTAGGCTATATATTATTAGATTTCCTGAGTCTATCAAGTTAGATTCGCAGTTTGAAGCTACACAACCAGGAAGCTTGGGGATGTGTTTATACACTTATAAATTAGGTAATATTGAAAAATATTTTGACAGGGTAAAGTCTAGTGATGCACAGAAAATTACTGATATCTTTGTAAATGAGTTTGGTGAAAAGAGTTTTTCTTTTGTTGCTCCTGATGGATATTTTTGGAATTTTATCAGTTAACTATTAACAAGCCTCACGCATAACTGCAAAGAAGAATAAAACATTCTCCCTTTTGCTTAAATACAAAATGGGGTTATTTATTGAGAAAAAACTATTGATAAAAACATTTATATCAACAGCTATTATATTTCTTCTGCCGCAAAAATTGGGAATCTTTCCCCTGCTAAATAGGCTTCAAAATGCTCTTGAAAATATAGCCACGAAGTCATATTTTGTACATCCTCATGGAATTTTGGCGCTTTTTTAAATAAAGGTACGCGCTGGTTAATTTCATCTTGTAGCAGTTGCGGTAAATCTTCCAAACGGTTGACTTTACCTCCGTAGCCACTGTATATCATGTTACCACTCATGTCTCCCATCTTCATCCAGGGAAGCCAAGAACTAATTCTATCCCAGCTTAATTGTAGTTCTGAGACTGATAAAAGTTGCGAGTTAAATAAATCTGTTGTCGGAACGGTAATTTTGAATAACTCAGCCGCTTGATAGGTTGGATTTGGGCTATATTTTTCAAATTTATTGTCTGTGGCTAGAGGATTGGGGTAGTTAGGAAATATATCAAACAAAAATGTAGTGCGATCTCCTTCTACTTGCACGGGGAAATTTCCTTCAAAGTAGCCTTGTACGGGATTATTCGCAACGTGCATTACTGGTAATGTTTCCAGTGTCCAGGGGTTTTCCCATTTATGCAATATTTCATTGGTTTCTGGGTTGAGGTAGTAAGTCAATTCTCTGGAGGTAAAGTTCCAGCTATTTGTTTCTGCTGGAATGCATCTGCTAACACTCACACCTACCATATTAAATAGGTGTTTTTTTCTCTCGTTAGGAATAAAAGCATAGATTTTCCCAGTCCAATATAAAAAGTTTGACTGATTGGGGTCTAGGGATGAACGAGTCTTTACCCAGTGTTTGGCTTCTACTTCTTGAAGCAGATTTATCATACTTTGGCTATTATTCATATGATTTCGTTGTAAAACTTTAACATAGTACTAAACACCAGTAGAATGCATAATTTAAAATACAATCAATAAATTATAATAAAAATTAACAATGGGGCGCGGGTACAAATGTTAAAACATATTACTTACCAGTCCAGTAGAATTAGTATTGGTGTTCCAAATTAAATTTTATCGGTAAATCTGGATAATTAGGCGCCATTCAACAAAAACAATCAAAATTGATTTTTACCAATGGTGAAATAGAAGGTGGCGCCTTCGTTTTCAATTGCTTCTGCCCAAATGTTGCCGTTGTGTCGTTCAACAATTCGCTTTACGGTTGCAAGTCCAATACCTGAACCTGGAAATTCGCTTCTGCGATGTAAACGTTGGAAAGCAGAGAAAAGTTTACTCGCATGAGCCATTTTAAAACCTGCACCGTTATCCCGCACAAAAAAAATTTCTTGAGATTGCTCGTTTTGCATGGCGCAAAATTCTATACAAGCTTTCGGTTTTTTAGCAGTATATTTCCAAGAGTTTCCAAGTAAGTTATCTAATAGTATTCTTAGTAACTGCTCGTCTCCGTAAGTAAAAATATTTCCCGAACATATAAATTCTACTTCTCTTTCTGGATAAGTTTGCTGGAATTGTGCGATGATATCACTAGCAATTTCACTCAAGTTAACGTCTTGGTATGACATTTTGTTACCTTTGACTTGAGACAAAAGCATTAAACCTTCTATAAGTTTTTCCATCCGCGTAGTAGCTTCACGCATACGACGAGTATAATGTTGTCCTGTTTCACCTAGAAGTTCCGAGTATTCTTTTTCTAGAAAATAATTGAAACCATTGATACTAGTAATTGAAGAGCGTAAATCGTGAGCGACAGAATGTCCAAATGCGTCTAACTCTTGATTTACTGCTTCTAATTGAGCGGTGCGTTGTTTTAGGTCTTCTTCTACTTTGAGACGAATATTTATTTCTTCTTGTAAAAGCTGATTTTGTTGTTGCAGTTGCTTTTGTAAATTTTGTAAGCTGAGGTGTGTTTTGACGCGCGCTAGAAGTTCTGGCTTTTTTATCGGCTTTGTAATATAATCAACGGCGCCTGTATCAAATCCTTTTACTTTGTCTTCAATATCAGAGAGAGACGTAATAAATATAACTGGAATATGTTGAGTAGTTTGGTTAGCTTTAAGATGATAACATGTTTCAAAGCCATTCATTCCAGGCATTAATACATCAAGAAGAATTAAATCGGGTTTTGCGTATTTTGCTTGTTCTATTGCACTTTCACCATCAAGAGCAGCTAAAACCTCAAATCCTGACTCGATTAAATAATCTTGTAAAACTGCCAAATTATTTGGTAAGTCATCAACAATCAAAATTACTTCTTTTATTGCATCCATGTTAGGGCACCTGGTAATAACGTAAAACTAAATCTTTAATATTCTTGACTTTAAATCCTTTTGCGAACGTGCGTACAAGTGTTGCAAAAGGAATAAAATCTTCAGACATATTTTCAATTAGAGTGATTTGTTCTAATATAGCTTTAACATTACCTCTTGTTGCTAAATCTAGTAACAAGGTAAGCTGCTCTGTGGGTGGGGGTACTACAGCTACTAATTCCTCGACTTGAGAATGAGAATGAGTATATTCTTGCTGTTGGTAAACCCACTCTAACCCTAAATGTATTTGCAGTAGTTCAAAAAGTACCTCCGAATCTATTGGTTTGCTGATAAAATCGTTACAACCAGCTTTGTAACTATTTTTTTTATAGTTATCAAAAACACTAGCTGACGTGGCTATTATAACCGTATTTCGTGTTTGAATAAGCTGTCGTAGGCGCCGAGTTGCTTCAAATCCATCTATAATAGGCATGACTAAGTCCATAAAAATACAATCTGGTTGTAATTCTACAGCTTTATTGAGACAATCTAAACCATTCTCGGCTTCGCTAACATGAAACCCAAGAGGTGAAAGCAGTCCAACCAATACACTACGATTAGCCCATTTATCATCTACTATCAAAATGTGATGCCGTTTACCTTTATAACCAACAAAAGTACTTTTATTTTTCTGAGTTTGAGTAACTGCTTCAACTTGCGGTAAATCTAAATCTATCCAAAAAACGCTACCTTGATTTACGGTACTCTCAACGTTGATTTTTCCACCCATTCGCTGGGCTATTTTTTGACTGATTGCTAAACCCAAACCAGTACCTTCTACAAAATGACGCTGTGTACCTACTTGCTCGAAGGGTAAAAATATTTTTTGTAAAGATTCTGGCGTCATTCCAATACCTGTATCTTCAACTTGAAAACGAATACGTTTGTAATTTTTATCTATCGGGTTAGGTGTGTCATTAATTACACTAACTTTAAAAATTACACTACCTTTATTGGTAAATTTAACAGCATTACCTAATAAGTTAATTAAAATTTGCCGTAGTCTTTTGGCATCGCTTTTAATAATTTTAGGTAATTGATAATTTGGTTGGTAAACAAACAAAATACTTTTTTGCTCTGCACGAATACGTATTAAGGCAGCGACCCCTTTTATTAACTCTAATAAATCAAAATTATTTAAATCTAACTCTATCTTTCCAGCTTCAATTTTAGAAAGATCTAAAATATCATTAATTAGAGTCAGTAAATGGTTGCCACATTCTTCAATAATATTTAATCCTTCAATATGTTTCTTTATTAAATTTGTATCTTCAAGTGTTGAAGTGTTTTGTTTCAGAATGTGAGCATAACCGAGAATACCGTTTAGAGGTGTTCGTAACTCATGACTCATATTTGACAAAAATTCGCTTTTAGCTTGATTTGCTACATCTGCGAGTTCTTTTGCTTGTTTTAGTTCTTGAGTACGCTCTTCTACTTTTATTTCTAATGTTCGTGAGTAGTCTTCTAACTGTGTGTTGGCAAGTGTGAGTTTTTCTAGAAGTAGGGCATTTTCTAGAGAAATTGCTACTTGAGCGCAAATCAGATTTAATATTTCTAACCGTTCTTGTGTAAAGGCGCCATCTGCTAAATTATTTTCTAGATATAATATACCAATAAATTTACCTTGATTAACAATCGGGATACAAAGAATAGAGAGTGATAGTTTATTTTTTATATAAATGTCATTTGTAAATATTCCATTAGATGATGCATTTGTTAGTAGTACATTTTCTTTAGTTCTGACTACATAATTTATGATAGATAATGGCAATACTCCGCTTGCTTTCACTAGTATTGATTGTTGCACAACTATTTCATTTTTATCAACATCAACCGAAGCTTCTATCAAGAGTTTATCATCTTGCTGTAAAATCAAATAACCAATACGGGCACCTGCATTTTCAACGGCAATCTTCATTAATCTACCTAACAATTTTTTCAACTCGATTTCGCTAGATAGAGTTTGAGAAGCTTTAATAACAGTTTGTAAGTCAAGAGTGTCTAAATTATAATTAGTTGTTTTTGTTCTTGTAATCTTATTGCTGGTTCTAACATTGTTTTCTGTTAACTTCGGATATCGTGACTCTAAATCTTTTACTTTTGCCTTTGCTCCCCAACGAAGATAACAGTAATGAGCATCTGTTATATATACCCAGGCAATTTTTTCTTTTTTAATTGCTAAATAAAACTTTGCTGTTAATTCATATGCAAGTGCTTCTTCGTGTAAATATTCTTGGTCTTTGGCGCCATCAATAGCTTTGTCATAAAAATCTATAGCTGCTATTTCTCCTAATACCCGTGCTTTCTCAGCTTCTACTAAGTCATATTTGTGTTGATAGTTAGTTGGTGCATGTTTTGCCCAGTTTTGCATAACTTCCTGATTTGCTATGACTTGGCTGATATAATCTTCTTGTTGCGTTTTATTAATTTCATTGCATTGAGCTAATAACGCTAAGGAATAATAAAAGTTATACTCAGCGACAAAAATAGTTCCAACTACACCATCAAGTTGTAAACGCGCGCAAGTTGCATTTTCTATAGCTTGTTTATAGTCTTGAAATAAATAGGCTAAAATTAGTTTGAAAAGATAATAACAAAATATCAACATTTTGTAGTTAGCTTTAACTATTGCTGGTAGCATTGTTGCTTCGTCAAAGCTTTCGCCTGTTAAAACTTTTGGGTTACTACTATTACCCATAAGATTCAAAACCGCTTGGCGCCCAATTCTGATATAAAAGCTGCCAAGTTCTTGTTTGAGATTTCCTAATAACTCCTCGTATCCACTAGATTTTTGGTTAACAATGTCTAAATTTTGACCTCGAAAAAATAAATAGAAACAGTATTCAGAACTACCATAACTTAAATATTCAAAATTTCCTGTTTCTAATCCAGATTGAACCGCTACCATAAAATTAGTTGCGGAGTTACGTAAAGGTTCTTTCCAGGGTTGAATATGACTGGCAAATACTTTATGAACTTGACAGGTAATTGGATGATGAGGAAATTTTTCAACAACTTTTAAAGATAAGCATCTAAATTGATAACCCGCATCAAAATCATTAAACATTCCGCACAGCAATAACCCGTATAAACAATAACCGTAAGCTGACTCAGCAGTATTTCCATAATTTACCGACAAACTAACTAACGACAGAATGATTGGCGCCAATAATTCAGGCTTGCTAAAATAAACAGGTGGTATGAGTGTAACTAAAATTTCAATAACTACTGTTTTAATAGCATCTTTCATTAAGGGTAAGTTTATGAGTGCAGCTATTTGGTGGGTTTCAAAGCTTAATAATGCGCGTAGTTGTTCTATTTGAGTTGGTATTGGGTTGCCTAGTATTTCTAAAGCTTCTAAACCTGCATCTATAGCTGCGGTTAAATTTCCTTGGCTCGTATAAAAATGAATTTTTTGCTTGTAAATTGCGGCTTTTTCTAGTACTGTTTTTGATTGGGCGATGGTAATATCAATCAACGCTTTGGAGCCTAAATAATTAGTGGTAAGATATTCTACTTCTATTGCGGCAAAGTAAACTGAGTAAGTCAGATTGTAATGAGAGTTCCAAGAACTTGGTGCTAAAAGAGATAAAGCTACTTGTAAATATTTAGCTGCTACAGAATAAGCTGTAGAAGCTTTTGCCTTTTGTCCTGCAATTAAATTAAGATTTACAAGTTGATATTTTTCGACTTCGCTCAAAATTAAGTCGGTGCCAATATTTAGATGATTAACAATTTCAAAGATATTTTCTTCAATTTCAGCTTGTGTATTATTTAGCAACTGCCTACCAATTTGCAAATGCACTTCTTTTTTATTCGCATCTGGAATGAGTGCATATGCAGCTTGTTGTACTCGGTCGTGTAAAAATTTATATGATATAGTTAAATTAGTTAAATTATCTATATTATCAAGAAACTGGGGTATTTTATATGCATTACTAAGAGGTAATATCAAACCTGATTCTAAAGCGTTCCAAAGACAATCAGCCGTTTCTCGAAAACTTTGTGCGTACACTATCGCTAAAGTATTAAAATCAAATTGATTACCAATACAGGCGCCTAACTTTAAAATATTTTGTGTACTTGTATCAAGTTTTTGTATTTTACTAATCATTAAATCGACAACATTATCTGTTATCTCGGTAGCTTGAATTTGTTCAATATTCCATTGCCATCTGCTACTACCATTTTTTGCATTTGAGGATAAATTAAACGTTAAAAGCTTGTCTTGATATAGAGACTTGAATAATTGATTTAAAAAGAAAGGATTACCATTTGTTTTTGCTTTCAATAATTCGGCTAATGGTTTTACTTGTTCTTGTAATTCATGTAAAGTATCAGCGACTAACTCAATGATGTTATTAACGTTTAAAGGATAAAGAGTAATCGTGTTTATTTTATTACTATATTGACTAATTTCATCCAAAGTTACCATTAAAGGATGTGTAGCATTTACCTCGTTATCGCGATAAGCTCCAATCACTAATAAATATTGATTATCATCGACTATTAATAATTTAAGTAAATTGAGAGAAGCTGTATCAGCCCACTGTAAATCGTCTAAGAACAGAACTAAAGGATGCTCTTTTTTTGTAAAAACATTAATAAATTGCTTAAAAACACGATTAAAGCGATTTTGCGACTCAATTGGCTCTAAAACAGATAAAGGCGCCTGTTTACCAATAATTAATTCAACTTCGGGAATTACGTCAATAATGATTTGCCCGTTATTACCCACTTCTTCATAAATTTTGCCCTTGATTGCAGCTAAAGTAGATGCATCCTCTGTTAATAGCTGGCGTATCAAATCTTGAAAAGCCTGAATTAATACACTATAAGGGATATTACGCTTAAATTGGTCAAACTTTCCAGAGATAAAATATCCACGCTGACGAATAATTGGTTTATGAATTTCTGAAACCAAAGCAGATTTACCGATACCGGAATAACCAGCTACTAACATCATTTCTGTCTGACCTTGACTAACTCGTTCAAAAGCAGACATTAAAGTCGCAATATCATTTTCTCGACCATAAAGTTTTTGGGTAATTTGAAATCTATCTGAAAAATCTTGTGTAGCAAGGGGAAAGTTATTAATATATTCAGTGGTTGTTAGCTGATGTAAACAAGTTTCTAAATCTGCTTTTATACCCCATGCGCTTTGGTATCTTTCCTCCGCAGTTTTGGCGATTAATTTCATCACTATATTAGAAACAACTACCGGAATTGCAGGATTTACTTGATGTGGCGCCTGTGGTATTCTGGCAATATGGCAGTGAATTAATTCGATTGAGTCTAATGTCGAGTACGGTAATTGTTGAGTCAGAAGTTCATAAAAAGTAATTCCTAATGAGTAAAAATCGGTACGATAATCGATATTCCGATTCATTCGTCCTGTTTGCTCAGGAGAAATATAGGCAAGGGTTCCTTCAAAAACATTTATATTATTGACTTTTTCTATTTCACTATCTAGGTATGTTGCAATCCCAAAATCCGTAATTTTTACTACTTTTTCGAGGTTGATAATTAGATTTTCTGGTTTAATATCTTTATGAATAATATTACTTTGATGTAAATAACCAATTGCTTCTACAATTTGGATAGCAATGTGTAAAAACAAACGCAAGTTAATTTTACAATCACTCATAAACTCTTCGAGTGATTTGCCACCAAAGTCTTCTAAAATTAGCGCGATTCCATGATTATAGTGAATTAAATCTAGGCATTTAACAATTCCTCGATGATTCAGACTCTGAGATATCGTATATTCTTGTTTAATTTGGGCAATATCTCTAATTCTAGGATAATCTGTTGATAATGTTTTGATAATAACCGATTCTTCATCTGTTGTTCTCTTAGCTCGATAAACAACAGTTTTATCACGTGTGTAAATTCGTTCTTTAATTTTATACCCAGGAATAAAAAACATGATAAAAGTATTTCAACTTTTATGATTATACAACTACAGTTAAGTTGTTAATTAACTATCTGCAATTCATAGTAAAATTTAAAAGTTACACACTAAGCTTGACACCGCAGCAACTAGTTCTGTCGGTTCGATAGGTTTGGGAATATGCATTTGGTAGCCTGATGTAATTGCTTTGACTCTATCTTCGTCTCGTGTGAAAGCGGTAACTGCTGCGGCTGGAATTTTTACACCTGCTCGAATCTCCCACTCTCTAACTTTACGGATGAAATCATAGCCGTCGCCCTGTGGCATACTGATATCTGAAAGAATTACACTGGGTTTCCATGTAGTTACTTCTGTAAGTGCCTCGGTAGTTGAACTATAAGCTCGCACTTCTGCCCCACATTGTGTAAGTACTGTTTTTAAGAGGTCGCGCGCGTCAAGCTCGTCGTCTACCACAAGCACCCGTGCGCCTGTGAGGCTGTGGTTTTTTTGCGGTGAAGATTTTCTATCTATTGATTTTGTTAGCAAAGGATTAGTTTTTTCCTGGTTAGTAGCAAGGGGAAGCCGAATAGTGAAAGCAGCCCCTTTACCTTCGCCATCACTTGATACTTGCACCGTTCCGCCGTGAAGCTCAACCAAGTGGCGAACAATTGCAAGACCCAACCCCAGTCCCCCAAATTCTCTTGTGGTTGAACCGTCAGCTTGACGGAAGCGGTCAAAGACGTGCGGCAAAAAATCCGCCTTGATACCTACACCTGTGTCACTTACTACAATCTCAACTTGCTCGGATACTTGCCTCAAATCAACTTTTATCTGCCCACCTTGAGGTGTAAATTTAATTGCGTTTGAGAGAAGGTTTGATATTACTTGCCCTATGCGATTTTCGTCTGCGATGATGGGTTTGGTGTCGGTGGCAAGTTGCAGTTCTAAATTGATGCCTTTTGTTTCGGCTGTATGGCGTACTGAATCAACAACACTAGTTAGGACGGCGTCTGGGTTCAACAACTGTGGTTTGAGCCGAAGTTTTCCAGTAATAATGCGCGATGTATCAAGCAGGTCATCTACTAATTGTGCCTGAGCTTTGGCGTTCCTCTCAATGGTTTTGAGTCCATGTTGTATTTTATCTTCTTTAAGTTGCTTACTTGACAGCAACTGCGACCAACCAAGAATTGCGTTTAATGGAGTTCTAAGTTCATGAGATACAGTAATTAAAAATTCATCTTTAAGACGGCTTGCTTCCTCTGCCGCTTCGCGTGCTGCTTCTACTTGGGCTAAATTTTCATTTCGTTCACGCTCACGCTGCGATAAAAGCTCTGCTGAAAATTTAAGTGACTTATCTAATAAGGCTACTTCCTTGATAGACGATGGGCTAATGCTAATGTACTCACCTTTAGCAAGTGCTTCTGCGGCTAAAGCTGCCGAGGCTATACTGTGAGATATCCATTGTGAAAGAATAACGGCGCCTACACCACTTACTAAAAACAATACTATTCCTGACCCAACGACAAGATACATTGCTCGACGAGCCGGACTTTCAAGTACCTCGACAGGAACAGCGACGGCAGTCTTCCAACCCGAAAAACTGATTTGACTAAAGGCAACATACACTTGTACTTTATCTAAAGTGGTTTCGCGATAAACACCCTCAGTTGTTTGAGCGATACGTTGTAAAAATGACTTTGTACCGCGCTGTCCAACAAACCGCTCAGGAGCGCGAGTCCGGGCAACAACGACCCCTCGTCCATCCACAACTGTACGTGTCCACTCCCCATCTGTAGGAGTCTGGGTCTTAATTACACTAGCGAGTGCTTCTGGAGTTATTACAGCAGTAAGCACGTACCGTAACTCACCGCCACGCATTACTGGAACGCGGACAGGGAAAGCCCAGCTCTCACCAAGGCGCCCTCGAGCAAGATAGCCTAGCGTCGTTTGGCGTGTTTCGACAACATGTTGTAAGCTTTCTGGTTCGTTCACTTTGGGTAAAGGTACACCAAAAGGACGAGACGTGTTTACAACTTGATGACCATTTGGGGTTAGGAGAATAACAGTCAACCAAGTTGGTTGCGTCATAGCTGCACGTCGAACCTCCGCATGAAAAGCTTTTAAATTTCCTTTATCAAGTTGCTCAGATGCAGCTAAAGACTGAAGCGTTCGAGCAGTGGTTGAGACTTCGCGTTCTACATCTTGGGAAAGGTCGCGTGCTGCTAGAAGCATACGGTGTTCAGATGCTGTGCGCGCCTCAGCAGATAGTTTATGTACTACAAAGATTGCAAAAAGGGCAACTGGGAGCAAAGACCCAACAACAAGCAGCACAAGGTGCCATTTCAGAGGCGCCACCCTGCTAAAAGTTGTTAAACCGTGATTTATATTTGTTTTACGCAACCTAGCTCCTAAATACGAGACTAAGTTAGTCTTGGTTAATTTTGTCACACTTTTTTCCTGGAAACACACGCTCGTAACTGGTGATTATAAACCACCAATTGAGCCTCAGTAGTGATAGTTAGAAAACATTCTAGCCTCACTAATGGCTGTTTTGAAAACACTGATGTTACAGTGATATATTCTATACAGTATTATATTTTCTAATATCAGGGTTCTAGCTTGAGATTATTTGCTTTTTCAAAAAATGTATAGTCACAAACAAGGGCGGGCTAACAGCCCACCCCACAAGAACATTTTGAAGATTTTTTATTGAGATGACTTTAGGTGGTTGAACATTTTGCAAGGTTTGCTTTCAATTTTTCTGCAAGTAACTCTAAATGGGGTTGTTCAAACATATTCACGTGAGAACCGGAAATATATTGCACATCTAGTTCGCCAGTTACTACATCCCCCCATCCGAATTGAGGGTCGTATTCAATAGCTATGGCTTCGTCTCTATTTTCGTCTTTTGTTCGTAACAGAGTTACTGAACCTGAGTAAGTTTGATAGATATATTGACTACTAGCTAGTGCGTTAGCGTCTATAACTTTTAAGTGTTTGTCATCTGATATTCCATGCACGACTTGCAAGTGATGTTTATACCTCTCTTTAAGATGATATGTTCCCCATTCTCTCCAACCTACTAGTTTTTGCTTTATGTAGGGGAGTCCTCCTTGTACAATATATTTGATGTGCAAATACACTCGTTTCAAAATAGGCGAGCGCTTGCTATATCCAGGACGACAACTATCCAATACACAGAGAAAGGCTACTTTTTGCCCAAGTTTTAGGAGTTGTTGCGCCATTTCAAAGGCAACTGCTCCTCCAAAAGAATAGCCCATTAAATAGTAAGGGCCATTTGGTTGAACAGTCTGAATTTCCTGTATGTAATGCGATGCCATGTCTTCAATACGGGTATAGGGAGTTTGCTTCCCATCTAAACCTTGCGGTTGTAACCCATACACTGGTTGTTCTGCCCCTAAATGCGGCGCCAAATCGTAGTAACAAAATATTTCTCCACCAAGGGGATGAATGCAGAATAAAGGTGGTTTAGAGCCACTTGTCTTAATTTTTACCAAGGAAGACCAAGAAATTTCTGTTTGCTCTTGTTGAGAAACTATTTTTGCTAAAGATTCAACGGTACCTGATTTAAACAGTGTAGCTAGAGGAATTGATACGCCGAATTTCTTCTCGATTTGCGTAAATAAGCTTACAGCTAGCAAAGAATGCCCACCTAAATCGAAGAAGTTATCTTTGATGCCAATGTTTTGGATGCCTAATACTTCTTCCCAAATTTGCCTCATCTGGGATTCTAACTGATTACGGGGGGCAACGAAGGTTTCTTCTATTTGTTTAATTTGGTCTGGTATTGGCAGAGCTTGGTGATTTATTTTGCCGTTGGCAGTTAGAGGTAAAGTGTCCAGCATTACAAATACTGAAGGAATCATGTATTTGGGCAATTTCTCCCGAAGCGTGCGTCGCAGTTCATCAACTGTACATTGTTTTTCTTGCGAAACAATATAAGCAACTAGGCGCCTATTACCAGGTTGGTCTTCGCGTGCGACTACTACAACAGAGCGTACAGCAGGATGTTGTTCTAATTGCGTCTCAATTTCTCTAAGCTCAATTCGTACTCCATTAATTTTAACTTGACGGTCTAAGCGACCCAAAATTTCTAGAAAACCATCAGGACAGTAGCGACCTCTATCACCTGTATAGTAAATTAAATCTTGTTCGTCGTTGCGGAAGGGATTTTTAATAAACTTATTTTGGTTTTCTTGAGAAGCGTTTATATATCCTAAGCTACGAAATGGTGTGCGTATAACAATTTGTCCTGGTTCTCCCATTCCGCAAAGTTGGTTATTTTCTGACAAAACTAGTGCTTGAGTTTGAGGAAGTGGTGAGCCAACAGGTTGCACGCTCTTGAGTTCGTCACCAATAACTCGGTGATAGCATTTTGCTAAAGTTGTCTCTGTTGGTCCATAAAGATTAATAATTTCTCCTCCTAGCAAATCTCGCCAGTGGCGTACTAATGTATCCTTGAGAGGTTCTCCTGCAAAAAAGATATATCTTAAACTTTGTAGAGAAACCCCTGATGGAACATTAACTAACCACGACTGAGCAAGAGAAGGAACTGTATGTAGGAGAGATATTTGCTCGCGTTCCAACCAACTGAGAATTTTTGCAGGCTCCAGTTCATCTCCAGATGCTGGCAAGCAAAGCGTTGCTCCACTAGTCAAAGGTAAAAATACATCTCTAAGAACAACATCAAAGGAAAGTCCCGTTAATTGGGCACTACGGTCTTGCGGGTTAACCCCAAAAGTTTGTCGCTGCCAGGTGAGAAAATGCGCTAACCCACTATGGCGCCCTAATACACCTTTGGGAACGCCAGTGGTGCCAGAAGTAAAGAAAACATAAGCAGCATCGTCAGCAGATATTTGTGGCAAAGTAATTTGACAAGTATCTCTCTTGATATTAGTTGCTGCGGTATCAGGATTTACACAAATTACTTGATAGTGAGTCGTGTTGAGTGAGTCGTGCTGAGTACCAATGTATAATAAATACTTGGCTTTGGCTTCAGTCAGCATAACCTGTTGTCGTGATGTCGGCAGGTTGGGGTCTACAGTTAGTAAGGTGCCTCCACTCATAAGCACACCCATCATGCTGGCAATTAGTCCAAAACTTCGCGAACCTAATACAGCTACTACTTCACCTTGCTTCACCCCATAACTTAGCAAAAGTTTTGCGAGAGAATCAGCGCTCTTCGATAACTCGCTATAGCTCCAAGTGCGCTCCGACATGCGGATGGCTACATGTTCGGGTATAGATTTTGACCAATTAGTAAACATTGCGGGCACAAGTTCATACTGTGGCGCCGACAAAATTACACTTGGGTCTGGAAGCAAAAGTCTAGATTCAGGGGTGACGAGGGAATATGAATTAATTGGATTATTGGGAGTTGCAACAATTTGTTCGAGCAAATACTGGTATTGATTGAGAAGGGTATTTATACGTGCCGTAGTAAACAAAGACCTCTGATACACTAGTTTTAAACTTAACTCGTCTGAGTTTTCCTGCACATACAAAGTCATGGAAAATTTTGATTCGGGTTCGCTTACTTCTAATGACTCAACACTTAATCCCGGAATTTCCCAAGAGAAACTAGGAGTATTGATAAAGTTAAACAAAACATCAAATATTGGACTGCGGCTTAAGTTACGTTCTGGTTGTAATTCTTCTACTAATTTCTCGAAAGGCATATCTTGGTGAGTATAAGCGGACATCGCCACTTTTTTAACTCGCCCTAGCAATTCTAAGAAACTTGGGTTGCCTGTAAGGTTAGTACGTAGAGCAAGTGTGTTAATAAAACAACCAATCATTTCTTCAGTCACTGTTTGATTGCGACCTGCAATTGGAGTGCCAATAATAATATCTTCCTGAACTGTATAGCGATAAAGTAATGTTTTGAAAGCTGCTAGTAGAGTCATGAATAAAGTACTACCCACGCTAGCGCTTAGTCTCTTAAGTGCTTCAGTCAGCTTTTTTGATATTACTGTATGTTGGTATTCTCCTTGGTAATTTTGGACTGATGGTCGTGGTTTGTCAGTCGGTAATTCGAGTAAAGGTAAAGTACCTGCTAGCTGATTTTTCCAGTAATTTAACTGGGTGTTTAAGACTTCACCCGATAGCCATTGCCGTTGCCAAGCAGCAAAGTCAGCATATTGGATGGATAATTGTGCCCCGGCAAAAGGCTTATTATTTAAAATTGCTTTATAGACGTTTGCTAACTGCTGCCATAAAATCGCTGTTGACCAGCCATCTGAGGCTATATGGTGCATAACCAACAATAAAATATGCTCTTGCTCATCTATTTGTATTAACGTGGCGCGTAGCATCAAGTCTGATGTTAAGTTGAACGGGCGCCTGCTTTCTTGGTTCAATATACGTTGTGCTTGCTCGTCTTTGCTTTGTTCTTGCGTTAAATTAATCACTTTCATCTCAATTGGACGCGGCGCCCTAATTACTTGTATTAGGTTGCCATCATCTGATGTGATGAAATTGGTTCTTATTGTCTCGTGATGAGCAGCAATAGCATCTAGAGATTGTTGCAATATATTAAGAGATAATTTGCCCTGCAAGCGTTTTGCACTTGTAACCAAGTAAGCTCCACTGTTTGGTTCTAATTGATTTACAAACCACATTCTTTGCTGGGCAAAGGATAAAGGCGCCGACTGTCGATTGACTAATTGAGGAATCTGATTATCTAGATTTTTTGTACTATACAAATTAGTTTGAACGATAGCTTCTGCAAAACTGGAAATTGTCGGCTTTTCAAACAGTAGATTTAAAGAAACTTCTACATCAAAGCTTTGGCGACACCGAGAGATGATTTGCATTGCTAACAGCGAATCTCCTCCCATTTCAAAGAAATTGTCATTAATACCGATTTGTTCTAGCCTCAAAACTTGTCGCCAAATCTTCACGAGTAGTGCTTCGGTGTCTGTGCGGGGTGCAACAAAATCATTTGATACAAAACTTGACGTATCGGGTGCAGGCAACGCACGAAGGTCTACTTTGCCGTTGGGGTTTAATGGTAGAGCATCTAAGAAAACAAAAGCGGCAGGCGCCATATACTCAGGTAATTTATCGAGCAAATAACGACGCAACTCACTTGGGTTAGTAATGTTAAGAGGATTAGCAACAACATAAGCCACCAGCCGTTTATTACCACTATTATCTTCTCTCGCCATAACTAAAGACTGTTGTAACGCCGGATGTTGCTGTAATATGGCTTCAATTTCTCCTAGTTCAATGCGGAAACCGCGAATTTTGACTTGATGGTCAATACGTCCAAGGAATTCAAGATTACCATCGCTACCATAACGTACTAAATCACCAGTTTTATATAAACGTGCTTCTGGTTGCTGGCTGTAAGGATTAGAAATAAACTTCTCTTTGGTTAAATCAGGACGGTTAAGGTAACCTCTCGCCAAGCCAATACCACCAATGTGGAGTTCTCCTGCTTCACCCGCAGGTACGAGTTGCAGATTTTCATCCAATATATAAATTTCTGTATTGGCAATGGGCTTACCAATCGGAGCAACTGAGTAATTATTTCCGCGTTGACATATCCAATAAGTCGAAGCGATGGAAGTTTCTGTTGGCCCGTAGTAATTTACCAACGCACTTTCTAAACTCCAGTCTAAATTCTTCATGCAAGCAAAGAATAGCTCTATCAGTTGCCCAGAAAGAGCTTCTCCACCTACCGTCACCTGCCTCAAACTTCTACATTCAGAGATTCCTTCTTCTTCTAGCAACATTCGGAGTATAGAAGGTACTAGATTTAGAACGGTTATCTGCTGTTCTTTTACAGTCTTGACCAAATAGGCAGTATCTTGATGCCCACCTGGACGAGCCATTACTAGCTGCGCTCCAAAGCATAAAGTCCAAAATATCTGAACAACTGAGGGGTCAAAACTAAAAGAAAATGTTTGTAAAAGTTTATCTGTATTCGTTAATTTAAAAGTTGTCTGTGACCATTCAAGTAGATTGCGGACACCACAATGATGAACCATTACACCTTTTGGTTTCCCAGTGGAACCAGATGTATAAATTACGTAGATGAGATTATTACTTTTTGTTTCACAAACTGGATTAGAGCAAATGTTTTGAGCTATTAATTCCCAATCTGAATCTAAACAAACTACTTGCGCTCCACTTGGTAAATTCTTGACTAATTTCTTTTGGGTTAGCACGAAAGGCGCCTGAGTATCTTTCAAGATAAAGTCTAACCGCTCTATTGGATATGTTGGGTCTAGAGGTACGTATGCTGCTCCAGCTTTCAAGATTCCTAGTATTCCAACTATCATTTCTAGAGAACGCTCTAAACATATACCTACCAATATTTCAGTACCAACGCCTAAGCTACGGAGATAGTATGCTAATTGATTTGCTTTGTCGTTAAGTTGAGAGTACGTAAGATATTTATCTTCAAAGACTACAGCAATACTATCAGGCGCCTTAGAGACTTGTTCCTCAAACATCTGATGTACACAAATACTTTCGTATAAATTATTGCTTTTTTGCATGATTGGCTTAGTATATTTACACAACAAAATTGAAAACAATTGAAGTTACTTTCTTGCTAAACCTGATCAGCTACTGGTCTGTGTCATTAATTTTGGAAGCTTGTAGCATATCTGTCTCAGATGTGCAGTCATATATATTTTTTACTACAAAGACACAAAGGACACAAACCACTAGATTCAAAAATCGGCGTTGCAGTTTGTAAAATCAGGCATAGATAAACTACCTTTGAATGTCGATTTAGCATTCAAGGCAAAACTCGAAATTATTTTTAATTCAGAACAGCTATATTCCATAGAGTAGAATAAGTTTTTTTTTTTATTTTTCGATTAACTTATCTAATCTACATTCATAATATTTAGCAAATAATTGCTGAGATAGTATAAAGTTAAGTTAAAGTATTTACTTTTTATATAAAGTTTTAATTAATGCTCAGGATTTATCTTGAAAATATACGAAAAAATGCTTATTTGCTATTTCATTTTCTCTCTATAAAAATAATTAACATGAAAAAATAATTGCTGGATAATCATATAGTTTTAAAGCATTAGATTAGGGTTACTGCATAGTTTCAAAAACTGTGTCCTATAGATAAATATAATCTCCACTGGTAAAGCAACATGCTGGAAACAGAAACCTTAAATCTTTATTTAATTGGAATTTCAATTATAAATTCCGTTCCCTGACCTAATACCGAATTACAACTTAGGCGCCTAAATTAAATTTTTTGACTTTATGGTCAGTTTCTGTTGCGGTCATAAATATAATAGGAATATCTTGAGTGAGAGGCGCCAAGTTTATTTACTCTCGAAACTTCGCATACCTCACATCTTGCAGCATTCTCAATAAGCTTAAAGAAACCGGGCTTCTGTACGAAAAATCAACGTTTTATAGCAAAGTTTTTGTCAAGAAGCCCGGTTTCTAGGCCTGGTGCAAGATGTGAGATACCCAAGCTCTCTTTTTTGATATATTGTAATCAAAACAAATATTTTGCGTAGAAACTTGATTTTTTGCGTAAGTCGTGAGGGTAAATGGCTAGCATTATGGATTTCAACTTAAATGAGGCAATTCAGGTTGCTAATCAAGCAGTTAATCAAAAATTTAATAGAAATTTAACAGATATAGAGATTATCATTCTCAAAGGTGCCTGGGAGCGGCAAGAATACGATGAAATAGCAGCAAAACATCTATATGCTACTACTTATATAAGCCAAGATGTGGCGCCGAAGCTTTGGAAGCTACTTTCTGATTCATTGGGGGAAAAAGTCAAGAAAAATAGTTTTAAAGAAGCATTAAAGCGAAGATGGGAATTAATAGCAAGCAGTAATAACAATAAAAGCTTGCCTAATACTGGTATAATTTCAGACGAGGTTGGTACTAAAATGCCAATTAATTTAGAGATTAAGCAAGAAGAGTTAGAAAATATAATTCCTGAAATTTACGTTCAGAGACACCCAATAGAATCTATTTGCTACGAGACCCTTTTACAACCAGGTTCTTTAATCCGTATTAAAGCACCGAGTTTAATGGGGAAAACATCATTGATGATTAATGTAATTACAAAATTATCGAAACAAGACTTTCGCAGCGTAATATTAAGTTTTGAGCTAGCAGATAGAAACACCCATTTTACTAACTTGAATAAATTCTTACGTTGGTTTTGTACTAATGTGAGTCGAGAGTTATCATATAAAAGTGAGTTAGATGAATATTGGGATGAAGAAGGTATGGGGGCAAAGGTAAGTTGCACCACCTACTTTGAAGAATATTTGTTAGCTGTTACTGATAGTCCTTTAATTTTATGCCTAGATAATGTAGATTTACTTTTTCCTTATCCAGAAATTTATGAAGATTTTTTGGATTATTGCGTTCCTGGTACGAAAAAGCAAGAACCAGAAAAATGTGGGCAAAGCTGCGGTTGGTGCTGATACATTCTACCGATGTTTATATTCGATTAAATATTAACCAATCTCCATTTAATGTTGGACTACCATTAGAATTATCAGAATTTACGCGCGAGCAGGTACAAAATTTTGCCCAGCAACATGGGCTGGATCTAAACGCAAGTTTAATAGACTCGCTTATAAACTTAGTAGGGGGGCATCCTCATTTATTAGAAATTGCTTTTTCTCACCTCAAAAATTATCCAGATATTACCTTAGAGCAAATCTTGATGCAAGGAACTACAGAAACTGGTATTTACGCTCATCATTTACGCGAACATCGGTTAAATTTACAACAACATCCTGAATTAGCAAAATCCTTTACCAAAGTTAATAATTCTACGCATCCTGTGCAATTAGAACCAGTGTTAGCTTATCAATTACAAAGCATAGGTCTAGTAAAACTTTCTGGTAATTTAGTCGAGCCAAGATGTCATTTATACCGCCAGTATTTTCAAGCGCATTTGCTGGAATAATAATTTAGGTTTTTTCGGCGCCTATTTTATGAATGATAAAAAATTATATTCGCGACTTTTTAGGACTAGCAAAAAAATCTTGCCATTCTAAATTGGGATGCTCCCCTTCTATCTGGGCATGAGATAAGTTCATATTTTACTCGTTTGTAGCTGAAGGGGTGATAAAGGCGCCAACATCCCTTAAGTGTCCAAAAGCTATTAGTTCATTTAGAGTAAGAATTATTCACCCCAAGAGATGCGCTATTAGGTATTAGTTATTAGTCTTTGAATTTGCTCGTAGCAACAATCTAAAAAATAGGTAAACCAAGTGACTATTCCTAAGAATTTTGAACCTTCTTCTATTGAAGTATGTAACACCATTGTTTCTGGAGTTCCAATATCAACTAAAATTGATAATGCAAAAAACAATATTGTTAAACTAAAAATTGGATAATTTGTTTTTTTGAATAGAGCTTTAAATTTTAGTATATAAATCGAAATTAAAACAAAATATATAACAAAAAACAATAGTTCAAATAGATTGATGAAAAATCGGGCGTTTTTGACAGTGCTTAAATCTATAAATGGTTGGTAATAATACTCATGAATTTGGAATAAGTCATCAAAAAGCATTATTAATGTTATACAACCTGAATATAATAAAAATTTTGACCATTTTCTTGTTTGCAATTCTTTATGTTTAGTTAGTACATAGGAAGTGAATAAACAGATTACCGCAGATGCACACCAAAATAATATACCTATCATGGAAATCATTCCTGCGTATGGAGGTAAACCACTTATTGCATTAGGGTCTCCTACTAATATATTTGTGGAAATGCCTTTGAATCTAAATATCAAGAGTACTGCTATTAAGAATAGTGTGGTTGGTAAAACTACTTTTAATATGACTGATAACAAATTTTTAAATAGTCGAAAGTTGTTTGAATTTGATCTTATATTCATTTTAAGTCTCTTCCCAAATGGTAAATTTATACATTTAAGGACTTTTAGAATTCCATGTGAAAAATTCTCCGACGAATGAAAATTAATCTCATTGCTACGGAGCTAAGTAATGGCTTTGTGTGTTGTTTCAATCCTCAATCTGTGAGAATAGATATTTAAGACTAGATTAAGGTGACTATAATAAAATATTAAATTAAAATCTCAAGAAAAGTTCTTACTTTGGAGGGTTTTTATTGTGGTTAAACTCCCTTCCCTTCTCTAAAGTCTCTGTGGTAAACAAATATGTGACTGCACAGTTGAGACGCCTGTGCTACATGTCGGTGATAAGTTTTGCTTTTCTTAAGAAGAATTGTAGTGCATTATCTTCTCGTGAGATAATATCTGCTCTACCTTCCATTCCTAGTTGGATAGGACATTTGTTTTTACCTTTGCCTAAAATAAGACTGTTTGGTTCTACTGTTACTTCATAGAATGTGGCGCCTACACCAGGTTTTTGAGTTGTGGCAATGGCGCCATTAGCATTACCATAAGCTTGGGGGGTAATGGCATCTGGAGATATTGCTTTAACTTTGCCGGAAAGTGTTCCGTAGTCTGGGTAAGGACAAGCTGATACTCGTAAGTTGACTTTTTGTCCTATTTTGACTTTGCTTACATCTTGAGAGTCAACGACTGCTTTTACTACTACATTGCTGTTGTTGGGTGCAATATGAGCAATTTCTTCACCTGCTCTTACTGTTTGGTTGGAGTTTCGTAGAACTAGTTTGAATATAGTACCGTCTGCTGGCGCCGCTATAACTGTTTGTTTAATGTCGGTTTCTACTTGTTGTAATTCACGACTATCTCGTTCTAATTGTTTTTGAATATCTATTCGTTGATTAATTAAAGCCTGTCGTTCTTTGCTTAGTGCAGCAAAGCTAGCTTTAAGGGTTGCTTTTTCTTGAGCTATACGTTGTTGTGCTATTCCTACTTCTGAATTACTAGGATTGAGGATAGCTTGTGCGCGTTGTTTTCTAGCACGTGCTGCCAAGACAGCTTGTTCTAAACGTTTAATTGTTTGTTTTTGTGAATCTATTAATGCTTTTTGCGCTTCTACTGCTTGTTCTTGTTGCGAGACAGCTAACTGTGTTTCTTCTAATTGATTCTTAGAAATAGCTCCTTCTTTAGCTACACTTTCGTATCTTTCTCGTTTTGTTCGTGCTGCTGCTAAAATAGCTTGAGTTGCATAATAGTTTGAATGTACTGATTTTAAATCGGCGTAGCCTTTATGTAGTTCTTCTTGAGCGATTCCTATATTGGCATCAGCTTCTTGGACTTCTGCTACTGTCGTCAAGTTTTTATCTCTAAACTCACGGGTACGACCGCTTAATTCGGCTTCTGCTGAGGCAATAGTGCGGGTTATGCGCTCTGTTTCGGCGCGAATTTGATTACCCATTGCATTTATTTGAGCATTGATTTGGACGAGTTGTAATTTGCTTTGTTGGAGATTGCTTTGCAGTTGACTTTTTTTAGTTTGCAGACGCGAGTCGTCAATAGTGGCAATGATGTCTCCTTTTTTGACTATTTGATTTTCTTGGACGGAGATATGCATTACTTGACCCTCAGTCGCTGACTGAACGATTCGTAATTCTCCAGCGGGACGGATAGTTGCTTGTGCTTTGACGGTAACTTTATATTTGGCAAAGGAAGCTATTGGAATAGTTAGACCCAATACAGTAAGGATAAAAATTCCACCAAACTGAGTCCAGCGTTTAATTGGGGGTAGAAAATTTTGTTCAACAGGGGTTGAAAAATCGTGTGGAGTTTGAGTAAGCATAACGAGTAGGGGGGAGAAAATCTTCTAGAAAATCTAAGTGTTCGCCTGGTATTTCGCGCAGTTGTTCTGGACTACCTTGAATTTTCAGGCGCCCTTCTTCTAGTAGTACAATTACATCCGCACGCTGGATGACTTTAGGACGGTGACTAATCATGATTGTGGTTTTACCCTGACGGTAGTACAATAGTTTGTCTAGTACTTCCGCTTCACTAACTGGGTCGAGGGCGCCTGTAGATTCGTCTAATATTAATACAGGTGGGTCTGTTACTATAGCTCTAGCAATAGCTAATCTTTGTCGCTGTCCACCAGAAAGGTTGGCGCCAAATTCACCTAACACAGTTTGATATTTGTCAGGTAATTTACTAATAAAATCGTCTGCACCAGCGATTTGACAAGCTTTGACAATTTGCTCAAAACTAATATTGGGATAACTAAAGCGGAAATTATCAACTATAGAGCGACTCCAGAAGTGCGGTTCTTGGGGAACTAATACAACTGAAGAACGTAAACAGTCTAGAGAAAGGTCTTGCTGATTATAAAGACCATAACGAATATTGCCCGATTGCGACTCATATAAACCAGCAAGTAGTTTAGCAAGGGTACTTTTACCACAACCCGATTTGCCAATTAAAGCAATAACTTTACCACCTGGAATAGTTAGAGAAAAATCTTCTAGTAAGTCAACCCTACCTGCATGGTGGAAATTAAGATTATTACAATTAATATCAGCATTGCCAGGGATTTCTGCCCAAGGTTTTTTAAAATCGTTTTCGTCTTCTGGAGTGGCGTCAATAACTTCAGTCAAGCGTTGAATTACTATTTGAGCAGTGATAAACTCATCAGCTAACCCAATAACGGAACTTAAAAAACCAAGAAAGTTACCACTCATACCATTAAACATCAGCAATTGCCCAATGCTTAAAGTTTGATTAATTACTAAACTGCTACCTAACCAAAGTAAACCAATATTAGTTAAAGTCGAAATAATACTTGTAAAAGTACCGCTATATAACCCTAATTGCATCCGACTCCAGCCCAAATGAGCTAGGCGCCCGAAATTATTTTGATACTCTTCCCAAGCTTGAGGAGTTGCTTGTGTAGTTTTTAACACCTGAACACCGCGAAAGGTTTCGACAAGAAAACCTTGATTTTCTGTACCCAGTACCAATAGATTGCGGCTTTTATTACGCAATGCTGGCAAAAAAAGCAGATTAATTCCCGTAACAATGATAAAAACAACAATTGAAGCGCAAGTAAGTTCCCAACTGTAAACCAGCATTAAACTTAAGGAAACCAGAGCAATAAAAAATTGACTAGGCAAACCCAAGACGATTTGGGAAACTAAGGCATTAATAGCATTAACATCAGAAATGCGACTAACTACTTCTCCACTACGGCGCCCTTCAAAATAAGATAGCGGCAAATGTAGTAATTTTTGACCGTATTCCAGAATTAATCCTAACTGTAACTTTTGTGCAAAGTGCCCTATTAAGTTTGACTGTACTAAACCAATAGCACTTCTAACCAAATTCATGACAATTACGCCTATTGCCACAGTAGTTAGCAACTGAGTATCTCCCCGCACCAGCACATCATCTGTAAGTAGTTGCATCATAAAGGGAGAAGCAAGCGATAATAATCCAATAAACAAGTTGATTACAATAGCTTGGGCAAGAATCATGCGATAAGGTAAAACCCGTTGAATATAACGCCCAAAACCGCCAATTTTATCAGATTCTTGTAGGTAAAAACGGCTATCATCAGGTTCTAATAGCAACATTACGCCATTCATCCAACCAGCGACTAATTCTTGACTGGTTAAGTAGCGTATGCCAACAGCAGGGTCGGCAATTACGTATTTTTTACCCTTTTTACCGTATAAAACAACCCAGTGATAACCCTTCCAATGAATAGTTGCAGGCAAAGGAATTTCATTAAGTCTTTCTAGTAATTGAGGAGTAGCTTTGACTTGACGTGCATGGAAACCTAGTGTTTCTGCTCCCCGTTTTAAACCTAGTAGACTTGTACCTCGCGAGCCTGTACCCACTGCTTCACGCGCGCGGTTAATAGCAAAGGTGCGTCCATAGTGTTTAGCAATAGTTGCAAGGCAAGCAGCACCACAGTCTTCCTCGCTATGTTGAAGAACAATTTGATATTTCATAATTAAATAGTAGGTTGGGTGTTAACCCAACCCCACTCTTAAACAACACTATAAGTTACGTTGTACAAAAGAAACCCGGTTTCTTATGATAAGCTATGCTAATAAAGCTAAATCTTCGTAGAGAAACCCGGTTTCTTTAGGTTTCTTAAACAATGCTGTAGGTTACATCGTAAACGGAACCAGAACCACTAACTCGGATTGTTTTTGTACCATTAGTTGGAGTGCTTCCTACAGTAAAACCTCCCATATAGTCGTCATCGTTGGGCCAGGGGTCGCCGTCAAAAAGATTAACCTTGGCGCTTCCATTGAAATATACTCGTTTGTTAATACGAGCAGTTTCGCCAGTATCTACGTCGTCAAGAGTTCCAAAAACTTGTTTGCCGTTAACTTTGATTTTTAGGTCGTCTCCGTTACTTGGTCCGAAGTCGGCGCCAGCTTTAATAGCAGTTGCATTATGTAAAATTAGGTAGGCGCCTCCTTCAATTACAGATGCTTCTTCAGCAGTTAATTCGGTAAACAGTTCTTGTTCGACGCTAGAAATATTAGAAGTAGAAAGTGACATAAAGAAAGTCCTTGATTTTTTATTTGTGTTAATTGTTGGAAACGAAAGCTTTAGTTGCTTTCTATTAATAGTATGTTTGAAGACATTATTGAAGTGTTGAGTGAAATTGAGGAGTATAAAATGAGATTTACAAAGCAGTAATTCTGTTAAATTCAGGAAAATTCAGGTAAGACACTGAAAATATCGCCAGTGGGCTGAAACGATATATAATTTGGTAAAAATAAAGCCTTTGTGGGGAATCGAAGATGAGGGCTGATTTTAACTCCAACTACAAATATCAAGCCGGAGGAAGTCTACCTGCTGACGCTCCTACTTATATTGTTCGTTCAGCAGACCATGAACTTTACAATGCCTTGTTAGCAGGCGAATATTGCTACGTTCTCAATTCCCGACAAATGGGCAAATCAAGCTTACGCATTCGTACAATGTACAAGCTACAAGCACAAGACATCGCCTGTGTTGAGATTGAATTAAGTGGAATTGGAAGCCAAGAAATTACTGCTTCCCAATGGTATGGGGGTATTATTCAAGAACTAATAAGCGGCTTTGAGTTAAAGATAGACCGTCGTAGTTGGTGGCGCCAACAAGAAGACCTTTCGCCAGTGCAACGTTTAGGGGAGTTTATTGAAAAGGTATTACTGACGCAACTCAAACAAAATATAGTTATCTTTATTGATGAAATAGACAGTGTTCTTAGTTTAAGCTTTGCCACAGATGAGTTTTTTGCTTTAATCCGCAACTGTTACGATAAAAGAGCAAGCAAAACAGAATATCGAAGACTTTCTTTTGCACTATTGGGTGTAGCAACACCTGCTGATTTGATACAAGATGAAAATGCCACTCCCTTTAATATCGGTAGAGCCATTGAATTAAAAGGCTTTCAACTGCACGAAAGTAACACTTTTATGCAAGGTTTACGAGAAAAAACTACCAACCCAGAAGCAGCTTTAAAACGAGTACTGTACTGGACTTCTGGACAACCGTTTTTAACGCAAAAACTTTGTTTGCTTATTTCCCAGCAACCCAAACTGCAAACAGCTCAGTCAATAAACGAATTAGTCAAAAAGCGAATTATTGAGAATTGGGAATCTCAAGATGAACCAGAGCATTTACGCACAGTTCGTGACCGCATTCTTAGAAACGCGCGCTCCACACAACGCTTACTATTACTATATAAAAAAATTTTGCAGCAGGGTAAAATACTTGCAAATAATTCTAGCGAGCATTTAGAATTACGCCTCTCAGGCTTAGTACATCAGCATCAGGGAAATTTAGTCATCAAGAACCCCATCTATCAAGCGGTTTTTGATTTGAAATGGCTTAACAAACATCTAGAGTATGACAAATCAAGTACTATACCAATTTGGCAAGTTGCTTTTGCCAGTGTCGCTGTTAGTAGTATAGTAATTACCATTAGAACGCTTGGTTTGTTGCAAGCATGGGAACTTCAAGCTTACGACCAACTAATGCGCTGGCGCCCTTCTGAAGGAGTAGATAAGCGGTTATTAATAGTTACCATTACAGACGAAGACGTTCAGTCGCAACCTGTTACAGAACGTGGAGCAGCTTCTTTATCAGAGCGTTATTTAGCACGATTACTATCAAAACTAGAACAGTCTCAACCACGAGCTATTGGTTTAGATATATATAGAGAAACAGGTGTAGGAGAAAAATATCCAAACCTAGCCAAACAAATGAAAAGCGATAATTTTTTTGCAATTTGTATGTATGGCAAACCAGGTATCAAGCCACCTTCATATGTTCCCAAACACGGTCAGGGATTTAATAATGTAGAACGCGACCCCGATGGAATTTTACGGCGTCAAATACTAGCTGTAGATGTTGCAACTCCCTGCCAAAGCAAATACTCGTTTAACTGGAAACTTGCGACCCATTATTTAGCTTCTTCTGGAATTAAACAAGAATTTACACGAGATAATTACTTAAAACTTGGCGAAGTAACATTTAAACCTTTAGAAGAGAATACTACTGGCTATCGCAAAATCAACGCTAGTGGTCATCAAATATTACTTAACTATCGCGCGTCATCAGAGATTGCCGAAAAAGTAACTCTTCAAGATATTCTCAGCAATCAGTTTGATGTAGAAAGAGCCAAAAATCGTATAGTACTTATTGGCACGACAGGCCCTAGCTTCGGAGATTATCAGTGGCGCACACCTTATAGTAGTGGCGATTTAACAGAAGAGACTCTAGCAGGTGTAGAAATTCAAGCACATATGGTTAGCCATATTCTTAGTGCAGTACTAGATAAACGACCCTTAATTTGGTCTTTGCCAAAACCAGTAGAAACTATATGGATTTTTAGTTGGTCATTAGTAGGAGGTGTACTAGCTTGGCGTTTAATGTCAGCACATTTAATATTACTAGGAGCAGGAATTGCTACAGGCGCCTTGTATATAACCTGTTGGGGATTACTAGTTTTCAAGGGAGGTTGGATACCTTTAGTACCTGCTGCTTTGGCATTAATAGCTGTTATTAGTGTTATAGTTGTTTATCGATATAAATATAATCCCCCCTAGCCCTGCTTCATAATGGGGAGACAAGAGGTCTGAAAGCCCCCCTTATTAAGGGGGTTGGGAGATTTATTAATAGGAATTTGCTTATGAAAAGCACCAAAATAAAACTTTTTTTAGCGATAGAAATTGCATTTATAGTTGCATCAAGTAATTGTGTCCTTGCCCAAATTACTCCAGATAACACTTTAGGTGCCGAACGTTCAGTAATTACCCCCAATGTAAATATAAAAGGTGCTACGGCTGAACAAATAGATGGTGGTGCCATCCGAGGCAGTAACATTTTTCACAGCTTTAGTGAATTTAATATTAAAGATGGACAGCGAGTATATTTCTCAAATCCTTCTGGAATAAATAATATTCTAAGTAGAGTCACAGGTAATAACCCCTCTAATATTTTGGGTACTTTGGGTGTAAATGGTAACGCTAATTTGTTTATACTTAATCCCAACGGGGTAATTTTTGGACAAAATGCACGTTTGGATGTTGGGGGTTCATTTGTTGCTAGTACGGCAAATGCAATTCAGTTTGGTGAGCAAGGCTTTTTCAGCGTAGCTAATAGAGAGGCGCCTGCGCTACTAACAGTCAATCCTTCTGCATTATTCTTTAACCAGATAAATAATAAACAAATCGAAAATCGCTCTAGGGTGGAAGCAGGGTTAAACGTGGCAGGAACTCCTTTATTTGGCTTACGAGTACCAGATGGCAAAAGCTTGTTACTACTGGGGAGAGGAATTGTCATTGATTCTGGAGGACTGCACGCATTAGGGGGTCAAGTAGAATTAGCAAGTGTAGGAATGGGAGCAGTAGGGTTAATTATCAATGACAACAAACCGAGTATCAATCCTGAGAAAATAGAACGAGCAGATATATCCCTTCGTAACGGAGCATCTGTTAGTACTAGTAAGCAAGGAGGGGGTAATATTAGGGTTTTTGGAAAACGTGTGACAGTTAGTGATGGTTCGCGAATTGAAGCCAATACTTTAGGGTCGCTAGTTGGTGGAGATTTGAGTATAGATGCTTCAGAAATATTAGAAGTAGTTGGAGAATCACCTACTGGTCAACGTAGTGAGTTAGTTGCACGCACCACAGGAACAGGTAATGCCGGAAACTTAACAATTACTGCTCCCGTATTTCGCATTTTAGAAGGCGCCAGGGTTTCCACTACTACTGGTGGATCAGGAAAGGCGGGAAATTTAAGGGTAACAGCATCAGAAGTCAAAGTAAGTGGTTTCACTAAAAGTCGTGAATTTGGTAGTGATTTATTTGCTCAAACTCGCAGGGGTTCAACTGGAGATGGCGGAGAACTGACTGTTACTACCAAACGATTATTCGTGCAGGATGGGGGACAAATTGGAGTTTCGACTTTTGGAAATGGCAATGGTGGAAGGTTAACTATCAACGCATCTGAATTGATAGAAGTTAGTGGCTCCTCCGATAGTATTTTGGCAGCCAACACAAATGGGAAAGGCAAGGGGGGAGACCTGATAATCAATACAGGAAAACTACTTGTCCAAGATGGTGCAGAAATTAGTGCGAGTACGTCAGGTGATGGCGATGCTGGAAGTTTACTTGTAAACGCCTCAGAATCAGTACATGTGCGCGGGGCTTCAGCTTCGGGTAAGTTTGTGAGTGAGTTGACTGCTGGTGCCTACGCAACAGGCAAAGGAGGAGAGTTAACGATTAACACACCACTGTTACGAGTTGAAGGGGCGGATATTTTTGCAGGAACCGCTAGTAAAGGTGATGCAGGCAACCTGACAATTAATACTGGTTATTTATTTGCTGACAAGGGAGCGCAGATTTCTACTTTAACTGTTGGCAGTGGGAATGGAGGACGTTTAGCTGTAAATGCTTCAAAACAAGTGCAATTGAATGGAACTTCAGATGATGGCAAACAAACTACTGGTTTTTTTGCTAGTACTTACAATGTAGGCAAAGCCGGAGACTTGATTGTTAATACTCCAGTACTGATAGTTGATAACGGCGCTCAAATTTCAACTAGTACTATTGGTGGAGGTGAGGGAGGAAAATTGACGATAAAAGCTTCAGAGTCAGTGCTGCTCGAAGGTATTGGTAGTGGATTATCTTCTCAAGCTCAAAGAACAGGTAATGCAGGAAGCATCATCCTCAACACCCCCAACCTGACTATCCAAGAACAGGCAAGAATTGCAGCGGAAAGCATTAATAAAGGCAACGCAGGAGATATAAATATTGATACTGGCAGATTGATGATTCGAGAGGGTGGAATTATTTCTAGTGCCACTACAAACGAGGGAAGCGGTGGCAAGTTAACGGTAAACGCCACTGAATCAATACAAGTAATAAATAATCCCAATGAATTGGGTATAAGTGGTTTATTTACCGAAACTCAAGGTACTGGAAACGCGCAAACTTTGACTATCAATACTCCAGTTCTAATTGTCAAAGATGGAGCGCAGATTGATGCTGGAACTGATATCGGTAGTACAGGTTCGGGTGGGGATTTAATAGTAAACGCATCAGAATCAGTGCAATTAATCGGAACTACAGCAATTCGTAAATTTCCAAGTGGTTTATTTACCGCTACTAGAGGCACAGGAAAAGCGGGAAATCTTACCGTTAATAGCCCAAAACTTATTATTCGGGATGGAGCAACTATCTCTAGTGCAACCAATAATGGTGCTAGTGGTAACATTTCAATCATAGCAAATCGCTTAGAAACCACTAATGGAGGTAAATTCCGCACTAGTACAACAGGCATTAATAAAGCTGGCGACATCACTTTGAACGTTAGGGACAGCATACTTATAGCTGGAGTAAATAGTGGGTTGTTTGCCAACACTCAAACAGGCTCTACTGGCGATGGTGGTAATATCTTTATTGACCCTAGAAGCATCATCCTGAAAGACGGCGCCCGTATTGCTGTAGATAGCCAAGGTAGTGGAAAGGGTGGTGATATTCAAATTGAAGCAGGCGCCCTCACCTTAGACAATCAAGCCGCCATTTCCGCCGAAACCGCTAGCAACACTGGAGGTAGTATCAACCTAAAAATGCAAGAACTATTACTATTGCGTCGCGGGGGCAAAATCTCTACCAACGCTGGAACTAACTCTTCAGGAGGAAATGGCGGCAACATTGACATAACTGCTAAATTCATCGTTGCTTCCCCAAACGAAAATAGCGACATCACCGCAAATGCTTTTCAAGGTAGTGGTGGCAAGGTGGATATTAATGCTGCTGGGATATTTGGGCTAAAACCACTTAGTCGTCAAGAACTTGAGCGGTTTTTACAAACCACTGACCCTACAAAACTCAACCCTAGTCAGTTACAAACAAGTGATATTACCGCCATTTCTCAAACCAACCCTTCGTTAAATGGTGAAATAAATCTTAATACACCTGATAACTTTAGCAGAAGAATAGAAGAATTACCAACAGATACAGTTGATGCTTCTGGGTTAGTCAATCAAAATCTTTGCGTTGCATCTATTGGTAGTGAATTTACTATGACTGGTAGAGGTGGTTTACCAGCTTCTCCTTATGGAATTGTTAGTACAAATGCAGCTTGGGAAGATTGGTCGATACTAGAACCATATCAAAGCAAACCAGCAATAACTAATAACTCACCACGCTCCTCACCAGAAATATCTACAAGAATTGTTGAAGCTCAAGGTTGGGTAACTGATGCAAATGGTAATGTAATACTCACGGCAAAACCTGTAACCGTGGCGCCTAAAAATACTTGGTTACATTCTTTAAATTGCCAAACGGGGAGGTAAATTATGAGGTGCCTACTAAACTTGATGTTACCTGGTATTTTTGGACTAATATTCAGCTTGGTTATTCCAGTAATTCCCGTTATTGCACAAATACCAAACCAAGTTGAACAAAGTAACTTAGCGTCAGCTTTCACTTTAGTGCAGTCTGGCAAAAAATATTATGATGCTGGACAATTTTTTGTAGCAGCGCAGTTGTTAGAAAAGGCAGTTAGTATTTATCAAGTATCGGGAAACAAACTTAATCAAACTCAGGTATTAAGTTTACTATCTTTGGTACAGCAAAAACTTGGACAATGGCAGCAAGCAAAAACAGCAATTGACACAAGTTTAGATTTATTAGATAAATTACCGTCTGAACGAGAGTCATATAAAGTCCGCGCGCAAGTTTTCACTAGTCAAGGACATTGGCAACTAGCGCAGGGACAAACCGAAGCAGCGCAACAAAGCTTTACGTTAGCACAAAAATTTTATGCTCAAGCTGGTGATACTGTTAGTATTATTGGTAGTCAGATAAATCAAGCTAATTCGTTGCAAACCTTGGGGCTTTACCGTCGAGCGGAGAAATTATTAACTCAAGCCGAGCAACAATTATATCAACAATCTGACTCTTCCTTAAAAGTATCGGGTTTGCTTAATCTTGGTAATATTCGCCGATTTGATGGAGATTTTGAAAAATCGACTGAAATTTTGACTAATGCTTTAGATGTTGCTCAAAAATTGAATTTACCCCAAGAACAAAGTATAGCTTTACTCAATTTAGGAAATGTCGAAATAGCTGTTGCTAACAGAGCAGAAGCATTAAAAGATACAGATAATACACAGAAGCACAGGCAAAAAGGTTTAGAATATTATCAAAAAGCATTAGTACTTGCAGCTTTGCCTATTACCAAAATTCAAGCGCAACTCAATCAAATTGCAGTGTTAATTAATACTAATGAGCTTGCATCTATTTCGCCATTAATAAATAAACTTAGTGCTTCAATTAGTCAACTACCAGCAAGTCGAGCATCTATTTACGCGCGCGTTAACTTTGCTCAAAGTTTAATGAATATGGAAAAAATAGATAGTTCTCAAGATATTATTCAGGTATTAGAAACGGCAATTAATCAATCTCGTACATTGCAAGACCAACGCGCGGAATCTTACGCACTTGGAACTCTCGGTACATTATACGAGAATATTAAAGATTGGTCGAATGCAAAAAAATTTACTACTATTGCCTTATCTATTGCACAGGGTATTAATGCACCAGATATTAGCTATTTATGGCAGTGGCAAATGGGAAGATTGTTGCAGAGACAAGCAGAAACACAACAAGGCGCCAACAAACAAGCTGTTGAATATTACACTCAAGCATTTAATAATCTCAGTAGTTTACGCAGTGATTTAGTTGCTCTTAGTCCAGAAGTTCAGTTTTCCTTTCGAGAAAGTGTAGAACCTGTGTATCGGCAATTAGTCGAATTGCTTTTGCTCTCCCCAAGTAAAAGTAATCTCATCCAAGCGCGTCAAGTAATGGAAGCGCTACAACTAGCAGAACTCGATAACTTTTTTGGAGATGCTTGTGCCAAACCAAAACAAGTAAATATTGACAATTTAGACCCAAATGCTGCTGTTATTTATCCAATTGTCTTACAAAACCGTTTGGAGATAATACTCAAATTACCAGGTTCAGATAATTTACGTCATTATGCTCATGTAAATGTCTCGGAGCAAGAAGTCGATGCAGCAGTAACACAACTGCAAAAGTCTCTAACACGACCTAGCACGAGCTTAAAACAAGTCAAAGCAGAAGCACAACAATTATATAACTGGTTAATTAAACCTTTTGCGGCTGAACTTGGCGCCACAACTACACGAGAACAAAGTCACATTAAAACATTAGTATTTGTTCTTGATGGTTCATTGCGAAATATTCCAATGGCTGTTCTTTTTGACGGAGAAAAATATTTACTCGAAAGATATGCTGTAAGCGTTACTCCCACTTTACAATTACTTGAAGCTAAACCATTACAGCGTTCTAATGTGAGTGTGTTAATTGCAGGCGCCAGTGATGCTCCTAGCTTCAAAAAAGAAGGATTAGGAGTAATTGATAATGTTGAATTAGAATTAGCGGGAATTAAGCAGAAGGTACAACGCCATCAGACACTAGAAAATCAACAATTCATTAAAAATAACGTGCAAGCCAAGATTAATACAACAAATTTCAATATTGTCCACTTAGCAACTCATGGTAAATTTAGCTCCAATCCTGAACAAACTTATATTTTAGATTGGAATGGACGCATAAAAGTCAAAGATTTAGATAACTTACTGCGTTTAGATTATCAAAAAAGTGGTAAGCCAATTGAATTACTAATTCTTAGTGCTTGCGAAACAGCAACTGGAGATAAGCGGGCAGCATTAGGTCTAGCAGGTGTAGCCATTCGAGCAGGCGCCCGTACTACTCTAGCTTCGTTGTGGCAAATTAACGATGCATCTACCGCAGAATTTATGATTGAATTTTACCAACAACTCAACCTAGGGCAAGTCACAAAAGCAGAAGCTTTAAGAAACGCTCAAATTAAGTTTTTGAAAGAATCGTCAAGCCGAGATTATAATCGTCCCTATTATTGGGCTTCATTTATTTTGGTGGGAAACTGGCTTTAGAAACCCGGTTTCTCGCCAATTATATCCACTTGAGCAATACTTTCTAAACCAACTTGTTTAGCGCTTAAAAGCTCAACCCACATCTTTTTAAAAGTAGGATTTTGTGGTTCTTTTAAACGTAATTGCGCCAACTCCGTTATTGTTTCGTACCAAATGCCATACTTAGTATAAACAGAAACTTTCTCTAAAGGGCTGCTTGCTTTTTCTAATTGCCTTGCCAGTTCAACTGGTACTGACTGTCGTTGTATAAGTCCTGTTATCGAAGCTGGTGTAGCTGAGTTACCTCTATTGGAGGCGCCGTGACAGTTAACTTCAACATACCATCGATACGAGTTACCAATAGCTAAAGCTGGTACAGTTGATGGCAAACTCACACTAATAATTCCAGCTTTTTCTGGTAAGCGAAAGCGAGTGCGATATAACTCAACGTCACCATCCTGCAAGGAAAATTCTCCTGACTCCGCATCAGTCGAAGTATAAGGCACATAAACCCAAACAGTTGGACGCTCATTCACTGTTGACTTCAATTGATTACCACCTACCACACGAGTTAATGGTATCATGCCCTGCTTGTACCCACAGTTACCTCTGCTTCCCGTACCCTCTTTGGCTGGAGGAGTTCCTCTACTTGGAGGGTCTTTTTCTTCTTGGACTGCATTAGTTTGTGCCTGATGGTCATTACTAGCTAGCTTTTCTGTAAATGCAACAGAAGGCGCCGAACAGCCAGTCCAGCTAACGAGTAACCACAAAAAGAAAAATAAACCTTTTTTACAATCTAACAACATCGCTATATCCGGCTATATTTTTCGTTTTCTATCCATAGTATTTAACTACAATATCTAGCTGTATCATTCCAGATATGAGCAATCTCCGGCTTTTCAACTTCATTAGTACAGTACAAATGTAACAACCGATGTTAAAAATGAAACTAAATAAAAATTACACAGGAACTACATAAGAAACCGGGTTTATACAGAAAATAGTTGTTTTTATTACAAGTCATCAATCAAGAAACCCGGTTTCTAAATTAATTTTTGAAATAAAAATTTGATTAGAGAAGTAAACACTTGGTATACTTAGTAGTCAGATAAAATAAACAAAGCCTGTAAATGGATTGCCGACCCATATCCGATGATGCGCTGCTAAGTCAAATCGCCAAGCATGACCAGACTGCTTTGTCTGAACTGTATAATCGCTATGCGAAAATTATTTATTCGGTTGCCTTTAGCAGTTTGAAATCAGTAGAGGAAAGCGAAGAAGTTGTACTAGATGTTTTTTCTCAAGTATGGCGAATCGCTGAACGTTATGATACTACTAAAGGTAGAGTCGATACTTGGGTTTTTATGCTAGCCCGCAGTCGGATTTTAGATAAACTTCGCAAACTCCAGCGAAATCAATTCTTATCCCCTGTTTTAACAAAACTTTCAGAAATTGAAACATCGACAACTATTGACCCAACAGAAAATGTAGCAATTTACGAACGGCGCCTGCGCGTTAGTGATGCGCTACGACTTCTACCTTCTGAACAGCGTCAAGTAATTGAGCTAGCTTATTATCATGGTTTAAGCCATAGCCAAATTTCTGTTCAAACCGGTATCTCTTTGGGAACCGTTAAAACCAGAATTAGGTTAGGCTTAAATAAGTTAAAATCGGCACTTGAATAACACCCGTACACGCAAACTAAACTCCCAATGGCTATTGAAAACAACTGTTTCTGCGAACTAGTTCCACTATATGTACTAGATTTACTAGCCGACTCAAAGCGGGTTTGGGTCGAGCGAGAAATTCAACAATCTCCAGAGCTAGCCGAAGAATTAGCTTATTACCAAATAGCCGCAACGGCAATTCCTTATAGCGCACCCGTTGCACCAATGGCTTCAGATTTAAAAGACCGACTGTTCGCTCGCTTACAACTGGCGCCACCATCTCAACCCCCACAGCCAGAAAATACCGAGAAATCTTTAACAGCAATACGCTTTCAAGATTTGGAATGGCAACCTTATTGCATCCCAGGTGTGGAAATTGCGAATTTAAATATAGATAACACGAAGCGCGAACTTGTTGGAATATTACGCGCGCAAAGCGGTGTTTGTTATCCTTTGCACGGTCATGGAGAAGGAGAGGAAATTTTTATGTTAGAAGGTGATTTGGTAGTTGATAATAAAGTTTATGGCGCCTTCGACTACATCCACTCCGAACCAGGTCCCAGCCATACTCCTCATACAATAGGTGGTTGTATGTTCTTCTTTCGCACTTCAATAAATGATGAGTATGTTACTCACAATAGTGGTATCGACAAGTAATAATCGTGTTTATAGTTCGGTTTTGTATAGTTAAATATAGACAGACGTAGTTTTCTATAATACATAACTTCTACTTCTTGACAAAGCCTTGTAAAAGTATTGAAACTGAATTCTGACTTAAAAGCGAGTCACCATTTTAGGTGCATATCCTTGTAAATTTACCTTCCTGGGGGTAACTAAAACCTCTCTATCCCCTATCTTGAAAGCTTTGGAGAATGCTTTGACTAAAATGTTATAACTGCCCCATTCATATCAGCATTGAGAGCAGTAACATCAGTTTCTCAGCCTGTAAATCATTTGAAAAATACAAAGGATAGAGGCGCCGACAGCCAATTGGCTAATTGACTAAAACGCAAATAGGAACGGATATGAGCGCCGTAAAGAACCGAATATATAAATATCTTGGCTGCTCAACTGAGTTATCAGGAAGTTCATAGATAAAGAGAGCGATGGAATCAAAACGAGTAGATTTGTTATTTCCCATCCTCCAAAAGACGACGAAATATCCTCTCCCCCATTACTGCATTGCGAGGATTATCAATTAATCCCGTATCTAGCAAAAGAACACCGAAAAGTATCGCCCATCCCTTGGCTCGTTGCAGTGTGGCATGAGAAATATCCCCATATTCTTTAATTACTTGTTCGCGCGCGCTCGCCCTAGAAAACAACATCCAAATCGCGGCTAAATCGGTGGCAATATCTCCTTTTGTAATATCACCCCAATCGATAATACCTGTAATTACACCATTCTCTACTAAGATGTTGCGTGGATGCAAATCCCCATGTAACCAAGTTGGCAGTACATCGATTGGTGTATTCAAAGCCTGATTCCAAGTATTTTTTATCTCCGGTGTAATCAGGTCGGTTTTTGTCTCTAATCGCTGCATCCGTTCCAACAGCATTACTTCCCGTTGGTGCAAAGGTACACCCCGAAATGGATTTTGTGGTGCATTTAATGGTGCAGGTGTATGGAGCATACGCAAAAACGAAGCAAAGTATTTCGCTTGTTCTGGGTAGGGTTCCTGTTGATCAGCTGCAACACCTACTAACCAAGGTAGTATGCTCCACCGCCACGGATAATTGCCTGTTGGTTGACCAATTCGATAGGGTTTAGGAACGGGTATAGGAAGACGGTCAGCAAGTTGGGGAAGCCAAATTAGTTCGTTTTCGATAAGTGTGGCTGCAACTTGACGACGGGGGAGCCGAATTGATAAGTCCTCGCCCAATCGAAACATGGCATTATCCCAACCCGCATCAACTAGACGAATTGGTAGGTATGCTAAATCGGGGTGTTGTTCTTGCAATAAATTGGTGACGAGGGATACATCGATTTCGACTTCCGATATTGGCGTTCCTAACCAACTGGGCTTTCCTGGCATTTGCATTTTTGACTGTCTGCCTCGAATTAATAGATTTTTACCTGTTCCAAGTACCAAAACCTAGAACTCGTAGTAAGGATTGTATGGAAGGTCAGTACTTCCATAATTAATCCCCATTTTATGTAGCTCGGAGGTAATTTGACTTCTATGATGTGTTTGATGGTTAAACATTTGCATGTAATAGAAGGCTCTGGGTACTCTTCTATTTCGATTCAATCTCTCACTCCAAAATTCAAAAACCTCATCAAGCCAAGCTTGAGAAGATTCTTGAGATTCTTTAACCAGTTTTTCATCAAACTCAAAACGTGCAGTTTTTAATATAATATATTCAGGGTATGGGATGAAGTTTGGGTCAAATTCGGGAAGAGTTTTCGTATAAATCAACGAATGAATAGTTTCATCCACATGAATAATATGATTCAGAGTTTTAAACATTGAATCGAAAAACATTCCTCTATTCAAACGGAGTTGATCATCACTTAACTCATCACAAAGAGTAAATAGGCTTTCGTTCTGCCACTTGTTATATGAAGCCATTGTTTGTAATCCGTTTGAAGTAATCATGATTATTAGTCTACGAAAACTTTACTATGCGCCTATTTTAACGCTTCTATCGCTGGCTAAAAACGCGCGGCACCGTTTCTTATTGGATTCAAAGTAGAGACGCGCAAGCGAATCTTCTCCGCAGGTAAATTTTCCTGCGGTACACTCCGCTCTGCACGTCTCTACAGCTTACAATTTTAATTGAACTTGATTGACTTATAGAACATATGCTCACTGAAAGTCAAGCACATACGCTCGCTGTTCATTGGGTTGAGGCATGGAATTCTCATGACCTTGCTCAAATTATGTTCCACTATGCAGAAAATGTTACTCTGGTATCGCCTGTTGCAGCAAAGATACTTAACGACCCATCAGGGACAGTAATAGGTAAAAATGCGTTACGAGAATATTTCAAGAAGGGGCTTGAAGTTTACCCAAATCTAAAGTTTGAACTTATAGATGTAATGTGGGGAATTTCGAGCGTTGTTCTTTACTACATTAATCAGAAGGGCGCGAAAACAGCAGAATTCATGGAAATAGATTCAACTGGAAAAGTAACTAAAGTGATTGCTAATTATAACAGGTGAGACAATTGGCGCCGGGAGTTGGATGTTTAAAGCTGATTCTGTATGTTGCTGCGCTGTAGGCCATTGTTTGGCAAACTCGTAAACTTGACCCAACTGACCCAAAGCATACAACTGCGCGCGTAAATCTTGAATTTCTTGAGCTTGTTGTATACCTTTATTTAATAACTGCACTATATCTTGATTTGGTGCCGAAGTCTTTGACGCTGCATATCAACCAAATACGAAATTACGCCAAGGTAAACGCGGTTTTGTGTTCAGAATCTTAAGAAATTATATCTATTTTTGAAAAAAAGCTGCAATTGATATATTGGGCGAAGCAACACAAGCTGAACGCTTTATATACATTTTATTTTTCCTGTTTGTTCTCAGATAAGCATAATTCGTAAATCTCACCCCTATCATTTTTTAGAAGAGAAACAATCCTAAAAATAATAGTACAGAGGTATATTATGATGACTGTTACTGGAAATACAAAACAATTATCCGAAATCAAGCAACCTTTCAAGCGTGCGTCTTTAGAATATCGTGACGGTCAACCATCTTCTGTAGATGTGTTAACACCATTAGGAGTTGTCAGTTTCGGGCAAAATCATCCGCTTGTTGTTGTGGCTGGTCCTTGCTCGGTTGAAAATGAAGACATGATTATTGAAACAGCGCAGGTAGTTAAAGCATCTGGCGCCAAGTTTCTTCGAGGAGGAGCTTTTAAACCTCGCACCTCTCCTTATGCTTTCCAAGGACATGGGGAAAGCGCCCTATCTCTTTTAGCAAAAGCGAAAGAAGCTACAGGTTTAGGGGTTATTACAGAATTGATGGATACTAGCGATATTGACGCAGTGGCTGCCGTTGCTGATATAATCCAAATCGGCGCCCGCAATATGCAAAATTTCTCTCTACTCAAAAAAGTTGGCGCCACTGGTAAACCAATTTTGCTGAAGCGAGGTTTGTCTGCGACCATAGAAGAATGGTTGATGGCAGCTGAGTATATTATGGCTGCTGATAATCCAAATGTCATTTTGTGCGAACGCGGTATTCGTAGCTTTGACCGTCAATATACCAGAAATACGCTTGATTTATCTGTTGTACCTGTATTGCGTACACTTACACATTTGCCAATCATGATCGACCCCAGTCATGCTACTGGTTACTCGCAATATGTAGCAACAATGGCTAAAGCATCAGTGGCAGTTGGAACAGATTCTTTAATGATAGAAGTTCATCCAAATCCTTCAGTTGCTTTGTGCGATGGTCCTCAGTCTTTGACACCAACAGATTATATGGAATTAATGCACGATATCAATTCGCTTGCTCAATTTGTCGGTCGTGGTCAATCTTTTACAAATTATATACCCCGTGTCGCAACCCCAAAAAATCGGGTTTTCGCATAATTGACATTTTGCACCTTCCACTTTTATAGAGTGTAGGTAAGCAGTGCCCACCATACGATTAAATATTAAGAGGTAGAAATCATGTATTTTGATACAAACAGCACACATAGCTACGTAACTCAAGGTGGAATATTTGTATCTCGTTCTATGACTAGTATTTCGATGCAAACAGCAACAGAAGAAGTATTAGTACGATTGGATTCACAACGGGGAGGTTTGCTAGCTAGTAGCTATGAATACCCTGGACGTTATAAAAGATGGGCAGTAGGTTTTGTAAATCCTCCTTTAGAGATATTTACTCGTGATAATTCATTTACTATTACAGCGCATAATGAACGAGGAAAGGTGTTGGTTTCTTATATTGCAGAAATTTTGAGCAATTCTACAGACCTTGAGATTGTAAATCAAACGAGTAAATCTATAACGGGTTTAGTTAAACCAACCGAACGATTGTTTTTAGAAGAAGAGCGTAGCAAACAACCATCGGTTTTTACTGTACTTCGTGAGATTATGTCTGCTTTCGCTAGTCCAGAAGATGAGCATTTAGGACTTTATGGAGCATTTGGCTATGATTTAGTTTTTCAGTTTGAGCAGATGCCAAAGCATTTGAAGCGTGCAGATGACCAAAGGGATTTGGTATTATACTTGCCTGATGAACTAATTATTGTTGATTACTATCTGCAAAAAGCGTTTCGCTTACAGTATGATTTTGTAACTCATAACGCTAGTACTAAAGATTTACCTCGTACTGGTGAAGTGATGGACTACCGAGGTAAGGGTTTGACTGCTACAAAAAAAGCAGACCATGAACCAGGTGAATACGAGCAACAAGTAAGTATTGCTTTAGATTATTTCCGTCGCGGTGATTTATTTGAAGTTGTACCTGGTCAAAGTTTCTTTGAAACCTGCACTACATCTCCCTCTCAACTTTTCCGCACGCTTCTTTCTATCAACCCTAGTCCCTACGGGTTTATTTTCAACTTAGGTTACGAGTATTTGATTGGCGCCTCTCCAGAAATGTTTGTGCGTGTTGATGGTAAACGTGTAGAAACTTGTCCGATTAGCGGTACAATTCGTCGCGGACAAACACCTATCGATGACGCGGTGCAAATTCAAAAACTCCTCAACTCGTGCAAAGATGAGTCTGAGCTTACGATGTGTACTGACGTTGACCGTAATGATAAATCGCGTATTTGTGAACCAGGGTCAGTTAAAGTTATTGGTCGGCGCCAAATTGAGTTATATAGTCATCTAATTCATACAGTAGACCATGTAGAAGGGTTGATGCGTCCAGAGTTTGATGCATTGGATGCTTTTTTGACTCATCTTTGGGCTGTAACAGTTACAGGGGCGCCAAAACGTTCAGCAATGCAGTTTCTTGAACAGCACGAACGTAGTCCTAGACGTTGGTATGGTGGAGCAGTCGGATACCTAAATTTTAAGGGCAACTTAAATACTGGCTTAATTCTTCGCACTATTCAACTTAAAGACTCCATAGCAGAAGTACGAGTTGGTGCAACAGTTCTTTATGACTCGGAACCGGAAGCTGAAGCTCAAGAAACTATTACAAAAGCTGCTGCTTTGTTCCAAACACTTCGCTCTTCACAAAATAAAAACATCATCAGTACATCAAATATACCTAACGAGCAAAACGTCAATTCTGCATTTGGTAAGCGTGTCTTATTAATTGACTACGAAGATTCATTTGTACATACCCTGGCAAATTATATCCGGCAAACAGGCGCCACAGTTACAACATTACGACATGGGTTTTCTGAATCTATGTTCGATACAGAAAAACCCGATTTAGTTATCTTATCTCCTGGACCTGGTAGTCCTAGCGAATTTGGCATAACACATACAATTAATGCCTGCAAAAAAAGAGAAATACCTTTGTTTGGTGTCTGTTTAGGATTGCAGGCAATTGTTGAAGCACACGGAGGTTCTTTGGGAGTTCTTGATTATCCTCAACATGGTAAAGTTTCTAATGTTTCAGTTACTGATGCAAATTCCATACTGTTTAAAAACTTACCAGAAACATTTGAAGTCGGTCGATACCACTCTTTATATGCATTACCAGAAAGTTTACCTCAAGAATTGAAAGTTACAGCCATGTCTTCTGACGGTGTAATTATGGGGATTGAGCATAAATCATTACCAATTGCTGCCGTTCAGTTTCATCCAGAATCAATTATGACCTTAGCTTCTGAAGTCGGGTTAGAAATTATCAAAAATGCAGTTTATTTTACAACCAGTAAAACCAAGTCATATGCTTGAAGAAATTGTTTTACACAAGCTTGAAGAAGTCGCTTTTAAGCGCGCGCAATTACCTTTGTCAGATTTAATGCTTCAGCTAGATAATGCTCCACCAGTGAGGGATTTTTTGAAAGCATTACGACAAAACCCAGTTAAACCTAGTATTATCGCTGAAGTTAAAAAAGCTTCACCGAGTAAAGGAGTAATACGCCCTAACTTTAACCCGCTAGAAATAGCTTTAGCCTATGAAAGAGGTGGCGCCAGTTGCATTTCGGTACTAACCGATGAAAAATTCTTTCAGGGTAGCTTTGAAAATTTAGTAACAATTAGAAATGCCGTCCAAATTCCGCTTCTTTGTAAAGAGTTTATTATCGACTCTTACCAAATTTATTTAGCACGAGTCAAGGGAGCAGATGCTATTTTACTAATTGCAGCAATTCTACCTGATGAAGCAATAAATTATTACCTTGAAATTGCTCACGGATTAGGAATGACTGTTTTAGTCGAGGTACATTCATCTTCTGAAATTGAAAGAGTAATGGCAATACAAAATATCAGATTAATTGGGATTAATAACCGAAATTTATCTGATTTTAGTGTTGACTTAAAGGTAACTAAAGACTTGTTAATGCAGCATAAGCAAAAGTTAAATGATTTAGATATTACTGTTGTTAGTGAATCTGGCTTGTATACATCTGATGATTTAGCTTTTGTGTTAAATGCCGGCGCCGAAGCTGTGTTAATAGGGGAATCATTAGTTAGGCAAGAAGATTTGGAGCAAGCTGTTAAGAACCTCTCCCCCAACCCCTCTCCTTGTAGGAGAGGGGAGTAACACCCTCCTACCTCTCCCTTCCCTAAGAGGGAAGGGGGTCGGGGGGTTAGGTAATGTAAATTTATTGTAGAAAGCCATGACAATTACAACTACATCAATTTCCAAACATTTTGAATATTTGCGTGCTGCAAACGAATGTGCGTTAATTCCTTTTATCACAGCAGGAGACCCAGACTTAGAAAACACCGCAGAAGCTCTACGAATTTTAGATACAAGCGGCGCCGACTTTATTGAATTAGGGGTTCCTTACTCTGACCCGTTAGCAGATGGACCAATAATTCAAGCAGCAGCTACGCGCGCGCTTGACAAGGGGACTCGTTTAGCTGATGTTTTAAATATGCTACAGTCAGTAACTCGTAGTCTAAAATCGCAGATTATCCTCTTTACTTATTACAACCCAATTCTCAATCTTGGTATTGAGCAATTTCTAACACGAGTTGCTGCTGCTGGTGTTAAAGGGTTAGTTATACCAGATTTACCTTTAGAAGAAACTGCTGATGTCATAAATTATGCTGATAGCGTTGGCGTTGAAGTTACGCTACTTGTAACTCCTAATAGTTCAAAAGAACGCATTCGAGCAATTGCTCTGCAATCTCGTGGATTTATTTACTTAGTAAGCGTTATTGGTGTTACGGGTGTGCGAACAGAAGTACAAACACGGGTTAAAGATGTAATTACTGAAATTCGCAGTGTTACAGATAAACCTATTGGTGTTGGTTTTGGTATTTCGACCCCAGAGCAAGCTCGAATTATGCGAGATTGGGGCGCCGATGCGGTAATTGTCGGCAGTGCTTTTGTACAGCGTTTAGGAGAAACTACACCTTACCGTGGACTGCGAGCAATTCGAGAATTTTGTTGTGATTTGAAAGCTGCAATTTAGCTGTAATTAAGCTGTAATTAAAAGGAGAAACCATGTTATTAGATATACAGAACAAAAGAAACCAGCTACCTGATGCTTTTGGTCGCTTTGGTGAATTTGGTGGCAAATTTGTGCCTGAAACATTGATGCCTGCATTAAGCGAGTTAGAAGCGGCATTTCACAAGTATCGCGATGATACTGATTTTCAAACGGAATTGCAAGGTCTTTTACGCGACTACGTAGGACGCGCCACTCCTCTTTACTTCGCCGAACGGTTAACTCAACACTACGCTCAACCAGATGGCTCTGGATTGCAAATTTATTTAAAGCGCGAGGACTTAAATCATACTGGCGCCCATAAAATTAATAATGCTTTAGGTCAGGTATTACTGGCTAAACGCATGGGTAAGCAGCGAATTATAGCTGAAACCGGAGCAGGGCAACATGGTGTGGCAACTGCGACAGTTTGCGCGCGTTTTGGTTTGGAGTGCATTATTTATATGGGCGTTCACGACATGGAGAGGCAAGCTTTAAATGTGTTTAGGATGAGATTAATGGGGGCAGAAGTTCGACCTGTAGCAGCAGGAACAGGAACGCTGAAAGATGCTACTTCTGAAGCAATTCGGGATTGGGTGACAAATGTAGAAACAACTCATTATATTCTTGGTTCTGTTGCAGGTCCTCATCCTTACCCAATGATAGTACGCGAGTTTCAAGCGATAATTGGCAAGGAAGCGCGCGTTCAGTGTCAAGAGAAATGGGGGGGATTACCAGATATACTACTTGCTTGCGTTGGTGGTGGTTCTAATGCAATTGGGCTTTGGCATGAGTTTGTAAATGAGCCATCTGTAAGTTTAATTGGTATCGAAGCAGCAGGTGAAGGAATTGATACTGATAAACACGCTGCTACTTTAACACTTGGACGTGTCGGTGTTTTGCACGGCGCCCTTAGTTATTTGTTACAAGATGACGATGGTCAGATTATTGAAGCACACTCTATTAGCGCTGGTTTAGATTATCCAGGTGTTGGACCAGAGCATAGTTACTTGAAAAAATTGGGACGCGCGCGATACTACAGTATTACTGATGCAGAAGCATTAGCTGCATTTAAAAAGTTATCACAACTTGAAGGTATTATTCCTGCACTTGAGACATCTCACGCAATTGCTTTCTTATCCAAGCTTGCAACAAAAATTGTTGGTAGTCCGCGAGTTGTGATTTGCTGTTCTGGACGCGGTGATAAGGATGTGCAGACGGTCGCAACGAATAAATTAGTTACTGACCCTGCATAAACAAAGTAGTTTGGATACTACTAAATAACTGGAAGGCTGGCAACAGATGAACACGGATGTAACGGATGATTTATTTGTTACAAACAAAGATTTATTTTATAAAATAACCTATCCGTTACATCTGTTCACTATCCGTTGCGAATCTTTCTCTGATCAAAACGTCGAATATGAACTAGTAGTGGTGTCGGTACTTTTGGAGTGAAGTGGGTATAAATAAATGTCAATAAACCTGTTTGTAGAAAACAAATTTCGGCGCCTATCGTTGAATAGTTGTCTTGCATTCTCTTTGTTATTCCTCAGTGCTTACCCAGCGAGTGCAGAAGAAATAGTTTCTTCTGACCCCGAACCGATGAATCAGGTAACAAATGTTAATCAACTTAGCGATGTTCAACCGACTGATTGGGCATTTCAAGCTTTACAGTCGCTAGTAGAAAGGTATGGTTGTATTGCTGGATATCCGAATTCAACTTTCCGTGGGTCGCGGGCAATGACTCGCTATGAGTTTGCAGCAGGTCTTAATGCTTGCTTAGATAGGATTAATGAATTAATTGCAACTGCAACTGCTGATGCAGTCAAAAAAGATGATTTAGTAAATTTGCAGAAATTACAAGAGAGTTTTGCTACTGAATTGGCAACAGTACGCGGTCGAGTCGATACTTTAGAAGTCAAAACGGCCGAACTCGAAGCTAATCAGTTTTCTACAACTACTAAGCTGCAAGGTCAAGTGATAATTTCTGCTACCGCTGGTGGTTTTAGTGGTGACAGGATAGTTGATGCAACAGGTCGGGCAATTACTCGACAACCCAATGCAACAGTCGTGTATCGAGCTGGGGTAGATTTAAATACTAGTTTTAGTGGAACTGACTTACTCAAGGTTCGCCTTGAACAAGGAAGCGGTTTTGACGAAAACGGTCAACCAGCTGGTGGAAAAGACAATACTGCTGGTTTACTTGAACCATTTTTTGGCAGCGCGCTTGATTACTCGATTAATCCTCCTACAAATAATATATTGGAGATATCAAGACTTTATTACTCTTTTGCTCCTATCAAAGACTTGAATGTTGCGGTTGGTCCAGTTATTCGCGCCGCTGATTACTTGGACTTTAACAGGTATGCTAAACTAAGCTTTCGCGACTTTAGTACTCAAGCATTTTCAAATAACTATGTTCTGTTTCTAATAAATATTCCCAGTGGGGGAGCGGTAGTTGAATGGAAACCTAGCGGAGGAACATTTGCTGTACGAGGAGTTTATACTGCAGCAAATGTTTCCAACCCAGGAAATACTGGGGCATCTGTTGGCACTGCACGATTCCTTGATATTTTATATGCTAATGATTTTAGACCCGGTATTGGAGGAGGTCCTCCGAGTCCTCGTGGTTCGAGAGGTTTATTTGGAGATAGCTATCAAGGTATGGTGGAAGTAGAATATAACCCCTCGCGCAATTTTGCCATGCGTTTACAATATGCAGGTGGCGAAATATTTGATAGACGTTTTGATGCGATTGGGGCAAACGTTGAACTTACTCTCGGAAAACTTGGTATTTTTGGACGTTACGGTTTCGGTAGCTATACTGACACGGTGTTTGGTGATGTTAAACCTAATTATTGGATGGCAGGTGCTAGCGTGCGGGATTTGTTCGTACAAGGTGCTATAGCAGGAGTTGCCGTTGGTCAGCCATTCATCGCTAACGAAATTGGCGATTCTACTCAAACTAATTATGAAGCATTTTATAACTATCCATTTAGTAGAAATGTTCAAATTACACCCGTGCTTCAAGTTATAGACCATGCTGGCAATCAGGGAAGTAATGGGATGATTTATTCAGGTTCACTTCGTACAGTCTTTTCTTTTTGAGTAGGGTGGGCAGTGCCTACCTTACGTATCAGCTACAATACTACAAATAAAAATCCCCGTCACATAAAAAGTGGCGGGGATTTTTTAGTCGGTAATTTTTAATTTATAAATGCGTTCTTTAAATTGTTGCGCCCGTTCTTGATTTGGAATTTCAGCTACCAAATTTTCTATCAATTGGTTTGGACTTGAATGCGGGGATTGAGCTAAAGCTTTTTCGAGAAGAACACTAGCAATAGGTCCAATAAAACTAGTTAATTCTCGTCGGCAATTGTTTAGGAAGTCTGGATTGCTAATTGCTGGAAAGTCTACTGTTGGTTGCGAATCAAATAAATTTTGCAGTTTTTCTATATTTGTTTTTTCCGGAAGTTTAACTCGGCTTCTAAATTCATGCGCGCGTATACGGTTAGGTATCTTTGCTGATACTGCATCCAAAAGTTCTTCTGCTGTCATTTGTGGAGATTTTGCTAAATTATGTTTTATCAAAACGCTCGCAAATGGTCCAATAAAACTCGTTAACTCTTGCTGTAAGTAATCTAAATATTCTGTGCTGAGAGAAATAGGCGCCTGGGGATGTAATCTTGTCGGCGCCTGATTTTCTGATTGAACTTCAAACAATTCTATTGGTTGCGGTTCACCAATTGTTACTTTACTAGTTGTTACTTTACTATGGATGGCATTAAGTTCAAAAATAACTTCTTGGGCTGATTGATAACGTTCGGTTGGTACTTCTGCTAGCATTTTGTTTAGGATGTTAGCAAAAGAATCACTAGTTTTAGCATAAGAACGCCATTGCCAGTTTAGCGAGTCATCTAGTAATGAATTTGGCATTCTCCCAGTTAAAAGCACAATAGCACAAACAGCTAGTGCATAAATATCACTGTTAGGATAACATTTTCCTAAGCGTAACTGTTCGGGTGGTGAATAACCAATTTTTCCTACAACCGAACCAGACAAAGAAAAATTATTATGTGCGGCATTTGCAGATAATAGCTGCGTAAATTTCTGTTTAACTACTCCAAAATCAATCAATACAGGTTGCGATTGATTTTGCGGTAGCATAATATTATCAAGCGAAATATCGCGGTGAATTATACTGCGGTCATGGAGATAATTTAGTATGGGTAATATTTTTAACAACCATGTTTTAACTTCGACCTCGGAAAATGGTTTGCGTGTCTGGGTCAGACGTTCCTGTAAAATTTGTGAGTAACTTTTACCGTTAATATATTCCTGTACAATAAATAATCGCTCTCTATTAGTTATCCAAGCTAAAAACTTGGGAATATGAGGATGATCTAATTCGTATAAAACTTTAGCTTCTCTCTCGAATAATTCCCTTGATTTACGTATAAGCTCCGTGTTTGTGGTTGCAGGTAAAAACTCTTTTAATACACATTGTTCATCGAAACGCTGTGTATCAGTAGCTAAATATGTTCGTCCAAACCCGCCTTGTCCAAGAGTTCGATTAATTAGATAACGATTGTTGATTAAAGTCCCTGGATTTATCTCTGGTATCATTGTGCTTGTGTTGACTATAACTTCACTACATTTAGTTATACAGCTCAAAATTTATAAATATGCATGGTAATAGAATCCCCCCAACAAGAACGCGAGTTCGGGGGGTTAAGAGGCAAGCTAAATTCCCCCCCTTATTAAGGGGGGGATCAAATTCGGGGGATTAATATTTATGATATATCAAACATAAATGTCATCATATCTTTCCGACCGAGTGAGAAGCAAAGACCCGGTTTTAGCTTATACCAAACTCCTGGGAGTGTTGGGTATTTATTTATGAAAACACCGTTAGAACTTCTTAAATCTTGAATATAGTAATCATTTCCATCAAAGCGTATTTGAGCGTGCATACGCGAGACAACGTGAGAATTCGGGAAATCAGAAGTATCAATATCCACAGGAATTTTACCATTGCGTTTGCCAATAGTAATTACATCGAACTCTTCTGGTAGTTCAATTGTTTGATTGGTTTGCATGTGGATAAGTTGTGCAGTTGGGTGTTGTAAGATTGTCGGTGATGCTGTTAGTTCTTCAATATCTGGCGCCGGGATATGAGTTGGTGCTTCGGTATGTGGTGGTGCTTCGGTATGTGGTGGCGCCGAACCCCTATGTGATGGTGCCGATATATGTATAGTTTTTGCGGTAAAGCTAAATACTTTAGTAGTAAGAAAATAATTGAAGACAGCAAATGAAATTAGCGAGAAAACGACGCTGCTGAAAAATACTGATTGTATTCCCCAATATTTTAATGCAACACTTCCGAGAAATGGACCGAGTGTTTGTCCCAATGATACAAAAGTTAGATTAACTGCAGTAAATCCACCGCGAGATTCAGAGGCGGCAAGTCCTGCCAGGAATGACTGTGAAGTAGGAAGCGACAAACCCTGAGCAGCACCCAACAGTAACATCGGGATAAATAGCAACCAAAAGTTGGAAATAAAGGGTAAAATTAAAAGCGCGCAGGCAAATAATAAAAAAGAGAGTTTGATTAGTTTAATTTCTGAGATATTTTGCTCTAATAGTTCAAGTTGGGAAGCAACAACCGCAAGGGAAATTGACATACTAGCCAGAATTAAACCATTTTGCGCGTCTGATGTCTGAAACCTTTGTACTGCAAAAAATGGAATATAAGTTAAGCAGACATTTAGCAGTAAAAATAAGGACATTACGGCAAATAACAATCCAATTACCGGGCGATTGTTAATGCTTTTCCAAGTACCTTGTAAGTAAGGTTTTAATTTGAATTTCTCGGTACGATGTTGTTTTGGCAGCCTTAGTGTTGTTATTATTAATAGCGTTAGCGGAACGGCAAGCAAAGCAAGTAAAAATGTATACCGCCAGTTATATCCACCTATTACCCCACCAATCAGAGGAAATATTACCCCGCTAATACCAATCAAGCTAGCATTAAAAGCCATCGCCTTACCTAGGGTTCTGCCACGGTAAAGGTCACCGATAAGGGTGACTTGTAGCGGTTCTAAACTAGCGGCGCCAACACCTTGTAATAATCGCCATCCTAAATGGTTTGCAAAGATAGATGTCAACCCACTCAAGGCGCCGCCAGCAGCAAATAATAATAGTGAAGGAATTATGATTATTTTTCTACCAAAAATATCAGCTAATATTCCAATTACTGGAGTAATAATAGCACTGGGTAACTGAAAAATAGTCGATATCAAAGAAGCTTCGTCGGCAGAAATATTAAAAGCATGTTGGATAGTAGGTAAAACTGGATTATAAAGCGTTCCTCCTAAAACCCCCATCAATGTAATAAAATTAATAATATAGAAGTTTTTATCATTAAAGATGTTAGTTTTACTTTTTGGTATGCTTCCGGTATTGGGTGGGTTCATGATGTTGATTTCGGATTGATTAATAGGTTTGATAGATTTAGAGTCTTGTGGAAGGGCATAGAAAGCCCGTCATATATATAGGGGGCATAGAAAGCCCGTCATATATATAAGGGGGTAGGCGGGGACGCCCACTCCACTTTTATGCCCACCCCTAATCTAGTGTTTAACCTTGTGATAAAGCCTTTCCTAACGCTTGTCCAGTTTGGCGCCCAACTACTCCATCAGTACTTAGGTTGTTATCTTGCTGAAACTTGATAACAGCTTGTTCAGTGTTTGCACCAAAATCACCGTCAATTGCTCCAACGCTGTATCCTAATCTTGTTAAATCTCCTTGTAGCTTTTGTACATCTGCACCATTGGCGCCGCGTTGTAATGTTGGTGGGTTCATGATTTGTGACTCCTGTCATTAATATAGTTGATATAGATTAATAGTGGTGAGATTTTGAGAATATGCAATTCCTTATCCCCATTCCACAAATAACTGACTAAAGCCGCGAAATATAATTGTGGGAATATGTGTGAATTCTTGATTTGGGCAAAGCCGTAAGTTTGGCAATCTTTGAGACAATAACTCTAAAGCAATGCGCGCTTCTTTTCGAGCTAAGTTAGAACCGATACAGTGATGGATTCCGTGACCAAATGCCAGATGGTTTGGTGTAGTATGCGCGAAACGCTCTATATCTAACTCGTTCGCATTGTTGTATTTAGCTTCGTCGCGATTAGCAGAACCGTACATTAAAAAGATACGAGTATTTGCTGGTAAAGTAATTCCAGCTAGCTCAACTTCCTGGGTAGTTGTACGACTCATCGAAGAAACCGGAGCGTCATACCGAAGAGCCTCTTCAACTACATGGGGAATTAGTGATGGATTGTTGCAGATAGCTTGCCATAAATGCGGATGTTCTAATAAGTGCTTTACAGCATTGCCAATCAAATGTGAACTAGTTTTATGTCCAGCTTGGATTAACCCACATAAAATCCGCACGCAGTAAGGCATACTTAAGTCAGAGGTGGCTATGGTACTTATTAAATCATCTTTATTTTGAGGCGCCTTCCGTTGTTCTTCAATTAAACTCGCAACATAATGTTGCATTGCGACAAAACTATGAGCGCATTTAACTTGTTCGGATGGTGGCAATGGTGAAAAAATCAAAGCATTCATGTCATAGCACCATCCTTTGATATCAGCCATCTTATCTGTCGCGATACCGTACATGGTTAAAATAGCTTCTAAGGGTAGAGGATGAGCAAATTGTGAAATAATATCGGTTTTACCGTCATTAATAAAAGCGTCGATTAACCGATTGGATATTGCGTAAATATCACTTTCAACTGCTTCGAGCTTTTCGAGTGAAAATGCTTTTAGAAACGGCGCCCGTAAGCGTTGATGTTCTTCACCATCGCTATTTACCAAGTCACGCACTAAAGGAAAACCTTGACGAAATACTTGATATACTTCTGGAGTAAACTCAACAATTGGACTTAAGGTATCGGTTGAAGAAAAGCGCACGTGGTCTTTAAGAACAGCAAGAATATCATCGTAACGAGTTAACACATACCCATTTAGTAATGGGCTATAAAAAAGTGGTTCCTCAACTCTGGCACGTTCATAAAATGAATAAGGGTTTTCAAGTTGTGAGGTAAAAGGTTGAAATTCCTTTCCCAAATGAGGACACTTAATGCTAGGTTGTGTTGAATGTTCTGTAGTCATAGTTTGTTTGGGATTAATTAACTTTAGTACTGGTTACTCTTGACAATCAATAGTAAATGGGTTGCCTTCTGTATCAACTCCTTCAGCAATTTTCACTCCAGGGGAAGGACAACGAATTGGACTTAGCTTTAAACCGCGAAGCGTCAAAGTCTGATGCGCGCTTTCAATATCGCTGACGCTAAATGCAAGTTTTGGTCTATCTTTACCAATTTGCGTTTCTAAATTGCCATGCAATACTAAAGTACATTCACCTGTAAAAAACTCTACCCATTGTTTATCTTTACGCCCATCTATACAGAGCTTATTTTTTACAGTTAAACCCAATTTACCCTGATAAAATTCTGTTTGCTTGTCAATATCTTTGACGTAAAGTATCGTCTTTGTTAAGCCTTGGATAATGCTCATATGTGTGATTTGTTACTAATGTTGCTAGGGTTTTCTGAAACCAACTGTTAATTTTTTTGGTCCATGAAAAATGATATTATTTGCCCACTTAATGTTGTCTTCTAGCAAATGCAATTCGGGTAAACGGTTAAGCAAAACGTTTAAAGCGATTTGACCTTCCGCGCGCGCTAAAGAAGCACCGAGACAATAGTGAATACCACCACCAAAACCGCAACTTTTAGTATCTTCACGCTGAATATCAAATACTTCTGGATTTTGATAGCGGGCGGGGTCGCGGTTAGCAGAACCAAGCATGATACCTACACTATCTCCACGCTTTATTTGTTGACCACCAATTTCAATATCAGCATATGCCCAGCGTGTAATCATTTGGATAGGGGTATCGTAACGAATCATTTCTTCGATAGCATTAGGCATATATTCAGGATGAGAACGCAATAGTTTAAATTGCTCAGGGTTGCGAAGTAATGCAAGTGTTCCTTTAGCTATCAAATTAACTGTGGTTTCATGTCCCGCTGTTAATAAGTGGGTACAGGTTGCTACGATTTCTTCATCGGTAAGTTTATCTCCTTCATCCGCAGCTTTGACCAAATTAGAAATTAAATCATCTTTGGGATTATTTCGTCGGTCTGTAATTATCGGCTTAAAGTAGTTGATAAACTCTTGACTAGCTTTTTCTGCGTTTTCGTAAACTGCTGGTGGTGGTTTTAACCGTGATGCACTCGCATATTGTAAAGCTAATGCCCATTTGCGGAATAATGGGTGGTCATTGGGGTCGGCGCCTAGCATCATTGCGATTACCATTATTGGTAAGCGAAAAGCATATTCCTCAACTAAGTCCATTTCCCCGCGCGCATGAACATTATCTAATAAACTATCTGCGATTTGGTAAACACAAGGACGTAAGTTTTCAACAACTCTCGGTGTAAAAGCTTTACTAACTAACGATTTTAAGCGTGTGTGGTCGGGTGGTTCACGGAAAACAATCCACTTACTGACCATTGTCAAGAAAGTAGTATACGCTGTCGGTACTGGTGTCGTTTCTACATCTTCGCGTTTGAGAGATTCGCGTCCAAATCTACGGTCTTCCAAAACTTGCATAACATCTTCATAGCGGAAAACGTACCAGGCGCCTTCTAATTGTGGATTGGAAGACACCCCCCAATGCACTGGGTCTTCTGCTCGATAGCGACGGTAATGAGTGTAAGGGTCTGAAATAAATTCCTGAACGAATGGGTTTAATCTTTGAATTGTTGTAGACATTATATGTTACCTGCTAAATTTTATAATCTGGGGTGTAGCACAGGCTATAAGCTTATGCAACGAGTTCCAACGGATACTCCAACTTAGAGAGCATCTGTGTCATTTGTTCGTATCCGGAGTGGAAAATTTGTACTATAGATGGTCGGGACTCTAAACGTTTGACATAATTTGTCAAATTAGGTAAATGCTCGTAGCTATAAACCATACGCAAATAGGCTAAAGTCGGAGCCGCAGCGCAATCTGCTAACGAAAATTCATCTACAAGCCAGGTACGTTTTGCGAGTCGCTCATCAAGTAATGCTAATGCTGTCTCCATTAATCTACGTGCTTTGACAACATTCCCGGCGCCTCGCATGGACGGAGTGCGTTGAGTGTCACTAAATAATGCTTCGCGTCCAGTGTTGATGTAAACATCAATAATTCGCTCCAGCATCTGTGTTTCTAAAGCTTTTTCTGGATTCACAGGAATAAGCTGTGGTACATTTTGATACGTTTTATCCAGGTATTCGATGATGATGTTAGCTTCAAATAATACTGTTCCATCATCAGTAACTAAGGTAGGTACTTTGCCAAAAGGGTTGATTTTTAAATAGTTTTGGCGTACCTCTGGGTCAAAAAGGTTAACTTGGATAGGTGTAAAATTAACCTGTTTTTCATAAAGAGCTATCAGAACTCTTTGCGAATAGGATGAGGCTGGGGCATAGTAAAGCTTCATATTACAATCGCGGTATCACTCTTAAAGTATCTAGGGGTGGGAAAAAAGAATTATGCAACGTCGGGTTTTTGTGTGATGTGTTTGCTCTCTGAACTTTTCACGGTAATTTCTAATTAATGTAATAAAGATTGAGGAGATAAAGCCAAATCATTAAAAAACTTGGTATAAAACTCGAACATTTCACAGACTGTGTTTGGCACAACTTCGTATTCTCTTGCTTTATCTCTTAATTGCTCAAATCGGCGCGATATTGTAGTCATTGCGACCTCTGGCGTAGAAATATAAGTAGGTGTAGCAATTTCAAACGATGGTCCAGCAGTTTTACCACGTTTACCCGAAGGCAAACTCATTAATAACTCACCTAAAGGACGCATCATACCTGTCATTACATCAATGCCAGCATTCATTAATTTGGAACGTCTTAAACTACCAGTTGGCGCCATTCCAAAATGCTGTACCATTAACTGCATCATCAGAAAATAAGTTTCGTTAAATATTTCCATGACTGCACGAGTTTCAGGTACTGTCACAACATTGCTGCTGTAATCTCGGTGGTATAACGAAGGATTTCGTAATGCTGGGTAAGAAGGATTCCACGGGACTTGGTGTCCTGTTTCTGGGTCAGACATTTGTTCGCAAGCGAGCGAGTCAGCCAAGCGACGGAATTTTTGATAGTGGGAACGCTCGAATGAAGGTGATTGTTTGTTGGCGCCTTCTCCTTGTTCGGTTATTAAGTCTACAGCAAAGAGCGCGCTGTTTAAATCATCGACTTGTAATTGGTAATCTGGGTGCGCTCGATTAAAATCATCACGCATAAATAAACGATGTTCGCCACCAGTAGAACCTTTTTTAACAACAAATAAATCTGGAATATTTTGCAGTGCTTCGCGGATTTGGCGGTATAGTTCGCTTAAAGAACCATAATTATGTAAGCGGTCAGCAGTGAAGTCTTTTAATACAGGTTCGTTAGCTAAATTTGATTCTAAAAAGTCGGGCATTTCTAAATGCATAAACCGCTGTAAAGATGATGCATTCAATGGTTCGAGTGCGAAATCTACATCGATTGGGAAGCGCGCGTTTAGTGTACTCCAATTAGGTACTGCTGGGTAAAAGGGTTCACCAATTGCCATCAATATATTATTGACCATCAAAAAGTGTATCATTTCCTCGCGAGAAACTTCGAGTAAGACTCCCCGCATCCCGTAATTATGTACTTCTTTACCATCACCGCAAGCTAATTGTAGTTGTTGAGGAGTCCATAAACCCCGACGTACATATTCTTCCCCAGTCACGTAATTAGGTACTGAATATCCTGCATAAATATATTGCAGCATCACAGTTACTTCCAATTCCGCTGCATGTCGCAGTGCTGTTACTAATTCTGCACGATTTTGAATACTGCGTTGAATTTGTTTAGGTTCGCTGTTAACAGGTGGAACGTAACCAACTTGCTGTTGATTTTGCAAGAATTTACGTAATAAATTTGTTTTTGGTTGTGACATATCACGACTAGGAGGCATATAATAAGTTTTGTATTTATTTTTTGGGTCAGACATTTGCCACATCAAGCGTGCGTAAGTTTCGACTTTACACTGGTCAGCGAGACTAAAAACATCGACCTTCATGAATGAAAAGCTAAATTCATAGAATGCAAGAACGTGTTTGTAAATAAGATCAAAATCTACAGCTTCTCTTGGAATATCTTCTAAATACCAATCATTCCCTAACACACGCACGGCAAAGAAACCAGCACCAGCCCAATAATTGAGATTATCATCGTTATCATAAGCAACTTCCGCATCATCAACTAATTCATCGGGGTTGACGGTAAGTAAAACTTTTGCACTACCTGACTTGGCGCCACGTATTGTCACCCAACCACGTCCGTTTGAGTCGGTGGAAATTTTACCCAAAGGAACAAACTCCGCTTTTTCGCACAGGACACCAGGTTTAAAATGTACAATCGGCATCGACGAACTGGGTGGAAACTCAAAAGTCTTCCCGGCATTTTCTGCAAAGTTTTCAAACTCATATTTCAATTGAGGAAAAGCTTTGGGGTTATAAAACTGACGTAAATAAACATCAACCTTTGCAGGGCGCCCTCTAACAAAAGACCGCACCTCTAACTCAACAGCATGGTCAAGACCATGTTTCCGATTAGGATGTTCAATAAATAAACAACCATCATCTATCTGAAGATTGATTTCTTGTTCTTGAACGAGAATTTGCGGTTGTTTATTTGCATCATATGCAACAATACATAACCCCTCATCTTCTATCTGGGCGCCCAACTCACATGGAATAGGAACATCTATTATTCCACTTGTTAAACTATGCGCTTCAAGCTGATACGCTTGTTTCGGTATAAGCGCGATTAATGTTTGACTCTTAATTGTACGCAATTCTAAATCACCCAAATCAAGCTTAGAAGTAATCGGGTGAATAGGGCCTTTTTCTGGTTTGGCAGCACGTCCAACACCAGGTACAGCCGTAATCATGTTTAAACTGACACCTTGGGGAGTAACTTGAAGCGTCAAATTAGAAAGTGACTTTTGAGATTTATCAAGATGACAAGGAGTGAGTAACCGACCGTGAGGATAAGTACGAAGTTCGTCTTTACACCACAACCCAATCGTTCCGTGCAGTTCCCAAAAACTTGGTAAGTCAGGTTGAACTGGTGCAGACATATTACTAATACTAAATTGCACCACCAACCCCAGCACATCATCACGGCCCATTGCTTGTTGTAACATTGATACCGTAGGAGATTGAGCGACATCACCCCACAAAAAATCTTCGGCATCTTTGGGTATTGCAAACTGATAAACAGCAGCGCGCTGAAATTGTTTATTCAAACAGTGTTGAGGTAAATTATGCAGATGATTAAAATCTTGCCAGCGCGCTAACTGCATACCTGTAATAGGAGCAGAAACCATATACGGAACTTCATGCGAACCTCCTTGTCTTCCAAAACTTAGCTGACCTAACATAATTGTGTCAGTCCAATTTGATGCCGGGTCACATTCAAAAAAGCGCGCGCGGTTAAAAGTTGTTTTGACGTAATCATTATAATGACCCCACAAGTCAACACTGCGTCCCACCACTGGGTCAAGAGGGTCAACTTCTCCAAACGCGCGTTGAGTGCTGATTATTTGTGCTTCGATAGAGAAATGACCATTTCCGCCAAAATTCCAACCCGTAGCCATACTAAAGGCGCCGTTTTCATCGTATTGTCCCTGAGAATTGAAGCGAGGACCCAAATTATAAAGATATTCGTGGTATTCAGATGAAGGTAAACTACTATCAACAGGTTTACCATTCATATAAACAGTGTTGCTACTGACATCAACATTTCCATATTTATGTCCCGTAGGAGCATGAATACGCGCAAAACCCTGGAAATGCAGACGGGGAAAATCTAAAATACTCATTTTAAGAAAATCACAATCTGGTTATACAAATAGATAGGGGACACAAATATAGTTTATGCAAATAAAGCAATCGTAGCGCCCTTACCCCCTATAAGGGCGTGACCCCACAACAACTCAAATTTTTTACACCTACTTCAAACAACTTGGCGTGGGTTTTACTGGTATTTAATCACACATCACAACACGTTGGCTTTAAGGTAGTACCAAGGTAATGTTTACCTCAAAACAATACTTGTTATGACGGTATGATTTTACTGTGGTACGAAATGATAAAAACCAAGAGCTTTGTAACAATTATTTTCACTTCTCTATAGTATTAAGTGGCGCCCTTACCCCCTATAAGGGCGTGACCCCACAACAACTCAAATTTTTTACACCTACTCCAAACAACTTGGCGTGGGTTTTACTGATATTTAATTACACACCAAAACACGTTGGCTTTAAGGTAGTACCAAGGTAATGTTTACCTCAAAACAATATTTGTTATGACGGTACGATTTTACTGTGGTACGGAATGATAACAACCAAGAGCTTCGTAACAATTATTTTCACTTCTCCATAGTATTAAGTGGCGCCCTTCAAAATGCATAAATCAAAATTCTTATCTGTAGATAAAAGTATAAGCAGTTGTGAGGCTAAGAGTTTAAACACACTCTTTATCTTCGCTACTTCAAACACAAAAATGTTAAAAACTCAAGAACATTATTTAAGAGGTATCAAATCATGGACACCAAATTTATGCTGGAAATGGCGCAATTCGCAAACTTTGAACCCGGTAAAAAAATTACAATATTAGGAGCAGGAATCGCTGGATTAGTTGCTGCAAGAGAATTAGAGCGCATGGGACATGAAGTCGATATTATGGAAGCAAGTCCACGCATAGGTGGCAGAGTTTGGACACATCGCTTCAGCTTAGAACCAGATGCACCCTATGCAGAGTTAGGAGCAATGCGTATCCCCAGTTCCCACCAACATACATTACATTATATTAAAGAAATGGGTTTAAGCAATAAACTCTGCAAGTTTATGACAGTATTTGAAGAAGAAAACGCTTTTATGAATATGGAAGGAAACCTCTTCCGGATGAAAGATGCCATTAATTTCTTCAGCACTCGCTACCCAGAAATCTTTACATCAAGCTACAGCCAACAAACAAAACTTTTCGCAGCATGGCTAAAAACAATTGTTAATACCATTTCCCCCGGAAGCTTACGTGAAAGTTTAGACCAAGATTTACGCTCACATTTGATGGACGAATTGGAACGCCTAGACTTAACGCCATATTTTAACGAAAGGAGCGAAACTATCAACCTACAAAAATTCGTTCAAGAAAATCCTGGTTTCCGCGCGCGTTGCAGTAAAGCATTAGATACATTCCTTGGCGACATCGTAACAGAAACCAGCCATGATTTGCTACAAATTAAAGGTGGTACACAACTTTTAATTGACCGCTTGGTAGAATCAGTTAAGGCGCCAATCAAATGTAACCAACCAGTAGTAGCAATCCGTGTTCGCTCTAACTATACAGAAATTGACTACTTAGAAAATGGACAAAAACAAACCCGTCGTTGCGACTATGTACTTTGCACAATTCCTTTCTCTGTAATGAGAAAAATGGAATTAGAAGGATTTGATAGCCGAAAAATTGAATCTATCAACAACACAGTATACTGTCCTGCAACAAAAGTAGCTTTTCATACTAAAGAAAACTTTTGGGCATCCCAAGGAATTAAAGGTGGAGCATCATTTAGCGGCGCCGGAGTTCGTCAAACCTACTACCCCAGTATAAAATTTAATCCAGAACGCGGTAGTGTAATGTTAGCAAGCTACACAATAGGTGATGATGCAGACCGTTTAGGCAACATGACCGAACAACAACGTCACAGCTATGTAAAAGAAGTAGTCAGTAACGT
>NZ_MRCD01000005.1 GCF_001904745.1 Calothrix sp. HK-06
AGTATTTAAATATTTTTTTTCACATGTGGCGCCTGGGGTGCGGAATGTGGGTTATAAAGCGTCTGTTAAAACTCCCAAAATCATGAAAGAACTATGTGATATAAAACCCTTTACCACCAATATTTTCAGGCTATCTTGCCCCTGGTGACAGCTTCGCTATATCTACCCCCACTACTACAAAAATTTTTAAGCAGCTAACAGAAGATAAAGCAGGTAGAGTTCGTCTTGCAGTAGCTCAAAATGTAAAAACACCTATAAAATGTTTAGAAAACTTAATGAATGACCAACATGAAGAAGTTAGACTCGCTATTATTAATAATTCTTCTACTTCTATTAGTCTCATCAAGTTATTAGCAAAAGATACCAATAAAAATATTAGCCTTGCAGCAAAAAACAAAATTAAAAAATAAATTTAATTATTTTAAATTTTCGTAGAGACGTGTAAACCGGAGGTTTTCCTGCAGGGATTAATCACGTCTCTACAATATTATTGTTTTAGAGCGCAACCAGTTTTAACTGTATTGCCAGAAATCAAAGTTGCTGTATAAGGGTATTTCGTATCGGACATGCTATCGCTACAGGAACCATTTACTTTAGTGAGGATGAGAATATGATTCGGTTTAGTACCAAAACGATAAACTCTAACAACATCTAAAGGTCTTCCTTCTGCTGCACTAGGCGCCACATAACGGAATTTTTGATTGGTGATATTATCTCTTAAAGAATTATATACAATACCTTTTTGGCTAATATTTACACCCCAGAAAGGTTCTGTACCAACAACACGGAAACTTTCAACTTTAGATGATTCTTTGGGCGCAGGTGCAGAGTTTGCAGAAGCAGGTAAAAATGATGTAGCGGCTGTAATTCCTAATCCGAATACTACAAATAGTTTTTTCAAAATTTGTGTAGTCATTGTTTTGTTTAAAGTTGTAATTTACTCTTATTTTAGAATTACAAGTCTAAAATCCTTGATTTCGGAAAAGTTTTTGAAAATTCGGAATGTGAAGTTTTATTGTGGTTGCTTGTATTTTGGGAACTAAAAATTATGATTAAAGTCGTACAAATACTACAAGATTACAATTGCTTTCATTATTGATCTTTATGGTTATAATTTATATATTATGAAGTCGAAATTTATTACAACTGCATTAACTTGCACTATAGTCGGTGCCTCCTTGGCACAGACTTATAATAATGCATCTGCGGCAACTCCCCAAGTAAAGGCCGCACAGTTTCGCAGTCAGGGTTCACAGGGTTTAGAAATGTTTCTTAATACGTATGCGAAGGAACTCAATAATCCTTCACCGCAAATGCGTGCTAAATTAGATGCAATTTGTCAGCAAAAGGATTGTCACGCTTCTAAGTTATATTGGTACACCGATATTGAACAAGCGAAAGTTGCTGCAAAGACTAGTAGAAAACCTATTCTTTCGTTACGGTTGTTGGGAAGACTCGATGAGGACTTAAGCTGTGCGAATAGTCGCTTTTTTCGTGTAGCGTTATATCCAAATGCCGAAATATCTAAATACTTACGCCAAAATTATATACTCCATTGGCAAACAGTACGCTCGGCGCCAAAAGTAACTGTAGATTTTGGTGATGGGCGTAAATTAGAACGAACTATTACAGGTAACAGCATTCACTATATATTAGATAGTGCTGGGCGCCCTGTTGATGCAATTCCTGGTTTGTACGGGCCTCAAGCTTTTTTGAAGCAGTTGGTAGAGGGTAAAAAATTAATCAACTTATATAATGGGCGCCCAAGTGCTGCAAAAGAAAGCTTTTTACGGCAATATCATGCACAGCGTTTAGCATCTGTTGAGCAGCAATGGAATAAAGACTTAACTAAACTTGGTATTGCAAATCCTCCACGCTTAGTTGAAATACCTGCAACTTCTAATTCTCCTAGCGCACCTGTTGCTGGAACAATTGCTGTAACTAAAATGGCAGTAGAGGCGCCGATGTTACGAGGAATGTCACCAAGTACTAGTAATCCGGCGCCGCTTAGAGAAATTACAGACCAAGCAACATGGCAACGCATCGCTCAACTATATATAAATGATGCCAAACTAGATAAGAATAGTATCGCCTTGATAAATTCCAAACGGTTCCCACAAAAATCTAACTCGAATGATTTACAGGGCGTTGTTAGTAACTTTGAAACAGCAATGGCGTTAGATACCGTCAGAAACGAGTATATATTGCATCGACAAATTCATCAATGGTTCACTCAACCCAATATAACAAGTAATGTAAACACACTAAATGAAAGAGTGTATGCACAACTGTTTTTAACACCAAGTTCAGACCCTTGGTTAGGATTGATGAGCAGTGAAACTTATAGTGCGATTGAAAATGATGGCATTCACGTCCAAAAAAGATAGTTTAAAAAAGATAGCCCAAAAAATATAGTTAGGAGTTATTTAATCGTAATTCTAATCTAATCGACTGCGTAATTGCATCTACCAAAGCCAAGCGCTGATCGATTGGTAACTGTAAAACCGGAATTATCAACTCTTCTATAGACGCAGGTGAATTTTGAGCATAACTTAGTTGAATATCTGAGTTTTGCTTCAAACTTTTCACCAAATCATCTCGAAGCGTTTCTAAAAAAACATAATCATCACCCATATTAGCAGCTTCATTGTCATCAATATTTCCGCTATTTAAACGCTCTTGATATATTTTTATCAAATTACCAATTGCTTCAATAATAAATGTAATGTCTTTAAATGATAGCTTCATTGCGAATTATCCACTTTATATACAATTTCAGTTTTAGTCAATTGTATAGGATAATTATACTAAATGTCGAATTTATACAGCGATGCAGTAGTAACTACGTTTATTGGCAGCAACTATCGAATTACGACATCAATAATTTTGGAGTTATTGTTGCTGGGTTTAAATGAAAACGTCTGTTCGTTCTTTTGATTGCGAACACTGACTAAGAGACGATAGTCACCGAAGAATCCACGAATACAAACTCTACCAAAGTCGTTCGTTACAGTGTTGACTCTAGTCCACCACTTGTCATAAACTAAATCGATGTAAGCTTGCGCCGCTAATAAAGGTTGCCAGTTACGATTGTATAAGGCAGCTTTTGGTTTCCAGTGTGTACTTTCCCAAAATCCCCACATTAAAATACCTTGAACTGCTGGGTGGGCGAAAGCTACCTGGTATACATTTCTTAATATTTGTGCTTTGTCTTCTTCGGTGTCGGAGACTGCATCAAATTCTGTGATTTTGATTGGTAGCTTGAACTGAGCTAGAGTATCTAAGCTTTTTTGAATTCTTTCAGGTGTAATTTTATCACGAATATGACCTTGGGCGCCGATACCCCCGATAGGTACTCCTTGTTTTAGAAGCGAGTGAATTAATTGGACGTATTTATCGAGTTCTCGACCATTAAGAATATTAAAGTCATTCACGTACAAAACAGCATTCGGGTTTGCTCGTTTACAGGTGTCAAACATTTCTTTAACAATACCGTTACCTAACCGAGAGCGGAAAAAGTTACCGTGTAGCATTTCGTTGAGTACGTCAAATTCATCAATGCGTCCTCGGTAACGACTGCATACTTCTTGCGCGCGTCCAATAACTGCTCTTTTCAATTCATCTCGTCCAAGAGATTTTAGCCAAGGTTGATTATATTTCTCATCTTCCCAAAACAGCGTATGACCGCGCATTTTCAATTTAGTACTCAAACTCCAGTTCAGAATAGTGTCGGCAGGAGCATAACTAACTCTACCTCTTTGTGGTTCGGTTGAATACCATTTGAGAGCGTTTTCATGAACGCTAGCGTTAAAATACTGCTTGGCTATCGCAAGATATCTATCTTTGTCTTGCTGGCTGAATTTATTTGTAAATATCTCAGTGTTTAAAACAGTACCAAATTCAAAGTTATGTCTGACTTGTTCTAGTTTAACTGTGGCACCGACAATTGGATTATTCTGAGCATCAACAACATTAACTTTTAATTCACCAGTTCGCAATGCACGAATATTAGAGTCAATAGTACTTATGGTTTTAAGTTGTAGAGGTGACATTGCCATATTGGAATAGATAGCTTGACACAGAAATATTACTAAACTACAGCAAAACATCAATAAAAAACGCTTCCACATAATATGATAATATGTATAATTTGTATTTAATCTTTATTTATATGAATTGCGTACAGGTCTTAAAGTTAATGTTGCTGTCATCAAAGCTAAAAAAGAATCGGTAAAACCAGGTTTTTTACGTTGTTTCCACCAGTTCAGATTGCAGTATAGCATCTCAACTAAACAACGATTTTGCATCAAAGATACATTTTTAAAATTTACAGCTATATGTAAATATTTTTTCTTGATTCGATATCGTATGACTTGAGCTTCTACAGTAAAATCATCTTCGTTGAATTCTATGACCGCAGATTGATTTATAATATTATTGATAATATTCTTATCTATAGGTACTTTGACTACAAGAAAGGCACCGCTTTCAGAAAGGTTACTTGTATATCCATCGTAAACGTGACCATCAATATAAACCTTACAAGCTTTTTGTAGAGGAAATCTATCTTCTTGGCGCCGTACTGGTTGGTCAATTCCTGAAAGTATCGAAGTTGCAATAATCACGGTATTGTAAACTATCCAGAAAAGCATTATTTGCTTACCTTGGAACTCTACTTTTTCAGCAGACCATAAACCTGAAAACATACCAACAAGATGTATAGATATACCAAATAATGAAAACACCAATATAACTAATAATTGCCAGTTAATATGAAAATTATAATTTTTGGTTTCTGCTTTCACACCTTTACGTGTTGCGGTGCTAGCTTTAGCAAATGGATTAAGTAGTACTAACCACAAACGTTGTAATGCAGGGAAGCAAAAAGTAGTATTGTAAACTTCATCCCACAAAAATGATAAGCGGTAATCGCAAGCCCAACTAAAACTAATAATATTTAAAATAGTAAAAGGAAGCGCATAGTAAATATATTCATTAACAGTCGCAACTATTGGTAATACACCTATATATAAAGTAATTAAAGGCACAATCAAGAAAAACATACGAAACACTGGATTAAAACAGTAATAAAGTTGAATGGCAACATAAGTTTTTTGAATCCAGTTTAACTTAGTCCAAATTGGCAAATCATCACCACAATAATAAACTTGTAAATTTCCTTGTAACCAACGCAACCGCTGGTCAATAAAATCAGCAAAAGTACGGGTTGACTCACCCATACTCAAAATCTCGTTTAAATAGATTAATCTGCCACCGTTGGTAAGAATACGAAGTGAAGTCTGATAATCTTCCACACAGCAACGAGTGTAATATCCGCCTATCGCTTCGATAGTGCTGCGACGTACTACATAAGAAGTACCGCAACAAATGACGCTATTTGCAGTATCTCGACTCGGTTGCATATAACCAAAAAAGTTTTCTAAATCATTGGGTAGCATATGTTCCAGACCTAAATTGCGCGCTTGATAATCTGGGTTGTAAAAAAACTGTGGTGTTTGAATCAAATCAAATTTTGGATTCTGAAAAAAGCCGACTGTACGATTAAGAAAATTTTTGAACGGTACAAAGTCAGCATCCATAATCGTAATTAGCTCACCACTTGTATATTTTAATGCATTATTCAAATTACCAGCTTTGGCATGTTGATTATCTGGACGGGTTATATACTTACAACCTAGTTCACGAGCAAGTTCTTTAATATGCGGGCGCCGGGTATCGTCTAAAATATAAATTGTTTTATTAGGGTATTTCATCGCCTGACACCCAATTACAGTTCGACGCACTATATACTCAGGCTCTTTATAAGTAGGAACAAAAACATCTACAGATGGTAAATAGGCACCCTTGTTTACATCTTGTTCATATTTATCCGCTTGTTTGTGACGTAGCTTGTCTGTTGTCCAAGTTGACTGAAATACAAACAGCAAAGATGCCAACATCGAAATTGCTTCAAACAGTAGATAAACCACACTAAAAGTTAAACTCAACCCATCAAAAAAGTTTAACGTTGTTTGGCGCCAAACCAAGTAGCGAATTGTTAGTACTGCTAAGATAGACCGTACAACTAAACGAGTTAGATTTGTAGATGGAATCCAACGTAGCACAACACAAATTCCTAAAACACTTACAGTTGGAAGCCAGTGAATAACCTCATCCTGCGGTAGCGCTAAAAAATCTGGAAGAGTTCGCAGAACGTTTGGAACTGTTGACTCTAAAGGTATTATTGTCGGTCTTTCCAGAGATAAATAGAAAGCAAACAGCGAAAAAATGATGCTTGCGACTAAGAAAGCTTTCGCAAACGGAGATATTAATTTAGAAGAACTACTCATTATTTTGTGTGCAAGATTGACATTCAATAATTACTGACGATTAATCTGAAACGTAATGTAGCTTGGGTTACGCAAAGCCTTCAACGCCACTTGCTTTAACGCGGGGAACCCGCACAACGCAGTGGCTCCCCAACCTATACAATAAGCGACATTAAATAATTACTAACCATTAATCTGAAACGTGACTTTACCCGTGTAGCCAACGTAGCAAAATTTCGATTTTTCTTTTTTTGTGTTTGCATCTAGCTCAACACGTACCTGAGTATTACGTGCCAAATTAGCATTAATTGGTATAGCGACTTCTTCCCCTGCTGTCAGTCTTCCCACACCCGAACGAACCAAACTGATTTTACCGTGTAAAGTTTGTGAGTAACTGTTCTTTTGGGCGCCGTAAAGTTCCACGGTTGCTGGTGTACCAGGTTGAAGCTCACTCAAAGATTGCTCATCGACAAATACATCTATCCAACGTCTGCTACAGTCGAGTACTTGACCAACAGATTCACCTTTTTCTAGAAGTTTACCGTTTTGAGCGTTCATTTTCCAAATCACCCCACCTGTTGGAACCTTGACTACTACACTTTTTTGACGCTGTAAATCTAAATTAGCTTGCTTTAATTCTGAACTAGTACTAGCTATACCCTCTTCTAACATCCGCACTTGATTTTGCTGATTTGTAATTTGCAGCTGTAATTCTTGCTGACGAATGCTGGGGTCGTAGTTGCTGCGAGTTTTATCTAGAGATAAACTTAAAGAAGCAGCATTAGAACGAGTACGTGATTCTAACAAACTAGCTTGTAAACTCTTTACTTGAGCTGCACGTTCTTGCATTTCCAACGTTGCAGTATCTAAATTCGCCATTGGTAAGGCGCCTTGAGTAGCTAGTAATTTTGTTCGATTATAATTTAATTCTGCCAAGCGATAACGAGATAGTGCTGCTTGTAAATCTGACTCAACTTGCTGTATAGACTGCTGCGACTGTTGATTTTCTAGACGCACTTGATTTACTTTATCTTGCTTAACTGTCCCCATTAAAGCAAGCAATGCATTTAAAGTAACGCGCGCATTTTTTAACTCGGACTGTTGCTGTTTTAACTTAGTCGTAATTTGCTCAATTTGGAGTTGACTAACTCGTTCATTTTTCAAGACAGCTATAACTTGGCTTTTGGATACAGCATTTCCCGTATCTGGAGATAATTGAGTAACTACACCTTCGGAAGGAGTTTTGACATCAATTAATACACCGTTTATCACTGCATCTCGACTAACTACAGAAGTGAATTTAGTCTTAATTAAATTAAAAGACCAAGCAAATAAACCAACCCCAACAGCCAAAACTGCTATATTTGATACCAAAGAACGTGGAACGAGTGAACGAGTAACTTTTTGACCCTGAAAACCTTGCATAAGTAGATACGTTGTAGTAATGTGTACAAACTTCTTAATCAGTTTTTGCTTTCCTCACTACAGATATTACTCTTATAGCAGAAATTATGTGTAAAATATTACTCTGAAAAAATAAAAATCAATTAGTCAAAAATTGGTAATTTCTTACATATAACATTCTTAAATCATACGTAATATTCAGTAGAGATATTACATGTAAATGTAGCGTTTGTACAACAATATTTTTACTTGTAGACAACATTGTTATATTAAATCATCGATTTATGAGTACATAAGTTTATTATTTATATAAGTAAAAAATTATACCTTAATCAGCATCTAAACATCTTAAATTAAATATCTGTAGGTTGGGGAGGCACCGCGTTGCCGGGGTTCCCCCGGTTGAAGCGAGTGCCGTTGGAGGAACGGAACCCAACATAATTAAAGCTCACTCTCGTTAATATAAAATAACGCCAATGCGGGTAAATCAGCTTAAAAAGCTCTATTGGAAGTCGATATCTTTCAAAATCCTCCAATCGGGTGAATGTGTTTAAGCCAATTTTGATGTAACATATTGTAGCTGTGTGCTACTACAGGGTACATTACGTTATGCCTTCATTTGAATATGGTAAGGTAAATGATTCAGGAGATGCTAGTAAGCTTATATCGATTCTTAGTCAGTGCTTTATGATGGCGCCGTCTGATGGTGAGGCTTACCTCGAGTCGGTTGGGATAGAGAATTTTCGTGTGATTCGTCAAAATGGGAAAATTGCTGGTGGATTAGCAATATTGTCACTTGCCCAGTGTTATGGTGGTGATTTTGTACCAATGGCAGGTATTGCAGCAGTGGGTATTGCACCAGAGTATAGAGGAAGTGGTGCCGCATTAGCATTAATGCAAAGTGCAGTTAAAGAAATTCATTTTAAGGGGGTGCCCCTGACAGCATTATTTCCCGCAGTACAGCGTTTATATCGTGCTGCTGGATATGAGCAAGCAGGTAGTTTCTGTAATTGGGAAATTACGACTGCTAGTATTCAAATGGGAAAACCTCAGTTACCGTTGACGTTAATTACTACCGAAAAAGATATTTTACGGTCACTAAATCAAAAGCAAGCGCGCGTACATAATGGTAATTTAGACAGAAACGAATTTATTTGGACTGATATTGGGCGTTCAAAAGATGCACAACAATACGCTTATTTGATTGGGAGTGCAGATAATCCTCAAGGATACATTATATTTACACAGCATCGCGGTGACAGTAACACTCATATTCATATACGAGACTGGGTATTATTAACACCCGCAGCAATACAAAGTTTTTGGGCATTTCTTGGTGGTCATCGGTCGCAAATTGATACGGTTCGTTACAGAAGCGCGCTTGTTGATGTACTAACTTTAATGTTGCCCGAACAAACAGCCAAGCTGAAATCATCGACACGATGGATGTTACGTATTGTAGATGTAAAGAAAGCTCTAGAGAAGCGTGGGTATCCTCAAAATGTCCAAGCTGAACTTCATATAGAAGTACAAGATGATTTATTAGAAAGTAATAATAGTAGATATGTACTGTCTGTTGCCAATGGACGTGCGGATGTGGCGCCAGGTGGAAAAGGTGATTTTAAACTTGATATTCGTGCTTTTGCGCCGTTGTATACTAGTTTATTCTCTCCGAGCCAATTACAAATGACAGGAAACTTGGAAGCAACAGAAGATTCTATTATTACTGCAACGCAAATATTTGTAGGCGCCTCTGCTTGGATGGCTGACTTTTTTTAGGGTAGAGAACTGGTTTATAATGCATCGTACTACTGGAAAATGGCGCCTTGGGTTGGCACTATCTTTATTAACGATTGTACTGTGGGGAGTGTTACCGATAGCGCTAACGGTCGCACTCTCTGTTCTCGATGTCTATACTGTAACTTGCTTTAGATTTTTATTATCATTCTCATTATTAGCTATTTATTTAGCAGCAAGAGGAAAATTACCGACACTCAAACAGCTACGTTCGACTTCTTGGAAGTTGCTAAGTGCCGCAATTATTTTTCTTGCTGCAAATTATATTCTGTTTTTAAAGGGTTTAGCGCTAACGTCTCCCGCTAACGCCCAAGTTATTATTCAACTAGCGCCTTTACTAATGAGTTTTGGTGGATTGTTAATTTTTCGTGAGCGTTATAGCTGGCGCCAATGGTGCGGGGTTGGTATTCTTACGATTGGACTTGTTTTATTTTTTCATGAAAAATTAAATAGCATAATCACCGCACAAACAAATTATCTGCTTGGAACAGGCTTAGTTGTGCTGGGTGCAGTTGCTTGGGCTGTTTATGCTCTGGCACAAAAGCAATTATTAAGAACTTTATCTTCTATGCATATCATGGTAATTATTTATGGGACATGTGCTTTTTTATTCTTACCATTTGCTACACCAAAGTTACTTTTTACACTTAATTATTTTCACTGGGGAACTCTAATTTTTTGTGGTCTAAATACGCTAATTGCTTATGGTGCTTTTGCCGAATCATTAGAGCATTGGGAGTCATCACGAGTAAGTGCGGTTGTGGCTGCTGCACCAATTGTTACTTTAATATCTGTTCATGCTGTGTCCGTTATTGCACCTAGTTTAATTGTTCCAGAAAATTTGTCAGTTACGGGAATTGTAGGCGCCGTCTTAGTGGTAGCTGGCTCAGTGGCTATGGCTCTGGGTAAATAATAGATATTATTTGAATGAAGTTTTATGTTAAGTAATTTTACGGTATCTTTAATCAAAGATGCCGCTTCTTCATAGTTGTTTTTTGCATACTGAAGCGTATTATTTTATTATCTGTTATGATGGCATCGTTGGATAAATTATTTTTTCCAAATAGGTAAATCAACCTATATTGCCCGATATAGCCCAGTGTCACTACCACAGTTCTTTTTTACGATTTTATAGTTAGAAAATTTTCTACTATAATCAATACTTTTGAGGCAAAACCACAGAATCATTCAGGGCGAATCATTTAGGGTGTCCGCATAACTACCAGTTTGACAGAGCCTCATCAAATTACATCCGAAGTGCAGACGTTTTGCGATGAAAAGCTTTTTTGGTATCTGGACCAGCACCCTGCGAAGGAATATATTGTTGCTGGTACTCTCAATGCTGCTGCCGACTTTTGAAATGAGTTCGGCATATGCAGCACAGAGAGTTTATGCATCTTATTCAGCATTGGAACGGTCAATTTCCGTAACTGCGTTAGAAGAATTTGTTAGGACAGGCGCCGTTGACTCTAGTCTAGCGGTTTATGCTGAGTATCTCAAACCAGCACAACTCCAAGAGTTGCGAAGAGTGCTACAAAGTCCGATAAAAGCTAACGCGGTAGCAGTATCACAGTTTCTCTATACTCCGCAAGGAGAATTTTTGTTGCGAAGGTTAGGAGAAGTAATTAAGACAGAATCACGTCAGGAAAAACCTGGCTTTCATGCTTTGCGGTCAGCTTTAATACTGGCAGCTGCGGACTCTGGAGGCTTAACTTTACTAGGTTTGTTACGCGAATATCCTGGTGCGAGCATTCATATAGATTTAGCGCGAACTCTAGGAATTGCGTCAGAACTAGAAAAAATGGTTAGCGATACCGAAAAAGCCATCACAGCAGTATCTCAAAAAGCTAAAACCGAGGCAGCAATAGAGCAACCTTCGTTTCAGAGTGCCAAGCTTCCTGATTTTCGTCGTAAAGGTAAATTTGCCACGTCCAAGCAAACGTATAAATTACTCGATGCAGTTCGCAATCGGTTTTTACTCACCGAAGTTTATATACCTTCAGGAATTGAGAAAGTTCCAGTAATCGTCATTTCCCACGGTGTAGGTACAGACAGCAGCAATTTTGAGTATTTAGGTTCACACCTTGCTTCTCACGGATTTGCTGTAATAGTTCCCAACCATCCTGGTAGTGATACCAAGCAATTGAGTTCGTTAATGAAGGGTAGTGCGAATGAAGTTGCTGAACCAAGCGAATTCTACAATCGTCCTCTTGATATCAAATTTGTTCTAGACGAACTGCAACAGCGTAATAAATCTACGTTTCGTGGGCGCCTGAATTTTGATGAGGTAGGGGTATTCGGGCAATCGTTTGGTGGATACACTGGGTTAGCATTAGCAGGAGCGCAAATTAACTTTGCCCAGCTAGAAAAAGACTGCAAACCAAAGGCACTCACAGAAACTTGGAATGTATCTTTACTACTGCAATGTCGTGCTTTGGAACTACGGAAATTTGGGCCATTGATGAGTTACGACCTGCACGATAAACGTATCAAAGCGGTAATCGCAGTCAATCCCATCACCAGCAGTATTTTTGGTGAAACCGGATTGAACAATGTAAAAATTCCTGTAATGATAGTTGCCAGTAGTGATGATACTGTTGCACCAGCATTGTACGAGCAGATATTACCTTTCTCGTGGATTGGAAATCAGCAAAAATACTTAGCTGTTATGCAAGGCGCCACCCACTTCTCAGCTATTGGTGAAGGTAAAAATGATGCAAACCAAATTGGACTACCTTCAGATATAGCAGGTGATGACCCTGCACAAGTACGTAAATACTTAAACTCGCTCTCGTTACCTTTCTTCCAATCTCATGTTGCAGGTATGACCAAATATGCGCCATATTTGAATGCAGCTTACGCCAAAGCTATTTCAACTCAGCCACTAGCATTAAACTTAATTCAGTCACTAACATCAACTGAACTAGCACAAGCATTTAATGGTGAGTTGAAACAAATTAAACAACCCTAACTAACAAATCCTCACGGCGCCTCCTCTGACTGGGTTTCTATTGGATATACTATAGAAGCCCGGTTTACCCATGTTTAACATGTGGCTAACATATGACTCGTCCCCGTATACTTCAACCAGGACAAAGCTATACTTTTAGCAAGTACTTTGAGCTTTCGTTTGCAATCCAAGATATTCTAGCTGAGTTAGATTGTTCTTATAATTTAGAGTCTTTAACCTTACCTAGTTCTGAAGTTGATGACAGCTTAATTAACAATTTGAAACAAAATATAGAAACTAATCTTCAATACGTCAAGCTTTCCAGCGAATCAGCACGCCAGCAAGTAATTATAGCCCCTATACTTCTAGAAGTCTGTAAAACGACTCAAACTCGATTGAATGTAGAGTATCCCGTAAGTGTTAGCGAACAATTAAAAGGAAGTTTTGATTACTATATAGATAAAGATAGAGGAATGTTGGTAGTTGAAGCAAAGCAAGCAGATTTAAACAGAGGGTTTACTCAGCTAGCTGTAGAACTCATTGCGCTTGACCAATGGACTAGTAAAGATACACCAATTCTATACGGTGCCGTTACCACAGGAGAAGACTGGCGATTTGGTATTTATAAACGCGCAGAGAAAATCATTCTAGAAGATATTAAATTATATCGTGTACCAGAAGAGATTCATTTATTAGTTAAGACTTTGGTCGGGATTATAAATTATTAATTCCCGTATCAGGTACCCAAACATTAAACTATGATATTCAAGTTAACCAATTAATCCCATCCTTTTAAATTGCAAGGCTTTTTGAATCTCAACAAACCATTTGGCTGGACTTCGCACGATTGTGTTGCGAAAGTACGTAAGCTACTGCGTCTCAAACGTGTTGGACATGCTGGAACTTTAGACCCTGCTGCAACTGGTGTGTTACCAATTGCGTTGGGTAAAGCTACACGTTTACTTCAATATCTACCTGGCGATAAATTTTACAACGCTACGATTCGTTTTGGTATACAAACAACAACAGACGATTTGCAGGGTGAAGTTATTACTTCGCGTGCTTGTCCTGAGTTGAAATTGGAAGATATTAAAGATTTATTGCCGCAATTTCTAGGTAAAATTAACCAAATACCGCCTAGTTACAGCGCAATTCAAGTTGACGGGAAACGACTTTATGATTTAGCGCGTCAAGGTATTACTGTTGAGGCGCCTGTAAGAACAGTGGAGATATTTAGTATAGAGGTTTTAGATTGGCGCCCAGGTGAGCTTGCTGAGTTAGATGTTGCGATAGCTTGCGGTGCAGGAACTTATATAAGGTCAATTGCCCGTGATTTAGGAGCAGCTTTGGATGTAGGTGGTACACTAGCAGCACTACAACGCACCGTTAGTAGTGGTTTTAATTTGGCTAACAGTATAAGTATTGAAGCTTTGGAAGCGCAACTACAAACCTTTCAACCAATAAGTCCTGATGCACCTCTACAATATCTATCTGAGATTAGTTTATTAGAGGAAGATGCTAAAAAATGGCGCCAGGGACAACGGATAGCTCAACAAATAAACGAATCTTCACAATATTTACGAGTTTATACTGATGGATTATTTATAGGTATCAGTGAATTCAAGGATGACTTATTAGTACCAGCTATGGTATTCGAGCCAGTAAATTAGTTATATATTTATTCCTGATACTGCAAGAGGTAGGTTGGGTTCCGTTCCTCCAACGGCACTCGCTTCAACCGAGGGAACCCCGGCAACGCGGTGCCTCCCCAACCTACGTGCATTATGGACAACTCAAAAATCAGAAGTTAATGTAGTGATGCTACTAATATTATATTTACTGTTATGGATGTGTCTATATTACAAAATCGGGATTATACAATCATTTTAGGTAAAACTTCTGCAAGTGCAGTTAAAGAACCACCTGAATATGAACATCGTTGGCAAGATGCATACGAGTCAATAATCAACCTTATACGCGCGTGTCAGAAATTTGATACTGATGGTGTGACAATGTATGTTTCGTGTCGAGACTGTAAAAAAAATAACTTTCAGCAGTATAAATATGTAATGCCTGAGAAACTTAGAGAAATTGTTGAGGCACATTATCCACCGTATGAATTAGATTTACTAGGGGTTTTGCAAAAAACTTTAGATGATTATTTTGCGCGCAAAGCTGCCAACCAAGCAAAACCCAACGGTGAAATTATTATCATATTAATAGATGGCGAACCATTGGACAGAATGCAAGTTGCCAAAGTAATTGTAGAAGCTACACATAAATTAGAGAACCATAGGGAATTGGGTATTGGCTTTGTACAAGTCGGTGAAGACTTACTCACACGTGGTTTTTTAAAAGCTTTAGACGAAGACTTAACGCACGCAGGCGCCAAATTTGATATTGTTGACACCAAGATGATAGGACAATTAGAAGCAAACTCACTACTACAATTTTTGTTAGATACGCTTGATGATTAATTGTAATGCTGAACGTAGTGAAGCATCTGTATAACCTTCAAGATAATTAAAATTCTTAATTGTAATGCTGAACGTAGTGAAGCATCTGTATAAACTTTAAGATAATTAAAATTCTTAATTGTCATGCTGAACGTAGTGAAGCATCTGTATAAACTTCAAGATAATTAAGATTCTAGCCTGCGGCAAATGCTCCGCATTACGCTACGCTCAGAATAACAATTTAGTCAATGTAATTTTGCATCAATCAAGTAAGGTTTTGATATTGGCTGTATATGGTCTGACATTTGTGAAATTTTTACTTTCTATTCATTAAAATTTTATAGCTGTAATTTTTTTCATTATAGCTGGTGCGTGACTTTTTATATGCAAATTGCGTGAGTCGTTAATTAATGTGGGTATCCTAAGCTTATAGATATTTCAGGTTAGGAGAACCATATAATATGAAAGGTGTGCGTAAGCTTTGGATTGCAATTGTGGGTACGATTGTATTGACAACGTTACCTACAGGGGTAAAAGCAGATTCTGGTATCTGTTATATGGTTACATCATCTGGTCAAACTGTGAGTTTAGGAAAATTGTGCGGCGCCACACAGGATAATGGGGTTTTTCGTGTACCTATCAAGCGTCGTAGTGGCAAGACTCCTGTTATTGATGTTACGTTTAATGGTAATCAGGTGTATGAAATGATTCTTGATACTGGCGCCACTGGTACTTTGATTACACAAGAAATGTCTCGTGCTATGAATCTTAAGCCTTCAGGAACGATTAATGCCAGTATTGCTGATGGTAGTGAAGTTCAGTTTAAAACTAGTGTTGTTAATTCTATTGGTGTAGGTGGCGCCGTAGTTAGTAATGTTGAAGTTGCGATAGCACCAAAAGCTGAGATTGGGTTACTGGGCCATGACTTCTTTGATAAGTACGATGTGAAGATTCTTGAAAAACAAGTTGAGTTTCATCGTCGTTAAGGTAACTAACTAGGTTTTTATGTTGGGTCGATGAACGAGACCCAACCAACGAGTTAAGTGTTGGCGAAGGCGCCGTTGGCATAAATAGCTAGTTGGGCGCGATTTTTTAGGTTTAGGCGATTAAAAATACTATTAATATGAGTTTTAACGGTACATTCTGAAATAAATAGTTTGGTTGCAATTTCTTGATTTGTGGCGCCTATTGCTACTAACTTTGCTACATCTAATTCTCTTGGTGTTAATTTTGATAGTTCTTTATTAGTTGTTTCGGTGGTATTAGTAAGTTTTGGATTTATTACTCTTTCTAAAAGACCTGGCGCCAGTTGAGCATATCCTGAATTAATACAGCGAATTGCATTTACAAGTTCGTCCGAAGGCATATCTTTCAGCAAATAACCTTTGGCGCCAGCACGAATAGCATCACTAACATCACGGTCTTCATCGTAAGTACTTAAAACTAGAATTTTGGCACCAGTAAATTTTTCGCAAATTTGGCGAGTTGCAGTACTGCCGTTCATCACAGGCATTCGCACATCCATTAACACAACATCTGGTTGAAGTGTTTCAAATAAAGAAACTGCTTCTTCTCCATTCTCTGCCATGCCAATAATTTCTAGGTCAGGCTCTATGCTTAACATTGCCTTCAAACCTTGACGGACTAAACTTTGGTCATCTACTAGTAATAAGCGTATCATAATTAGACCTAAGATTTAAGATTTTCGATGTTTATAAAAACCTGGTTTCTACGCATTCATTGTCGCAGACAAATTGTTATTTTATTACATCCTATCGACAAAGAAACCAGGTTTTTCATTATCTTCATTTAATGATTTAACAGTGCGTCTAACCTCATACATTAAGCTACCACTTAATTGATAAGCTTCTGAAAGAGATTGCTGTGCTTGAGTTGGGTTAAGTTGCCAAAGTTTTTGTGCTACCTGTATCTGTATATGTAAAGCAGCAAGCGACTGTCCTATTCCATAATACGTATTTTGTAAATCTCGATTTTGATCTAGTATATGAGCGTAACTGTCAGCCTCTAATACATAGCTTTGTAAATATTTTTGTACAGTTATTTCACAGTGCTTTTGATAATTTATGCGTACAGTCTTCACAAAATACCATAACGTTAATAGCAAAATTATTGACAACATAACAGGTAGCATATCTTTCACTTAGTAGTAACAGCAATAGGCGTGAAGATATTATATTTTTATAATTTTCCCTCTTTCACCTCCTTTATTAATAACTCAACTCCAGAAACTTGTGAATGAGTTTTTCAATATTTCCAACTAAAGTTGGAAAGCATAATTCTAAACTTTGATGTATATATATGTGAGTAGTACTAAAGTTGGAATCAATCGCTTAAATCAAGAGGTTGCCACTCTCCTATCTCAACTGCCAGGCGCCTTTTAGTTTCTTGTATCGTAGGATATTGTAAACCTATCTCACTAATGTCATTCTTTGTAGTATATGTTATATCTGTAATATCAGGTGAAGGTGTTTGGTTAAACCCAGAAGACACCTTAGATATAAATAGAGGAATTCCTACACTAATACAACAACCCTCTCCAGGTTGTGAGTCAACACTAAAACGACCTTGTAAAACAGTGACTCGCTCCTGCATTCCTTGAAGTCCATAACCACCACAGATTTTCTCAACCTCGAATCCACGGCCGTTGTCTTTGACAATTAAATATGCTCCTGTTGAAGTTGTACAAATGTGTATTTGGACTGCTGTTGCTTTTGCGTATTTACGTATATTATTAAGCGCTTCTTGGGTAATTCTATAAATTGGCGCCACTAAATGTAAAGGCAATTGAACAGATAAATCGATATGAACTTCTGGCAAAATTCCCGTAGTGCTTTCAAAATCTTTAACTAATGACTCAACAAGTTCTTCTATCGACTGAGTTTCAAGCGCATCGCTGCGTAATGCTTTTACTGATTCACGCACTTCTTTAGTAGCAATTTTTACTAGTTCATGCGCTTCACTAAGAAGTTGAGCTTGGTTGACATCAGCTTTGCATTTCATAGCAGTTTGTAGCTGAAAGTTGAGTGCAGTCAGCGCATGTCCTACAGAGTCGTGTAAGTCACGCGCAATGCGGTTGCGTTCTTGTGCAGCTGAGACATTAGCAAACTGTAAAACGCACTGCCACAGCGAATCATGCATTTGAGCAAGTTGTTCGGGTGTATAAAGCTCTTCAACCACAGTTATCGTCTCCCTATCCTTCTAATGTCTTATATTTCTAGAGGAAAGAAACTTATGCAACGGTGTCACTCCTGTAACGGATGCAATGGATAAACCATCCGTTACATCCGTTAATATCCGTTGCCAAGGTTATGTCCAGTTTCCTAGGAGAACGTATGCTGCCCAGTAGTAGGGTGATTTATAAGCGGGGGTTTTTAAGATAGTTACTTGTGCGCGTCTTAGTGCTTCGGCTTTAGAGATTCCTGTTTTGTTGGCTTGAACGAGTTCATCGTAAAATTGGCTTATTAGTTTGGCTGAGGCATCGTCGTTAACTTGCCATAGTGTTGCTATGGTACTACGGGCGCCACTTCGGACTGCAACACCAGCAAGTCCCAGTGCCGATTTTGTGTCACCTGTTGCTGTTTCACATGCACTAAGTACTAGAAGTTCGAGGGAATTATCGCGCGATAGTTCAACGGTTTTTAATACTCCACTTAGGTCGTTTACTTTGATTTTGTCGTCCCAAGTGACAATAAAAGTTTCATCTGCGTTTGAACTAAATTGACCGTGTGTTGCTAAATGCACGATGGGGTAGGGAGCGGTTGAAACTCGGCTTTTAAATGCGGAGTTTGTAAAATTTTTATTCAATAATACCTGGGAAGGTATTTCTGATTGTATGCTACTTACTTCTTTTGCAACACTTGGTAGTGCCGAAAAGTTTTGTCGAGCTTCACTTAACCCTGCTATTAATGCTCCTAAACGCTCTTGTCGCAGTGAACGCGGCGCCAGTAATTGCAGTCCCGGTGTAAGGGCTACGCTATACTTTTCTACAAGGAACTGCTTACCGTCATACAATGCTGACATTGGTATATTCCGCAAAACACCATCTAAAACGAATACTAATGTTTCAACTTTGCTTGTTGCAATATCATTGGCAGCAGGTGTAATTATCAACTCATACATCGTTTTCAGCTTAGGCAACATCAGGTCAATACTTGCTGGTGTTGTTTGTCTCAGGTCATCATTTAAACGTGCTGCTAGTTGTTCAACTTCTTTTTTATTGATTTTGGTTTTATAGTAACGGAAGTCACGGTTATCTTTTGAGTCGGAATTGGCGCCTGATGAAGGTAAGCTGGTAATAATGGCAAGTTGGTCTTTGAGAATAATTGGGTAAATAACTGCTGCTTTGGCATCGACTTTATCTATCTGTTCAGGTTTGGCAGTCAAGCAAGCTTCGCGGAAAAAGTTATCGAGTTCAACTAACTGTAACCCTTCAATGACATCACGCGCGGTTCTAAGATTATCTGTATTATTTGAACTTACAAGCAATTCTACAAGTTCGCGGTGAATTGGTTCCACAGCATTACGGAAAGAAAACTGTACATCAGGACTTGCCGCCGCTAAATCTGCTCGTAATGATTTAATAGTTCCTATGGCTTCTTTATAGGCAGCAATCGCAGTATCATTCTTATTCTGCGCTTTTGTTACCCTTCCTAACTGCCACTGCCAAAGATACGCAATATCACCAGCACTAACTTGTTGCGCGAGTTGAAGCGCTTGAGAAGTAAGCTTTTCTGCTTCTTTCCACTGCTTCGTTTGTTCGTAAACACTGCCAAGACTACCTTGTGCATAAGCGAGTGTACGGGGGTTGCCTAGCTCCTGCGCTTGTTTGATTGCAACCGCCAAAATATTTGCAGTATCGCGCATATAATCATTAGAACCCATCCGCATCATCGTTTGAGCAAGATTTATACGCGCATCAATAGCAGTTTGACTTTGCGGTAATACTTCAACTTCTTTTCTTACCTCTGGTAACAAGCTTTTAACAGCATCTTCTTGCTTACTATCTACAAGTAAACTAAGTTGGTTAAGCTGTGCTTGAACTTTAATAGCGGGTGCGGATATTGCAGCTTGCTTGTAGAAATTTAGTGCAGCTTGTGTATCAACTTGTATACGCTCTCTATTTTCTACAGTAGCATCAAAGTTTATCTGCGCGCGTGATGTATTTCCTAAGCTAAGTTGTGTCAGCGCGACTGTTTCAGGTAACTTTAACTCTTGGGCAATGACTAAAGTTCTTTCTAAAACAAGCTTGGCTTGAGGTAAATTACCAATTACCCGTAACGAATCACCCAAAGTTCGCAATGCTGCTGCTGTTTCAGGAGATGCAGGAACTTTTTGTAAAGCTGTTTTCAGGTCTTCTTGTTTAGTAGCGTTAGATAAATTTAATCTCGATGCTAATAGCTCAATTGCACGGCGATATAATCCTAAGTTTTGTAACGCTCTTGCTTGTTTAACTTGACTTACGAGTACTTGTTTAGGGTTATTTTGCTGCTTATATAAAGATTCTGTACGCTCCCAGGTTTTTAACGCTGCCTCAGCTTGTCCACGCGCTAATTGTAACTCACCTTGAATATCATAACTTTGTGTTAATGCGGATATTTGTCCTGGTTGTGAACTGCTGGTTAATAGCTTGATACTTTCGGTAATTGCACTATCTGCATTGTTCCATTGTCCCAATTGTTGGTAAGATAGTGCTAAATTGCTGAGACTAAGCGCTTGTTTAATCGGGTCTTTGCCTACTTGGTAAGCTTTCGCCGCTTGTTGAAATAAACTTGCTGCTTCAGAATATTTACCTTCACTATATAATGCGCGCGCGTTTTGTTCTTTGGAGGCGCCGGACTGTTGTGTTATAGATATAGTGGACGCAGTGGGTAACTGAGCAAAAACTGGTGATGTCGCACATAACAATGCCGTCGTCAGCATCGGCAGCATGAAATGCATCAAACGCTTATTGTATTTTGTTATACGTTTTATAGTACTTTTCATTTTAAATCTACAATCTAAGTAGCTAAATCGAAACATACCAGTTTTAGAACCATTCGGTTACAAGTTTATACATAATTAATATTTCCACCCACAGTTAACATATGCACTCTTGTGGAACATCTCTTGTGGAACGGGCATCCCTGCCCGCCATGTGTAAATCAATATAAAATTAAAAATGCAGCATAGTCTCCCATTGCCTGTGCAGCAATACAGTTTTATTTACCACACAGACACAGAGTACACGGAGAAAAAAGCATGTAAACATCTGGTCAAATAATAATTATTGGAATATAACTGATATAGCAAAATTAAACTGTGTACAACAAAATATTTTATTTTCACAAACAACTTTTTCAATAACTTCAAACTACCAGCAAATATTAATTTTGGTGAATCTATGTACACTATAGAATCCGCATTATCTCCTAAATATTTCCAAACGGCATTCTTAAACGAATATATTATAGAACCGCAATTAGCTCCAGTGTGGGCGCCTGAAATAATAGATACAGATTTGATAAATCAAATTTCACAATCCGATATTTACAAAAAACTCACCTTACGTAAGTAAAGACAAATCAAAGGATATGCGAATTGGTTGAACATCATGGAAATGTTTGCAGGAATAATTCAACGTTGTGAAATAATTCCCTATAAACATCAGCATAATTGTTTTTTATTGCAAAAATTACAGTTAATAAATAATTTTGCAACTCAACGAGGCAATTCTTACTGGGTAGACGAAGACTTTATTAGAGGAATTAACAATTTATCAAAGCCTAAAGAGCTACCTAAAAGCTTTCCGTGTGGCTTATTGATGTTCCCTTCTTACTTATGTCCACACGATAGCTTGGGGCAACCAGTTGATTGGGTACTGTTTGAATATGTTAAAGCCAACGATGCTATTGCGCCATTTTATATACAACAAAATAAGATAGAAATAAACCTAAATCAAATTATTGGTGAATCAATCTTTTGGGCTACATGGACTCAAAGTAAATTATTTACAGGTGCTATTTTAGCTTTAGATTTATCAAATGCTATTTTGACTCCAAATCAGCAATCTTTGACAAAAGAAGTAGCAGTAATATCTCGGACTATTGGTTACTTATTACTTCATTCTCTAAATGCAGGCGCCAATCCTGAAAGAAAGTTAATTGAGGCAAAGGGGTTTACAAAAAATCAGCAACATAAAGCTAGTGAGGAAGAACCAATATATCTTAATCCTAAGTGGATAGGTAGAGAAGTGAAAGTATATCACAGGGAAACAGCGCGTGGTACGCACAGAAGCCCAATAACTCATCAGCGCAGAGAATATACTAGACAACAACGTTGTGGTAAAGGTTTGCAAGAAATACGTTCGGTTAATGTTCGAGCTACTGTTGTTAATAAAAATCAAGAAGATAAGCCACTAACTCTTGATGTGTGTTTAAGTTAGCATTTGGGACGGGCAGGGATGCCCGTTCCACAAGAGATGCCATAAGAGATGTTACAAGAGTGGTGGAATATATAATAGGCGCCGATTTACTTAATCATCTGTAATATTAATAACAATAACGGTAGCATAAGGGTCAATTACAGATTTTGGTACAGTAATTGTTAACTCTCCTGTCGGGTTAGGGTTGAATGATTCCATAATTGCACAGCGAGTAGTGTAATGAAGAGGAGTTTTGTCTTTCAAATTGTATACGGATTTTATCTTTTTAATTGGGACACCTCGTACAGAAATTGTTTCGTATGGTTTCCAAAGTAAATGTAAATAAATTAAATTTTTTTTGCGGGTAGAGGAACCGTAAAATTGCCAAGGTTCTAAACCGGGTTGTGTGCCAACAATACTTTCTTGATGTGCCTGCATCCAAGTTTCTACTACTGCTAAACGTTCGAGTAATTCAGGTTGAATTTGTCCATCACCCATTGGAGCGACATTTAATAGTAAATTACCTCCTTTACCTGCTACTTCACAAAGAGTGTGTATTATTTGTCGTGATGATTTAAAATTAGTATCTACAGAATTATAACCCCAACTCTCATTAATAGTCATGCAACTTTCCCACATGGTATCAAGAGGTTGGGGAGGGATAAATTGCTCTGGAGTAGCAAAGTCACCAAATCCTGGTAAACGGTCGTTGATTAAAATATCTGGTTGCAACGCGCGAATCATATCATTTAATTCTGCTGCTTTCCATTGTTGGGGTGTTCGCTCCCAACTACCATCAAACCAAATAATATCAATCTTGCCATAGTTTGTTAGTAATTCTCGCACTTGGGCAAACATAAAATCTGTATAATCTTGCCATTGTTCGGTTGTCGGTTGACGGTGTTTTAAAAGATTATAAGGTTTATCTGTTTCGGTAAAAGCTGGATAATCAGGGTGATGCCAATCAATTAAAGAAAAATATAAACCGATACGAATACCTCCAGAACGCATTGCCTCTATAAATTCTTTTACAATGTCTTTCTGATACGGCAAATTATGAATTGAAAAATCTGACGATTGAGTGTTAAACATCGCAAATCCATCGTGATGTTTAGCTGTGAAGATGGCATATTGCATTCCCAAGCGTTTTGCTAAACTTGCTAACTCTTGAGGATTATATTTTTGTGGGTTAAAAGTTTTTGCACTTTTATGATACTCGTCAACTTCAATGTTATTGCAAAAAGGTAGACTAAATACACCACCTGCAAGTGGCCATGATAATTCAACACCAAGCTGAGAACTATGCCCCCAGTGGACAAACATCCCAAATCGAGCAGTGTTAAACCAATTATCAATTTTCTCTGACATTATCACTAACTCCATTTGAAACAGGCGCCTATTGTATAATTACCGAATAGTACGACATTATTACCTACGCTGAGCGCGCTGTGTAATCTGGTTCTTCCGGAAAAAGCGCGTGCTAAATTTTAATCGCAGTCGGTAACTTTCCTTTAAAATCGAGACTTACAGGCGCTTATAGTGTGCATTTTAGTTAGAATGTAGGATTGTAGTCAAAAATTGCTGCAATAAAAGCTTAGTAAGGATTTCAAGCTTATTTTCCAATAATTTAGCACGCTAAGTACGGAAGAGCCACAAATTTTGCTGGCTCGGTAATATGAGGAAAGTTGCTTGGATTTAGTAAAAACGGAGTATGTGTTAAACTAGCTTCTGTTGTCCATGCTTTAAATGCGAGTTCACGCAGTTGAGATTCCAAAGATGCTGAATTTATAACATTAACAGGTAGAGATGTTGACGCTGGAGAGGCAGCATAAGTAGCTTGAGGCGTTTCTACTACAGCACGCTTGCTTTTTTTTTCGAGTTATAAAACTTATATATAACAAACAAGATAGCGACTACAATACTAATTACCAGTGCAAATACGTATGTATTGTTATCAGCCCGCACAACTTCATTTGAGTTATTAGAAGAATTTTGAGCAATTACAAACTTATTATTTTTCATATACAAATAATTTAATAGTAATGCAATTCAGGCGCCGCTTAATTATGTATAATAAAACTTATTTTTGTACAGAGAACGCTTAAAAGCTAATATTCTCTAACAATATAAATAATGGACACAGGTAACTAGTATGGGAGCAACACCCATAACTCTTATACTTCTGACAAGCTTGTACTTATGCAATGTATCGCTTCAGAGCATAACATTATTAAACAATTAGAGGAAAACTGGCGCCTATTGTATAATTATTGAATAGTACGACATTCTTATCTACCTATTCAACTGAATAACCTTGTATCATGCGCGGATGGGTAGGTGTAGAAAAGTTAGTTCTATTAAGAATCTCTAAAATGAAGCTGCTGTAACAGTTCTAGTTATTTTAAAATTAAAATTACCCGCGCACCTTACTCAGAAACAGTTAAAGCCATTTTTGCAAAATCAAAACACTGTTTTATCTGATATGATTAGACCATCCGCGCTGTCGCTACACCCAACCTACGTAATGTTTTGATTATTGACAAATTAATCTAAGAAGGTTCCTTGTTCTTGAAGTATTAATTTTCCGCTTTTGAAAACTTGTAGTTTATTGTCTGCTGTGACTCGGTAGAGATATTGATTGTTGCGGAATTCGTAACCAAGGAAGCGGCTTGGTGTAACACCATCGGCGCCTTTTGTGTGGATTGTTTTGCCAGTTAAACGAATTGATTTACCTGTCTTTAAGTCTTTGCCTACATATGATACATTGTTACAAGTTACATTTCCTTCGGCACAATTTCTTGTAATTTTGACGCTAAAGTTCTTTGTTTTTATTGTTTCTGCATTTGCTAGTCCGGCGAATAAAGTTGCGCTAATAACTGGTAGTAAAACGAAATATTTGGCGTTGTTTTTGAGGTTAAACATATTGTTTACTGTGTTTGTAAGATTATATTTATAGATACAAACCATCTAATTCAATTTCGTAAAATTGCTTTTTTAAATTTTGAGACTCGTTCTACTTGGTTCGGCGCCTGCATTTGTGTGAATATCTCAATAGCTGAGTCAAAAGCTTCTCGACTTGCTGGTAATTGCAGTTTTTGGTACGTTAGACCTAGTTGAAGGTAAGCTACGGCTAAATCACACTTGGCGCCGATTTTTTCTAGTAGCTCTATTGCTTGCTCGTGGTGTGTAAACGCGAGTTCAAATTCTGACTGATGATGGTATATTTGTGCTAATCCACTTAGAGATTTTGCCTTGACTTGTGTGTAGTGGCTTTTATCGGCAAAGTTTAATGCTGTGGTAAACATTTGGTTGGCTTGAGCATAATCACCTAAGTTTAGATATGTTTGACCAAGCATTTGAATAAAGTATGCGTGTCTTCCTGTATTTTCGTTTAGTTCTTGGGTGATGATTTGAGATGCTGATATTGCTGCACGCGCTTTTTCGTAATATCCTGAATATGAATTTACTAATGCTAGACAAACTGATGCTTTTTCTGCCCAGCGATGATGGTCGGTGTTTTGCGCTTTGTCTATAACTTGTTGGAATAGTTGTGATGATGCTTCGAGTTCCCATAGGTCGAGTTGATATAACCCTATACTTAATAATGAATCAACTTCTAGCATTCGTAAGTAATATATTTTATGTTTGTTTTCTTGGTTGGGTATTAGTGATTTGAGGTTTTGCGTTGCTAGTTGTATAGTTTTTTGTTGGCATGTAATTGCTAAGTTGATTTTTCCTGTAATCCAGTATAGGTCTCCTAGGATGTTGTAAAGTTCGCTGAGGTTGGCAGATTCTTCGCTGCGTTCAGAATGACAGGTTTGACGCTCGGAATGACAGGTTGGGTTTAGTATATTATTAATTAGGGAAATTAAGGGTTGTATGTAGCCGATTCTGTATAATGTGCTGCCTAGTGGTAAATATTGGCGCCATTGATTGTTTCTGCTTTTGAGTATAACTTTGCCTGCTAGCTCAAATTGGTTGATTTCAATGTAATGATAATAAGCTTCTAGTGCTTGTATGGCATCTTTGAATGCTGTTATTTGCTGTATACTATCAGTCCAAAATTCTGCTGCTTTTTGGTTGGTAATTTCCCAGTCTGCACTTGCGCGTAAGCGTGAAATAGCTTCTGCACGAATTACTGGATGTAACCAATATTCACCTTGATGACATTCTATTAGTGAACGATTTTTTAATGAGGTGATTATTTGACGGTGTTCTGTTGTTGGTATATCCCAAAGTAAACTATAAAGTCCAGAGGTGGGAATTTTTGCCACGTCTTGATAACGATAGCAGCCTAAACGGCATAATAAGCGATAAGCTGATGAGTCTAGAGATTGTAAACGGTTGATTTGACTAACTGTTAAGTTCTTTAAATCTATGACAGCAAGGGGGTCTGCACGATTTTCTTGCCAATATTTCGCCATGTTTCCCGCAAAGTCTTCTTGAATTGTACCGCAGAGTATACCCATTGCTTTGGCATTTCCACCATACGCACGCTGCATGTCTTCTAAGGTTGGTAAGTCAATTTCTACTCTTCGGTTCTGAAAAAATTGTAGCCATGCGGATTTTTCTAAACCTGGAAGACGGTAATGTTCGACGTTTAAACTTGGTTCACATAGTCTGTCACGACTCGTTACTAAAGTCAGGGACTCGACGCGCGTATCACCCAATACTCTTAATAGTTCAACGTAATTTCTGTGTGTCTCGATAAATCTACCTTGTCCATCGAGCGCTGATTCTAAGTTATCAATTAATACACCAATTTTACGTCCGTGTAATTGCCGCTTTAATCTTAAAAGTGATACGCCAAATTCTACACCCGGTTCTTCGTTAAAGTCTTGTTTGAGCCATTCTTCTATAACATGTTCTGCTGCTGTAATATTTTGCGGTTCTTTTGCCATCAAAAGTTCTAGCACCAAATCAAATTCTTGATGCAGGTACTCTGTAGCGAGAGTTGTTTTGCCTAAACCACCTTCACCTTGAATGACTATAACTTTTGCACCCTGATTTTTGAGCGTGTGCAGGTGCGCTACTGCTTCTCCCCTTCCTAGAAAGTTAATATTTTCAATATCTATGTTATTTTCTACAGGCGCCACAGCAACATAAACAGGTCGTAAACCAGATATAGTGGCAGCTTTGCGACAACACCGTTCTAAAATCGAACGACAGTTACCCTTAGTAATTTTCTGCTTGAGCGCTTTCGATAACAACTTCCACAACTGCGAACCAACATCTTTAGCATGTCCTTCTGTACATCCGTATTGATTGGCTATCTCTAAGTACTTTCTACCTAACCAAACTTGCTGAAGAATAATTCTTTCCAGTTCGCTCAAAGTTTCTCCGGTATGCGCTGGAACAAAAGTATCTAACCATGCCAAAACTGCTTCAGCGTTCATCGCCTCACTATGCTGACTATATATATAGATAACTAGTCCCAGTTTAAGCTTTAATTTCCAGACTTTACGACAAGATTCTGTAAATCCTACTTTTTCCCCGACTAAACTCCCGACTTTGCCCGACAGACAAAAATATCCGGCGCCAATTAAGCTGTGGTAACGGTGGCAGTAATCATTACATTACCAAATTAATCCCCCTAGCCTTAATAAGGGGGTAACAAGAATCATTCTTAGCCCCTTCTTATTAAGGGGGGTTGGGGGAATCAAAATCACATTTAAATAAAACTATGCTTAATACCGCCAAATTATTACAAACCAATCAAAAGCCTAACTTCTGGCACATTAACCGCCAAATTCGCACCTTACTCGACAATTATCTAACACTCAACCAATTACACGCGCGCTTACAAGACTTACCAGTACAATTTGCAAATCCTCAACCGCGTCCTTGGAAACAAATTGACTGGCAAGCAATAAACCGCGACCAAATAATTGGTATTAATATTGACGTGTTCTTAGCCATCCTCAAAGGTAGTCTAGATACCGAGGCGCCTATTCGAGGATACACACAAACAAGCCGTCAATACTTGCAAACTTTACATCCATCTCTAGCTAGATTTGTTGGAGGTGCAGTTAATGAACACAACGAATTAATAGAACTTGGTTTGTGGGAAAAAGAAGAACGTCAACACACCCCAGCACTACAAAAAATCTATCAGCAATTAACAGGGGAAAAAATAACACCGACTTTACGAACGGTTCGAGGTTATTTACCAACCGATAACCCACATGAAGACTTATATCGTCACGGATTACACCGAGTTGCAACTGAATACGGCGCCACCTGTTTATATCTATGGATGATGGCACATACAACAGGCACATTACATTCGGTACTCGAACAGCTTGCCATAGATGAAATTAACCATATGACAAAGTTTTGGGGTTTTGGAGTTTGGGTATATCCCGACACATCTTTACAGAGAGTTATCAGTATCTTCATTAAAACTCGTCGTCAAAGTGAAGTGCGTAACAATTTATTCCGCACCGTCACTCGTATGATGAAAACGCTGAAATGGCAAGCCTGGACGCTAAATAATAAGATTACTTTGATTTTAGTGTTAATTTATACAATGTTGCGGCTATTGAAATGGAATAACACCCTGACACCGCAGTACTTGAACGAATTATTTGGAATGAACGCTCACTAATTACTAAAATCCTATGAATAATACCATTACTCAATTACCTATTGACCTAGATTCACAGCGTTTACCGCAACATGTCGCTTTAATCATGGATGGAAACGGTCGCTGGGCAAAGCAGCGTGGTTTACCGCGTATTGCTGGACATCGCCAAGGTGTTAGAACGTTAAAAGATATACTGCGCTGCTGTAAAGATTGGGGAATTAAAGCGCTAACTGTGTATGCTTTTTCTACAGAAAATTGGGGTAGACCGTTTGAGGAAGTTGAGTTTTTGATGCGGTTGTTTGAGCGTGCGCTGAAAAAAGAGTTAGACGCAATGCATAAAGAAGGTGTACAAATTAGATTTATTGGTGATTTATCTGCTTTACCCCAGTCACTTATTAAGCTTATTGACCTTGCCGTTGAAAAAACACGCTACAATCAAACGCTGCAATTTAATATCGCCGTCAACTATGGTGGGCGCCATGAAATAATCAACGCATGTCGTCAAATAGGAGAACTTGTACAAACAGGTCAACTTGACGCATCAGATATAAACGAACAGTTGTTTTCACAACAGCTATACACAGCAAACTCACTAGAACCCGATTTACTAATTCGTACTAGCGGTGAAATGCGGTTGAGTAACTTTTTACTCTGGCAAATGGCTTATACAGAAATGTACTTTACCGATGTGCTGTTCCCCGACTTTGATAGAACAGCTTTTCATCAAGCTTTACTAAGTTACCAAAAACGTGACCGTAGATTCGGCACAATTAAAACATCTTTGTCCGCATGAGGATAAAATGCACTATGTAGACTTCAGGACAAATAACATCTATGCGAGTACTAGCAAGTGGAATGATAATCACTCTCGTATCATCTACATTTCCAGCATTAGCACAACAGCCAAAAGTCTCAGATTCTCAAGTAGCTGCAATGGTTGAAGCACTACGACAATCGGCGCCAAAAAGTTCACCGAACAAAGGATATTACAGCGACTGGCAGGTAAAGCCACAAACTATCAAATTGTGGACACAATATTGTTTGAAAAAAGAATTAACGCCGATGCAGTTTCAAAACGACCCAGCAACCGCGCGTCAAGTAGTATCGTGCATAATTAACCGTGAATTAAGCAAACAGTTTCGCGCGATACCCAACAATGAAACTGCCGCAGTAGGTAGCGTAGCCTGCTGGTGGATGACTGGTAACTATACAGGTTGTAGCAGTGGATTCACCGCTGATTTTGTTAAAAACGTAACAAAACTATATCAGCAACAGCGCTCCAAACCAAAACCACAGCCTTAATACTTTCTTGTGGAACGGGCATCCTCCCTCGCCCGTCTCCTCATATGACTAAGTATAAGTATTTACGAATAACCGAAGCAGTTGTAATAGTCAAATTCTTCTTCTGAATGTATTGTTATTAATATTAAGTAATAATAAGTTGTATATAAACCTAATACTTTATAAGGGTGAGACTATATGGACAAAGCCTACTGGGGCAGGTTAAAATAATTGATAATTCATATGTCTCTCTTGTATTTTAATAATAGCTATGACCAAATTACTTGAACTTACTGCTTATGGGAACGGCAAATAAAATTCCAAAGTGTTAGATAGTTTTGGAGAATTATTTGAGCTAGATTGGCAAAGAAATTGTAAACTTTGTTCCTTCACCAAGGGTTGACCAACAGTCAATTGTTCCATCGTGTTTATCAATAATAATTTGTTTAGCAATTGCTAATCCTAACCCCGTACCTTTATTTACACCTTTAGTGGTAAATAAATTGTCAAAAATACATTGCCTAACCTCCTCGCTCATACCAATACCATTATCAGTAATGGTAATTGTTACCTGTTTATCTACGACAAAGGTTGTAATTCTAATTTGGTTAGGATTAGCTGTGATTTCCTCAAAACTACGACCTACGTTAGATTCATCTAAAGCATCAATCGCATTTGCCAATATATTCATAAAAACTTGATTTAATTGACCAGGAAAACATTCAACTTCGGGTATATTGCCATACTCCGTAAAGACCTCAATTGCTGGACGTAGTTCGTTTGCTTTGAGACGGTGCTTGAGAATTAAGATTGTGCTATCAATTCCTTCATGCAAGTTGAATGGTTGTTTGTAATCTCGATCTGCCCTAGAAAACGTTCTTAAACTATTGCTAATATTTTTAATACGATCACAAGCCATTGTCATGGAGTCAATCATCTTAGACAAGTCTTGTATGGAATAATCCAAATCGATTTCCTCAGCGTGATTAAGGATTTCTTGGCTTGGTGATGGTAAAGTTTGTTGATAAAGTTTCAAGTGTTCAACAATATCACCAATACTGGGTTTTGCCTGTTTGAGACTAGCTGATATAAAGCCAAGGGGATTATTCATTTCGTGCGCTATCCCTGCTACCAAATTACCCAGTGCGGACATTTTCTCGTTCTGAATCATTTGTATCTGAGTATCTTGTAGTTGCTTTAAGGATTTAGTTAATTCTACGGTACGCTCAGATACCTGTTGTTCTAAAGTGCGGGTAAGATGAGATATTTTTAAATGTAATTTTAATCTAGCAATTACTTCTTCTTGTTGGAAGGGTTTGGTAATATAATCAACGGCGCCAATTTCCAATCCTTTTACCTTATCTGTGGCATTAGATAAAGCGGTCATAAAAATTACTGGAATAGTCTCAGTGATTAAATTAGCTTTTAACCTGCGACAAGTTTCAAAGCCATCAATACCGGGCATCATCACATCTAAGATAATTAAATCGGGGTGAGCATATTCTGCTTGTTCAATGGCTGATTCTCCATCCGTTGCCATTAGAGCTTTCCACCCATATCCCTGAATTGTTTCCGATAGCACTTTAAGATTATTAGGATTATCGTCTACTAAAAGAATAGACATTGGTTTGGCAAAAGAATCGTTCATCATTTTAGTGTTTCTTCTACGACTAAAGATTTAATAAATTTACGTATTTTTCCCGTTTGAAAACTCTTAGTAAGCTTATTTAATTCAGCTACAAAGGGAACTAACTGTTTGTTTGCTTCTACTTGCGCTTTTAATATTTCCTCTATTCCTGGTATATCCCCCATCATTGCCAGATGATATAGTTGTTGCAAAACATCCTGAGATGGAATTACCCATTCGCTATCGTTTATCTGTTCAGATTGGAGAGATAGCGGTTGTAATGTAGATTTGGTATAAATCCAGTCAACTTTGAGCAGCGATTGTAATGCATTGAGTAATTCATTTCTTTGAAGAGGTTTGGGTATAAATGCTGTTGCCCCTGCCTGTAAACTCCGTTGACGATTTTCCTCAAATACGTTAGCACTAGAAACAATAATGGGAATTGAAGTGCTTAGTGGATGCGATTGTAGGTGAACCATAAGTTCAAAACCATCCATATTTGGCATAGCTAAATCGAGCATAATTACATCTGGTTTATGTTCGGTTGCTAATTGCAAACCTTGTTTCCCATCGCTTGCTTCTATCGTTCTACAACCAATTTCTTGTAGTAAGCTGCTTAAGATTGAACGGTGGTTATCATCATCATCGACAATCAGAACTTGAGGTGCATTACCTTGAATCCCAGTGATATTTTGTTGGGTTGAAGTGATTCCCCCTCTATGCAACTCACTGCCAAGGGTTACTGGCACTGCCAAATCCAACCAAAAGATACTGCCTTCACCCAAGTGACTTTGCACCTGAATTTGGCTCCCCATCAATGCAGCTATTCTGTGACTGATGGCTAATCCCAAACCAGTACCTTCAGAACGTTGCTCTGCCGAACCCACTTGTTCAAAGGGCAAAAAGATTTTTTCTAATTGTTCTGATGACATTCCCACACCCGTGTCTTCAATCTGGAAGCGAATTTTAGCAATTGGGGATTGCTCAGAATCTTGCTCAGTTTCTAGTACCTCTACTTTCAAAAACACACCACCATTGTCTGTAAATTTGATGGCATTACCCAACAAATTAATTAACACTTGCCGCAGTCGTTTTTCATCCGTTTCAATAGCACGTGGTAAGTTATCACTTATTAAAACATTAAAGCTAATGCCTTTCTGCTTGGCTCGGATACCGCAAATTTCTGTCACACCATTTAAGAAATTAGGCAAATCTATACTGGCAGTAACTAATTCTAATCTCCGAGCTTCAATTTTCGACAGATCGAGAATGTCATTAATTAGCGTTAACAGATGCGAACCGCATTGATAGATGATGCTAACTCCTTCTCGATTTTTCTCTGTTAAGTTTGGCGAACCTTGTAGCACCTGGGCAAAACCCAAGATACCATTAAGTGGTGTGCGTAGCTCGTGGCTCATATTGGCAAGAAACTCGCTTTTTGCTTGGTTAGCAGCATCGGCAGCTTGCTTTGCCTGTTTCAAATCGTGAGTTCGCTCTTCAACTTTTTCCTCCAAGGTTTTGGAATAATTTAATAGTTGTTCGTTTGTTGCTTCTAGCAGACGGTTGGTATATTCCAATTGATCTTGCTTGTAAGCATTTGTTGTGGCAATAACGCTGGCAATAAATACAGTCAATGCTGGTGTTACCGGAATCAAAATACCATTCAAAAAAAGCCCATAGGCGCCTGCTATCAATACTGCACTGATACCTACAGTTGTCCAGAGAATCTTACCACCTGGAATCGTTCGTTTAGTAGGCAGATTCGCTAACCACCAACTACCTCCAGAACCAAGAATAGACCAAACAACAATCCAGAGCGATGTGGATATACCCGAAATTCCGCGAAGGTTACCTTTTCCTGTTTTTGCAGCCTGTACTAGTTGATTGGCAATATTGGCATGAATAACAACACCAGGAGTCGGTTTTTGGGCAGAAACTAACGAGGAACTAAAGGGTGTGTTAAAAACGTCATTCGTACTAGCAGCTGTGGAGCCAATAAATACCATGCGATCGCGCATCAAATTTACCGGAATGTTTCCCGCTAAGACATCGCGCATCGAAACTGTACGAAATTTAGTTTCTGAACCATGCCAGTTGAGCAAAATTTGATAACCTCCAACATCGGCATCAGTATAACCAGCTTCTTGATTTTTGAGTGGCTGGTAAATTGCCTTGCCCAATTGAAACTTTTGCTGCTTTTCGTCAACAGATTCTAAGGTAATTTTTTCAGTTTCGAGATACTTAAGCGCTACAAGCGTTGCCAGTCCGGCTTTGATTTTGCCATCTTCTTTGGCATCTTCAGCTGTGAGTAGGGCACGACGCACATGGCGATCGCCATCTAGCACCAAATCTGCTAATCCTACTTGGTCATTTTTTTTCAATTCCGGTGGTGGATTAACGCGCTCACCAGTAATTTTCTCAACTCCAATCAAATTGGGAGTAGTCCTAAGAATTTGCGTGAGTTCCTCATACCCACTTCCTTCGGGTAAATCTCGATAAAGGTCAAGTCCGATAGAACGGGGTTGTTGCGCTCGAATTTTTTCGAGTAATTGTGCTAATGACCAATCTGGAATAGGCCATTTACCTACTGATTGGATATCGCGTTCATCAATGGTAACGATTGTGATTTCGTCAGCAAGTGTAGGAGAAGAACGTAGTCGCACCAATTCATCCCGAAATTTCCACTCCAGCAAGTTAAAAAGTCCCAAAGACTGCCCCACAATAACTGTCAGAGCAACAGTGGGAGTAATAATTAAAATACTGCGATTGCGTTGGATAAAAGCTTGGAATTTGTCCCACATAATTTTCATTAAGATTCCCGACTTCTTTAAGAAGTCGGGAATCTGGTATAACGAGTTTTTTAATTTGTAGATGCTAGTAACGGGGCTGCGACAATATCACCTAAGCTAACAGAGGAAAGAAGTTCTTCCCATTGCTTAATAATAGTTACATTTTCAGGTTGGGCAGTGCGTAGTGCAGCCATTGTTGCTACGCAGTCATACCACACCCCGTTTTTACCCAAAGCTTCTGCTTGTTTCAGTAAATCTTTTTGCTGTAAAGCCGTTGCTAATGCAGCGCTGGGCTGGATGCGTTGAATCCAACCATCAACATAAGGTGTACTGGGGCTGAGTTGTCCATCCAATTTCAATGCCAGGAACCATTGGTAGTTTTTGCCGACGGCTAAAGCGGGTGCATCAGCAGGCAGTTTGACCGCAATTAACCCAGATTTTCCAGCAACAGGAATGGTCATCTGGTGCTGCATGTTGCCAGCTTCATCTTTCAAACTAAACACAGCTTCTTCTGCATTAGAAGCAGGAAGATACACCATCACAGTGGGACGTTCAGACAGCGTTGTACCATAGAAACTTTGGGGTAAAACAGCAACGAGTGCTGCTGGACTAGATGCTGCGACTGTCGAAGGATTCAAGTAGGAAGTACCAACGCGAGAAGCCCCACCACTTGCCTGCTGGGGAGCGCTGTTACCTTTGGCTGGAGTAAATATATTCCCACGGGAAGCCCCACCACTCGCCTGTTGAGGGGCGCCGTTACCTCTAGTTGGTGTAAATAAATTGCCTCTGGAAGCTCCTCCCGTTGCTTGTCTAGGAGCGCCGTTACCTCTAGTTGGTGTAAATAAATTGCCTCTGGAAGCTCCTCCTGTTGCTTGACTAGGGGCGCCGTTACCTTTCTTGGGAGTAAAGAAACTACCACGGGAAGCTCCTCCTGTTGCTTGACTAGGGGCGCCATTTTTGGGAGGTGGCGTAAATGTTACAGCGTAAGCAATACTCCAGGTGCTGCTAGCAATTAGAGCGATCGCGCTCAATGTACTGATTAAATATCGGCGTTTCATGATGTTTCACCCATTATTACTAAGTCGTGATATAAAATACGTTGATGTAACCTAACTACAAAGTTTTTTTTAACTCTAAATCCAAGCTCACTAAGGTGTCTATTAGCTGTTATAAACCAATCTACAGATAAATACTACAAATTAAATACGTTTTTTTTCTAACATCTATCTCAGTAATATTACGTAATTAAATCCAGTTTCCAACTAAAACAAAAGCAGACCAAAAGAATGGGTCGCGAAAATCAGTCTGGCGAATTAGCTTAATTTGTGCCTGACGCAGAGCTTCGGCTTTAGTAATTTTGGGTTGTCGCAGTTGTTCGTAAAAGCGAGTCATGAGAATTTCTGCTGCCTTATCTTTGACAGGCCAGAGAGTTGCTATGGTGGAACGGGCACCCGATTTGACGGCTAAACCAGCTAGTCCTAGAACCGCACGCTCATCTCCTGTTGCCGTATCGCAAGCACTTAACACTAATAATTCGATCGCTTTCGATGAATTGCCAGTACGATTTTTGAGAAGTTCGGACAATTCCTTCACATTCACTTGTCCATCCCATGTTAGTAAGTAGGTATCTTCGAGACGGGAGCTAAACTGTCCGTGAGTCGCTAGGTGGACAACATCGGCATTATCAAATTTAACGCGCTCTCCCAGAGCTTTACTGGTAAATTGCTGGTTTAGTAATAGCTTAGACGATACTGTTTGCGAAATTTGCTTCACTTCTGATTCCACAGCAGGCAAAGCAGCAAAACCAGAGCGAGATTCACTAATACCACCAATGATCGCATTAATTTTGTTTTCCTGGAACGATTGAGCAGCCATTAGTTGCAACCCTGGTGAGAGTGCCACACCATATTTTTCAATCAGATATTGTTTACCGTCATACAAAGCTGCCATTGGAATGTTCCGCAACTTCCCATCTAAAACAAATACCAATGTCGTGCTATTTTTAAAGGCTTGTTCCTGTTCTGCAGGACGAATTAGCCAATCATAAATTTGTTGGCTAAATCGTTCCCGATCTCTAGAATCGGAAACAGGGTTAAGGGCAATCAAAAAATTATCGAGAGTTTGTTCAATTTCTGCTCTTGGTTTGCGTGTGACATAATAACGCAGGGGTTGTCCGGTTTGAGAGACAATCGTTGCAAGGCGATCGGGCAGGATAATCGGGTAAATAACTGCTGCCGTGGGGTCAACTTTATCTATCTGCTGCGCTTTATCTAAACATGCTTCGCGGAAAAAGTTATCGAGTTCGGCCATTTGTAGAGATTCAATCAATTCCCGAGCTTGTATCAGTTCTGTCTGACTCGGTTGCTCATCCAGAAGTAAACCCACCAGTTCCCGGTAAACAGGCTCGACACTTTCGCGGAAAGAGAATTGGACATCAGGGTTAACGCCAGCTAGATCAGAACGTAGTGCTTTTAATGAGTTAACTGCTTCGGTATAGGCTAAAATTGCTTCTGGTCTATTACCCTGTTGCTTATACAATTTTCCAACCTGCCATGCCGATTGAGCAATAATATCCTCAGCTTGAAGTTGACGGGCAATATTTAGGGATTTATCTGCTAATTGCTTTGCCTCAGACCACTGAGAAGTGCGGCTGTAAAGTTGTCCCCACTGATACAGCGCATGAGCTTCTGCGGAAGCATCCTGAATTTTTTGGGCAGATTTAACTGTAACTGCCATAAGTTGCGCTAGGTCTTTCGTTGGTATACCTTGGTCGGGTTTTTCCAATTTATTCAGGGTAGCTACAAAATTAATTGTTGCATAAAGAGAATTGTGGCTGGGTGGTAGTTCTTCCAGTTGTTGTTTTAACTGAGGTGCGAGTTCCATAGCATATTCAAGTTTGTCGTAATCCACCAACAATTTGAAACGAGCTAAACGTGCTTGCAACGCTTCATTTGGATTAGTAGCGGCTTTTTCTGCATCTTCAAAGTAATTTAATGACGCTTCTGGATCTTGCAAATCTGAGGCATTTTTTCCCAGACTCGAAAAGATAGAACTTAATTGGGTTTTGGCTGCAATTTTATTCGCTAGAGCTAAACTTTGTTCCAATACTTGCTGGCTTTTGCTATCACCAATTGCACGCAGAGCTAAACCAAGCGATCGCAATCCATTAACTTTAACTTCCGAATCCGGCATTGCGGTCATTTTCTGAGTTATTTCTTCTAATTGTTGTCTAGAGCGACGATAAAATCCCAAACTTTGTAAAGCTTGTGCCTGGTTAATTTGACTACCGAGACTTCCGGTTTTATCCCCTGCCTGTTCGTAATATTTTTGGGCTTGTTGCCAGTTTTCGATGGCAGTTTCGGCTTTTCCGTTACGTAGTTGTAAATTTGCTTGAGTATTCAGTATTTGCGCCCAAACAATCGCATCCCCAGAGGGTTTAGCAGTTTGCAAAATTTTTATACTTTGCTCGATCGATTGTTTAGCTGCTTCCCACTGGTTAAGTTCCTGTTGTGCCAGCGACAGATAACTTAAACTTAGGGCTTGATTAATGCGATCGCCTTGAGCCTGATACTGCTGTGCAGCCGTTTGCCAAACCGTCACAGCTTCCGCAAAACGTCCTGATTGGTAGAGCCTGCGTCCTTGTTCTAGCCCGTTGGTAGGTTGGGAAGAAGAGAGAACTGGAGTTGTTACTGGTGGAGATGCCTTTACGGGTGTAATGGTAAATGCTAAACACAAACTTAAAATACTGAGGCTGACATATAGCCAACGAGTTTTTTTAATTCCGAAAGCCATAAATAATTACCAAGATTTATATTTAGAACAATCGTTCATAGGAAAAGTGTTTAAGGTATCAATAAAGTTATATTGCCCAACTTATAATCGGAACTATCACTCCCCAGGCGATCGGCATAAGTAAGTAGGTGTTATTAAACCAAGCTATGTAACTTTTTGTAACAGAAAAGGGAAAGCGTTAAGCCTTCGCCTTGTCGTGCGAATTGCTCTGCTCACCACAAATTTCCTTAACCTGATTTGAAGTTATAGTTCCCTAAATGACGTTGTTGATAACATGATTAATTTTTGGGAACAGCAGTACAGGTTAATGCTTGTTTTACCTGGGCAGAAGATTTATCTGCAACTAACTCAATTTTTCCTTGAGCGTTACGGCGCCAGGAAGTAGCTTGAATGAGAACCTGTGGGGATGTTTGAGCATATACTTGCTGTGTTTTTCGGTAAGCAGACAAATCTCGCACATCCTCCCAAGGGAGATCGCTCCTTACTTCTTGAGTTGGATTTTGCGGCACACCACCCCGTCCCGTGGCTACAAAACTACTACTATTGTTGGCAGAACAACCTGTAGCAATTCGTTGAGATGAATCTATTAATTCTACGGGCAATTCCACTAAACCAGAATTGGGGTCAACTCCAATATTATTAATATCAACTGTACCGTTAAGACCAAATTGCGAACTGGCGGTAATATCGTTTTCATTTGTAATTTGCGGACGATATTGTAAGCCAATAATTCCTTGTGTGGCGATTTGAATATTACCCCCACGTCCTTGTACAGCATTAGCAACAATGTCGCTATTTTCCAATCCGGCAATAATGGGTGCATTGATATTGATGTTACCTCCATTACCATTACCGCCTGCTGTGGCGGTAATGTTGCTGCGATCGCGCGTCAGCAACAAACTTCCTACTTGTAAGCTGATGTTACCACCGTTACCAGATTCTGTCTGTGCTTGAATTAAACCTTGATTTTTTAATTGGATGCGATCGCTTGTAATGTTGAGATTGCCACCATTACCGGTACCTTGACTAGTCACGCTCACAGTCCCATTATCTGTTAGTATCAGGCTGGGTGTGGTCACACTAATACTACCTGCATTTGCTGTCAATGTATTTGGTAAACGCAATAATCGACGCAATTGTGGACTTAAACGAACGACAGATGAGTTGATGCTACTGTTATTGTTAGGACTGCTACCACTAATGGCAATGGATTCATTGGCATTGATGTTGACATTTCCCCCATTCCCAGCAAAAAACGAGGATGAACCAACTGTTCCGCCATTTAAGATTTGTAATTTGCTAGTATTTAGCGTCAAATCTTTGGTATTGCCTGTCCCCAAGCTAATGATACTTATGCTGCTATAAATTCCGGAAGGGCTTTCGCCCATGACGGTGGTATTTTGATTTTGAATCGTCACTTTACCACTAGAACCACTGCCAAATGTCGCCGAATACAATGAAGCTCCACCTGATACTGTCAAACTATCACCATTCACGAAGACATTACCTGCGGAACCTGTACCATATGTGCTAGTACCAAGGCTGCTGACGCTAGTGGGAATAAAAGGTGAAAAGCCGGATATTTCTATTGTTGAAGCTGCAATTTGAACGTTGCCGCTGTCAGCTACTCCGTATGTTAAGTTAGCGATCACTGAACCTTGCTGGAGTGTCAACTGGGGAGTGATGATATTGATATTCCCAGTAGTGCCAATGCTTAAGGCTTCAGTGCGAATTCCACTCCTAGCTGTGGTGTTGCGTGTTGCATTAATGAAATCGATCGCTGCTGATGCTTGCAAACGAATGTCTCCACCTGGAAGATAGCCATAATTCTGCGCTAAAACCAACGAACCATCGCTAAACAGAATATTGCGTCCCTGAAGCTGAACAGAACCCGCATTTACCCCACTAATATCTAACAGTGACTTTTGTGCTAGTTGAATATCACCAAAGCTTTGCCCGTTTTCATACTCCAATTTATAACCCTGGATGGTAGGAACTAAATTAACTAATCCTGCACCTTCCAGGCTACCTAATTCTATATGCCCTGTTTCGGCAATCAAGTTAGCTCCATTCAGATTTAAATTACCACCAACCAACGCCAAAGTTTTTCCCGCCTGTACTTGCAATTTTGTCGGGTTAGGATTGCGAATTACCGGCGCAAAATCGGACTGGATATTTAAATGTCCAGTACCTTGGACTTGTATCGGTGCAGGATTACTACCCATTTGCAATCCAATGGGAACATTAATACTGAGTAATGCCTCTTGGGGATTAACTGCACTAAACTCAGTCCCATCAGCGAATTTGATGCTATTGGCTGTTGTGGCTATAAACGAGCCACTAATATCCAATTTGGCATTTTGCCCAAATATAATTCCGTTGGGATTCATTAAAAACAAATTTACCGAGTTACTACTATTTATCGTTTGAATTAAGCCATCAATATGAGAAACATTGCCACCTGTCACCCGACTAAATATAGTTGTAATATTTGGCGTATTAACTAAATTAAACGTTGCTGAACCACCCGTAGGCACAGAGAAATTACTGAAACTATGAAATAAATTACTACCTTTTTCAATCCCATTAAGAATATTAAAATTATTGCCACTTTGATTGGCAATAGTGTTAGTAGTACCATCCGATGTTACTTGAGCTATCGCTGATTGCATTATCCCACCTGTCAAGATTCCACAAATTAAACCCAAGCACACGGAAGCTACCTTCATCACTCAATCTCCATTCAAACTCTATACTTATAGTTCCCTAAATAATTTTTTTATTAACAGAATTATGCTGTTGAAATTAACCTTTGGGAATGGCAGCACAGGTTAATGGCTGTTGCACTTGGGTAGAAGATTTATTGGCAACTAAATCAATTTTTCCTTGAGCGTTACGGCGCCAGGAAGTCGCTTGAGTTAGCAATCCGCTCGATTTGAGTATTTGTGCTTTGACTAAAGGGAATTACGAATTATTAATTGCCTAAAAGTGGGATAAATGCCAAAATAATTAATTTGTACATTGCCATTGACAAACCCACTGAATCTTTTTTGATTTGGAAATTCCTAAAAAGGTGAATAGCTGACGGAGAAGTATAGCCCATTTTCCTGAAGCGAGCGCTTTTCTCCTTCCAGTGATACTAATGGAATACCCCAATCCAGACGAGCTGAAAAGTTATTACCTTGTTTCCACAGCAGTCCTAAACCTGTACCTACGAGCATACTTGGTGATGGATTTTTGCCATCGTTATTCCAACCTTTACCAATATCAATGAAGGGTGTTAGTTGCAGCAATCCTTCCATTTTGGGGGCACGCAGGATGGGCAAGCGAAATTCTGCGGATAATAACAGACCGTTGTCTGTAAGTAATGCATCTTGACGATAGCCACGCACGCTTAATTGACCACCCAGACCAAATTGCTCTAAGGGTACTAGGGAATCTGCTGCTGCTTGTAAATCACCCCTTACTAGAAACAGAGTGTCTGGCTTTAATTGACGTACCCATTGTGCCTGTCCTCGCCAGCTAAAAAAGCGGCTATCTGGTGCATCTTTATTAATATTCGCACCGAACCAATCTACACCAACGCTAAATTGCGATCGCGCGGCAAAAACTTGCTGATTACTGCGTTGGGTATACTCTTGCGTAAAGCGCAAGGCTGAAATATTGGTTTTTCCGTTTGCATCGGCGCCGGGTGATAAAGGAAAGCCTCCAATATTATCAAGACCTAATTCTGTTTGGCTTTCTTGACGCGAGAAAGATATCCCCACTGCAAATTCCTGAGTTGGCTTTTGTATTAGTGGTTGACGATAGCCTAATTCGTAAGACTTACTGTTTGACTGAATATCAAGAACACTGAATGGTTTTTCAATTATGTTATTCCATCCCTGATTAAAACCAAACGATATGGTGCCATTATGGGCATTAACTGGCAGCGTATAGTTGGCATTGATTGTATTACTACCATCAGTATTTGCATAGCTAACACTGAGGGTATCACCTAAACCCAACAAATTAGCTTCTTGTAAATCTATCCCCCGACGAAAACTACCCACACTTGGCGAGCGTCCATTATCTAAAGTTGTTGTTAGTCTAAAGGTATCCGCTTCTTTCACCTCAACTTGTAATATATTGGTTCCTGGACGGGTGCCTGTTTGCAATTCGGCATTGAGGTTTTGAATGCGCGGATCGAGACGGAGTAGTTGCAGCTTTTCTAATAAGCGCGCCACATTCAGGGGTTTACCTGCACCCAGTTGGATACGCTCACGAATATACTTACTATGCAACCGTCTGTTACCAACAATTTTGATTTCTTGCAAACTACCTTCGACAACTTGAATTTTAATAACTCCTGCTTCTAATGTCTGTGGTGGAATCAATGTTCCCGTAGTTACATAGCCTTTATCAGTGTAGAGCTTAGTGATGGCATCTTTGACTTGCAACAGTTCTGCAAATGAAACTTCCCTTCCCACATAGCGAGATGTTACAGGGGTAAAATCTTCTGATTTGAAAACGCTACTACCAACAACTTCAATGCGATCTACCTGAAATTTGGCGCCTATGTCATCCTGTCTAGGAGTTTGCGTTTCTGGTAGTTGAGGAGGAGGAAGTAATTGATTCTGTTCTGATGGCTGCGGTAAAATATCCGACGGTAATGGAGTTACAGGAATATCTTCTAAGCCATCAGGTGGCAAAGAACTGGGATTAGAAGTTTGTGCAATTGCCTGCTGATAATCACATAATACTGTTGCAACAAAAAAGCCGAATGTTAGAGGTACTATAGCAGTTAAAACACTTAGACAATTACTTAATGTATTTGTATAAAATATTTTGTTAATAATTGAGTTTTTAATAATAACTTGTTCCACTGTCACCCCTTTTGGTGAATTTACCTAATTTTTTTACCTGTATATAGTAATCTTTCTACCATTTGCTCTAGCACTGCTCAATTTTTTTGTGAAGTTAAAAAATTATTTGCTTGACCTGCGTATACTAAATAAAGCAAATAGTTTTTATTCCGTTTATTTAGTTAACTTGCTTAATAAATGTAGTTATTAAGATATAACTATAAATATAGTGGCTGTATTTTTTACTAGCGACATCAGAGTAAATACTGATTTTGGCTCCAGTTATGAAGCTAGCAAAAAGTGTACTCCGCGCGTAGCCTTGAATCATGGGAATAAGCTGGGTAACAATTTTTAGTACACCTTAACAGGGGTAGCATCCTTGCCCACCCTCAATATATATAGGACGGGCGAGGATGCCCATCCCACAATTGCAGGTTAATTTAAATTTTTGGAAGTTCCTCATATAAGAAAAATTTGTTTGTAACCAATAAATTATCCGTTACATCCGTTTTCATCCGTTGCCAGTTAACCCAAGCTACGTCTAAAAGTGTTTTTACGCTGAACCGAGCAGTATTATTCTACTCCTTAGTCAATATTTACCTCTAATTTGGGAACAATAATTTTGAGGGTAAATCGAAGCCAACCCTGGAAGATTAGTTTTGCGCCTTGAGGAAAAGTGCTATGACAACAACAGATTCTTGTATTAGTATAAAAGGATACTTAGTAAAAGAAAAAATTTACCAGGGTTATAAAACAGGGGTATACCGAGCTATTCGATTGAGCGATCATCAGAATGTTGTTATCAAATTATTGCAACAGGAATATCCTACTTTTAGTGAACTCTTGCAATTTCGCAATCAGTATAATATTAGTAAAAATTTACATATTCCTGGTGTTGTTCGCCCTTACAGCCTAGAAAATTATCACAATAGCTACATGCTAGTAATGGAAGATTTTGGTGGAATTTCCTTACGGGAATATACTAAAAATCAACCATTAAATTTATTAGATTTTTTAATTATAGCAGTGCAAATTACTAATATATTATACGATTTATCTCAAAATTGCGTCATCCATAAAGATATTAAACCTGCAAATATTCTTATTAACTCAGCAACAAAGCAGGTTAAGCTCATAGACTTCAGTATTGCCTCTTGGCTTCCCAAAGAGACTCAAACCATTACCAGTCCAAATATTTTAGAAGGAACCCTTGCTTATATTTCCCCGGAACAAACCGGACGTATGAACCGAGGAATTGATTATCGTAGTGATTTTTACGCTTTGGGTGTAACATTTTTTGAATTACTAACTGGACAGTTACCTTTCGACTCTGATGACCCAATGGAATTGATTCATCTTCATATCGCTAAATTTCCTCAAAATTTATCAGATATCAACTCAGAAATTCCTGTTGTAATTACAAAAATTATTCATAAGCTAATGGCAAAAAATGCTGAAGACCGCTATCAGACTGCTACAGGATTAAAGGCTGATTTGGAAAAATGTCTTTTAAAATTGCAAAAAAAAGGTTATATTGAAGATTTTGACATTGCTCGTAGAGATATTTGTGATAGATTTATTCTTCCTGATAAATTATATGGTCGAGATAATGAAGTGAAAGAGATGCTTGCAGCATTTGAACGAGTTTCCCAATCCAATAGCGAAATGATTTTAGTGACCGGGTTTTCGGGGATTGGTAAAACTGCGGTAGTTAACGAAGTTCACAAAGTGATTGTCAAAAAACGGGGATATTTTATTCAGGGCAAATTCGACCAATTTAATCGAAATATTCCTTTGTCGGGATTTATCGAAGCTCTTCAATGTTTGATAGAGCAGTTACTCACAGAAAGCGACAAACAATTACAACAATGGCAAAAAGAAATTTTGCAAGCATTAGGCGAAAATGGACAGGTTATTATTGAAATTATTCCTGAATTAGAAAGAATCATTGGCAAACAAGCACCTGCATTAGAATTATTCGGTGCAGCCAGTCAAAATAGATTTAATTTTTTATTGCACAAATTTATACAACTATTTGCGAATAAAGAACATCCCTTGGTTATCTTTTTGGATGATTTACAATGGGCAGATACAGCTTCTTTGCAATTGATAAAATCGTTAACTAATAATAGCAATTTTAGTTATTTATTATTAGTTGGAACTTATAGAGATAATGAGGTATCTAATGTCCATCCTTTAATGTTAACATTGGAAGAGATTCAACAAAAAGATACAAAAATTAAAATAATTAATTTACAACCATTTAGTCAATTAGCATTGAACGAGCTAGTGGTTGACACTTTAAAATGTCAAGAATATGAAGCTTTTCCACTTACACAGTTCGTGTTTCACAAAACTCAAGGTAATCCATTCTTTGTTACACAATTTTTAAAATCATTACACCAAGATAAATTGATAAAATTTAATTCAAATCAACAATCTTGGCAGTATAATATTTTTGAAATTAATCAGCAAACGCTCACAGATGATGTTGTTGAGTTTATGCTATTTCAATTAGGCAGATTACCTGAATCAACTCAACAGGCTTTAAAGTTAGCTGCTTGTATTGGTAATGAATTTGATTTAGAAACATTAGCAATTATTGGTGAGCAATCTCAAGTAGAATCAGCTGCTGATTTATTCAATGCTTTGGAAGAAGGGTTAATTTTACCTAAAAGTGATGTTTATAAAATTTATATAGACGGAGACAACCAAGCTTTTGCTCAAGATATTTCCGAAATTGCCACCTATAAATTTTTGCATGATCGCATTCAACAAGCCGCCTATCTTCTTATTTCTGAAGACCAAAGGCAAGCGACTCACCTAAAAATCGGACAAATGCTGTTAAAAAAAATACCTGAACAAGAGCAGGAAGAAAGAATTTTTGAAATTGTCAATCACTTGAATTTTGCAAAGGAACTACTGGCGAAATCATCAGATAAATTACAGTTGCTACGTTTAAATATGATAGCCGGCAAAAAAGCGCAGCTTTCTACGGCTTATGCAGATGCAAGGCAATATTTTTTGACTAGTATTTCGTTATTAACAGAGAATAGTTGGCAAAGTCAGTATAAAATCACATTATCGTTGTACGAAAATGCTGCAGAATTAGCATATCTCAATGGTAAATTTGCGGAGATGGAGTTGTATGTTGCCCAAGTTTTAGATAATGGTAAATCGCTGCAAGATAAACTCAAGGCTTACGAAATAAAGTTACAAGGTTTAAAGGCTGAAAATAAACTCAGAGAAGCTATATCTTTCGGGTTAGAGCTTCTTGAACTCTTGGGTGTGGAGTTACCACACCAACCGACACCAGAGCAGATTGAGCAAGTAATGACAGAGGTGCGAACAGGTTTGCAAGGAAAGCAAATTTCAAATTTGATTGATCTTCCAGATATGACAGATAAACTAAAATTGGCTGCAACTCGTATTCTTGTAGGTTTGAGTCCAACGGCACATATGGCTTTGCCACAACTTTTGCCTATAATTGCCGCCAAGCAAGTCGAGTTAGCATTGAATTATGGCAATGCACCTGCCCATGCTCATGGCTATGCTACTTGTGGGATGATGCTGTGCGGGTTATTCGGCGATATCGATGCGGGTTATGAGTATGGACAGTTGGCATTAAGTTTAATGGATAAATTAAATAGCGAAATTTTTCGCGCACCAGGAATTTTAGTGGCAACTTGCTTTACCCAACATTGGAAACAAAATGCCCAAACCTGTCTCCAACCTCTGTTAGAGGCGTATAATTCGGCGTTGAATACTGGCGATTTGGAACATGCGAGCTTTTCACTCCAATATTACAGCCATCTTGCCTATTTTAGTGGTACAATCGCTCTACCAGCTCTTGCAGAGCAAATGCAAACCTATCGAGATTTCATCGCCCAAGTCAAGCAGGAAACTGTTTTGCAAATCCAGCAAATTAATTTGCAAGCTGTACTTAATTTATTGGGACAAGCAGAAAATCCCAGTCGGATTATCGGTCAAGTTTATGACGAAGAGCAAATGGTGAGGCTGCACTTAGCGGCAAATCATCGAGGAGCTTTATTTTATTTGTATCTACACAAATTATTTCTCTCATATTTATTTTCTAACTATACTATTGCGGTTGATTGTGCAATTGAGACAGAACGCTATTTGGATGCGGGAGTTGGTTCGCTGATGGTTCCGGTGTTTCATACTTATGATTCCTTAGCAAAATTGGCAATTTACCCACAAGTCAATCCTCAGAAACAACAGCAGATTCTGGCTCAAGTAGCAGCTAATCAAGAAAAACTGGCTAATTGGGCAAATTATGCACCAATGAATTATTTACACAAATTTGAATTAGTCGAAGCAGAAAAATATCGTATCTTGGGACAAAAAGCTACTGCTTTAGAATTTTACGATCGCGCGATCAATGGCGCCAAAGAAAACGGCTATATTCAAGAAGAAGCTTTAGCCAACGAACTCGCAGGCAAATTTTACCTCGAATGGAATAAAGAAAAAGTTGCCACAGGCTATATGCAAGAAGCATATTATGCCTATACTCGTTGGGAGTGTAAGACAAAAATTGAGGATTTAGAAAATACCTATCCCCATCTACTCAAGCCGATTTTGCTAAATTATCAGCAACCAAGCTTCAACTCATTGGAAACACTTGCTAACATTACAGCTACAACCTGTCTGAATAACCTCGATATCACTTCGATTCTCAAAACCGCGCAAGCGATTTCTAGCATTATTGACCTAAATGATTTAATTTCTACCATTAGCAAAATTATTCTCGAAAATGCAGGTGCGAAAAAATGTGTGTTGATTTTACCCAACGAGAATCAATGGTACATCCGAGCAATCACATCACTTAGTCCTGGAAAAAATACATCAACAACAGTTTTGACTTTCCAAGCTCTAGATGATAGCCAAGAAATGCCCCTTAAGCTGATTCGCTATGTCAAACACACACTAAAAACCGTAACAATTGATAATTGCCAAAACAATATCGAGACTCTTATTGATGAATATATCCAGCAACACCAGCCCAAAAGTGTGTTGTGTATGCCAATTTTGAATCAAGGTAACTTGCTTGGTATTCTGTACCTGGAAAATCGGTTAACTCAAGGGGTATTTACTAACGATCGCTTGCTTATTATCAACCTTCTCTGTACCCAAGCGGCAATTTCGCTAGAAAATGCTCGACTCTATGCAAATCTTCAGGAGAGTAAAACCCGTTTCCAGGGTCTTGCAGATAACGTTCCTGGCATGATTTACCAATTATGCTTGACCACTGACGGTTCGGTTTTTATCCCCTATGTTAGTTCGGGTAGTTATAACCTCTATGAGTTCACAGCAGAAGAAATAATTGCAGGAACTCAAAATATCAGAGCGATCGAACATCCCGATGACATTGCAGGTATCGATCAAGCAATGATGGAATCTGCCCAAAACCTCACACCGTTCATTCACGAATGGCGCATTATTACACCATCAGGAAATATCAAATGGGTGCAAGCAGTATCTCGTCCTCAATTACGAGATGATGGTGCAATTATTTGGGATGGGTTTGTTTTTGATATTAGCGACCGTAAAAAAATTGAACAAGCACAAGCACGGTTGCTAGCAATTTTAGAATCAGCAAATGATATCATCGGTATTGCCGATGCTCAAGGTAATAATCTTTACCTTAATCTAGCTGGACAGAAGATTTTGGGTATTCCTCCCGAAGAAACCGATAAGTTTCATATTTCGGAAACAGTGGCGCCGTCAATGTTGGAAAAAACTGTCAACGAAGCTTTACCCATAGCACTGCAAACAGGAAGTTGGTGTGGTGAGTTAATTATGAGATCGCGCAAAGGTCAGGAAATTCCTGTCTCCCAAGTAATTGTAGCCCATAAAAACGATAGGGGAGAAGTGGAATTTTTTTCATCAATTATGCGAGATATTCGCGAAGGGAAACGAAATGAAGTTATTCGCAAACAGATTGAAGCCCAATTGCGCCAACAAACAGAAGACTTAGAAGCTACCCTTCAAGAACTAAAACGCACCCAAGCACAAATGGTTCAATCTGAAAAAATGTCTAGCTTGGGACAGTTAGTTGCTGGAGTTGCCCATGAAATTAATAATCCTGTGAACTTTATTCACGGAAATCTGAGCTATGTAGAGCAATATACCAATGATTTGCTGAAATTCGTTGAAATATATCAGAAATATGATAAAATTAGTCATCAAAAAATTCAAGATTGCTTGGAAGAACTGGACTTAAATTTCATTCAAGAAGATTTACCCAAAACTATTAAATCGATGAAAGTGGGTACTCAACGCATCCGTGAAATTGTCTTATCTCTACGCACCTTCTCCCGCATGGACGAAGCAGAGTTTAAAGAGGTAAATATTCATGAGGGTATTGAGAGTACATTAATGATTCTTCAACATCGTCTTAAAGAAAAAGGAGACCTTCCAGCCATTGAAATTATTAAACACTATGGGAACCTACCCTCTGTAAAATGCTATGCCGGACAATTAAATCAAGTATTTATGAATATTTTGGCAAATGCCATTGATGCAATGGAGGAGCAAAACAGTCAACGCACTTTAGAAGATATCCAAGCCAATCCCAATCAAATTACTATTCAAACCGAAATAGTTGATACTAATTGGATTGAAATTAAAATCTCTGATAACGGTATTGGAATGTCTGAACAAGTACAAAAACACATTTTTGACCCATTTTTTACTACTAAGCCTGTCGGAAAAGGTACAGGGATGGGTATGTCGATTAGCTATCAAATTATTACCGAAAGACACGGTGGCAAATTGGAATGTTTTTCACAAATTAATCAAGGAACTAAGTTTGTTATTAAAATACCTCTTCGTAAATGAAAATATGACTGACGCGAAAAATGCGATAAACCGAGTTTCTACGCATTCATTGTCGCAGACAAATCATCATTTATATTACGTTATTTATACTTTTTTGATTGTCTATACTTAGGATTTGCAAAATAAAATAATTTGTAACATTCCTAACAATTAACTTTTAGCGAGAAGGCAGAAGAAAGGAGGCAGAAAGTATTACTAAGTTTTAGGAACAGCATCACAGGTTAACGCTTTTTGCAAGTGAGTAGAAGGTTTATTTGCAATTAACTCGATTTTGCCTTGAGCATTGCGATGCCAGCTTGTGGCAGAGACAAGAACTTCTGGAGATGGTAATATTTGAGCAATGATCTCACCAGTTTTGCGGTATGTAGAGATATCGCGGATATCAGACCAAGTGCGATCTCTCCCAATTTGTTGACTAGGATTTTGTTGTACTCCTCCCCTTCCTGTTACCACAAAGCGGCTACCATTGCGAATAGAACAATCTGTAGCTATTTTTTGTGATGAATCTGTAACATTCTCTGGTAATTTTACTAAGCCGGAATTGGGATCAACTCCGAAATTATTAATATCTACTGTCCCGTTAACGCCAAATTGGGAACTGGCAGTAATATCGCTTTCTGGAGTGAGTTGATCACGAAATTTTAGCCCGAATAAACCTTGGGTAATAATTTTGATATTACCACCGTTACCTTGGACTGCATTGGCGATGATGTCACTATTTTCTAATCCTGTAATGACAGATGAATCAATGGTAATATTACCACCGTTACCGATGCCTTTGGCTTCAGTGTTAATCAAGCTGTTATTACGCATTAATAGGAGATTTTGCAACTTTAAGGTAATATTCCCTCCTTCACCAGAATTTGTGATTGCAGTAATACCACCTTGGCGATCAAGTAATAGAGACCCTGCATTAATATTTATTGTACCAGAATCTCCAATGCCTTGATTTGTCACTGTAACTGATGCCTGATCATCAACCATGAGGGATGGAGTATTAATATTTATATTTCCTCCTTTACCTTGAGGAATCGCAGGAATATTAAAAAACCTCTGTGCAAAAGCACTGGGACTTTTAACAGTAGATCTAATTTGACTTGGAGATTCTGCTTTTGGTAAATTTCCTGTTACCTTAATAGACTCAGAAGCATTTATCGTGATATTTCCAGCATTACCCCGACCTGTACTGGAACTAGTTACCGTTCCACTGTTATCAACCCTTAAGTTATGAGTATTAATAATCAGATTACCCGCATTGCCAGCAACTAAACTTGCGGTGGATAAAGCCGTGGCTCCAGGAGTATTATTTCCACTGACTTGAATGCGATTAGCGTTAATAACTAAGTTGCCACCAACGCCATTACCTATAGTGATGCTACCAACTACAGCACCATTAGCTACCAACAAGTCTGGGGTCGAAACCGTAACATTGGCGCCAACTCCAGTGGAAAATGTTGTTGATGAAATAGTCGAAAAAGCGTTAGCTGGGTCATAATCTTTTACTTGAATTGATTCAGAAGCATTAATATCAATATTACCACTATCACCTCGACTATAAGTATTATTATCAATTCCAGCACCGTCTTGAATAATTAAGCGTCCAGTAGAAACCCTAATATCTCCACTAGTTCCAGTTCCTAATGTTTCACTCAATAAACTAGTACGAATTCCAACACTAGGGAGATAGCCAGAAATTTTTAGTGATTCGGTTGCATTGACATTTAGCATTCCCCCCGCTTGCCTTCCCCGGTTTTGATTTAAAACTAGTGAACCTTCTGTAATACTTACTTGTTTCGCTGAAAGCTGAATATTACCAGATGGATTGCCACTAGTATCCACCAATGACTTTTGTGAGAGGCTAATATTTCTTAAATTCGATACTTGAGTATAGTCTAATGTTAAACCTGCCTCTAATAGCTTTAAGTTGGCGAATTGCCTTCCACTCAAGCTTCCTAATTCAATTCTTCCTTGTTCAGCAGTCAAGACTGCTCCATTTAGAGTAATATCTCCACCAACTAATGCTAATGTTTGTCCTTGTTGTACACCCAGTTTTTCTGTATTTGCACTGCGGTTAATTCCTGCACCAAAAGAGGTTAGGTTGTGTCCTGTTCCTAAAACTGTAATTGTTCCCGGGTTATTCCCCATCTGCAAACCGACAGGCACACTCATCGTCAATAAAGGTGTTTCAGAAGTCGTTACAGCACTAAACTCTATTCCATCAGCAAACTTAATAGCATTTGCCGTCGTCCCTACAAACGACCCGCCAATATCCAACCGTGCATTTTTACCAAACACAATCCCTGCTGGATTGAGCAAAAACAAGCTGACCGAATTAGTGCTATTTAGCGTGCGAATCAAGCCATCAATATTAGAAATATTTCCACCTGTAACTCGACTGAATATAGTAGTGATATTCGGCGTATTCACTAAATTAAACGTTGTCGAACCGCCAGTTGGCACGGAAAAATTGCTGAAGCTATGAAATAAATTATTACCTTTTTCAATACCATTAAGAATAGTAAAATTATTACCTACAGAGTTAACAATCGTGTTGGTTGTCGTATCCGATGTCACTTGAGCTACAGTTGGTAGAAGCATCTGAGAAGTTAGTAGCCCAGTTGTGAGGGTAGATATAAGTGCCTTTTGCCTCCAGCTTGAGGCTTTGTAGAATGCTTTCATTACCAAAAACTATTGATAAAAATATATGTTTCTGAAAACACGGAACATTCGATATTAACACTTCGGTACTTTTTGCAATTGGATAGTCATTTTAGCCACGTTGTAGTAGAGACATTACATTGTAACGTCTCATAGATTCACAACCCAAATTAGTTGATATTCAGTTTGTGCTTGTTAAATTTATAGCCCCTCAAGCCTAAACCTAAAGCACCAAGAATCAATAAGCCAAAACCAGTATACGGCTCATTAACAGTTGCTATGCTGACTTTATTAATTCCAAAACCGCGTTGTGGTGAAGAAGTCTGAAAAACTAAGCTTTTGATGTTAGCTGTATCACTGGCTACACCTAAAAATACAGCGGAATTATCGCGGGCGCCAGAAGAAATTCCTGGAACAGAAAATGTCCCTAGTAAATTATTTGCATCATCAAACGCGGATACAAAAACTTCGTAATTTATGTTTTCGCTACCACTTGCAGCAATTTGTGTTCCAGCCGCTTTAACATTTTTATCAAAGATAATAGTTAAAGGGTTGGGATTTCCTGTGGGAATAATAGTAGGACTAAAACCTGTGAATAAGAGAAAATCACCAGGAGCAAAGTTAGTTTGAACTGGTGGATTATTTTGAAAAATAAATGGTGGGGTAATATTTCCACCTGCCGATGGAATGTTTACATTTACTCCTAAACCATTAGAAGATCTTGCTGAGAATGAATATGGAAGAAAGGCGCTAGGATTGGGAGCAAAAGGGTTTAATATTTTTCCTAAACTTGACCATTCAATTTGGTCATTACTTTGTAAGGAATTTCTATCTTGAACGAGTGTAATAGCACGAACTGGCATTGATAAAAATGTTGTTAAAGCAATACACGCAGCCAATTGGGCTTTGATAACTAATTTGTTAGTAGAAGCCCTTAAATTTTGAGTTATCATCAGAATTTATATAGGTATTTGATAATTTATAGTATGATTTTTATTGAACTCTTCCTAGTGTAATACTACGTAGTTATTACTTTTTTATACTTTGTTATTTTAAGTATTTATACGCATTAAGAATAGTAAAATTATCTTATGAACCCTCATCATCGACTATTTCTTTAAACCTAATCCAGTATTAAAATTTGTTGCAATCTTTCCCAATAATTGTCGAACAAACTCATATCGACTATGATTTACTTATTGAAATCATAACGACTACAGATAAGTGCGATGACAGACCATAATAACCTAAGTGCCCAGTCATGCATTATCAAAGAGACGGCTTGATGGCATTAGAAAATAATAGTGGTAATGCGCTTATGAACCAAATAGTTACCAAGAGGCGCCTAAGCAAAATTTGACATTTGCAGAACCACCGTTACATCTGGGTAATGTTGCCGTTGACCGTTATGACCACCGTAAAGGCAATGATGATTACACCCAAGCAGGTGATTTGTATTGGTTGATGACTTCTGATGAGCAAGAACGTTTGGTTAAGAACATTGTTAATAGTCTTAGTCAAGCGCGACAAGATATTCAAATGCGGCAGTTATGTCACTTCTTCCGTGCTGATGTTTCTTATGGTATGCGAATTGCTAAGGGGTTGGGAATAAATATTGACCCTGCAATGTTTCAGGCACCCGTTCAGCAACCAGTAGGTGTGTAAAAAGAAACCGGGTTTCTCACGAGAAGCTCGGTTTTATCTATCTTGTGGTTAAATTAACATTAACCCCTTGGCTAGTAGACAAAATAATTATTCCGATGGCATGATGAAAATTAATTATATTTGATTATCTTATTGTTCAATTGGCGAATATATTAATTTTTAATGATGTTTAGAAAAATCAAAATTGGTACAAAAATCGGCGCTGGATTCGCAGCAATATTAGCTGTTGTAAGTGGGATTGGTTTTATTACATATCAAACTACAACTAATTTAGTTTTAAACGCTGGGTGGCAAGCTCATAGCTATGAAGTGCTAGGTGAGTTGAAAAGTTTAAACTTACACTTACAATCAGCCGAAGCATCGCAGCGTGCTTTTATTGTTACAGGTGAACAGCGTTCTTTAGAACCTTTCAATGGTGCCATAAGTAATTTAGAAAAAAATTTAATAAGAATACGTAAATTAACATCAGATAATCCTCAGCAGCAAAGCCTTATTAGTAAGCTCGAAGTATTAATTCCTCAAAGAGTAGATTTAATTAAAAATCGACTTTTATTACGTCAAAATAAAGGATTTGAAATTGCAAGACAGGAAATTATTTCAGATAAAGGTCGAGAGATTACAAATCAAATTACAAGTGTAATATCTGAAATTGAAAAAGATGAAAGAGCTTTGTTAGATTTGCGTTCTCAAAATACTAAAAAATCTACCGAACAAGCATTCAATGCTATTTCACTTGGTGTACCTTTTATCATTTTACTACTAATTTTAATTGTTATTTATCTAAATCGAGAAATTTCTCATCCTTTACGCGAACTTTCTAATAAAACAGTTGCACTTGCCGATGGAGATTTATCGGTAAGTATCCGTGAAAATAACCGTGGAGATGAAGTCGGGATGCTGGTCAACGCATTCAACCGGATGGTTACTAATTTACGTCAAAATACAGAGTTGACCCAGCAACAAACTTGGTTAAAGTCTAATTTAGCTAAGTTTTCTCAAATGCTGCAAGGACAGCGCAATTTAGCAACTGTTGCTAAAATTATCCTTGGCGAACTGGCGCCACTTGTAAATGCCCAGCAAGGTGTATTATATATTAAAGATATTGATATTGAACCACCTGTAATGGTTTTACTTGGTAGCTATGCGTACCAGCAACGCAAGAATCTATCAAATAGATACCAGTTAGGGGAAGGGTTGGTAGGGCAATGCGCTTTAGAAAAGCAAAAAATATTACTCACAAATGTTCCTGATGATTATATTCAAATTAGTTCAGGGTTAGGAGAAGCAAAACCAAAAAATATTATAGTATTACCTATATTATTTGAGTCAGAAATTACGGCAGTAATTGAATTAGCATCGTTTCAGCAATTTGAGACAGTACACATAACACTATTAGATAAATTGTGCGAGACTTTAGGTGTAGTGCTAAATGCTATAGCATCCGACATTCGTACAGTCGAGTTGCTCAAACAGTCACAAGCATTAGCAGAATTACTGCAAAACCAACAAGGAGAACTTCAAGAAACTAATGAAAGATTAGCAGAACAAGCAGAAACACTACAAGCATCTGAAGAACTTTTACAGCAACAACAGCAAGAATTACAGCAGTCAAATGAAGAATTACAGGAGCTTAATAAAGAGCTAGAGAAAAAAGCCGAACTGCTAGAATTGCAAAAACAAGAAGTTGAAAGAAAAAATAACCAACTTGAAGAAGCACGGCAATCATTAGAAACACAAGCTAGTGAGTTAGAACTTTCTTCAAAATATAAATCTCAATTTCTTGCTAACATGTCGCATGAATTACGAACCCCTCTTAATAGCTTACTAATTCTAGCTAAACTTTTATCTGAAAATAGCGAAGCTAATCTTACATCTAAACAAATAGAGTATAGTAGTACTATTTACGGTGCCGGAAACGATTTATTAGGATTAATCAATGATATATTAGACTTGGCAAAAATCGAATCTGGAACAATGTCGTTCGATTATTACCCGTTACCATTAGTCGAACTCAAGCATTACTTAGAACGTACCTTTAAACAGCTTGCCTATAGTAAAGGTTTAAACTTTACCCTTGATTTTGCGGCAAATCTCCCATCAAGCATTGACACCGACGCAAAACGTTTACAACAAGTTCTCAAAAACTTACTAGCAAATGCCTTTAAATTTACAGAACAAGGAGAAGTGCGACTCACGGTAAACTTTGCTTCACATGGTTGGAATCCTCAGAACGAAACCTTAAATAGATCTAGCTCAGTTCTGGCTTTTAGTGTCAGTGATACAGGTATTGGAATAGCACCCGAAAAGCAAAGAATAATTTTTGAAGCATTTCAACAAGCTGATGGTAGCACTAATCGTAAACACGGAGGTACAGGTTTAGGTTTATCAATCAGTCGCGAAATTGCGCGCTTATTTCGTGGTGAAATTACTTTATCTAGTCATATCGGTGGAGGAAGCACATTTACACTATATCTACCTTTAAATATTACTGAAACAAAAAATAATCCTGAACTTAGAGACCCTATTAATATAGTCTCTACCGTTGACACCAAATTCAACTCAGTACTCAGCACTCAGCACTCAGAACTTTTTGATGACAGAAAAAATATTCAACCTGGCGAACATGTATTATTAATAATTGAAGATGATATAAATTTTGCGCGTATTTTATACGACATGGCACAACAGCAAGGTTTTAAAAGCGTTATTGCTCAAAATGGTAATAGTGGAATATCACAAGCACGCCAAATTAAACCTTCGGCAATTTTATTAGATATTGATTTACCAGGAATCGATGGTTGGATGGTGTTGGATAGATTGAAGCACGATGTAAACACACGTCATATTCCTGTACATGTAATGACGGTGGAAGATGGGAAACAGCGGAGTTTACAGCAAGGTGCAATGGCATATTTACAAAAACCTGTTACCAGAGAAGAAATTAGCAATGCTTTAAATAGAATAAAAGTATTTGTAGAGCGGCCAATGAAATATTTACTCGTTGCCGAAGACGACGAAACACAGCGTCAAAGTATTATCGAACTTATTGGTGGTGATGATGGTGATGTTAATATTACTGGTGTAGGAACAGCTGAAGATGCTTTATTGTCAATTCGTTCGCGACGCTTTGATTGCATGGTTCTCGATTTGGGATTGCCAGATATGGATGGCTTTGAGCTAATTGAACTAATTAAGAAGGAAAAAAATGGTGAATCTTTACCTATTATTATTTATACAGGTAAGGAAATTACCAAAGCACAAGAATTTGAATTACGGCGAATAGCGGAAACAATCATTATTAAAGACGTAAATTCTCCTGAAAGACTACTCGCCGAAACGTCATTATTCTTGCATAGAGTTCAAGCCGAACTACCTGCTACTCAACAAAAAATACTTGAAAAATTACAATCAAGAGACAGTATTCTTACAACTAAAAAAGTTTTAATCGTAGATGACGATGTTCGTAATATTTTTGCGTTAACTGGTTTGCTCGAAAAATACAGTATGCAAGTAATATACGCTGAAAATGGTAAAGAAGGTATCGAGGTTTTACAACAGAATCCAGATATCAATGTCATACTTATGGATATCATGATGCCCGAAATGGATGGTTACGAAACTACCCGTCAAATTCGTCAAAATCATCAATTTAAATCTTTACCCATTATTGCCCTTACTGCTAAAGCCATGCAAGGCGACCGTGAAAAATGCATCGAAGCAGGCGCCTCAGATTACATTACCAAACCCGTTGACACTGAACAGCTACTTTCGCTATTAAGAGTATGGTTGTACGATTAACTTCTCAATATAATTCAGAGGCGGGCAGGGATGCCCGCTCCACAAGATAGAGCTCCACAAGATAGATGAAGTTAGAGTTTTGCTTTAATGTGGCGAAGTTGGTTTTTGAGATTATCTACTGTTTTTTGCCACTGACTTTTTTGGATAGGCGCCGGGAAGTAAGCAGGTGGTAATTCTGGATTAAGATTACGGTAGTATTCCCAAGTTTCCCAGTAAGGACAACCAGGTTGAATACGAATACCTGCCCAGTGTAAATATTGGAGTTGCTGATTTACAGTTGGGTCGATTAGTACACTAGCTTGCCCCTGTTTTGATTGGAAGTGCGGTGTACCTGCCCAGTTACCAGGCGCCTGACCTTCACGACGTACAATGTTAAAGCGGTTTTTGATACGCTTCAATAACATATAGTTAATTATTGGTTGGTCAGAAGTTTTTTCTGAGAAATCAAAGTATTCGGGATGTTGTGTACATTCTGTAAATACTTCGTACAAATCTTGCTCGGATACGAGATTTTTCTTGGAACCCCAAAATCCACCGTTGAATATATCTTTGACTTCTTCTTGTGTAAATACTCCGTCGTCAAAGACTTGGGCAGAGAATACGTTTTTTATACCGCCTAAATGTTGGTAATCGCAGTTAATAAAATCTGTGTTTGCTAGGTAATTAAGGTTATCGCCAATTTTTTCAAAGACAACTATATCTGTGTCAATGTATAAAAACTCATCAAATGGGCCAAACCAACAAGCTTGTTTACGAAACTGGTTGGGACGGGCAAAAAACTTACCACCAAATGTTTCGTGTAATTTCTTTGATAAACGGTCAATAAATTCTAAATCTTCATAAACCTTTACACCATAATAGCGATTGAGTGTATCGGCTATGTTGTGATAATTATCATCATAGGGAATCATCACAATAGGTGTTTCTTTATCATACAATCTAATGCTGTTGAGCAAAGCTATTGCATGGTCTGTAACTTTATCGTTAGCTATAATATATATTCCGCGCGTCATTATATTAAACCTCCATTGGAATTCCTAATTTTCGTAAAACTCTTGTTGCAAAACTTGGTGGTTCATTGTAAGCTTTAGGCTTAGTTTTAAACTGCGGGCGCCGTGTTGGTTCATTTAAATAACGGTAGTGTAAGAAAATATCCCTATAAGGAAACCCAACATTTTCACCCGCACATACACGGGCAAATAGTTTTGATGACAATCCAATATAATGCAGGTAGGTAAGACGAGTTTGTTTGTCGTAAAGAAGATTATCTTTTTCCTCAAAGTGTGGAGAAGTCACACAACAACCAGTTACTTTATCCTCACTTAGGTAATGGGCAAAGTTGCACGTCGAAACACCTGCACGCATCACCATATAATTCAGAATAGTTTGGTCGGGTGCATTCATATATAGTATTTCTGCATCACCTTGACGCAATTGTGATAAAAGGTAATCTCTTTTTTCTTGATTAAATAAACCTTTTTTGGTTGCGTACATACCCGAACAAAAGATTTCGCTATCAATACGTGCTTGTGAAAAAATATTTAATAGCTGTTTGGACTTGACATCATAAACGTGCGTCGGGTCTTTGTGCTGAAAGTCGTAAACCACAAAATCATTATGGTTTAACTGCTGGAAAATATAATCTAGGGAGTTTAGTACTAAAGTATCAGCATCAAGATAAATAAACCTATCAAACCGACCATCAAAAGCACAAAATCTTCGATGTGTACCCATGCGGTACATACCTGATATACCTCGTTCTGACCATGTTTTGAATGCGTTTGGGTGTGTCTGCCATACGTCGTAAACAAAATTATCCCAAAGCTCGATAATTGATTTATCGTCAAATATTTCTAAATTACTGCGTTTGGCAGCTTCTTCTTTGACTCGTTCTAATTTATCGTCGTATGGCAAAATGCAAATTGGGTAATTTTTACCAGCATGAACTTCAATACTGTTTAACAGCGCTATCAACTGGTCATAAACTACATCATTTGCAAGAATATAAATACCATCAGTCATATATAACTCCTACCAAATTTAGATTTGATTAAAAATTCTTTGTGTAATTACTCGTCCATTCTAGTAAGTTAAGTTTGTGTAATATAATTTGTCTTGCTTCTGCAATTGCTTCAGAGGCTTCGTACCAAGCATCGGGTGTTGCCGTTACTTCTTGGATGTACTTTAAACCTTTTTCGTCTAAGCTTGGTAAACGTAAAAAGCTACCTGGTGGTAATAGCTTATCTGCGGCGCCTCCTCCGTAATATATTGGTAAGCACCATGCTAACAGTGAATCCCACATTTTTTCGCTGACGTATAAATCATTGCTAGCATAGTTTTCAATTGCTAAATTGTATCGGTAAGGCGCCATTGCGTGCCATTTGTTGGCAAGTTCTCCCCCAGATGCTACCCAAGTTGGTAAATTACGTCCGTAAAAATCACAATCAATTTGATGATTTTGTAATAACCGTAAAAATTCTAATCGTTGGCGATGGTTTGCTGTGCGACTTATTCCTGATGTTATCCAACTACATGTGCGAGTTTTTTCTGGTACTGGCATTTCGTTGAGTTCGCGGAACGAATTACTGTGATACCATATTGCCGGCATGTATTCGGGTGTTGGCGCCGCGTTATCAGATGCAGACACGTAACCGCAGTATTTAGTTGCCCATTCGTAACACGCTAAATTTGCTTCGTTAACTTCTTTAAGGGGTGGTTCGCGCCACAGAAAGATAATTCGTTCTTTGGGAACTCCACGCAATAAAGGTTGCATTTCTTCTTCGCTAAACGAGGCGTAATGAAGTTCGGGTCTGAAGAATAAATATTTGTTTTTAAATACTGGGCGAATGCCTGCAAAATTGTATAGAAGTAAGAAGTCGGGTTTTTCAGCTTTGGCAAGCATTTGAATATTGCCCCATACACCAAATTGGTAGGGGGTTTGTTGCCATAACCAATCGCTTTGATTAACTCCTGGATACTCAGTTAGCATTCCAACGATTTTTTTAGTCATAGTTTTTAGTTCTCCCTTATATTTAATTAATGACCTGTGGACGCATTGATTCCGAGACATAATTTAAAATGTTCAGAATTCTGCTTTCCCATGAAAATTGCCGCGCGTAGTTAATACTATCTATGTATCCTTCTACTTTACGTGGATATTTATTTAGTGCCTGCTGTACTGCGGCAACAAATTTTTGTGGGTTATTTGGTTCGCACCAAGATGCTATTAAAGGTGACTCTTTGAATGACATTAAGGGTGGTATTTCAGTAGTTACTATACTCGTGCCAGATGCCATGTATTGGAAGAATTTTACGGGGTTGGTAAAGTCTGCTTCTTTTCCTGATAGGTGTGGATGTGCTAGTAGATCGGCGCCTTGAAATAAGCTGACTAACCGTTTGCGTGGCATTACCCAGCCTAAAAAGGTAATATTCGAGATATTTTTAGATGAAGCTATTTGTTTATATGTTTCGACTTGGGCATCTTTTCCTCCAGTGACGGCAAATTGAATATGAGGCATTTGCTCTGCTACTTCGATAAGCAGGTCGATACCTTTAAATTTATATAGGGCGCCTGAGTAAACTACTAATATTTGTCTGCCATCTTGAAGTAGTTCTTGGCGCCATTTTTGTGCTTGTTCGGGTTGACGTTCTAGAAATGATTGCTCAAAACCGTTATATACCCATGCTACTTTTTCTGGTGGCATTCCTTGCTCAATTAAGCTTTGACGTACTGGTTCAGATTGAGTGATTGCAATTTGAAAGTAGGGACTATTTACGATTTCGGGTTCAAATGGTATTGTTTGAAAGTGATGTTTTTCAAATATAGCGGGAATTTGATTTTTGACTGATGCTTTGACAAAATTCCAATCGCGTGTGTGAACTAGCTTGGTGTGGCGCCGTAAATGAAATGGCAAGTAGTATTTTGTGGCAATGGTGCTAGAGTTTGTGAGTCTGCCTGGTACTCTGTCTATAGGATATGGCATTGGTAACGGCGCCACTCTTAGATGTTCTTGGGTGTTATAAAAATCTACAAATTTCGCGTCTGGTTTTTGCAGTTTAAAAGGATTAAATAACCAAGATAGATTTAATGGGTTAGCGTTTTTATCGTGGTAAGCTAACACCGAAGAGTAACCCAAGTTTGCAGCAGCATTCGCACAAAGCACATCGTGTATTTCGTGTGCTGTATCAGGTTTGAGCGAAAGTTGTCCTGTATAAAACAGGTATTTGTTTTGATTGTTAGAAGACATCTTGCTATTACAATCCTATTTTTATTTTAGAATTTCCATTTTGTTGATATTCGAGCTTATTACTGGAATCAGTAGAATTTAAAGATTTTGATTTCAAAAAATCTTCTAATTCTTGAATTGTATCCAGTAAATGAATTGCCGCATAATAAATATTTTTAACAATTTCATTCTGCTCAGATGTTTGAACTTGACCATCTACAATTAGCGGCAAAGAATGTAACATAAAATTTAAATGAGTACGTAACTTCTTAACAAGACGGTCAAGGTCATCTCGATATACTTTATACGTATCATTTACTGATGTAATAAAGGTGGTTTGCAGTTTGACAATATCCTCAAATACTTCAATAATATTCTCGATGCGCGCTGTTGATTTACGTATTTCTTCGATAAGTTCTTCCCGCTCCTGCGAGTTTTCTGCTTCGTCGAGTAATAATTGCAAAAAGCCAATCGTTGGATTTAGTCGTGTCCGTAATTCGTGGGGTATACGAACTAAATTCTGATTGTGAGTTAGTACTTCTGTATTTTGCCGATTCGTTAATTTGGCTTCTGTAAATTGTTTTTCAGAATCTTCGGCGCCAAATTGCATCGTGTAAAGTCGTCTATAATAGCCACCTTTCTGTAACAGTGAGTTGTGAGTTCCGACTTCTACAACTTTTCCTTGGTCTAAAACCGCTATTTGGTCAGCAGCTTGAACTGTAGATAAACGGTGGGCAATAACTAAAGTTGTTCTGTCTTTACTCAAGTCATCGATAGCTGCTTGCACTACTCGTTCAGATACAGTATCAAGCGCACTAGTCGCTTCATCGAGAATTAAAATCTCTGGGTTTTGTAATAATGCACGTGCTATAGCTAATCTTTGTCGTTGTCCCCCCGATAGCATTACACCTCTATCACCTATTAGCGTATCAAAACCTTGTGATAGCTTCGTGACAAACTCATAAGCATTCGCGCGTTTGGTAGCAGCTATTATTTCTTCTTCGGTTGCGTCAGGTTTTCCGTATGCAATGTTATATCGTACTGTGTCGTTAAATAAAAATGTATCTTGACTAACAATACCCATTGCACGACGTAATGACTGAATATCAAATTCTTTCAAATCTACGCCATCTAGTAAAATACTACCAGAAATTACATCATAAAAACGGGGTAACAAGTCTGCCATTGTTGATTTTCCGGCGCCTGAACTACCAACTAAAGCTAAAGTGGTACCCTTCGGCAAAAACAAATCGACTTCTTTTAATACTAATTTTTCGCTACCTGGGTAAGCAAAAGAAATATTATTGAAATGAATTCCTTTTTCAAGCGCGTTGTAACTTTTTGCCCCCCGACTCATAAACGGCTTATTGTCACGTCTTAAAAAATCGTTAGCAATAGATACGCTTGTTGAAGCGTTCGCGAAGCTACTGCGAATTGCGTTTAGCTGAGATATAAAAGGCAGTAAACGCAGAAGTACTAATAAATATGTAAAGATTACAGTCGAAAGTGAGGAAATTTGAGATGCAAATAAATACTTACTAAGCAGTATGATCATTACCAAGGCTGTAATTCCCATTACCTCACTAACGGGTGTAATTGCCTCAGAATTTGCTTGCGATTTAAAATCAGCTTGTTCGCGGTTGCGAATTAATTTGACAATTTTTGTGTATTCACGGTCTTCATTAGCTGTTGCCCTGACTAAACGCATTCCGTTCATGACTTCCAAAACGTTTATCGAATATGCTCTTGACATATCCGAAAGCAATTTACCATAATCTTTCGACCGAGCAATTGCATATTGGTTGACTAATGTTACAAGTGATAGTAAAAATGTTGCTGCTATTGTTAACTGCCACGAGATAGAGAGCAATACAGCAATAAATACTAAAATTGTAATAATTAAAATTGAGACCCGAATCACAGTATTGACAGAACTCGCGGCTTTTCCCAACTCTCCACTCAAGCTATTAATTGCATCACCAACTTTGGTTTTAATGAAGTAATCTAAATCGACTTCTAACAAGTTTTTTAAACCTGCTTCCCGCATGTCAGTAGTCAATGTACGTGCAAGGGAACTTGATGTTAAAGTGCTTGCATAGCTGGCAAGATTTTTTAATATAATAGTTAATATAATTGCTATTGCCATGACCAAAGTACGATAATCTTCTGGTACTCGGTCGAAAGGTCGCATTACAATTTTTAAAATATCAGGTGCGTTATTTAGTTCAACATCTAGCCCAATAATTTTTAAAACAACTGGTACAATTAGTGTAGTACCAACTCCATTAAATAAGGCGCCAGAAAATCCTAGTAAGAATGTCAGAAGCATCCAACCAGGATAAGGTTTAGCAAATCTAATTAAAAGTTTAAAAGTGGACATAGTTAATAGTTAATAGTTATAAAAACCGGGTTTCTTTATCGAGATTGTCATGAAAATAGAGATCTTGCATAGAAACCGGGTTTCTTATAGTTTATTGATAACACTTGCGAGCGTTGCAGCCATAGTGGAAGTACTATATTTTTCAATACAGCGGGTTCTAGCTTTACGTCCTTTAACGGTTGCAGTTTCAAAATCATTGAATATGACTTCGATTTGTGCTGCTATTTGTTCGGGTGCTGATGGTTCAACTAAATAACCTGTGTCAGCTAATATCTCAGGTATATCACCTACACGGGTAGAAATCACAGGTTTACCCATTGCCATTCCGTCAGTTAACTTCAGAGGAAACTGCGCGCGTGCGACTACGGTATCGCGCTGTGGTACAACAACAACATGCGCTGCTGCCACAATTTCTGGCATCGCTTCTACTGGCGCCTTTGGTAACTTAATAATCCAACGTCCCCATTTACTAATTAATTGCTCATCGTAATTATCATACGGACTGCCACCAACAATTACTAACCGCAAATCATCACGGTTAAGCTTATCGAGTGCTATCAATACGTCTTCAACACCTTTATGCGGACGCGGGGCGCCAGGAAACATCAAAATGCGATAATCAGAAAGTCCATACTTAGAGCGACTTGCTTCAGGGTCGTATTTATCTGGGTTAAACATATCAGTATCTTTACCATTTGGTACATAAACACCCCCAAATCTATCCTGAAGAAACTCTGTATCAATAGTTATGCCATCTGCCCACTTAACCAAACTTTCCATCCAATTAATGTAAACTGGATGGTCAGGAAATCTAAGGGCGCCGTTCGATTTGAGAATATCACGGGCAAATTGTTTGATTCCTGGTTGATACTTCCAATCAAAACCACCATGCCAACTTAATTCCCAGTCATCCATATCAACCAACACCGGACGATGACGACTCAATTTATCAAGCAATGCCACACCAAAGCTAGTTGGTTTTGGCTTGACTGCGTAAATTACATCACCCGATAGCTTTTGCCGTAATTGTCGCACTGGCCCAAAAAACTGTGGATAATTACTACCAGCTATAGAAATCACTGGAATTCCATCAGGGGGTATGGCATATAAATCTTTGCCGAAATTAAAACCGACAACTTCGACGTCATAATTAAGTTGCTTAAGGACTTGAGCTAGTAAATAAGCTCGAACCGTACCTCCTCCAGAGAGGTCGCTAACAACTAATGAAAATTTTAATTGATTATTTGCCATTGCTCATTGTTGTGTCTTACTGCGATTTATCTGGACTGAGTTTACCAAGGCGCCAAATTTTAGTAGAAATAAAGTTAATTATTTTTTGGCTTCGTGACCCACGTAAGTTTTCATATAATAAAGACTGCGGTAAAACCATTCGTAGTAAGTAAGCTATAAACAAACTCAACCTACTATTTACTTTAAACTTTCCATTAAACAGTTGAACCGGATAATTTACAATTTTGCCTAATTTAAAAAAGTTATTTTTATCTTTTTCAATCAAAGTCTGTTCCAGTAAAAATTTTATTCCCGGCTGGGAATAATTTCTTAAATCATCACTTTTACTGGCTTCAATTTCGTATAGCAAAACATAGTAGTTTTTCATGTACTCCCAATTGTTGGTTCTATTTGTTTCGTGTTTAGTGTAAAAAGTACCAACAATCGGTGTATATATATAATCTATGCCTAATGCTAATAAACTGAGTGCAAAATCTCTATCTTGTAAAGCCTTAAGACGGCTATCAAAAGATGCAGCTTGCAAAACTTCTTTTTTAATCAACATGCACTGCTGCAACACAGGGAACGGCGACTTAGCAAGAAAATCAGGTAAAAGTAAACGCTGTTTTAACTCTTCACGATTTAACGAACCGATAATATTTTGTTCACGACGAATAATATTTTGGTTGCTGTCAAGGAATACGCGCTCATAGTCACAGTAAAGTACAACGTTTTGGTTTTCTAACTTTTCTAAACAACTCAACTGAAACCGCGTTTTATCTTCATGAATCCAATCATCTGGGTCTAAACACTGAATCCATTCACCCGAAGCTTTTTCAATACCCAAATTACGCGCAGTAGATACACCACCATTTTCTTTATAAAAATATTGCACTCGCTTGTCAGTAGCGATTAAGCGTTCTGCTACTTCGCGAGTATTATCTGTTGACCCATCATCAACTAAAATACATTCTAAATTAGTGTAAGTTTGTGCTAAAACACTTTTAACACATTTTTCTAGATAGCTAGCTCGGTTGTAGCATGGTAAAATAATTGAAACTAAAGGAGTCATAGCTAAACCAATCCTAAATCATTAATATTACAGTGGGACTCAGAATTAAATTCATACAAATACATAAAAAATGTAACCTATTTTACCCTGAACCCCTACCGAGAATGTACCGATAAATTCATCAATATCAGTACTACTAGCTCCTGTAACAAGTAATATCACAGATTGTAACCAGTATATTTGATTTATTTTTTGCTATCTAGTGACTCACCGTCTAGTTCTTCCCTACAGTGTATACAGCAAGGCGCCGAACCGTCACGCGCTGGCTTATAATTGTGATTACCAGCCAATAAGTTTTAATTGACCTGTCTGAAGATAGTCAAATATACGATAGATTTGGCGACGTTCAGCGTCACTAACATCGCTATTATTTAAAATAATTTCTGTGAGTAAGCTGTGGTCATTACGACTATATACTCTAGAAAAAATAATTTTATCTACAATTTTTTTTACAGCCACTTCTGATTGATAATCAATTGATTTCATCATTGAAACTTTATGTAGCATAGCTCTCCTGATTATTAATTATTAAAAAAATAAGCAAAATTTGCCCCCCTTATAGTTAAACAGCGTGCGTATAAAAATTTCTTAAATTTAAGTCAAGGCGGTAAACAAATTTTATTGATTATAAAGTTTATGCCTTAGAATGCCTTTGTGGTATCTTTACAACATAAACCAATAAAATCAATTTTGCTTTATCTTTACATCATCACCCAGAGAATTTTTACTGATATCTAGATTTTTTTAACAAACCATATAGTCAAAAATACGTGTAAATACTATTGCTTTTACCAAAAGATTTTAAATTATAGGTGTTCCCGGTGAAGTCAATATAGATTTTCAGGAAACTCTTACAATTAATAAGCACCAGCAAAGAACTATAAAAAGATACACAGCAAGACTCACTCAGCACGTCCATACCCATAACAAACAGGAGTAAACGAGATGCAGATAATTCGTATACCAGTACTTTCTGACAATTACATTTTCTTGCTTTGGGATAGCGCACGTAAAATAGCCGCAGTAGTTGACCCTGCCGTAGCAAAACCAGTTTTAAATAAACTTAATGAATTAGAAGGCGCCGAGTTGGTAGCTATTTTCAATACACATCACCATAGCGACCATGTAGGAGGAAACCGTGAATTAATGACCCACTACCCCAACCTAACAGTCTACGGTGGAGAGTCAGACTCAGGACGCATCCCGGGACAAAAAGTTTTTCTTCGTGAAGGAGACTCTGTAGAATTTGGCGACCGAACTGGCGCCGTGTTTTTTGTTCCTGGACATACACGCGCTCACATCGCTTATTATTTCCCACCTGTCACCCCAGACGAAGCAGGCGAACTATTCTGTGGTGATACACTATTTGCAGGTGGATGCGGGCGCCTATTTGAAGGAACACCAGCGCAAATGGTAGATTCTCTCAGCAAAATACGCACACTACCCGATAATACTCGTGTGTGGTGTGCCCATGAATACACTCTCAAAAATCTTCAGTTTGCCCTTAGTGTCGATAGTAACAACCAAGATTTACAACAGAGATATACAAAAGTACAAGCTTCCCGCAATCAAGGAGAAGCCACAGTACCTTCACTATTAGGGATCGAAAAACTTACTAACCCATTTTTAAGATGGGATATACCCGCATTACAAACAGCCGTAAAAACTAGCGAGCCAGTACAAGCATTCGCACGCCTACGCGGAATGAAAGACACATTTTGATCCCCCCTCCTTGATAAGGGGGGAACAAGAACCTCTTAGCCCCCCGAATTCCGGGGGGTTGGGGGGATAAAAGACTTAAATTGCTTCTTAAACGACCCATACATATTCTGAAACACACCCATTTGTTTCTGCCGTCGCTTTTTACCAGCTTGTTCTACAGACCAGTTCGACCATATCGAGTTATCGAGATATTCGTAAAATAATTTCTTTTGTGGATGATTACAATTATCGTTCCAAGGTTTCTCGCGCGTTGAGTAGTGGATGATATATGGATGGTTGAGCAGGTTATTATATTCTTGTTCACTGAATGGACTTTCTTGCCATGAACCAAACCGGAATAAATAAGGCATTTGATTCCAACGCGCGTCAAGTTCTCCCCATTTTCCTGCTAAAACTGCGTTTAACCCGTCTTGGTCGTGCCAACGCACCTGCTGTTTATAATCGTTGAGATATTTAATTACTGCCAAACTTGTGTTGTTTTGGCGCCATTTTTTTAAATTAAATACCAGTACACCCGAATTGAAATATTTATAATCAGCAGGAATACCGAGTTCTTGATAGTTTACTAAACCGCGCGGAGAAGAAACTAGCGGGGCGCCCATATCTTGCACTGCTAATAAATAATTGTCGCCCACATCTTGGTTCCAGAGTGCCTCAATGTCACTGCGAACTATTACATCACTATCTATATATATTGCTTTTTCGGTTTCGGTAGGTAAAAACTCTGGAATTAAAAGTCGATAATAAGCAGCAATTGTTATTGTTGATGAAATTTGCATGTTCTTGAACTGCGATGTGGGCGCTTTTATCCAAGTAACTTTGACTTGCTCTGATTTAAGATTTTCAATTATCCGCTTTTTGTTGGCGCCCAAGACACCACCATCAATTATATACAACGACAAATTATGCGGATTTTGCATACTCGCAACAACCGAACGAGTGGTTGCTGCCAAAGGCATAGAGTAGTTATCATCCGCAGCGCATACTAAAACTATAGAGTTATCCATAGATGCTTAATTTTTAAATTTCAACTGTGGCTATACTTAATTTGTTTTAAAATGTGATACTAAGTTAAATCTTAACAATTTATGCGGCTGCGAAAAAGTTTTTAAGTTTTTGTATCTACCTTTACACTATGGGTTAACATACAATTGCTTCCCAGGTAAGAGGAAAAGCTACAATTACTAAGGTAAATTACTAATGAATGAGTTGATTAGCATTTGCGCCAAAAACTACCGTAGATAGATACGGTAGATAGAGGTGTATATGATAATATAGTACTTGTACAAACTATTGGAACGCTAACTTGACTTATTTTCTGGTGCTTTCTTAATTATTCTTGGATACCAATTATACTTCGGGGCGGTACGGAGTTAGTTTTATACTCAAGTTTACTTATAATTTTTGAATCACGCATTGCATTAATGGGCGTAAATCATGAAATCGATTTTGTCATTCGTTCGAGTCGTTATGAGGCGCCTGCCGACTTGTTACAACTTCTAACTCAACCCCAAAGACATAAAAAATACATTATTCAGGTTTAGAAAATTTTAATCAAACCAGAATTTAAAAATTAACGAAAATAATTAATAATTAAATAAAGATAATAAACGCTAATAATCAAAATTCAAATGGGAAATAAAATGGACATTAATCAAACAGATATTGAAAAATTTGTTTATCGTACAGAGAGAATGTACCAGCGCTGGTCAGACTTGCTGCATGGAAGCGTTAGTTTGTCACCAAGCAAAGCAGAAGTTTTACCCCAAGCTTTAATGGAACTTGGTTCTGCGTCACAAACGTTACAATTAGCAACTGAGGAGTTATGCCAGCAAAATCAAGAACTGGCAGAAGCACGCAATTTACTTGAGACAGAACGTCAACGCTACAAAGACCTTTTTGATTTTGCACCCGATGCTTATCTAGTGACGGACTTAGATGGCAAAATTCAAGAAGCTAATCGTGCTTGTTCTGAAGTTTTTGGCATTTCCCAGCAAAATTTAATGGGTAAACTAATTGTTAACTTTGTTACATTAGACGACCGTCATAAACTACGGTGTCAAATTGCCAAATTATCCAAAATGGAAAAAATAGGTGAAATTATTATATTTTGTAAGAAAAGAGAGGGTGGATTTTTTAATGCAGCTTTAACTGCTACCAGTATTTGTAACCGTCAAGGTATAGTAACAGGGTTGCGCTGGCTAATACGTGATATCACAGAACAGCAAAGAATAGAATCAACACAACAGAGTTGTGATTTAGATTTATCAAAGAATCGTCCTTTACATAAGTACTGTAAACGCGAAGTAGTACCTCTTGGAAATGATATAATTTGGTATGTTAAGAGTGGTATAGTTAAACTAAGTTCGCTTTGTGAAGCTGGAACAGAAATATTACTAGGGTTAGTACGTGAAGGAATGGTTTTTGGCGCCAGTCTCACAACTCAACAAATCTATCAAGTGACAGCGATTTCGGATGTTGAACTAGTGCCAGTTATGCAAACAGAAATAACTGCTTCCCCAGCTTTGAGCCATGTGATTTTACCCAAAATTAAACAGAGATTGCAACAAACCGAATACTTTTTAGCAATTGCAGGTCGATTGAAAGTAGAAGACCGATTTTGGAATCTATTACAATATTTGAAGCAAGATTTTGGACAACATACTCCAATCGGAACTCGAATTAATATTCGTTTTACCCATGAGGAACTCGCTGGTGCTTGCTGTACTACTCGCGTTACAATTACCAGGCTAGTTCAATATTTCCAACAAAGGAAATTAATTAGCTTGGATAACAGGCGCCATATCATAATACACGATGATTTATAATTGTCATTCTGAGCGCAGCGAAGAATCTAAAGTTCCATTGCAGATTGTGGAAGAGATGCTTCACTGCGTTCAGCATGACATTAGGAAGGTTGTAAAATTAAATCGGTTAACTTAGCTTGCAAGTCCTGCCAGTGGACATTTTCGAGACTGGGTAAAACAATATCAGCTTCTCCTACCCTTTCAGAAGGTCCCAAACCAACAGCTATCATTCCTCCTGCTTTTGCTGCTTCAATACCTGCTGCTGCATCTTCAACTACAATACATTCTAAGGGCGCCAACCCAAGTTCTTTTGCGGCAAACAAAAATAAATCAGGTGCTGGTTTTGGTTGTTGGACACTGTAACCATCAGCTATAACATCTATATGTTTGGCTATTCCCAATTTTTCAACTACCGGACGCGCGTTTTTACTGGCAGAACCAAGGGCTATTTTAATACCCGCACTGCGTAATTCTTCGAGCAAATCTAGTGCTCCTGGTAATAAATCTTTGGGTGAAATATTTTCGATAGATTCCACGTAGTAACGGTTTTTACGCTCCATCATTTCTAAAATTTGGTCTTCAGAATAATGCTTATTACCAATAATTTTAAGCAATGATTCACGGCGAGATACTCCCCGCAGTTCTTCGTTGGCTTCGCGGTTAAATGGTAATCCTTCTTCGTCAGCGAGTCTTTGCCAACCTAAATAATGGTATTCAGCAGTATCTGTTAATACACCATCTAAGTCAAAAATTACGCCTTTAATATTCGAGTTGGAATTATGTAGTGTTTCCATATTTGTTCCTTCTGCTTTCAAGTCAAATTCGTGCCAGTCACCGCGCCAATTAATTTTGAACTGTAAGCGTTTCCAACCTTGAGGTAAATGTGCTGTTGCAACGGGCCCATTTTCGGTGAGCTTAACACCGCCAAAACCAAAGACTACAGCTTGCCATATTCCACCCGCACTGGCGCCATGTATACCTTCATGTGCATTACCACGTACATCTTCGATATCAACCATTGCCGCTTGCATGAAGTATTGATAAGCTTCGTCAGGTTTTCCTAAGTCGGATGCTAATATCGCGTGAATCGCTGGGCCAAGTGAGGAACCGTAGGTAATATCGGTACGAGGTGCGTAATAGTCCCAGTTTTTCTCTAATATTTCTAACGTGTAAGGAAACTCTTGTGATTCGCGCATTAAGTAAAGTAGCATCAAGACATCGGGTTGTTTTAATACCTGACGTTTATTGGCGCCTTCGATAGTCAAAATTGTTTGCATCGACTTAGTACGCGGTTCGTAATCAGCCAGATTGATATCTTCGAGTTTAAAAAATCCATCTTGCTGTTCGATGAGTTTTGTATTAGGGTCATAAGGAATTACTAAATTCGCGATAATATCTTGCCAACGTAGGCGCCGACTTAGTGTAAGCTGTAGTCTCGTTTCGAGTTCTTTAGCTTTATCAGGATATTTTTCGCGTAACCAGTCTTGAGTCGCGATAGCTTTTTCTAAATGCCACTGCACCATGCGGTTAGTAAAGGCATTATTATTTGCTAACTCGTGATACTCATCGGCGCCTATTACACCGCGAATTTCGTACTTTTCATTCTTAGTACTATATTCAACGCGACTTCCCCAAAATACTGCTGTGTCCAAAATAATTTCGGCGCCGTAATCACGCATCCAATCATCATCGCCCGAAACCAACCAATAAGACCATACAGCGTAAACAACATCAGCGCTAATATGTATCTCACGGTCACGGCACCATATACGAATATCTTCTCCATATGGATCATTCGGTGGTAACCAACGCGGTGTCACTTCGTCACCTGTATCCGCACTTTCCCACGAATACATTGCTCCTTTATACCCGTAGTGAACTGCTTTTCTTCGGGCGCCACCAATTGTATGGTAACGATACGATAGCAAGTTACGCGCTAATTCTGGTTGTGTGTAGATGAAAAACGGCAGGATAAATATTTCTGTATCCCAGAATACATGCCCGCGATATCCAAACCCTGATAGAGTTTTAGCCGCAATGCTTACACGGTCATCGTTTGTAGGCGCCGCAATTAATAACTGAAACAAATTGTAGCGAACTGCAAGCGCTGCGCGAACATCTCCTTCAATCGCAATATCGCTTTTGTCCCATGCTTGCTCCCATGCCAAAGAATGTTCCTTTAACAACGTAGAGTATGGGGGTAAATCGGCTAATTCCTGTTGTGCAGATTGCACTGGGTTTTCGACATCTCTAGATGTATAGAAAGTCACTAATTTTTCAACAGTAACAGCTTGCCCAGAAGTGCCTTGAAACGAAGTTATGACAGTGGGGTATCCAGGTGGATTTGTCACAAGAACCGATGCTTCGGCGCCTGAAACATTCATTCCCAGACCCATACCGAGAGTAATACGCGAGTTACGAGTTCGCAGATTCAACCAGGCAGCTTTAGAAATACTCCCCTGGTCGATTAATTCCCAATGGTTAAACCCTTGGTTTTCAGGGTATCCACTGATACTAGCTTGCACTTCAACTAACCCATCAAAATCAACAGGTTTAATAAGAAGGCGCAACGCGGTTACATGCTCAGAAGCTAAACTAGCAAACCGTTCAAATTGTAAATCTACAGTTTTTCCACCAGTCGAACGCCATCGTATAAATCGACTTAAAACACCGCGTCGCAAATCAAGCTTTCGTTCATAGCTAATTATCTCACCCCTATCCATCCGAAAGCGTTCGCCATCAATTGTGATAGATAGCGGCAACCAGTCAGGACAATTAGCAAGTTCAGTGTAAACAATTGGCACATCATCAAACACACCGTGAAGTAAAGTTGCAGGTGTCGCGCGCGAATAACCTTCTTCAAACGTACCGCGCGTACCTAAATAACCATTACCAATTGTAAATACAGTTTCACGGTGGTGAATTTTATCTGGGTCAAATCGAGTTTCGATTAATGACCAGTCAGTATAAATAAAATCAAGATTAGTATTTAAATCCATCGGCAGTGCTTTCCTTATATATAGGGGCAATGTGGGGTGCGGGTTGAAAATTCCCCACACCCTCTTTTTAGTCTTTACCTTTGCATGTGCTGTTCCAGAATTTTTTCGGCTCTGGGTTTAAAGACTAGGTAGTATAAAGTTTCGAGGTAACGCGCCCTGGCTTCACGGTTTTCTGGGGTGACATAATCCCAGAAACGGTATATTTTCGAGATTAGCAGTAATTGCTTTGAGTGTAGGCTCCAGTTATATTTGTTACGCACCCTGTCGATTGCCCGCGTAGAAATTTCATGCCAGTATTGGGGATTTGTATCACATTCGTCAAGAAAATGTAATACTTTCTTCGCAGTTCCTTCGTAGTCGGTTGGGTTAATTAGGAACTTATCTACATCTTCGATTATTTCAGAGGCACCGCCGAATTGGGTGGCAAAGGTGGGTAGTCCTGAAATCATCGCTTCGAGTAAAGTTCGTCCGAAGGCTTCAAAGCGGGCAAAGTGTATAAAAATTCCTCGACAATCTGCCACTGCTCGATATGCTTCGCCTAATTCCATATTAGAAAGGCGAATACCTACCCAGCGAATATGACTATGCAATTCGTACTGGTCAATGATGGAATGCAGTTTCTCAATTTCCGCTGCTTCTTCGGGATGGGTTGCTTGCTCTGGACTAAATTTGCTCGTGAGCAATATTAAGTTACAGCGTTCTTGCAGTTCTTTACTTTTTCCAAAGCATTCTGCTAACCCTGTAAGATTTTTAGTTGAGTTGATGGGGGCAACTGCTAGTAGAGGTGTCTTTTTGGGATTTTCCAAATTACCTATTATGCTAGGGTCTTCGCGCAAAAACAGTAGTTCGTGAATTTTTGAGCGCGCTTCTTTATCCCGGTCTTCGCTTTGGTTGTAAGGAAAGAAGATGTTCTCGTTTACCCCTGGTGGCACCATGTTAAATTTGGGGTTAAATAAATCTATCCCATCTACAACGTGGTACAAATTAGGCATTGTAAAACATTTGTACGATTCGTACTGTCCCATATTATCGGGAGTACCGACGATTTCTTGGTATGACGAACTAACAATAAAGTCCGCTGCGTTCATACTAATTAAGTCGGCAGTAAACTGAGCGCTGAAATGATATCTATCTTCTAAATCTTGCCAGTACAAGTTACTAAATAGGTATTTAGGCTTTTCTAGCGAGTGGGCAATATTGCAATGTGCTGCTTTTAGGCGCCGTGACAGCAGAAACGCGACTAAATTACCATCACTGTAGTTACCAATTATTAAGTTAGGGTTGCCCCTAAATTCTGCTACTAACTCACGTTCAGCTTCGAGAGCAAACGATTCTAAGTACGGCCAAATTTCAAACTTAGAAATCCAGTTTTGTGTAACGTTAGGATTGAAATCAGCAAATGGAACTCGTAATATCCACGCATTTTCTGTTCCTTGCAGTTTTTCCAGTCGCAAATTACAAGCGGTACCTTCGCAGTTAGGAATCAACCGAGTTAGAATTATTACCTTGGGCTGAATTCCAAGTACCTCAAGTCCAGCAAGCTTTACATCTTCGCGTAACTTAGCTTCTAAACTGCGTGCTTGTTCCAAAACATACATAACTTGACCAGCAGTTTCTGGGCGCCCAACCACACCTTCTTGACCAACCCATCCGTGAATAGATACTAAAACTACACGGAATATAGCCGGAACGCGCGTCACAAAAGCTTCTAATATTGCTGGTTCTGGGTCACTAACCAAACGGTTAAACAGTTCGAGGGTTTCTCTGACTCGACCTGCTGTATTACCCCAACCAGGTTCAAAGCCAAGCGACTGTAAATCAAAGCGAAACTTCTCAAACGGTTCTATAGGAGAAAGTTCGCTCACAAATTGCAGCGCTTTTTTGACAGCAAGAGCAAGTTCATCCCCAGAGTGGAGACGGTCGCTAATCATTAGTGGTGTACCACCATGCTGCAACTTATGCAAAGCTTGGAATAATTCTTCTAACCAACGTTTGGGGTCGTTTTCGAGTTGGTTACATAGGTAACGATTTAAAAAAGTTAACCCCTGCCCAATATTACGGGGGTCATCTATTGTTGGAGAACCTTGGTAGAAAGGTTTGAGGTCTATTTCTAAAATTTGAGGTTGGGAGCGGTTGACCAAACGGTCGCGCACATCCAACAACGCTTTTGGTGTCAATTTTTCAAAGTGCGTCATATCCGCACCCAGGCGCCAAACTTCCTGGTTAGCTATCCAGGGACGTAACATAAACCAAGTACTTTCCTCTTCCAAAATGATTTCGTGCGTTAGGCTGATTAATGTGCCTAAAGACGAGGAATGGTAGAAATAAGCAGGTTTGTGAGAGCGCTGGCAGTAGTCGGCAAACACCTGTAAAATCTCATTTCGTAGTAGGTAGGGTTTACCGGCGGCGTTTAGGGCCGAGACAAACTGACGTAAAGCAGTTTTCTCATCGCTATTTAAAACATTTTGAACCAGGTCATGCATAGTAATATCCTGAACTCTAGTTCGACAATTTATCGCTCTTCATAGTCTATAACTATCATTTAAATACTATGTTGTAGCCTAAATAGCCGAGCATTATAAAAGAACGTAAAAATTAAGTAGCTTCTAAGAACGCACCCGTTTTTTATTAACCATTTTTTTACATTCATACTACTTACGTTAGCGTAAATATTCGTTAAAGGATTGATTTTAACACCACTTTACGGAGGTTATGCCTTAATGGGTACCCCGATATTTAGGTTGATTTTATACATTGCTTATCATAGTAAGCACTGTTAACTATAGTCCAAACTCAGCTAATTGAACAACCTAAAGTTTGAATAAATTTTAATATTATAAGGTATTTGCTTTCTAAAGCTTTTGACATAAACAAAAAACTTATTTCAGTTAAATATACTACTTTAGGTAGAGGAATTTTATAATAAATATAATTAACGTCACGAATCAAAGTTTTTGCTCCGGGTGGGCACTGCCCACCTTACCGCAAATCATTTTCCTGCATTATAATCAAATAAAAAATAATACTTTTGATAGATGTAAAAATTTCAATTAAAAATATAATATATACTCTTGCGATAGACAAAATTCCATAGCAAAAGGATAATCCAGATAAAATAAAACTTTTATTATCAAGTTGTTTTTAACCGAAATTAGAGTTAATCTCTAGAATATCAGACTAAAACAGCCTTTACGCCAGGTGTTGCACAATTATATCAGTACAATAAAAGTAATTATTGTTGCTATATTGCCACTTAATTTTCATTAGCCTCATCGAAAATAAAAATGAAATGTAAAGTTTTGTTAAGTGAAGCAACAATATGTCTACAAGGAAGCTCTTTACATAGAGTAATAAGGAAAACTATCCGTCGATATCACCTTATCTGGATGAATCAGGGTGTTGATTATGGTATTAATTCGCGATGTAGTTGAACAAGCTCTAAATACTGGCTATTTAACACTAGCCCAAGAAAATCTTTTACGTGTTCTATTGAGAGATAAGTACGAAATAGAAGATTTAAATGCTTTTATGAGTTTGCAGGAAGCAGCAATGGATGGTTTGGTTAAACAGGAGTCGCGAGAATTATGTATGTTTGAAAGGGGTGGAGATATTCATCATGGTATTTCAACTGAGCTTGCGGTTCATGCTTGTGTTTAACAATTCCAACCACGGTGTATTTCTCAAACCATTACGGCGCCTAAGTCCGTAAATAACCCCCCTTAATAAAGGAGGGATTTTTGAACTAAGTTAATTTGTACTAAATTGGTTGCGAACGGTTGTCGTTTTTCGCAGCTTCGACCCATTGTTGCATAGCAGGAAGCTCTAACATAGCAGCTGAATAATCTTGGCATACCGAATTTAACTGTACCCCATAAGTGTTAAAGCGTAGTATTACAGGTGCATACATCGCATCGGCAATCGTAAATTTACCAAATAGCATACTTCCTTCCTTATAAAATTGCTCTCGGAGTTGGCGCCAAATATTTGTAATACGTTCAATATCTCTTTGCACATCAGGTGTCATTCCTTTACCAGGTAACACCGCACAGCAGTTCATCGGCATATTTTGCCGTAAATATTGAAAACCAGAGTGCATTTCCGCACTAATTGAACGTGCAACCGCACGAGCGTTTCTATCTTGAGGATAAAGGTTTAAATTCGGGAAAGTGTCAACAAGATACTCACAAATTGCGAGTGAGTCCCATATTGTTTGTTTATCGTTAATTAAAACAGGCACTTTACCGGAAGGAGAATATTGACTAAGTTGAGATTGTGTTTCCGGTTGATAAAGTGGTATACAAATTTCATTAAACTCTATACCAAATTGTTTCATTAGTAACCACGGACGTAGTGACCATGAAGAGTAGTTTTTGTTACCTATTACTAGTGTAAATTGTGACATAGTTTTGTATGAAGGGTGATTTTAAGAGATAGTATTTAACCAAGGCAAGAAAGGTAAATCAGTAACACCTGGATTGTATCCAAGCTGACTAAGAAGAGTTGTTAATTGTCCACGGTGATGAGTTTGATGATTAAACATGTGTGTTACCAAAACCCAAGCGGGTAGTATGCGTGTTTTGCCATCTACTCCACTAATATATTTAAAGTCTTGATGTAACCACTCAGAGGAAAGGTTTTTTGACCATTCGATAATTTGCAAGTCCGTAATTTCTCGTTGAACAACCAATTCGTTAAAATCTTCGTACAACTCATCACCGATTTTTGCAGTAAAAGGTTCGCCAATAAAACGTCCTATCCAAGCTCTATCACCAAACAGTAGATGATTTAGAGTACCGTGAATTGATTTAAAAAATGCTCCTAAATCTTCCTTACGTTTGGAATCTGGAATTTCTGCACAAATCGCATAAAATTTTTGATTCATCCAATGGTTGTACTGTGCCATTACTTCATAATTATTGAGCATTCTTTATACCTCTGATAATTTATATCAAGCCTTTGATCTGAGCTTGGCACCGTTTCCTGTTCTACCAACTCTAGCGGTATACCAATTAGCAATCAAAAAGTAACCTGAATAGTTTCTATAAACGGCATTTATATATAGATAAAACGTTGGTACAATCTTTCTGTAATAATCAAATCAGTTTTTATCTAAAATATATATGAAAATTTTTCAGCTTCGAGCAGTTATAGCGGTTGCAGATTGCGGTAACTTTAGTGAAGCAGCATTAACACTCGATTTATCACAACCTGCTATTAGTCATGCAATTTCAACTTTAGAAGAAGAATTAGGAGTACCTTTATTTGTGCGTGGTAGACATGGCGCCTTATTAACACCCGCAGGAGAGCGCATTTTATACCATGCACGCCAAGCATTAGAACATATAGAAATGATCGAACATGAGGCAAATATACACAAAGGTTTATGTGGTGGTCATGTGCGAATTGCCGCATTCCGGAGTGTGGCAACACATTTATTACCAAAAGCTATTTCGCAGTTTCACGCCTCATTCCCTGAAGTTGCGGTTACTATCATTGAATGTCATGCTTTTTTAGATGTAGAAGACGCTTTACGGCAAGGACGTGCTGATATTGGAATTACGTGTTTACCCACGAGCGACGAATTTGAAGTTTGGGAAGTTGTGCGTGATGAGTATATTGCACTGCTTCCACCTAATGCTATAGATATTTCACAGCTTACATGGGATTTTTTGAATAATTACTCACCTGTAATGATTCCTTGTACTCCATGTGGGCGCATTCTTCATAATCATCTTAAAATAGTGGCGCCGTCTTTAAGTACAACTACCGATATTCAAGAAGATTCGACAATTGTTAGTATGGTTAACCAAGGACTGCGTGCAGCAATTTTACCTCGTTTAGCTGCTGTTCCAATTCCATCACAAGTACACTTGTACAGTTTGCCAGTACCTCTTAACCGTGTAATTGGTATTGCAGAGCATAAAAATGCGCTTCATGTACCTGCGGTTTTTACATTTTTAGAAATGCTCAAAAAATTTGATTTCTTAACTTTAGTGCAGAACACTTATTAATTGCTTTTATGAGTCATAAAGTTGTATCGCAATTAAACGAATCCCAAATCTGTGATTTACTGGATTTGTACAAAAATGAGTTTTGGAGCAAAAAACGTATACGCGAAGATACAGTGAAGATGCTAGCAGCGTCAGATATTGTTGTTGGGTTAGTTGATGAAAATGATAAATTAATCGGATTTGCGCGTGTTTTAACAGACTTTGTTTATCGAGCGATTATTTTTGATGTTATCATCAAGCCAACTCATCGTAATACTGGACTCGGTAAGCAACTAATGCATACAATAATCGAGCATCCACAGTTAAGCAATGTCGAACATTTTGCACTTTGGTGTTTACCAGAAATGGCGCCTTACTATGCAAAATGGGGTTTTACTTCTGAAATTGGTGTAACACTAATGTTTGGCCAAAATATATCAAATCGGCGTAGAGACGTTACATGTAACGTCTCTACAACGCAGAATTTTTACGAATGATTAAGGATATATGTCGAAACAAAATCTTGAAGAGATATATAATTATTTACAAATATCTGATGCAATTGCAACTTCTGGACAACCTACAGTAGAACAATTCGATGCAATTAAACAAACTGGGTATGAAGTTGTAGTTAATTTAGCATTAGTTAATTCTCCTAATGCTTTATCAAATGAAAAAGAAATCATAGAAGCGTGCGGGATGGAGTATATACATATTCCTGTTATTTGGGATAATCCTACATTAGAGAATTTACATTCTTTTTTTGAGGTTATGAAGGCAAATCAAGATAAGAAAGTATTTGTTCATTGTGCTATGAATAAGAGGGTATCTGTTTTTGTTTACCTTTATCGACGAATTTGTTTAGGCGCCAGTGAAGAAGAGGCAAAATTAGACTTAAATAAGCTTTGGGCGCCGTCGGAGGTTTGGGAAAAGTTGATTAAGCAAGCTTTTGATGATGTTGGGTTACGCTGACCGCTCCACCCAACCTACAATGTAAAGAAATATGTGTTTAGTCAATAGCTTTGAATTGGAAGGCTAATATTTTTTCCTGTTGCCCCTTTGGGAAAGTAACTATTTTATTTAACTTATGGCTTCACTAACAATTGAGAGTATATACACAGACGGCGCCTGTACAGGGAATCCCGGGCCAGGAGGTTGGGGTGTAGTGGTTTATTTTGATGATGGTTCGGTTCATGAACTTGGAGATGGATGTCGTCAAACAACGAATAACAGGATGGAAATGCAAGCTGCCATTGCAGCACTTCAATATTTGGAAGCGTCAGGGCAAAGTTACCCTATTACTTTGTACACCGATAGTGAGTATTTAATCAATTGCGTTACGAAGTGGGTAAAAAGCTGGAAAAAGAAGGGTTGGAAGAAAGCTGATGGTAAACCAGTTCAGAATCAAGATTTACTCGAAATTCTTGACGGACTTAACAGTCGTAAGGTTAGATGGGAACATGTTCGAGGTCATGCTGGTAATATAGGTAACGAAAGGTGCGATACCATTGCGCGGGCTTATGCGGCTGGAAAAGTGCCAGCATTAAAGCAAAGCCAAGATGCAGAAGTTATAGCTTTCGATGTAAAAACGAAAGTTTGTGTAGCAAATGCGTCTGAAATAAAGGCAAACTCGACCATAATTAACGAAATAACTAGTGATGTCGATATTGCCCCTGATAATACCATGATAGATGCTTCTATCTCCTCTGCGAGCAACCATACTAATGAAGAGATACCACGCGAAATGCGGGTAACGCAACTTCGCAACCTCGTTGATACCCTCCGTATCGCCGATGAAATTGCTGAAAAAGGTTATTTAATAACCAGTTCTGAACTAGCTGATTTAATGGATGTTCATGCCAGCGCTGTTACCAGTCGTGGAGATCAGTGGCGCTGGCGAAATTGGGTTGTCTCCCGTGTTCGTAGAGAAGGTAATCAAATTCTTTGGGAACTTGAACGTGGAGATGTTACAGAAGAAGAATAAATTTTTTGGGGTATTACAGCCCCTTATTTAATCATAACTTCTTCCACGCCATTTTTTTGGTTTTTGTAAAGCTGATAGAATTATGCGTAATACTGCCAAAGGGTCAGCTAAAGGTGATAACCAAAATAACCAATTTCCTTTTGCTTGACTGCGGTCGTATGAAGGTGCTATTGCAAACAGCATTCCAAATCTAATTACTATCAATAATAAATTCAATAACAGCAAAAGTGTAATTGGATAATTTTCAACAAGGTTATTTTGAATGTAACTGTTTAGGGAGGCGCCTCTACCAAATAAACCATTAGCGAGAAATAAAGGAAGAATCAAAATTGGTAAACCTTGTACAGAAGCAAGTAACCAAATATCACCCCAAGTTTGTGCGCGGTTTGAAGCATCTTTAAGGTCAAGACTACGACCCCATTCATTCCATGTTTCAACAGCGCCTTCGTACATTCGCACCTTCAAAACTTTGGCGCCATCCATAAAACCAACCTTAAAACCAGAAGCAGCAATATGACGTGCTAAAGTCACATCGTCACAAAAAGAACTTCGCGAGCTAGTATAACCATCGACTGCTTCTAACACTGCTCGACGACACAAAAAACACTGCCCATTTGCCATCAAGCGCTCTGGCTGGTCTGTTGTGATTCCAGCAGGGTCAAAGCGATAAAGTAATGTCATTAATAATGCTGGTTGTAACCAACATTCACCAGGATACTTAAGAATAAATTGCGGTGAGAGTGATATTAAGTCATATTCACTTTTCACAGCAGTGTGAACTAAACTAGCAATTAAACCAGGATGGGGTTGTGTATCAGCGTCCATACCCAGAAACCAAGTACTAGAATTAGATGTTTGCTGCCAACCGCTATGTAATGCCCACGGACGACCAACCCAACCAGTAGGTAAAGGGTCATCTGTTATAACACGAAACCTAGGGTCTAGTTTTTGTGCTGCTTTAACTAACTCAGGAGTTCCGTCTTTGGAATTACTATCAACTACAATAACTTCTCTAAGTTCATAACTTTGCCGACTTAAACCAGCAAGCAGTGGACTAATACGTTCAGCTTCATTAAGTGTAGGGACTACCACGCTAACGCTACCCAAAATATCTAGCGTGGGTTTTTGTGGCGCTAAAGGAGGGTTACGACGGGGACCTTTAAGTAAACGCGATAGTAGAATAGCAAACGCTGGTAATTGAATCAACAGCAATAAAAGCGCAACAGCACTTACTATTGGTAAAAAATTGGGCATTGATTAAGGAGTGGCGGGTTTATATATATCCTGGTAAATGATGGGAGATTCAGGTGAATCCGCCCGTACAGGAGTTATGAATGTAGAGACGCGTTCACGCAGTGTCCCGCAGGGAATATATCGCGTCTCTACAAGTGGAGTTATGCGTTCGCTATTTCTATTTGGCGCCGACAACGGTAGCAACTTTAGTGACTTCGGTTGCAGCAGATGGTGTTTCGTCTTGTGTAACAGCTTTCCACCACAGTAATACTGCTGGTATAACTCCTGTAATAAAACCTAACGAGACAGGAACAACAAATCCTGCACCTAAGCTAAGTCCAGCGGCAAAAGCATAGTTACTCAAGTAAACTATCATTGGAACATTGAGTTGCTTAGGCTCTAATTTTACAGGATTATTACGCCACAACAGTGCTGCGACTGTCATAAAGACTGTACTAGTACCAAACCAACCTGCATAATTTTGGTAGGGAGTTCCATAAAATGCCCCCGCTTGGTCCCAAAACCAAAACGGTAACGATGTTTGACTCATAGCTGGTTCCAGTGCGAAGTCCCAGCTTGTAAATAGCACTGCTCCTAATAATACGGCGCCAACTTGGCGTAGAATGGTTGGATTTTTGCCAACTCCTAAACCCGCACGGGCAACAAGATACGCTGATAATCCCACATAGAACCACGACAAAGGAATCGTAAAAGGCACAAGTTCAGCAATTTTGTAACCCAAGCCATTCAAATAATGATAGTCACCGAAAGGAAACCCAGTTCCCGTTCCCAGTAACTCACTGCTGACTGATATCAATACTGCTGGCACCATGAACGAAAGCCAAGTTTGCCATCCCAAAGTCCTAAATGCGAAAATCGAGACAGCTACAGTACCAAAAATAATATCAACTACGCCGCCATTAGCCATGCTTAGTTGCATAGCTGTTTGACCAACTTCGCCAAAATTCAAAATCTTCTCGGCGTGTGGTATAACCAGCAAAATGCCTGCTAGCCCAAAAGCTTTAGACAGTATATGACCCGTTAAACATACGCGCTCGGCGATAACAAGCTGTTTCATCATATCCCTTTAAAGATGTAACTCGCGTTACTTAGCTGCTAACAGTTTACAAATGTTTAAGAAAATATTTAACTACTTTATAAGAAATTTTTGCTATTTTACCGAATAGTGTATATTCTGAACGCGAATTAGGGTCGATAATTGAAGAGTAGTAGCCCTAACCAGTTGGATAATTATTATGATGTCAGTCATCAAAAGAATTCCGTGGGTTTCCCTGACGTTAGCGTTACTTACCTACTGTTCTCTAGGTTGGGTAATGTCACAAGAGCGTCTACCCCCCGTTGCTTGGTTTGTAATTATACCTACAATTATTTTAGTTATTGGCACCCTAGCGACTCCTTGGACGCAAATTAATTTTTACTCGAATTTTATATTTAAATCTAACACCCGTACTTTCGGCATTTCAGTTTTGGCTGCATTTGCGCTATTTTTGATGATTTCCTGGTTTAGATTATTTCTCGATTCCTTACTTGTCGCATCTGCTACCATTTTGGTGCGAATAGACTTTCAAATGTCTGGGTTTCGTTATAGAGACACGTTTGCAGCTTTATTCTTCATCGCCATGACGGGTTTAGCGATGGGAGTATTTATTAATACATTTATTCTTTAAAATATAGTAGTTGTACGGTGGGCAGTGCCCACCTTACTTTTCACGCACTCTACGTTTAAGCAGAACAGCCCTCTGCTATAGCAGGATAAATGCTGACTTTCTTGCGGGTTTTGCCTTTTCTCTCGAATGCGACAACGCCATCAATTAAGGCAAACAAAGTATCATCACTACCGATACCAACGTTGTTACCAGGGTGAAATTTTGTACCACGCTGACGAACTAAAATATTGCCTGCGCGCACAGTTTGACCACCGTAACGTTTTACACCTAGTCGCTGGGCATTAGAGTCGCGTCCGTTCCGAGTACTACCAGTACCTTTCTTACTAGCCATGATGTCCTCTTTTTCTGTATTATCTCTCTTTAATTATTCTGCAACAGGTGCCTCGGTTTCAGCCACAGCATCAGTTGAAGCTTCTGAGTCAGCAGCTTGTGCTTGTGCTGCTGCTAATACCGACCCATTCATACTAATCGAATCAATCATCAGACGAGTAACTTCCTGACGGTGACCGCGTTTTTTACGGGTTTTCTTCTTAGGCTTCATTTTATAGACAAGCACTTTGCGGTCACGAAAATGCCGCATCACAGTGCCTTCGACAACGGCGCCTTCAACAGTAGGCTGTCCTACAGTCACATTACCATCGTGTTGTACTAATAAAACCGCATCAATACTAACTTTGTCATCAGGTTGAGCTGTAAGCAGTTCGATATCGTAGAAACGACCTGGCTCAACACGCACTTGCTTGCCACCTGTTTCAATAATTGCGTAAGTCATGAAATTGTCCTATGTGTTGCCGTACAGGTAGCTGGCGCCGTTAATCAAATAGACTAATTTGTCGCCAGCTTTTTTCATGTCTACCTGTTCCGAGCGGGAATTAGACAGACAATCTCTCATAATATTTTGTACTCAAGGCAATGTCAATAAACTTTTTCTAAAAATATTTTAAATTATTTTTGATCAGTTGGCGTAATTGTTGTGATTAGGGGTGTATTTATATATGACACAGAACAGCACCAAACCGTCTGAGCAGCTTTTATTTAGGCTTGCTCGGATTTTTTTTATATAATTGTTATGTGGTATAGTGTAATATTTGTAGCATGAAGCGTATCGAAGTAGAAAAGCGTAGTCTATTTATTGGTTTGGCAGGGAGTCACGGTTATGGGTTAAACCGTCCTGAGTCAGATTTGGATTACCGAGGTGTATTTATTGCACCAAAAGAATATTATCTGGGATTTAGCACTGTTGAGCAAAAAGAAAACGGTTGGGACACAGAACCCGGAATATTTCCGTTTTTAGATGGAAACAAAGATACTGTTATTTACGAGTTGCGGAAAATTATTCAGTTATTGTCAGGCGCCAATCCCAATGTACTAGAGTTGCTATGGCTCAAGCAATACCCATATATAACAGAAGTAGGGCAACACTTGATCAAACACAGAAAGCTATTTTTGAGTAAAAAAGTCAAACATACTTACTCAGGATATGCATTTGCCCAAATAAAGAAAATGGAAAGTCACCGCAAATGGTTATTGAACCCACCCAAAAGCAAACCACTTCCCAGTGACTTCAAAATAGAAAGCGAAGAACCATTATCAAAAGAAGAACTTAACGCATTTTTAGAATACTTGTATTTAATAATACGCGGTAAAATAGAATTTTTAGAAGAATCAGAGCAACTATATAAGCTTTTAACAGCCGATATAGACTTTAAAGGCGTATTAAAACAATATACTTTGCCCGATGATACATTAGAAACAACTCAAAAATTCACAAACAGCCGTAAAGACTTTATTCGACTATTACAGAGAAGCCAAAGCTATCAAGTTGCCTTACGTGAATGGAAAGCTTATTTATCTTGGCAAGAAAATCGTAACCCAGACCGTGCCGAAATGGAGCGCAAATCAGGTTTTGACCTTAAACATGGAATGCACTGTATACGTTTATTACGTAGTGGTCTAGAAATATTACGGTCAGAAGAAATTACTGTAGACAGAAGAGACGCGGGTGATAGTGAAGATTTAAGAGCAATATTACAAGGTAAATACTCTTATGAAGAAGTAATGAAAATGGCAGAAGATTTAGTAGCGGAGATGGACAAAGTTTATCAAGTATCAACTTTGCCACACCGACCTGATGTAGAACAAATTAATCAATTATGTATCGAATTAGTAGAAATGCAAGGCTGGAATTAAAATCTAATTGTCATGCTGAGGAACGTAAACGTAAACGTAGTTTTCCCGCAGGGTAGTTTTCCTTTATGGTAGGATAGGGTAGCATCTCTAATTGTCAATGCCATGAATTTCGAGAGAATATTACCACAAAGGCACAGAGTTCATAGAGAAAAGATTAAATAACAAAACCCGGTAAAGACGTTACATGTAACGTCTCTACATATATTGTTAACTAGGACAACTAGATGCGGCACCATTTGAAGAAGGTGTAACTATAGACGCCATAGCTACAAGTTCTACACTGCCATCAGCGTTTTTCAATAATCCTTGTGCCTCAGTAATTTCTACTTTATGTTTATCTAACTCACTTTTTGATACTTGTCTCTGTTGTTTTGCACTTATCTCCAGTGCATCTAAAGTTGCTAGCGTAGTAAGACTGTGTGTACCTGGGAGTACTTGAAGAGGGTTAGGTGGTAAACTTCCGAGTCCAGTAACTATAAATTTACCCTCTTGACGTTTAGCATAGGCGCCGCGTGGACAAATTTGACCTATTTGACTACTTGCATCAACAACTTGATTTGGCAGCTCGATAATTGCTTGAGTAGCATCAAAATTTGGTTTCGCAATGGAAATTTGTCCCTGTACACCAAGTTGGGAACTAGCAGTAATATCGCTTTTATTCGTCGGTTCAAATTGCGGTTCAATACCAAAAATATTTCTAGCTCTAATGTTTACATTACCACCTTTCCCCGTAAAAGCATTTGCGGCAATATCACTATTTTCATTTTTATCAGCAACAATGAAGGGAGTATTTATATTGATATTTCCACCATCACCACCTGATTGATAATCAAAACCGCCAGTTGTAGTAATATTGCTGTTATTTCGCAATAGTAAAAAATCTGTAGCAGTTAAATTAATATTGCCACCGTTACCTGAAGTTGTTGCTGCTGCAATTATGCTTTTGTTATCAAGTCTGACTGTACCAGAATTAATAATGATATCTCCTGCGGCATTATCTCCGAAACTGCTTACGGATATTCCACCACTCTTTAAAGATACATTACGTGCTGTGACATTAATATTGCCGCTTTTCCCTTTACCAATAAATTCAGCTTCTTTTGCTACTGTAGTAAAAATACCACTATCGAATATTTGGCCATCATTAGTTGCTCCACCAATAAATAATGTGTTGCCTGCATTAACTGTGACGTTACCTGCATCCCCTTCACCAAAAGTAGAAGCATTGATTGCAGAAGCATTTTTGATGGTAATATTACCAGTTGTATTAATACGAACACTTCCTGCATTACCTTTACTAATGGTCGTAGTATATAAATAGACACCGTTTGCAAGTAATAAATTACTAGCGCTTATTTCGATATCTCCACCATCTCCGATAGCTAATGATGTGACTATATTATTAATATTGCTTTTATCAACTATAGAGACATCTCCTCCAGCACGAATTACTACTTTACCCGCGTTTCCTTGTCCATTGGTAAAAGCGCCAATACTACTATCTTTAATAGTTGTGCTATCTAATGTGTTAATTATGACGCTGCCAGCATTACCTTTTCCAGCAGTAAGACTAATTAGACTTGCGCCATTATATAAAGTAAAACTACGCGCATTAATTTCAATATCACCACCGCTACCAACACCTGTATCTAATATACCAGTAGCAATTAGACTTGCAGCTCTTTCACCACGCCCTGTAATTATCACGTCCCCAACGGTGCCAATGCTTACTTTACCTGCATCCCCTTGTCCATCTGTACCGCTGTTTATAAAGGCGCCGTTATTAATTAGTACATTACCATTAGCATTAATAGATACATTGCCAGCTCTGCCTTTGCCACTTATTGAAGTATTGAGAATATTATTATCAGTTAAAGTTAGGGTACCTGTATAAATTTCAATATTACCACCATTACCGATACCTTCTTTTCCGACGCTACTGCCAACAAAAGCATTCTGTAAAAACACTGAGTCAGCAGCTTTGATGGAGATATTACCAGCGTTTCCTTGCCCGAACGTAGCAGCAAAAAAATCAGAGTCATTATCTAAAAACAATCTCTTTGCCTGAACATCGATATTACCACCATTACCTACAGCATTTTGCTGAACACTGGTCGAAAATCTGCCGTTATTAGTCAAAGAAACCAAATCATCAGCTTTAACAAAGATAGTACCAGCACTGCCTTTTCCTGAAGTGAAGGTAAATAGTTGAGCATTATCTAATGAGAGGTTGCCAGCCTTGATATTAATAGTACCCCCATTTCCTGTAGCTTTATCACTAACAAAGCTGCTAATTTGCGAAGAGTCAATATTTTTGTCGTTGCTGAGAGAAACACCTTCTGATACTTTGATAAAGATGTTGCCTGCATCACCTTGAGCAAAAGTATCAGCACTTATTTCACCAGTATTTTTCAGAAATAGTGCCCGCGCATTGATATTAATATCCCCACCTTTACCAATACCCTCAAAACTAACATCGCTACTAATGGTACTAGGTAAGTTTATTTCTCCATACTGCTCAGTAAATACTTTCCCAAAGCCATCAAGTGTTACACTATCGCGAGCATTAACTGTAATATTTCCAGAGTTTCCCCGCCCATTAGTGTCACTACTAATTTGGGCGCCATTAGTTAGCTGTAAATAACCTGTAGTAAGGTTGATATTTCCAGCATTTCCAATACCTCCACCAATTACATCACTTTGAATGGTGCTACGTGCGAAACTCGAAATACCGTCCATTTCATAAAGCACGATACCGTCTAACTTAATACTGTCGCGCGCATTAATTGTAATATTGCCTGCATCACCTTTACCAGAAGTAGTTGTAGATAGCTCAGAACCACCCTGTAACGAAAGTGCTTCGGTGTTAACTAGGATATTTCCTGCTTTTCCTTCAGCTTCGTTATATATTGAACTAGTTACATAGCTTCGACTATCTAAGGCAATATTACGAGCATCGATAGTAATATTACCAGCGTTGCCTTTCCCAATACTTGAATTGCTAATAAAAGCACCGTTGGTTAATTTCAGAGTATTTGTTGTCAGTTGAATATCGCCAGTGTTACCTATAGCTTCGGGGTTGATACCGCTAATGATGCGACTAAATATTTTTTCACCCTTTCCATCCAAGCTAATTGCATCAAGAGCATAGATTATAATGCTACCAGCCGAACCCTGTCCATAAGTTCTGCTATTGATTTCTGCACCATCAAACAGTGAAAGTGAACGAGTTTGAATCTGGATATTACCTGCATTACCCACGGCGCCTGTTTCAACTGAACTAAAAATACCACCATCGCGAATTAAGTTGATATTATCTTTTGCTTGGATAACTACGCTTCCTGCATTTCCATTACCAAAAGTGGCAGCATCTATATAACTGTTATTTTTTAAGTTTAAAGAGCCTGTCGAAATATTAACGTTACCTGATTGACCAAAAGCATCTGCGCGTAAGGTGTTAGAAATAATACTTTGATCACTCAAAGAAATTGTCTCTGTTGCATTAACAACTATATTCCCACCTTGACTACTGGGTGTCCCCAACCCTGTATCTATGCCAGCACGGATTTTACTTTCTCCTGTTGCCTCTAAATTCCGGGCAAAAATATTGATATTACCGCCATTACTACCCCGCACGTTTAACTCGGCACCATTCGAGAGTGATACATTAGCTCTTTCTACATCAGGTACTACCAAACCAAGATTATCACCTGCAATATTTAATCCTATATTTCCCGGCGCTGCTAAACCCGCTAATTCAATATTCCCACCATAAGCTCTAACTGCACTGCCATCTATATTTATATTTCCACCGACAAGCAACAAACTTTTACCATCAGGTACTCGTAACCCAGTAACGTTCTCACCTACAGGGTTAATACCTGCTGGTGCTTGTGATTGATTTGTAATACTTGCCTGCTGATTAATTTGATTGAATAGTAAAGCTGAGGGTTGAATAGTTAACAAAGGCGCCACTTCGGGGTTTGTCGCGCTAAATATACCTTGGTTTCCAAACTTTACCGCGTTTGCAGTCGTACCTACAAAGCTTCCTTGTATATCTAAGCTGGCATTTTGACCAAATAAAATTCCGTTAGGATTAATTAAAAACAAATTTGCGGCGCCGTCTACACCCAATGTTCCCAATATATTTGAAGCATTCCCACCTGTGACGCGCGTTAATATGTTCTGCACTCCAGACGGGTTTGCAAAATAAACTCGTTGTCCATTATTTATATTAAATTCTATAAAGCTATGAAATAAATTACTGCCGCGCTGGGCGCCTCCATTTATTAAATCAGCATTTCCACCTTTGATAACAGTGTTATTGTTGACGCGCGATGCTTCTTGACCCAAAGTTCTATCAGGTGCGAGTTGTGCAGTTGCTGGAGTAGCAGCAAGTACTAAAAAGCTAGATATCAGTAGCTTTTTTAATAGATTATGCCTTTTCTTCATCCCTAGTTACCTTTGGTTGATGCTAACTACTAAACTTCTAGTTAACAGTATTTCTGCTTAGATACAGCTTATGCAGCAATGTTCAGATTATATTAACGTTTACTCTTAATACAAACAGGTGTGTGTTGACGTTGTATATACAGTATTGTATATTTATTGTAGAGCCATTAGAGGAACAACGATTGATGCAGGTAGATTCTGGAGAGTCAAGCAACCGAAATCGTGATGTTACTATCAACATTCGGGCACATCAGCAGCAACGTGATTTAATTGACCTAGCGGCACAAGCTCTTGGCAAGAATCGCTCTGATTTTATGATGGAAACAGCATGTCGAGAAGCAGAATCTGTTTTGCTAGACCGTCGCTTGTTTATGCTGGATGATGAGAAATTTCAGCAATTTATGGAACTTTTGGATGCTCCACCTTCTGCTTCTGTAAATCTCCGCACGTTACTAAATACGAAGGCGCCGTGGGAGTAAAAGTTTGTCAGATAAACAAGAGCAGTCAATGCAGGCGCCTCAACCCATAAAGTCAGAACACAAAAGCGATGATTTTGATTCTGGTAATGCTGATTTAAATGAATGGTTAAAAAAGCGGGCACTCAAAAATGAAGCTAGTAGAGCATCTCGGACATATGTAGTCACAGTTGCACAAAGTATGATTGCCTATTACTGTCTTGCTAATGGTAGTGTAATTAATACTACTGCCCCTGGTAAAGTGCGCCGCAATATGCCAGCCCAAATTCCAGTTATGGTCATTGGACGATTAGCTGTTGATATTAACTGGCAAGGCAAAGGAATTGGTTATGCTTTAGTACGTGATGCTACACTTCGCACTCTGCAAGCAGCAGAAATAGCAGGCATTAGAGCTATTATTGTTCACGCCATCTCAGAAGAAGCAAAGAAATTTTATGAGAAATGCGGTTTTATCCCTTCTCCTGTGGCGCCGATGACTCTGATGGTAACAATTGCTGATGCAAAAGCTTCTCTTGGCATCGACTAATTAAAGTTGTGCAATAAATCAATAAAGCCGCATAAACCAATGATGAGTATTAGTGTGGCGCCGATTTTGAGGAAGCGCACTCTTACTGAAGGTGTAATAGCTTGGCGTACTAGAATTGACATAGCTCCACCTATTGCAAAACTTAACCCTAATGCCATACATGGCTTTTGTGCTGGAAATATCATTGATGCGATTATCATTATCATCGCAATCGCTAACATGACATTCTCGATAAATTCATGAGGATTATGTTGACTTATCAAGACAAAGGTGCTGAACCAATACCTTAAAGTTTGCATAGAATTTAATAGTTTAGGTGTAGCTCCTTGGCAACGGATACAAGAGATGAAACGGATGGACACAAACTATCCGTTACATCCGTTCCATCCGTTGCTAATATTATCGAACTCCTGTTTTAATACCAGTACCATTTTTAGATGCAGTATCTTCTGGTATTTCGACGCCAAAAATGCGACCGAATACTTTTTCGACTTTGTAGCCAGAGTCGATAGATTCGAGTGGGTCTTTACGTAAACGATGGCGTAGACACAGTGTAATTACGCGACGAATGTCATCAATAGTTACTTCGGTGCGTCCTTCAAAGGCAGTAATTGCTTTTGCTGCACGGTTGCTAACGATATCACCCCGTAAACCATCTACATCAAGTTCGGCACAAACTTCAGAAATTTTTACCCGCAGGTCATAGTCCATATTCACAGAGGGTAATAAATTTTGAGCGTTGATGATGCGTTGCTGCAATTCTTCTTGCTGTGGTTGGTATTTTTGTAAGAAGGGATGGGGGTTTTGATCAAATTCTGAACGTTGTTCGACAATTTGGACTCGCAATGCTGGTTCTTTAACGGTGCGTATTTCAGCGTGCATTCCAAAACGGTCGAGTAATTGCGGACGCAGTTCACCTTCTTCTGGGTTTCCGGAACCAACTAGTACGAAGCGTGCGGGGTGACGAATTGAAATACCTTCACGTTCGACGGTGTTCCAACCGCTTGCTGCTGAGTCGAGGAGTACATCAACTAAGTGGTCATCTAATAAGTTGACTTCATCAACATATAATATACCCCTGTTTGCTTTCGCTAGTAATCCTGGTTCAAACGCTTTTACACCTTCTGAAAGTGCCTTTTCAATATCAATTGTGCCGCAAACCCGGTCTTCGGTGGCGCCTAAAGGTAAATCAACCATCAGCACTTTACGCTGCACAACCGAAACATTATTTCCTTGCTGTACATTTGCGCGCACATCATCACCCATTAATTCGGGGTCACTAGGGTGACTATTAAACGGGTCATTTTCAACAACGGGAATTTCTGGAAGCAAGTCAGCCAAAGCGCGGATGGTTGTAGACTTACCCGTTCCTCTATCTCCCATAATCATTACACCACCAATTTTGGGGTCAATGACGTTCAACAGCAAAGCCAGCTTCATTTCTTCCTGACCGACAATTGCTGTAAATGGAAAAACTACACGACGAGTGCTTGCTTTCGCTTGAGCAGTTGAACTCACGCTTATTACCTTTTACTATATTTTTCTTATCACCGCTTTATATTGTGCCATAACGAGGGGGGCGGGGAAAGACAAGTTACAGGAACGACAATAAAAAGTTCAGAAAGTAGAAAGTTGAAATCATGCATACGACCTGTCTTTTCATGGGATGTGAAGAAAGAAGGCTGGGGGAGCAAATTTATGTCAACTCCATGTGTTAAAACTTGGAAATTTTTGGGAATCATTTATATTGAGTAGTATAAATTGCTTTACAGCTATTTTGTGTTTGAACCACAGATGGCCGTAAGGGCGCAGCACAGAAAAGTTCATGGTGGATTACGATGACGCTTTGTACTCCTGCCAGCTGCCTCTTCTATTGTGTTCTGTTTACAAAAGAAACTGGTTTAACTCTCAATTGAAATAAAGCCCGTAAAAATCAGATGAAAAAACCACTTGTGTCAATTGTTGTCTCAACCTACAACCGCGCCTCAAGTCTAAATAAGTATTGTTTCCCCGGATTTACTCAACTCACCTATCCGAACTATGAGATTGTTGTTGTAAATGATGGTTCCATAGATGAAACGCAAACTTTTCTTGACAGTTGTGTAGATAAAATGGATAACCTAGTAGTTATCCATAACAAGAAGAACCGAGGGCTGTGCTTTTCCAGAAATCTCGGTGTTACTAATGCTAAAGGTGAGATTATAGTATTCACCGACGATGATGTAAGGCTGCATCCAGACTGCCTTGATGAGTTAGTCAAGGTATACGAAAATGACCTAGATGTAATGGCGATTTGGGGATGTATTTACGAATACGGTGGTTCTTGGGAAGAGGGAACAAAGACATTTGGCACAGGTAGTCTTATGTCATTTCGACGATTGGTTTTTAACAACTTCCGTTTTGATACAAATCTTCGATACTTTAAGACTTATGCTTGCGATGAGCATGAATTTATGCGCCGAATTCAAAGACATGGCTCCAAAATTATTAAGGTAGAAACTGCAAAAGCAGACCATTTCCATGCTTTCTCAAAAGATAGAAGTTGGAGATGGCTTGGAGGAGATTTGAATTTTCTTTATGAGAATTTGAAATCAGGTTCTGTTTCTGAGTATTATCTATGCCTTTTGATGGGAATTATATTGACCTTCAAAGAGTTGCTTACAAGAGAGAAAGCAGATGAAAGATGGTATAAACATATGTATAAAGAAATATTTCATACACCTAAACGGCTTTTTGTCATGTTAAAAGAACGCCAGTTTTCTATAGCAATTAAATGGCTATTTTATACTCTGGTAGATATTCCATTGCGGGCAAAAACAAAGGGCATAATTGAGTCGGTTGCTAGACGTTTTAGCAAAACATGGCCTGCATGAACGCTCGTCTGAGGGCAGAGGGCAGAGGCATCACGGTAGGATGGGGTTTCTATCCCCAACGCAAACGTTGACGCTCCAGTTGACGGCGGGGTTTTAAACCCAATTGGGCGTAGTCGCAAAGGCTTTGTATAAAATAATTCAAACCTTGCTGCCCTCTGCCTACTGCCTTCTGCCGTATGGCCAAGGGCGATAAAAGTTAGATTCCCAACTTTAAGAAGTCAGCAATCTGGATTAGACTTCGCAATTTTATGTGCTAACTCACATCTTGCACCAGTCCGAGAAACCGGGCTTCTTGAGAAATATTTTGCGCGCGTACCCCTAGTTTTTCGTAAAGAAGCCCGGTTTCTTTGAGCTTGTTGACAATGGTGCAAGATATAAGCTAAGGCGTTCTTGCACTAATAACACTGACTTGACAGGACGAATAGTAGAATTTCCTTGTTTGTCTATTTTGCCGTTATAAGTTTTCCCATTGTAGTAAAGCGAAGATGAACTGCCGCCGTCTAAGTTCATCGCTGAGTTGGCGCCTAAATTTTTCATTAACTCAGCTAATTTCGGTAAAGATATACCTGATGCGATTTCTGGTTTCTGCGCTACCATTAATAAAATAATACTTCCATTCTCAGTAATTCCTACACCGCTTCGAGCATTAAGTTGAGTACTACCAATTGCATCTCGACCAGTAGTGTTATCTATAAAACCTTCTTGAACTAAAGTCAGTTGAGGTAATAATTGTGAACCGGCGCCAATTGCATCGATAATTTGACAGTTAGGCGCCGTTTTCTCGGTGTGTAGTGCAATTTCATATTGTATTTTAGAATTACATGATATTTTTCTAAATTCGCTGCGGTTTAAAATTTTAGGTAAATAAGATTGTAGGTTAGGATTATTTACAAGTCTCTCATTTAAATTTGGGTCAGCGACCTTGTTTCGTTGTATAGTAATGTGAGACGTTGTTTTTTGATTAACTGGGTCAAAATATCCAGCGTTAATAGCTGCAATAGCTTTGTGCTTCTGGGCAAATTCTTTAACTGTAATTAATTTATCTGATACTGCGGGAGTTACTAAATACTCGCTATTGGCTGGAATTTTAACAATATGAGCTATGCTGTCTGGTAAAACGCGCGTTTCGTACTGAATTTTTTGAGATGGCGTTATTGTATCTTTTTGTGTAATTGTACTCGAAGTTACAGGTACACTCTTAAAATGCCAGGTAAATAGAAGCATTCCAAAAGTTACCACTAATAAACTATACAACCAGATTTTTTTCACTTTGTCGGTGTGGTGTTTTGATGTTAGGTTACGCAAAGCGAAGCCAACCTACAAAGTATATTTTAATCCCCCCTAGCCCCCCTTAATAAGGGGAGTTGGGGGGATTCAATTACATTTTCTGGTCTATCTTACAATTTATCGGTTTACGTGGGGTTTCTCTGGCATTACTACACTAGAATGATTTGCTTTACCATTCTTACTATGCCCATTGGTGTGTCCATTCCCGTTGTTGTTTTTGCGGGGTTGGATAATACCATATCCACCGTGGTTGCGCTCGTAAATAACGTTAATTTCATCAGTTTCCACGTTATGGAACATATAAAAATCGTGACCGACCATTTGCAGTTGCTCTAAAGCTTCTGTCATTGTCATCGGTGGCATGGCAAAATATTTAGTTCGGACAACCTCTTTGGGTAGTTCAGGGGTGCGATTACCTATTAAGTCATCAACAACTGTTGCTGTTTCAACGACGGTTTCTTCAATTGGATTGGGAGCTTTCTTATTTTGAATGCGTTCTTTATACTTTCTTAATTGACGCGCGATTTTATCCGCTACTAAATCAATACTTGCGTACAGGTTTTCGCTGCTTTCCTCGGCACGGATGACGTTTTTATTTGCATAAATCGTCACTTCCGCTGCTTGTCTAGTATTAATTCGGGGATTTTTAGCAACGCTTAAATGGACATCCACTTCGTTGGTGATATTTTGAAAGTGACTTACTGCCTTTTCAATCTTTTGATGCACATATTCACGGATAGCATCGGTAATTTCAATATTTTTGCCGTGGATGACAAGCTTCATGTGTAAACTCTCCCGCTCAAACTTTAACTTGAGTTGAATTACGCTTTAGAATGCGGTAAGGTCTATCTGCCGCCAAAATTAAGTTACAAATCAAAATTATAATTCCCCTATGCCTAATTGTTGCCACATCAATTCCACTTTTAAGCTCGCGTTCCCAAATCGTCAAATATATATGTCTTAGCCACTCAGATGTACAGTACATCTCCTAAGACTTTGCTCCTCCTGAAGTATCTGGCTTTTTTGTCAATCTAATCGGGTTTTTGGTAGCGAAAGTTCAACATGGCTTTTGCATTTTTAAATTAGGCGCCGGAGAAGAGTGCATTTGTTCTTTCTTCTTGGCGTGACTTATGTGGCAGAGAATTCCCACCAGCACCATTACCATTGAGGTTATATATTCAAACTAGCACTTTGTAATTTATAAAACCGCTTATCTTGACTTTCCTTTACAATCTTTTGCACAGCTTGACATTTGCTTCGCTCCTTAACAGGGGAAAGGGGGAAATAGCCTTACAAATGTTAATTAATTCTGTTTTTCCATGCCTGTATCTTGCAATACTCCCTTTTTTGTTAAATAGTTGAATTTCACTATGATTTTTAACAATATTTCTACTCCTTATTCTTGTTCGTTATATAACCAAACTTTGATGCCATATTTAGAAGCACTCGCATGGCAACGCACGCTGTTGCAAGAACGCATCAATAACCCAAATTTAGAAGATGTGTTAATATTGGTCGAGCATCCGCCTGTTTATACTTTAGGACAAGGCGCCAATCCCGAATTTCTAAAATTTGACCCGTCGAGCAATCTATACGAAGTACATCGTATCGAACGTGGTGGTGAAGTAACCTACCATTGCCCAGGTCAAATAGTCGGGTATCCAATTTTAAACTTACATCGCTATCAACCAGATTTACACTGGTATCTACGCCAATTAGAGGAAGTGTTAATTATAGTACTTCAAGAATATGGACTTGTAGGCGCCCGTATTCCTGGGTTAACAGGAGTATGGGTAGAAGGTCGCAAAGTTGCCGCTATTGGCATAAAAGTCAAACGCTGGATAACCATGCACGGATTTTCGCTCAACGTTAACCCCGACATGACGGGATTTAACAACATAGTCCCATGCGGCATAGTTGACAAACCCGTAGCTAGTTTAGCAGAATGGATACCTGATATAAGCTGCGATGATGTCCGTCTCAAAATCGCGGGTTGCTTTGCCGAGGTTTTTGGAGTTGATCTACAACCTCAATAAACCTGGTTTCTTCTACACTCAACATAACAATCCTCAGCTTCAATAAAAGAAACCAGGTTTCTCATTGATGATAGATTGGCGGTTCGATTCAAGTTGAAAATGGAATTTCTGGTAATAATACGGTATCTACAAGTAATGTAAGTGGTTCTACAACTGTTATTAGCGGTACTTGTCAATTTTAGTTGTTGATTTGAATCGCACAGTTAAGTAATTTCTCTGATAGGATAATTGTCCGGTTCTTGGCATATAATTTTAGTATTAATGTAATAGATACTACGCTAGAATATTGCTTTTTATATGCCGTGAATAATTATTATCCGCACGAGTCAGGTCAATCATATAACAACTTCTTAGCACAAGAAGCAAATATTCATGCAACTCCACTTACACCTCTTAAAGAACGTGACTGGAAGGAGCTTACGTCACTATTTGATAGGCATGATAGTGATGATATTGAAGCGGATGTTATTAGTAAGTTGAATATGCTTTGCCCTGAACCTTCTTGGGATGAAGACCCATACGAATTTTTAAGTGAATTTCTTTAAACTTATAACTCCTAACTCCTAACTACATATTCAATCTGCTCATGAAATTACGTAATCTTTCGTGTTTGGGGTTTTGAATTACTTGCTGTGGACTTCCTTGTTCTAAAATTATTCCGGAGTCCATGAAAAATACACGACTTGCAACTTCACGTGCGAATTGCATTTCGTGAGTGACTACTACCATTGTCATTCCTTCGGTTGCTAGTTGTTGCATTACTTGTAGTACTTCTCCTACTAACTCTGGATCCAGTGCGCTTGTTGGTTCGTCAAATAGCATTATTTGCGGGTTCATGCACAAACTGCGCGCGATGGCTACTCGCTGTTTTTGCCCTCCTGATAGTTGTTCGGGGTATGATTCGGCTTTATCGAATAACCCTACTTTATCTAGATATTGTTTTGCTAGTTGGGTACTTTCTGAGGATGTTTTGCCTAGTACTTGGCGTTGTGCAAGTGTTAAGTTTTGTAAAACTGTGAAATGCGGGAATAAGTTGAATTGCTGGAATACCATGCCTACTTGAGTGCGTAGTTGACGCAGTACGTTTCGATGGAGTTTTGGGTAGGATAAGTCTATATTGTTTACGCTGAGTTTGCCTGCGTTGATGCTTTCTAGACGGTTGAAGCAGCGTAGTAGGGTGCTTTTGCCGCAACCTGATGAACCTATAATTGCTATGACTTCGCCTTTATATATTTCGCCGCTGATGCCTTTGAGGACTTTGAGGGCGCCGAAGTTTTTCTCTACGTTTTCAAATGTTATAACTGCGTTGCTCATTGTTGGGTTTTATAGTTTTTTATAAATTGTATTAATTATTCTTGTGGAATGGGCAGGAAAGCCCGTTCAGTAAATTAATATTAACGAACCACAATAGCCTAGGGTTTCAACCCTAGGAAAGCAAAGGTAAGAGCATGAGGAAAGGAATTTTTAGTTGGGTATTGGCGGGGTTGTGTTGTTGTTTACTGATTATAAATGGGTGTGGGTCGAATGATGGGGGTGGCGCCAAGAGTTTACGGGTTGGTACGGAACCTGCTTATCCACCTATGGAGTTTCAAGGACAAAAGGGTGAGTTACAGGGTTTTTCTATTGATTTAATGAATGCTATTGGTAGTGCAGTTGGTTTTAAGGTTGAGTTTCAATCTACTCCTTTTGATGGATTGATTTCTGCTTTACAGGCTAGGACAATCGATGCTGCTATTAGTTCGATGACTATTACTAAGCAACGCGCACAAGCTGTTTCTTTTTCTCGTCCTTATTTTAAATCGGGTTTAGCGATTGCAATTAAAAATAATAATCAAGATATTACTGGTTTTGATAAATTAAAGAATAAAAGAGTTGCTGTTCAAATTGGTACTACAGGCGCCGCAAAAGCAAAAGAAGCTCCTGGCGCCCAACTTCGCACTTTTGATTCTACACCTTTAGCGTTACAAGAGTTGGCGAATGGTAATGTCGATGCGATGGTCGGTGATGCACCTGTTATTGCTTATGCTATAAATTCAGGGAATTTACCAGGTATTAAGGTTATAGACCAGTTATTAACAGAAGAGTATTACGGTATTCCCACACCTTTAAAATCACCAAATTTACAATTAATTAATAATGGTTTAGGGAAAATCTTAGAAAATGGGACTTATAATAAGATTTATCAAAAATGGTTTAAAACTACACCACCAAAACTACCCGAAAAATTAGCCTTTGCTACCCAAACTGATAGTGGCCCCAACTCAATTAATATTCTATTGCAAGCGTTTCCTTTACTTTTACAAGGCGCCTTAATAACGCTGCAACTAACTCTATTTTCAGTATTCCTAGGATTAATTGCTGGTTCTTTAATTGGTATTGCTCGACTTTCACATATTACACCATTACGTTGGGCTACCAGAGCATATATTGATTTCTTTCGCGGTACACCTTTATTAGTTCAGCTTTTGCTAATTTACTACGGTATTCCTGCCGTAGTGCAAAATTTAGGTTTAGATTTTAGTTTTAACCGCTTTGCTGCTGCTGTCGTCGCGTTAAGTCTAAATAGTGCTGCATATATTGCTGAAATAGTACGTGCAGGTATTCAATCTATCGAAACAGGACAATCTGAAGCAGCAGAATCACTAGGGTTAGACGCAGTACAAACAATGCGCTACATCATCTTTCCTCAAGCCTTTCGCCGCATGTTACCACCTTTAGGCAATGAATTTATCAGTATGCTTAAAGATACTAGCTTAGTCGCATTTATCAGCCTCGACGAATTAGTTCGCAGAGGACAATTAATAGTAGCGCAAAATTACCGTCCCTTTGAAATCTATGCAGGTGTCGCAATAATCTATCTATGTCTTACTCTACTATCTTCCCAAGCTTTTAGCCGTCTCGAAACCTGGATGAACCCTGTTAAACGTAAATAAGTATATGCTCGTTGTAAGCACTTTAATGCTTAAAATATTGCAGTATATATATTTACCACAGAGACACAGAGAAGGGAGTTTATTAAGTTTACTCTAAGGCACCAATCATAAATATACATGAGGTTAAATGCTGGCGCCACCTATTATTAAGTTAAACCTATAATTCATCAAAATGTGAACCAATGGTTCACAAAGTAGTAATATAGAGAAGTTTGTAATTTAAGACTGGTGTGTCTGTGCAGAACGTGAACGCGAACGGCGCCCTAAACAATGAACAGTTGCTTGACAAACTCAAACAAGCTTCGGATGGCTTGCTGTTTATGAGCGAGTCTGAGTATCCTTTTGAAGTGCTATTTTGGGAGTGTGAAGAAAAGCAGGTAGTGGATACTAAGTTTATTTTATCTAAGTTGGACAAGGCGCCTGATACTAAAGTTGAATTTGTGGAGTTAGAATCTTTTTTTGATGTTGCAACTACTGAAGAAGATTGGCATTCTTCAGAAGATAAGGAAATAGTTCACAAGTATCAGAATTTAGTTAAGGTGATTAAGGAATGTCTTAGTGATATTAAGGTTGTGAGATTGGGTGATATTGATATTGATGTTTATATTATTGGTAAAGCTTCATCGGGTGGTTTGGCTGGACTTTGTACTAAGGTTGTTGAGACTTAAATTTGGGAGTAGGCAAATCTGGCAACGGATGATGAACGGATGTAACGGATAGTTGATTTTAGATAACAAATTGTGTTTTTAACCAATAACTCATCCGTTGTATCCGTTGCAAACCAGCCCATTTAAATTAATGACATGAAGCAGTAGTCGATTATCTTCTTTGTTTGATTTTTGGTATTACTCCGTTATCGGGTTTTGTTTCTATTGCTTGTTGTATTGATTTGTTAATGTTGGCTATGAAGTCATAACCCGTTTTCTTCTCTAATGCCTCAACAGTAGTTAAATACTGTGTCCAGCTACTTTCCTTATTGCCGTTCGCGTTAGGAGTATCTACCGCAATTACTCTTGTTGCAGAGTTTATTCCCTTTCCTGGTTCGGTGACAACAATTATTTTAAATACTCTTTCTGGTACTGCGACTTTTCCTTGGGCTATCGTCTCTTTCTGACCATAACCACCTGATATTATATATAGTTCTTTTCCTTCTGCTGCTAATTTTCTACCATAATTTTCTAAGTCAGCCCAGTAACCCTGATTATTATCCGGCGCCTGTGGAATAATATTGGTCATCAAAAAAGTTGCGGCATTATCTTCTGGGTTATTACTACGGTCTGCCGAAGGTGTCATATGTCCTTTATCGTAACCACTGCGAGTATAATCATTTGGCGTAACACGATACCATCCTTCTGGTAATGTATCATCTGGTCGAAATTTGTTTGACCTTGGCGCCTCACCTAACCAAGATTTATTCAATTCCCAACTTACCCAATTTGGTATACCCTTATCACGGTTGTAAGAAAGTGCATATTGTTTCTTAATAATTAAGTAGTTATTAGGGTCTGATGTACTCGCATTGCTGGGATTACCTAATGTTAGATGTACGCTTACAGGCTTAGAAGGCAAAAGTAATGCACATCCTGTAGTGAGAATAAGTAACACCACGATAACGGTAATCAAAAACCCTTTAGGTTTGAACATAGATATAAATGTTTATATTATTCCCATAATAAAATACCTCGAATCATACGCTCCTGATTCGAGGTCATAGCATTGTTTTAGTTAAATTTAGAGGACAGATGCACTTATAGTGATTCTTGGTAAGAATGTCTGTTGCAAATAGTTAAGCAATGTTAAGATGTATTAACAGGTCTCAACAGTTACCTAATATAGTCACAGTGCAAAAGTTTTTCAAGTAAATTAACGGTTAAGTCCATTGAAAAAATTAACAGTTAGTATAGTAAAAGTGTTTGTATATAAAATAAAAGCGCGTTAATAGAGATGAATTTCCTCACATATCTCATGCATTTAGCGGGTTCAGGCGCCGTTGCATACTATTCAGCGTTGCAGATTCGCGATATTAAGACTCGTCCTAATGTACTAGCTGGGTTTCAGCTTGCTGAGTCAGGGTCAGTACCATTCTTGACAAAATTATCAGAACGCGCAGCCGCAGAAGGCGATACATGGCTGGCAGAAAGATTAGTAAAACATGCTGCTGACGAAACTCGGCACGGTCAAATCTTTGCTCATGCTCTTAAGCAACTCGATAAACAAGTAATTGATTTTAAGAATCAACCAAAAGCTGTTGAAAAAGAAGACAGCGACAAGAAAGCATCCCAAGAAAAACGCAGTCCTTTCTTTGGCGCCTTTTTTACAGGATATTCTCAAGAACAACTCAAACCAGAAGTAATAGACTGGGATGTGTTTATGGGTAGCACTTATATTCTAGAACTGGATGCGAGTAGAGACTTTGCGCGCATGGCAAAAGTTTTACCCGAAGATGATGCGACAGCACGCAACCTCAAACTAGGGATGTTAAGCATCGCGCAAGATGAAACTGAACATGCTGCATATCTTTATGAAGCCATGACTCGAAGAATGTCTCTTATCCAAGTTCAAAAACTAGTTGATGAATGGAGACAGCGCAAAACTAATGCAATGTTAGCTTTCGCTGGTAATATTCTACAAGGTAAAGGTGAAAACCGTTCCCTTGTTCAAGATGGGGCGCCTGTTCAAAAAGAATCAGAATTAATCGCCGCATAACAGAATATATTTGTAGAGACGTGATTAATGCGTACCCTGCGGGAAAACCTCCGCTTTATGGGAAATACGAGCGGATTACACGTCTCTACGACCGCGCATTAATTAGAAAAACTTGCGATAATCGATACTAGTACAATTAATCCACCAATCCAAAGTGCTAAAGACCCCCAGCTTACGGAATCTTTTTGCATTGACTGCCGCATGTTGCTAACTAAATTGTTGCGAGCCATGATATTCCCCTCAAGTCTGTTTATTTTTTAAATTGATTTTTCTTGCAATCAAAATTAGACATCACTTGCGCGCGAGTAATGCCAAGGTAAAACAACCAATAGGCACGAATAAGGTTTAGAAGATATAATTGTGTAACTTAGAAACCGGGTTTCTTCGTTGAGATATTGTAATAACAACGACGATTTGTCTGTGACAATGAATGCGTAGAAACCCGGTTTCTTTGTAAATTACACAAGTACATTTTCTTAACTATTTTTGAACTATTTTTTGAAATGTATTTATATTTTCCCTAATTTGAGTTAGATATATATTGAAACTCTTATTTTTGACATCAATCTTAACTTAATCTTAATATTACTTAATCAAAATAACTGTGTAGTCTGTGATAACGCTAAAGATGGAAAAATTTCAAACGCTGTTACGAGTTCGTCATTATGAAATGGATGCTCTTGGACATGTAAATAATGCTGTGTATCAAAATTATCTTGAGCAAGCTGCGATTGAGCATTCAGAATCACTAGGATTCAATTTTGAACTTTACCAAGAACTCGGTGGTGTGTTTGTAATGCGACGGGTTGAAATTGATTACTTACGTCCAGCAGTTGCAAGCGATACATTAGAAATTACAACTTGGCTCGAAGAAATTCGCGGTACTCGTGCCCGTAGACGTTATGAAATCCGTAAACAAAACCAAAATGATTTATTCGTAACTGCTGAAGCTTTATGGGTATGGGTTGATACTAAAACAATGCGTCCACGTCCAATCCCCGATGTACTACTAAGTAAGTTTTTATTATGAATAATTCTTACAAAATTCAAGCAGGTGATACGCTGAGTGCTATAGCGTTACGTGAGTTAGGGAATGCTAACCGTTGGCAAGAAATTACCAATGAAAATGGACAATTCTTTACTGAGGCAGAAGCGCGTAAGTTGAGAATTGGGCAAATTATATATTTACCAGTTAAAGAAGGCGCTTATAAAATAAGCGACCGTGGTTTGGAGTTAATAGTTCAATTTGAAGGTATATTTTTAAATTTATACAACTGCCCAGCAAACCACGCCACAATCGGAGTAGGACACCTCGTACATTACGGTCCCATCAATGGTAGTGAACCAGAAGAATTTAAGTGTGGAATTACACGTCAACGCGCGATGGAAATTCTACGCACGGATGTTAACGGCGCCGAAGTTGTGGTAAATAAGCTTGTAAAAGTACCTCTAAATCAAAATCAGTTTGATGCACTTGTAAGCTTTGTGTTTAATTTAGGTGAAACTAACTTCGCTAACTCTACATTACTCGCGCGCATTAACGCTTCTGACTATGATGCTGTACCCTCGGAGTTGAATAGATGGGTATATGCTCAAGGAAAAATTCTGCCTGGTTTGGTCAAAAGGCGCCTTAGAGAAGGTAAATTGTTTAAAGGCAATGCATTTTGATGCAATAGGTCGAAATTAAAGCATTTGAATTAATATTGATATCAAACCATAATAAACAGGCATGTATCTTATGTCTACAAAAAAGCAATTCAATAGCTTTGAGGAAATGCTATCTAGTTCTGATGTACCTGTATTAGTAGATTTTTATGCAGATTGGTGTGGCCCATGCAAGCTAATGAGTCAGATTTTGGAACAAGTGAATGCTCAACTCCAAGGTCGGATGCGTGTAGCGAAAATTGACACCGAAAAGTACACACAACTAGCTACTCAGTACCAAATTCAAGCTTTACCTACACTTATTTTGTTCAAACAGGGAAAACCTGTAGACAAAATCGAAGGTGTTTTACAAGCACAAGACTTGGTACGGCGCCTCGAAACAATGATATAACTGGCAACGGATGTAACGGATAAGCAATTATAAAAAACCAACCGTTACATCCGTTCATTATCCGTTGCTAATGGTATCAAATATGACTAGTAATGAACCAAAAAAGATTGTAAAAAAGAACTAAGTGGTCTGCTTGGTTAAACTAGGTCTTACTCGTTATGCGCGAAAGCTTGATAGGAATTGTCATACCTCTGTTAGTTACATTTGGTTTGGGTGCTGGTAGTATTTGGTGGGCATATCAATTTGGTTTTGGTACTAATTCTAACAATGTGCAATCTTTAACAGATTCTACACCTAGTACAACGGCGCCATCTGAAGCTCAGTCACCTGTAGTACAAATACCAACACCTACCGCAACTCCTACTTTAACCTGAAAACAGAGGACAAGAGATTGCTGGTATTTTGAGAGATAAGGGATTTGCTAAAAAAATCATCATTTCTAAAAGAAGTAACGGTAACTATACCAAAGCGACACGCAACAAACCTATAGAAGTGAGCTTAATCAATAATTAAATCAATATATTCATGTTCCGTAAACGTAGTTTTCCCGTAGGGTAGGAAAAATTTAATATTTTAACACCGTCGCACATTCAAACAGCACCATTCTTTGCGTTTCCATAGTGCAGCAACTATCCAGCCATGCTTTTCTAATACGTCAGCGACGGCTTTTGATTGTTCTACAAGAATACCACTGAAGATGCCCCAAGTTGTAGGTTTTGTAATAGCGGTTATTTGTGGCACAAGCTTTATAATAACGTCGGCTAATATGTTGCAAACTATCCCATCTACGGGTTTTTCAAGTATTTTTGCCAGAGTTTCTGCACTACCTTCTGCCGAAAATAAACGGTCTGCCTCAATACCATTAAGAATTCTATTTTCCATTGTTGCTTTTACTGCTAATGGGTCGGTATCAACTCCATAAGCTTTTTTGGCGCCGAGTAAAATTGCACCAACACAAAGTATACCAGAACCACATCCTATATCCGCAATTACCACATCATCCACTTTAGTATTCTCACCTGTAAAAGATGTGCCATAGTCACTAAATCGCATTTCTAAGGCTTCTAAACAAAGCTGAGTGGTGGCATGATTTCCTGTACCAAAAGCGACACCTGGGTCAAGCTTTATAACTAGTCGGTCGGAGTCTGTAGGCATGGGTAGCCATGCTGGGTTAATCAGGAATCTATCACCAATTTCTTGAGGATGCCAGTATTGCTTCCAACTACTTGCCCAGTCTTGCTCATCAATTAAATGCCACTGTAAAGTGGGGGGTGGTAATTCAATGCATAATGCATCTTGACGCAATAATAATGATAATGCCGCCAAATCGATTAAATGTACTTTTAGTTGCGGCAAATATGCCCGAACTAAATTCACGTCCCCTTTTCGTTCGCTTGCAGTTCCACGACACCCAAAATCTTCTAAGCGCCAAAAAATCGAATCTTCAAGTTCAGGTTCGCAAGTTATTTGTATTTCCCACCAAGTGTTTGCCATAAGAGTGCGCTAGTGCTGAGTAGAGACGCGATTTATCGCGTCTCCACTGGTTATAAATTTACTGTATACGCATCGCGGATTCCAGGTACTTTGGTAATCTCGCTTAAGATGCCATCGGGTAGAGGGTCATCAAGACTGAGTGCCATAACCGCATCACCGCGAACGATTTTGCGACCTACCTGCATACTGGCAATATTGACATTAAAGCTACCCAAAAGGGAACCTAATTTACCAATAATTCCTGGCATGTCACGGTGGAGGGTGAATAGCATGTGCTGACTTGGAGGAACGTTTATTGGGAAACCATCCATGTTGGTGAGACGAATTTCTCCGTCACCTAATAAGGCGCCTGTCACCGAGTGGGTACCCAAGTTACCTGTTGCTTCGAGGTGAAGTGAACCTGCATAATCACGAACAGCAGCATCACGAGTTTCAATTACTCGTATTCCTCGTTCTTTGGCTTCAATGCTAGCGTTTACGTAGTTAACTCGTTCGCGCAAAGCTTGATGCAGTAACCCTTTCAACGCTGCAATTACTAAAGGCTGACTCTTATTTGTTGCTATTTCCCCTTGCAATCGAATGTTGAGTAATTCAACTCTTCCACCCGCTAGCTGCCCAACTAGTCTACCAAGTGTTTCTGCTAGTTGCATATAGGGTTTAAGTTCCTCTAGTACATCAGGTCCCAATCCTGGTATATTTACTGCCGACCGTGCTGGCAGTCCAAGCAATACGTCGCGTATTTGTTCGGCAACGTCTATTGCTACGTTGACTTGTGCTTCAGTTGTAGAGGCACCTAAGTGCGGTGTCAAAATTATATCTTTGCCGACTTCGCGCAAAGTTGATTCAGCTAAAGGCTCCGACTCGAATACATCTAACGCGGCGCCTGCTATTTTACCTTCTTTAACTGCACTTGCAAGCGCGGCTTCATCAATAATGCCACCACGCGCGCAATTTATAATCCGAGTGGTTGGCTTCATCTTCGCCAATAATTCGGCATTAATTAAATGCGTGGTTTCAGGAGTTTTGGGAATATGTAGAGTAATATAATCGGCTTGTTGTGCGAGTACATCCATATCTACTAGCTGACAGCCAATTTGCTCCGCGCGTTCGGTGGAAATAAATGGGTCATAAGCAAGCAACTTCATTCCCATTGCTCTAGCAACAGCAGCAACGTGGGAACCTATTTTGCCCAAACCCACAATACCCAAAGTTTTTTTATAAACTTCGGCACCAACAAAAGTTTTGCGATCCCACTCACCACGTTTAACCGACGCATTCGCATCTGGAATGTGACGTGACAAGGAAAGCATCATTGCTAGTGCGTGTTCCGCAGCAGCAATAGTATTGCCTTCAGGGGAATTAACTACTACAATACCTTGGCGTGTTGCTGCTGGCACATCAACATTATCTACACCGACACCCGCGCGACCGATGATTTTCAAGTTTGTACCAGCTTCAATAATTTCTTTTGTAACACGGGTACCTGAGCGAATCATCAACGCATCGTATTCACCGATGATGTTTACTAGTTCATCTGGTTTTAATGTCGTTTTGACATCGACAGTAGCGACTTGAGATAGTATATCTATCCCAGCTTGGTCAATTGGATCGGAAACGAGAACTTTAGACATGATGGCTGAATTCTTGCATTTGAGGTAATTCTGGGCAGGATTTTAAAGTTTTGACTTAAATGCTTCCACTTAATCAACTTACAATATTCAAGCAGTTGGCACCCATACACCCACTCGGTAAATATAAACCATTGAATGGGCTAATCGCTTATTATTTATCAAAAATTCTTACATTTTCACTAGCCATAGCATATAACGTCTGTATATAGGTATCTAATTTTACCCAACTTCTTGTATAATTTTTTCTAGTAAAAAATGTCCTTCCGGTAGAGACGTGACATGTCACGTCTGTACAATTATCAATTTTACAAATTATTTAAAACCACCATATTTACACCAGTATTAGTAATGATATTTAAATTAGCTTGGTTTTACATTTTACTTATGATAAATTAATATATCTGTTTTATTAAATGAATTTAATTTCATCTCTGCACTACAAAAATATAGTATCAAATAGCATCTACTTTGATTCAATAAATATAAACTACTAGGATTACACAATAATGAAAGAACCAAATACTTCCAACAAATCGCAAACTGATTGGGAACGAATTGATGCAATGAGCGATGAGGACATTGATTTTTCAGATTGTCCAGAAATTACACCAGAGATGTTTGCTAATTCTGTTGTGCGTCGTGGTTTAAAACCTGTTACCAGGAAAGTACAAATTACACTACGTGTTGATAGCGATGTTTTAGATTGGTTTAAAGCCAAAGGACAGGGATATCAAACACAAATCAACGCATTACTTAGAGCATATATGGAAGCACATGAATAATTATACTAACATTATTTGTGATATTACGTAGGAAATTTTCGATCTTTGACTTCTGTGCTGTATTTTAATATGGCGCCACTAATGATTTCGCGTAGGTTTGTGTAAACTTTGGCGAATGGTGGTTGTTTTTCGGAGAGTCCTAATACATCGGAAGTTACTAGTACTTGACCATCACAGTGAACGCTGGCGCCGATTCCGATTGTAGGAATACTAAGTTTTTCTGTAATTTCTAATGCTAAGTTACTGGGGATATGTTCTAAGACTATTGAAAAGGCGCCTGCTTGTTCGAGGGCTATTGCTTCATTTAATATATGTTGGGCAGAGTCTTCGGTTTTGCCTTGTTGTTTTAAACCAAGTTGATGTACTGACTGTGGTGTTAAGCCAACATGTGCCATGACAGGTATACCAGCTTGTACTAATCGCTCTACAGTTTCTATCATGGCTGGATACCCACCCTCAACTTTAACTGCCTGGGCGCCTGTTTCTTTCAAAACTCTTCCAGCAGAGTGTATTGCTTGTTGAATACTTTCTTGATATGTCAAAAATGGTAAGTCTACAACCATAAGCGCACGCTTAACTCCACGACGCACAGCTTTGGCATGGTATATCATTTCGTCTAATGTAATTGGCAGTGTTGTTTCGTACCCAAGCATTACTGCCATTGAATCACCAACTAATACTATATCTATACCAGCAGCATCAATCAGCTGTGCCGTGATATAATCCCAAGCCGTTAACGCCACAATTGTACGACCTAGCTGTTTCCACTGAATAATTTGTTGAATAGTAACAGGCATTTTTAAAGTTAGGAGTTAGGTAGATGTAGAGGCGGGTTTATTTAAATTTTCCATCACCAAGTAGGATATTGGTAAACCCACCCGTACAGGAGTTATGAGTTATGAGTTAACTCCTAGCTCCTAAATTTATTTTACCTGTCTACCAAAAGCTAAGTGTTCTTTTGCCTTTGGCATATTGGGCATTAACCACGCTAAACCTTCGCTGGTTCCTATCCATAGTTTATTACCTGTGTCAGGCGCCAGTGCCAAAACGCGACTCGATGGCAACCCGGCAACTTGGTCTAATAATTTTCCAGTGTTTGGGTTGAGTCGCATTAAACCGTTGTTAGTGCCAACCCAGACGCTACCATCTCTGGCAAAGCGAACTGATGTAACGTTTTTGCCACGTAGAGGAGTTACTGAACGCAACACCATTCCATTTTTGGGGTTAATTACAAGTAGATTATTTGGCATACCTGCCCATATTAACCCTTGTGGACTAATTGCTAATGCTTGTACTGTTCCCCCTGGCAAGTTGTTTATTGTCTTTAAAATAAAAGCATTTTTTGTGTTGACTCGCACCAAACCGTCAAGCGTTCCCACCCAAAGTTGACCATCTGCATCTAAGGTCATGGCATTTGCGCTTACACCTGGTAAGTTTTTCAGGGTGGTCATAATTAAACCTTGGTCTGGACTAACTAGTGCCAAACCGTTATCGGTACCTGCCCATATATAACCACGCTTATCTGTTAATAATGATAAAACTCGCTTAGATGGTAAAAATAAGTTTTGCGCTGTAATTTCACTTGTACGTAAGTCTACTCGCTTTAATCCTTCGTATGTTCCTACCCACAGGCGCCCGACTTTATCTTGTGTTAAGGCACCAATGGCAATGTTAGGTAAACTGACGCGCGCCAATATTTTACCAGTATTCGGGTCAATTCGCGATAAACCTCGCCATGAACCCACCCAAAGATTACCTGTAAAATCAGGCTGTAGTGCGTGAACCCGGTAGTCTACTTCTTCTATTCTTCCATCTGGTAACTCGGATGCACCAGTTGGAGGCGCCGCAGCAGGATAAGCTGGGGTTAACTCGGATGGGTTAACTTGTAAGGTTTCTTGAGCTACTGCGACTTTCACCCAAGGTAGAGCTACTATTCCAAAAAGGATAGAACTAATTAATAAACTAGCGCGTTTCATCAATACCACTGTGAGTTACCTTGTTTAGACATTCCCCAGAGCCGTTTATGTTATAGAAGCTTCGGGTTATCCTCAGTATTCCCAAAATTTCATCATTTCTATAACTAGAAACCGGGCTTCTTTACGAGATTTAGGTTACAACCACAAAATTTTCTTGAGAAACCCGGTTTCTTTGACTCATACATAATGCACTTTGTAAAGTCTTTGTAACGGAAAATTTACAAAATACTTAAATCTTTATTTAATAAAAAATTTAAATATAAAAGTTAAGAATATTCAAAGGATAACTTATTAATTTCTTGGTATATTTGTGTAACAGGTAGCAATTCACGCTCCGGTGTGATTTTTATCTCTTGCTTGTTACTCCCCTAAATCTCCGTATATTGGAATTTTTGTTTGTGTCTGAATTAAATGGGCGAATCGGGTTGAGTCGCGCCTTCGGTCTTATAGGCTTTTGGCGAGGTGGTAATCTGGAGTTATTCAGTGCGTGGCAAGTCGCGAGGATTTAGCGCGAGGATAAGAAAAAGATAAAAAGCTTTTTTTCTGGTACGAAGAAGAGAGACATTATCTGCTTAAATAGATGGTTATAGTGTTAACGAGTAAACAAGCCTTTGGTTACTAAAAGCTAGTTGAGGGTAATCCGTCTTGGTAGTCTTTATCAAGGCAGTTTTCACCTGAAAGCTAAGTGAAAAAACGCTGAACTAACAATTTATAACGGGTAAACCCTGAATGTCACCAAAACATGCTTTAACGCAAAAGCATGTATGTAGGTGCGTGGGAAATTGCATCGTGCGTGAATTGCAAATAACAAAGAGTGACTTCTTGGAAGGGAAATATGTCTTACGCTCAAACTCGGACCCAGAGCAAATCAGGGTATCAGGCAGGGGTTAAAGATTACAGATTAACTTATTACACCCCAGACTACACACCTAAAGATACAGATATTCTTGCTGCATTCCGGATGACTCCACAACCTGGAGTTCCCCCCGAAGAAGCAGGTGCGGCAGTTGCTGCTGAGTCATCAACAGGTACTTGGACAACAGTTTGGACTGACTTGCTCACCGACCTAGACCGCTACAAAGGTCGTTGCTACGACATCGAAGCAGTTCCTGGCGAAGACAATCAATATATTGCTTACGTTGCTTATCCTTTAGACTTGTTTGAGGAAGGTTCCGTAACAAACATGTTGACTTCTATTGTAGGTAACGTGTTTGGTTTCAAAGCATTACGCGCATTGCGTTTGGAAGACTTACGAATTCCTGTTGCTTACCTCAAGACTTTCCAAGGTCCTCCACACGGTATTCAAGTAGAACGCGATAAGTTAAACAAGTATGGTCGTCCTTTGTTGGGCTGTACCATTAAACCAAAACTTGGTTTATCTGCTAAAAACTACGGTCGTGCGGTTTATGAGTGTCTACGTGGTGGTTTGGACTTTACCAAAGACGACGAAAACATCAACTCGCAACCTTTCCAACGTTGGAGAGACCGTTTCTTGTTCGTAGCTGATGCTATTCACAAGTCTCAAGCAGAAACCGGTGAAATTAAAGGTCACTACCTCAACGTAACCGCTCCTACTTGCGAAGAAATGATGAAGCGCGCTGAGTTTGCGAAAGAACTCAAAATGCCCATCATTATGCATGACTATTTGACCGCAGGTTTTACCGCTAACACCACTTTGGCTAAATGGTGTCGCGATAACGGTCTATTGCTCCACATTCACCGCGCAATGCACGCGGTAATTGACCGTCAAAAGAACCACGGTATTCACTTCCGCGTTTTAGCTAAAACTCTCCGGATGTCTGGTGGTGACCACATTCACACTGGTACCGTTGTAGGTAAGCTCGAAGGTGAACGTGGTATTACAATGGGCTTCGTTGACTTATTACGTGAAAACTACGTAGAACAAGACAAGTCTCGTGGTATTTACTTTACACAAGACTGGGCTTCTATGCCTGGAGTAATGGCTGTTGCTTCTGGTGGTATCCACGTATGGCACATGCCTGCGCTCGTTGAAATCTTCGGCGATGACTCCGTACTTCAGTTCGGTGGTGGTACTCTAGGACACCCTTGGGGTAACGCACCTGGCGCCACAGCAAACCGTGTTGCACTTGAAGCTTGTATTCAAGCACGTAACGAAGGTCGCAACTTGGCTCGCGAAGGTAACGACGTTATTCGTGAAGCTTGTAAGTGGTCTCCTGAATTGGCTGCTGCTTGCGAACTTTGGAAAGAAATCAAGTTCGAGTTCGAGGCAATGGATACCGTTTAATAGTTATGAGTGGAAAGTGCTGAGTGCTGAGATGTAGAGACGCGACATGTCGCGTCTGTACAATGTAGTAACTATTTTGGGCGTGCGTAATATGCTAGACAGAAATTTTGCTCAAAATCTAAGACCCTTAGTTAGCTGTTCACTCAGCACTCAAAACTTTATACTCAGAACTAATTATGGGCTGGGGTCAGGCATGAACATAAAACAAATTGCGAAAGACACGGCTAAAACGTTACAAAGTTATTTGACGTATCAGGCATTGCGAACGGTGTTGTTACAACTTGATGAAACAAATCCTCCCTTGGCTTATTGGCTGCATAACTTTTCGGCCGACAAAGTACAAAATGGGGAAAAGTTTTTGGAAAGTTTGTTTAGCGAAAAGCCTGAGTTGGCATTGCGAATAATGACTGTTCGTGAACACATTGCTGAAGAAGTTAGCGAATTTCTTCCAGAAATGGTTCGTTCAGGAATTCAGCAAGCTAATATGGAGCATCGCAAGCTACATCTTGAACGCATTACGCAAATTAGTTTATCTACCCCAGGCGCCACTGACTTAGAACCCGAACAGCAATCAAATGATGATGGGTAATTATACCCCCAATTATCAATTTGCGCCCCATTAAAGTATTTATACCCATTCGCACCAAAAAAATATGCAAACTTTACCAAAAGAGCGTCGTTTCGAGACTCTTTCTTACCTTCCCCCTTTGACTGACGTGCAAATTACCAAGCAAGTTCAGTACATTCTTAACCAAGGTTATATTCCAGCAGTTGAGTTTAACGAACAGTCAGAGCCAACTGAATTTTACTGGACACTGTGGAAGTTACCTTTGTTCAACGCACGTAGCACCCAAGAAGTATTAGGTGAAGTACAACAGTGTCGTTCACAATACGGCAACTGCTACATTCGTGTAGTTGGTTTTGACAACATTAAGCAGTGTCAAGTACTTAGCTTCATTGTTCACAAACCTAACCAACAAAGTGGTGGCGGTTACAGATATTAATCTGAGTCTAGTTAAGCAATCGGCAATTTGATAACTCAAATGTGGCACAGGCGTTCCGTCTGTGCTACAAATTTTTTTATAATCCTAGAAACCGGGTTTCTTTGAGACCTATAGACAATTTATTAAAATTTGTCCATATAATCATCTATAAATATTATTTAAATCAGATAATTTAATTATTCCAAAAAAGCCCGACTACAAATCGAGGTGCCATAATACAAATTTAGAAAATTATATTTAGTAAAAGTGAAATCAGAACATCTACCCGAAGTTAGAATTTGCTTTGTTGGTGAGTCATTTGTCAACGGAACCGGAGACCCAGAGTGTTTGGGTTGGACTGGTCGAGTTTGTGTAGGCGCCAATCAAAAAGGTTACGATATTACTTACTACAACTTGGGAGTGCGACGCGAAACAAGCGAAGAGTTAAAACAACGATGGCTACCAGAAGTTACTTACCGTTTGCAACCAGAATATAATGGTAGAGTTGTATTTTCGTTTGGTGTCAACGATACAGTGCTTCAAGGTGGAAAAACACGAGTTTCTTTTTTGAATTCTATTTTAAATGCTAGACAAATTTTGAGCGAAGCAAAACAGCTATATCCAGTATTGATGGTCGGGCCCCCACCAATGTTAGATAACGGCCAAAATGTTCGCATCGCGGAATTATCTGAGTATTATGCACGCACTTGCAACTCACTCGACATACCTTATCTAAATATATTCCCCTTGCTCAAACAATCTACAGTGTGGTTTGATGAAGTAGGTGCCTATGACAAAGCGCATCCACGCGCTAAGGGATACCAAGTTTTAGCTGACCTTGTACAAAATTGGGATGCATGGTCAAAGTGGTTTCCAGCAATTCGTTAAAATGAGGTATCGAATAAAAATCTCCCGTCCTTGTTTACAACTATTATGACGGGAGAATTCTGATTAACATCTACCATTTTTAATAAAGATACAGCAAAAAGTGAAAACTGACTATGTTACTTGATATTGACCACAGTTTTTGCTTCTGCTTGCTTAAGCGCTGCTTGTAGCACAAAATCACTATTCGCAGATATATAGTTAAAAACAAGATAATAACGTGTACTCTGCGTTATTGACCACCCATCTCAAGGGGCACCTCTTAATATAATAGTTGACTTCCTTAAGCACGAATAATAGTAACTTGTTGTCCGTTTTTTGTAGTGGTAATTTCTGTTTTTAATCGTTCTTCAATAGGTGGCGCCTTTGTGCGTCGGTCAAAAATCAATAACCAACCTTCAAGCGCTTCGATACGCGCTAAATAAGAGTCTAATTGTTTAAGACCTTCCTCAAATGGGTCTTTTATTTTATTGCGCCAAACTTTAACTTCGATTCCTAACACTACTGAACCATACCTTAAGCACAAGTCCATTCGCCCACTTCCAATTGCATACTCACGTTCTAAAGTTCCACCACCATTGACAACACGATGTAAAAAAGCCATTAGGACTAAATGCGGTGCAATTTCATGATAGACTGTGCTACCTAATAATGGTTCTCCATGTTGAAGCCAGAATTTTAAAAACGCATCTCTCAAAGCATCAGTATCTAACTCACCACTTTGTGTTAGCCAAGTCGGTGCAATTACAGGTAGTGAAGCAGAAGGTGTAATTGTTAATACTCTTGGTAAAATCTCACGGTAAATTGGATTTGCAATTGTTAATCCTCCTTGTGGGTTCATTTTACATAAACCTAAGTCGATAACAAACTGAATATCATCAGATGGTACATTCCCTAGTTGCGAACCTGCTAACATTGGTTCAATAATTGCCTGTACCCTTTGTTCTCTCAGTTCGTTCGCAAGCGAATCAAGGTGAGTATCTTTACGTGCAATCAGTATTTCTTTGGCTTTGAAAACATGTTCAGTAGTAATTGCGATAGTTCTATCTTTTACCATCTTAGAGACTATTTCTCTCGCAAGCGCATTCACTAACCAAGGTTGACCCTGAGTTAAATCAAATGCCATAGATATTGCTTCTGCTGTAAAGACTTGTCCCGTGTCGTCGGTATGTTGCTGATATAATTCTGCGACTTCAGCGGCATTAAAATCTCTTAATGTTATCGAACTAACTTTAATATTAAATGGACTCGAAGTATTTAATCTTTCACTTCCACCAGAAGCTACTTTATAATCACGCACGTCCCGCAAACCAATTAATCCCAATGACAACGGAAAGTGATTTGGGCGGTTAGGATACCCATCGCGTAGCTGCCGCAAAAATGAAATTAAGGCTTCATTTTGCAAGGAGTCAATTTCATCTATAAACAGTACTAATGGTCGCTCGGATGCTTGTGCCCAAGCTTGTAAAGCAGCTTGAATCCTTTGTCCTGGTTCTCCATAAACCCAAGTTGGAGGTTGTAAATCTTTAGGTAAACGGACTGAAATAGCATTGCGCCAAGCACTAAGAACTGCTAATTCTGCGGCGCCTGGGTCATGTTTATAAGGCGCCCCCACTTCTGCCGACACCATAACCGCTGTATACCGTCCACTTTTTGTGAGTTGTTCCGCAAGTGCCAGCATTGCCGTGGTTTTACCCGTTTGACGTGGCGCATGAATTACAAAATAGCTACGTTCCTCAATCAGTTCCTCCAAATCAGGCAACCGACTTGTAGGCGGTAGCATATAGTGAATATCTGCTTGGCAAGGACCAGCAATATTGAACGAACGAGGCATGGATAATTCTTATTGAGTGGGTGGGCTGCGTTTAACGATGCTCTCAGTCTAGCTCATAAATAGCAAACTATACGTATAGCACGGCGCCGTGCTATTGAATGCGTGTAGAAAATAAATAAATGCCCAAAGCTATACTTTAGTACTAAAAAACTATATAATTTGCTATAGAAGATTATTTTAGGTTGTGAAAATTATGAGGCAAGTTATTAAACATGTTAAGTAGTCTTCAAAGCAGTCAGAGCGACATTTTTAATATAATTCTCATTTTGGAACGGGCAAGGATGCCCATTCCACAATACAAAAGAATGAAATTTTTACAAATTATTTAGCCTTTTAAGGCTTTTCTAAAGTTGCGACGATAAGATTTATTTGCAATTAACAATACTGGCCATAGTGATGATAAGATTAGGCGGTTTGGTAATGACCTTTGAAAGTTTGTTTTTTCAAACCCATTCCAGAATTTCCAAATACCGCTGACGTAAACAACTACAAATAGAACACCAATTAAAGTAGACATTCCTATTTACTCCAAACACAAGTGGTAATAATGTTAGCTCAGTATTTCTAGAGGATGTTTTAAAAGTGTCTTTAATTGTCATGCTGAATGTAATGTAATCCGAAGGATTTACTGTTATCCGTTGACGAAGTTTTCCCGTAGGGTAGGATATCCCGTAAACGGAGTTTTCCTTTATGGTAGGGTAGGGTAGCATCTTGGTATATAAGGAAACTTTAGATTCTAGCCTCCGGCAAATGCTCCGCATTACGCTACGCTCAGAATGAAAAATAACACAATGACAAGTAATTGTACACTTCGGTAGTTTTTCTTATCACGCAGATAGTTTATACATATTTATACATATTAGTGTAGTCTAATCTGGGTGCGAACAGCCAGTATCTTGTTATATGGGCTAACTACAACTCAACAGGCGCCCATTCCAGATACATCCAGATACATTATGTGATATATTCTAAAACTGCATAAAATTTCAATTGCTAAAAATTGTTAAGCTTTCATTTCGTGCCTTCTTGATTTTCTCTTCAAAAACAAGCTAGTGTTTCGATTAGCGGGAGATCAATCCTTCGACTAAATGCTTCTCAAAGGAAAGTTCCTAAAACATGAACTTTCGCTCGTAGACTATAGACAGTAGGTAAAAAACCTTAAACTATCTACCTCGTCTATTTACAGCACTCAGTCGAAAAGATAATTAAGGAGGATTTATGCGTGCAGTATTAATGGCAGGGGGTTCAGGGACGCGGCTTCGTCCCCTTACTTGTGACCTGCCTAAGCCAATGGTGCCAATTCTAAATCGTCCCATTGCCGAACACATCATCAATCTTCTTAAACGGCATAATGTTAACGAAGTTATTGCGACTTTGCATTATCTTCCCGATGCATTGCGCGATTACTTCCAAGACGGCGCCGATTTTGGTGTACAAATGACCTATGCCGTCGAAGAAGACCAGCCTTTAGGTACAGCGGGCTGCGTTAAAAACATTGCCGAGCTTCTTGATGAAACTTTTTTAGTAATTAGTGGCGATAGTATAACAGATTTTGATTTAACCTCAGCAATAGAATTCCACAAGCAGCAAAAGTCAAAGGCTACTTTGATATTAACGCGCGTCCCAAATCCGATTGAGTTTGGAGTTGTTATTACCGACAAACACGGTCGAATCAACCGATTTTTAGAAAAACCTTCGACGAGCGAAATTTTTTCCGATACTGTTAATACTGGTACCTATATTCTAGAGCCAGAAGTTTTAGATTATTTGCCAGAGAATACCGAATCTGATTTCTCTTCATTTTTATTTCCTTTACTTCTAGCGAAGGGTGAACCGATGTATGGCTACATTGCCCAAGGGTATTGGTGCGATGTTGGGCACTTGGATGCTTATCGTGAGTCACAGTATGATGCTCTTGACCGTAAAGTCAAGTTAGATGTTGCCTATAACGAAGTCTCACCTGGGTTATGGGTTGGTCAAAATACTTACATTGACCAATCTGCTAAAATTGAGCCTCCTGTAGTTATTGGTGATAACTGTCGGATTGGCGCCCGCGTTCAAATCGAAGCTGGTTCGGTTATTGGTGATAATGTCACAATAGGTGCCGATGCTAATCTCAAGCGACCAATTGTCTGGAATGGTGCAATACTTGGTGATGAAGCTCACTTAAGCGCCTGTGTAATCGCACGAGGAACACGAGTAGACCGTCGCGCGCATGTACTTGAAGGGGCAGTGGTGGGTTCTCTATCGACTGTTGGAGAAGAGGCACAAATTAGCCCGTTTATAAGAGTATGGCCCAGTAAGAAAATTGAATCAGGCGCCACGTTAAACATCAACTTAATTTGGGGTAACACTGCACAGCGCAATTTATTCGGACAGCGTGGAGTTCAAGGGTTAGCTAATATTGATATAACTCCCGAATTTGCCGTCAAGTTAGGTGCCGCATACGGTTCTACACTCAAACCTGGTTCAAAAGTCACAGTATCGCGTGACCAACGTAACATTTCGCGCATGGTAACACGGTCATTAATTGCGGGCTTAATGTCAGTAGGTATTGATATTCAAAACCTTGATGCCACCGCTATTCCAATCACACGCACTGTTATTCCTACAATGGGTGTAGCTGGTGGAATTCATGTGCGCGTACACCCCGACCGTGCGGACTACATCCTAATTGAATTTATGGATGATAAAGGTATCAACCTTTCTAAACCCAAAGAAAAGAAAATTGAAGGGGCATTTTTTAAGGAAGATATGCGACGCGCCCTAATTCACGAAGTTGGGGATGTGGCATACCCTAGCCAGGTTGCTGACATTTATTGCATGGCTTTTGAAAAATTTCTACATATTGACACAATTCGTAATAGTCGCGCCAAAGTTGTAATTGACTATGTTTACGCAGTGTCTGGTGCAGTATTACCCCAAATGCTCGACCAATTTGGCGCCGATGCAGTAGTACTGAATGCGAGTTTGAATAAAAGCGCAATGTCATTAACAAACCGCGAAGGATTGTTAACGCAGTTAGGACATGTGGTCGAAGCTTTAAAAGCTAACTTTGGTATTCAGGTATCAGCAAACGGTGAACAGCTAATTTTAGTTGATGAGTCTGGAATGCCTATCCGTGGTGAGATATTAACCGCGTTAATGGTTGATATGGTGTTAACCTCACATCCACGCGGCGCCGTTGTTGTTCCTGTTCATGCTTCGAGTGCTGTTGAACAAATCGCTCGGCGCCATGACGGTAAAGTTATTCGCACCAAAGCTAACCCAACCGCGTTGATGGAAGCATGTAACAAAAATCCAAATGTTATGCTCGGTGGCAGTGGCGATACAGGCTTTATTTTCCCTGAACTACATCCTGGTTTCGATGCCATGTTTTGCATTGCCAAAATTATCGAAATGCTGACAATTCAAGAACGTTCGTTAGCATCAGTACGTTCTGAATTACCTCGTGTTATCCACAAAACTTATACGGTTCGCTGTCCTTGGACTGTCAAAGGCGCCTTAATGCGGTATTTAGTAGAAACTCACCCAGCACAAAACCTAGAACTTATTGACGGTGTAAAAATCTGTCAACCTTATGATGATAGCTGGATATTAGTACTACCTGATGCATCAGAACCTCTAGTACATCTTTATATTAATAGCAATGACCGCGACTGGGTAGATAGTACTCTTAGAGATTATCGCGCGCGCGTACAAATGTTCATTGACAGAGAAGAAGAAGCAGTAGTAGCTGAAGTGTAAAGGGGAGTGTGGGAGTGTGGGGTCTATATTTCTCCCCCTCCCACCCTCTCTAATATTTTTCTCTCTTGGGCAGGCTAAATGATAAGTTAATAAATAGTTTGACATTCATAGCATTACACAGCAAAGAAGGAATCAAGTTGAGCTACCAGAAACAAGCCATTGCCCCCCACGGTGGAGAGTTGGTTAACCGCATCGCCACTCCAGCACAGAAAGAAGAATTTCTTTCAAAGGCTGATTATCTACCACGAGTCCAACTCGACGAGCGTGCGGTGTCTGACTTGGAAATGATAGCCATTGGCGCTTTTAGTCCGCTAACAGGATTTTTAAACCAAGCAGACTATAACAGTGTTGTTGAGAACATGCGCCTTGAATCGGGCGCCGCTTGGTCAATTCCAGTTACATTTTCAGTATCAGAAGAAGTTGCTGCACCCCTAACTGAGGGCAGCTATATCCGTTTGGATAACCGCGAAGGTAAGTATATTGGTGTATTGCTACTAACCGAAAAGTATACTTATAACAAAGAACGCGAAGCTATTAAAGTTTACCGTACTGATGATGAAAAGCACCCAGGTGTAAAAGTTCTGTACAGCCAAGACCCAGTACATTTAGCTGGAGATGTATGGCTTTTAGAACGTAATGCTCACCCATTATTTCCAAAATATCAAATAGACCCAGCAGCATCACGCCAAATGTTTTTAGAAAAAGGTTGGCGAACTATTGTTGGTTTTCAAACTCGTAACCCTATCCACCGCGCACACGAATACATTCAAAAGTGTGCAATGGAAACTGTAGATGGTTTGTTTCTGCATCCTCTAGTAGGAGCAACGAAAGAAGATGATATCCCCGCTGACGTGCGGATGCGTTGCTACGAAATTTTGCTCGAAAATTACTACCCCAAAGACAGAGTGATTTTAGCAATTAACCCAGCAGCAATGCGCTATGCAGGCCCAAGAGAAGCAATATTTCATGCTTTAATTCGTAAAAACTATGGTTGTACCCACTTTATCGTTGGACGCGACCATGCAGGAGTTGGTGACTATTACGGTACCTACGATGCACAGTATATTTTTGACGAGTTCAAACCTAAAGAACTGGGCATTACCCCAATGATGTTTGAACATGCTTTTTACTGTTTGCGTACAAAACAAATGGCGACAACCAAAACAAGTCCCAGTACTCCCAGCGAACGAGTTCACCTGTCAGGTACAAAAGTCAGAGAAATGTTACGTCGTGGAGAGTTGCCACCACCTGAGTTTTCGCGTCCAGAAGTTGCTGCGGAGCTAGCTAGAGCAATGCAAGTCCCGGTGAATGTTTAAGGAGGAGTGTGGGAGTGTAGGAGTGTATTTCTCACTCTCTCACTCTCTCACCCTGCCTTTACCCCTTCCCCGTATACAGTATTTATTTTTAAAAAACAGTATTTGCTGAAGCTTTACAATCAGGATTTTAGCCCTTTAATCTGTTATCTGATATAAAATGGGGCTGAGGTATCGAATGATGAAACGGCGAACTTTTTTGCAGCGTATTGGCTCAATACTCGCAGTATTGGAAATAACTGAAGCTTTCGGGCTAAGTTTGGGAAATAATTACTATCAAGCTTTGGCTCAAACAAGTTCGCGTAAGTTGGCTTTGCTTGTAGGCATTAATAACTACTCTCAGTTTCCCACTTTGAATGGCTGCTTGACAGATGTCGAATTACAAAAGCAACTCTTAATTCATCGCTTTGGTTTTCAACTGTCTGATATTATATGTTTAACTAATGAGCAAGCTAGTAAGAGTTTAATTCAGAAAGCTTTTAATGATTTGAACACTCAAGTTAAACCTGGTGATGTAGTTTATTTTCACTTCAGTGGTTACTCTAGTTATGTTAAGTCACAAAAAGCACTAGTATTGTTTGACGATAGTCTTGAAAAGAAAGGTGAAGCTAATTACTTATTAGAAGAAACTCTGCAACTAATTTTACACGCACTCAAAACAGAAAATGTAATTGCTGTACTTGATACTGGTTATAATATTAATCACAGCAAAAATTGTGGTTTAAAAGTTCGCGCGGTTCAAATACCTGATAATATTAATATCGCTGACGATGAATTAGAGTATCAAAAACAACTTAAAAATCGAGCAATTACCACACCTCCTGCTTTAATATTATCTGCAACCTCAAACCCTAATCAGTCAGCTAGGGAATTACAAATGTCAGGATTTAGTACTGGTTTATTTACTTATGCTTTGACGCAATACCTTTGGGAAAATAGCCTAACAACTACAGTGCAATTCGGTTTGCAAAAAGTTAATTCAACCGTACAGCAACTAGGCAGCAATCAACAGTCAACTTTAATAAACAGTAAAAAAATTCAGCAGTTAGGGACATTTGCGAGTAATTTCGGTATAGGTGCCGATATTAATATTCAATCTCAAATTCAAGCTCAACATTCAGGTGGCGCCGAAGGTGCTATTACTACCGTAGAAGAAGATGGTAAAACAGTACAACTTTGGTTGGGAGGTGTACCAGCGCATGTACTAGAATATATCGGTGTCAACTCTAGGTTTGCTGTTATCTCAAATTCAGCTTCATCAAATTTGGTATTGCGTGTACGCTCTGGGTTAACGGCAAAAGCTTCACTTCGTACTGACTCTAGTACAGAAACTCCAATTACTTTACAAGTTGGACAATTAATTCAAGAAGTTGTGCGCGTTATTCCAAAAAACATCCATCTTAATATAGGACTAGATAAATTAGAACGTATCGAACGTGTTGACGCAACTAGTGCTTTTGCAACATTCAATCATATTTCGAGTACAGTCGCAGAACAACCCACAGATTATATATTTGGTAAATTGCTAGATAAACCTCAAGAAACTGGTGCAATGGTATCATCTAGTCGTTATGGTTTATTTAGCCTTAGTGGAGAATTAATTGCCAACACATCAGGTGAAGTTGGAGAAGCGGTAAAAGTTGCAGCGCAAAGACTGGCGCCAAAATTACAAACTTTACTTGCTGCAAAATTATGGCGCATCACTGAAAACGAAGCTTCATCGCTACTAAATGTCAAAGTTACACTCGAAACAGTAGTAGCATCTCATGATGGTGCCAGTTCGCAACCAATAATGATAAGGGAAACTCTTAGAAGTCAAGCGTTTAGCACTAAAGTGCTTACAACTATAGAATTAAACAAACTTTCTATAGGGAATCGTATTCAATATCAAGTTGAAAATAAATCGAATCAAATTCTTTATTTAATGCTGCTAGGGTTAGATAGTAGTAAAAATGCCTTTGCATTATACGCTTGGCAAAACAAGAGTGAAGATGCACCATCTAATCCATCACTGCAAAATATCACTATTGAACCTGGCGCCACTACTACCGTTCCCCAAACCAACCCAGGCTTTGAGTGGATTATACAAGGACTTAGCGACTCGTGGGAAGTTCAGCTAATTCTTAGCACGGCGCCTTTCACTCAAACCCTTGCTGCACTATCTGTAACAAAAGTGGCAAGAGTAGAGCAACAGCGAATTGTGCCTGTATCGAATCCTAGCGAAGTTGCAGTTGCGCTTTTGCAAGATTTACATGATGCATATAAAGACAAAAAAGATATGAGTGATGCTTACGTATGGAATGTTAATAATTGGGCAAGCTTTAGTTTTGTTTTTCAGGCCCAATAGAAAATTAATATTACATATATTTTTTTAAAATGACTTCTAGCTTTTGCTTTGTTGCATCTGGTACTTGATCTTACCTCGTTAAAATTGCATATTTCAATGCTGAATGCGCTTCACTTACAGGCGCCTCCTTGCTTAGGCGCCGTACTGCTTCAGTAATAACTTTCTGTGCATTGACGGCATTGCGCTGTAAATTTGCTACCACCATTTCTACTGTTACGCTGTCGTGGTCAGGATGCCAACAATCGTAGTCTGTTACTAATGCCATTGTCGCATACGCAATTTCTGCTTCGCGCGCTAGTTTTGCCTCCTGTAAATTCGTCATTCCTATTACCGTGGCGCCCCAACTACGATAAAGATTAGATTCCGCTTTTGTTGAAAATGCTGGCCCTTCCATGCAAACATAAGTACCACCACTGTGCAAAGTTACATCAGCTAGGTTTAAGGCAGTAATCGAATCATTAACAATTTTAGCTAGATGTTGACAAACAGGGTCGCCGAATGTAATGTGTGCAACAATACCCTCACCGAAAAATGTAGATACTCGATTTCTTGTTCTGTCTATAAACTGGTCTGGAACCACCATATCTAATGGTTTTACTTCTTCTTTCAATGAACCTACCGCACTCGCTGAGATTATATAGTCAACACCAAGCTTTTTCATCGCGTAGATGTTGGCACGAAATGGTAATTCTGTTGGCAATAACGTGTGGTTCCGACCGTGACGTGCAAGAAATGCAACTTGTGTACCATCTAGCTTTCCTAAAATCAATGCGTCTGATGGTAAACCGAATGGTGTATCAATTTGTACCTCTTCAACTTCTTTTAATGCGTCCATTTTGTATAGACCGCTACCACCTATTATGCCAATTTTAGTTTCTGCCATTGTTTTTACTCACTTAACCAAAAATATTAGCTTGCTGTTTGCCAAGTATTGTACCCCGCAGTACCTCCATCACACCTAATATTATTTCTACTTATTCTTCATCGAATTTTTATAAGAACTACTATTAGTTAAAAATTCATCATTCCTTGGCAATTGATACCAACTCTTTTAAGCGCATCCAATTATCCGAAACACTATTGTTCATACAGTGTAAGTATGATTCCCTAGGTGGCACCTCAAAACGTTAAGTAGTTTCAACCTATACATGTGTATAAGTTTTTGTTAGTCTCATGTTAGTGTTAATAAAAAAGGTGTTTCGCTTACTTGACTCTGTGATCTCGGTTTCTATTCTCATTCTCCTTAATTAGTTTAACCAAAATTATTGTGGGAAGGTGACATGATTAGGGAGTATTAAGTATTAAAGAACCAAAAAATGATTTAAATAACGCCAAAATATCAAAACCTAATGTTTTACTACAGTAGCGGCTACCATGATGTGCTTAATGGTTGGTTTACTTGCTCACTTAAAAACAAAAATAGTCTCGCTCTTGTTTCCATTATTGCTGTTGCCAAGGTCAAAAAGCTTGCAACCACAAGGCATAGCTTTTGCAAGTTTTGCCAATAACGACAAAGAATCAGAAACTCACGAGACTTTTTCACCTTTAACAACGTTGCCTATTAATTCTGTGTATGATAATCGTTTTAATCAGATACAGATCGAGTTAGAGAAATCACGTTCGTTACACCAAGCAACTTTGGAGTCAACGGCAGATGGTATCTTGGTTGTAGATAATGAGGGGCAAATCACAGGGTTCAATCAGAAGTTTGTGCAAATGTGGGGAATTTCTGAAGCTCTCCTGACTTCTGGTTCAGATCGAGAAGTTTTGAAAGCTGCACTTAGTCAGTTAGAAGACCCGAAAGATTATATTGCGACAATCCGAAAATTGTGTACACTTCCAGATGCACAGGTTTATGACACGATTACCTTCAAAGACGGTAGAATTTTTGAGCGGTATTCACAACCTCAGTATGTAGGTGGCAAGATTGTTGGTAGAGTATGGAGTTTCCGTGACATTACTGCACAAAAAACTGCGGAAGCAAAAATTCGTCATCAATCTTTACACGATTTATTAACTGATTTACCGAATCGCGTCTTATTTAATGAGTTATTAGTCTTGGCTTTGAAACAAGCTAGTGAGAATGAAGAAAAGCTTGCTGTATGTTTTTTAGATTTAGACCGTTTTAAAACTATTAACGATACATTAGGTCATGCAGTTGGTGACCAGTTACTCAAAAGCGTCACTCAACGTTTAACGCAGTGTTTACGAGAAGGAGACATTATTGCTCGTTGGGGGGGTGATGAGTTTACCATACTTTTGCCTAAAATTCGTGATGTCAAGGATGCTGTGAATATACAAGAGCGGATATTAGCAGCTTTAAACCCTACATTTGATATACAAGGTAATCAACTACACGTTAGTGCCAGTATTGGGACTGCGCTTTATCCTTTACACGGTGATGATGCAGAAACTTTAATTAAACATGCTGATGCTGCATTGAATCGTGCAAAATCACAGGGTAGAAATAAATATCAGTTTTACAATTCTGGTATTACTACGCAAACTACAGAGCTATTTATATTAGAGAATAGTTTATATTATGCGTTAGAGAAGGAAGAATTTACTGTTTATTATCAACCGCAAGTAAATATTACTACTGGTAAAATTACTAAGATGGAAGCTTTGCTACGTTGGGAGCATAGTGGTTTAGGAGCTATTTCTCCAGCCAAGTTTATTCCATTAGCTGAGGAAACAGGACAAATTATACCAATTGGCGAATGGGTGCTTCGGACTGCTTGTATTCAAACTAAGTATTGGCAGAAAGTTTTGGCAATACCATCGCTTTCGGTAGCAGTAAATTTATCTGCACGTCAATTTCAGCAACCAAATTTAGTAGATATGGTGCAGCAAATACTTATAGAAACCGAATTGGCGCCGGAGTGTTTAGAATTAGAAATAACCGAAGGTATTGCTATGCAAAATATGGATTTAACGAAAGACATATTAAATGATTTGCATCGCATGGGTGTGTCTATATCTATAGATGATTTTGGGACTGGGTATTGTTCGCTAGCGTATCTTAAAAATTTTCCAATACATACTCTAAAAATAGACAAGTCTTTTGTGCGTGATTTGGCAACAAACACGCATGATGCTGCAATTACCACTGCTATAATTGCTTTAGCACATGGTTTAAATATGAATGTAGTTGCTGAAGGAGTTGAAACTGAGGAACAGCGAAGACTATTACAAATTCTTGACTGCAAATTAATGCAGGGATTTTTATTTAGTAGTGCTATTTCCGCAGAAGATGCAACTAAATTACTACGTAAGTATAAACGCCGAAAAGTTAATAATCAACCTTTTTTAGTTGCTTAGTAATTGAGTTATCAATTCTTTATCATATTCTGCCTTTTCCCAGTTCAGCGCGGATTTAATTTGCTGAATAGATAAATTCATGGCGAGTTTCAAGTTTGCACCTTTCAGGTTTGTGTTAACTAAATTTGCCCCTTGAAAATTAACTCCTTTCAAATTTGCATTATTTAAGTTAGCTTTTTCAAGGTTCGAGAAAGCTAAATTCGCTCCACTTAGATTTGTTCGTCTTAGATCAGCGCTGTTCAAGTTTGCTGCGCTAAAATTTGCGCGCGATAATAAAGCGTGACCGAGGTGAGCATTTTGGAGATTGGCTTTATAAAAATTAGCTTTGTAAAAATATACTCCTATTGCTTCTGCTTCATACAAGTTGGCTTCACTTAAATCTGCTGAAATACAGTTAGCTAAAATTAAATCGGCATTCATCAAATTAGCGCGTTTTAAATTTGCTTCGCTTAAATCAGCATCTCTAAGATTAGCGTTTTGTAAGTTTGTGGCTATTAAGTTTGTATTTAACATTAAAGTATTTCTCAAGTTTGAGTTGCTTAAGTCGGCGCCAATGAGGTTTGCATAGCTTAAGTTGGAATTTGGAAGTTGGGCGCCATTTAGGTTCGCTAGACTTAAGTTAGCATGGCTGAGGTTGGTATCTATTAATTTTGCTTGATGTAAGTCTGTGCTGCTTAAGTCTGGTTCTATATCAGGATTTTGTTGTCTCCATTTTACCCAGGTTAATGCACCTGCTCTTAGTAAAGTCAGATGCTCGAAATTTGCCATAGTTGAATAGTCCTAATTGCCTTATGTGCTTTTGTGGGTTTGGGTTGGGTTTGGGGGTTATGGTTTGGGAGGTTATGGTTTTGGGGGTTATGGTTTTGGGGGCGGGTTTAGGATATCTTTATGAATAATGGAGGTTATGGGTTAACCCGCCCCTACGGTATCATCATTCTTGACGACCAATGGTTTGGGTTCTACCTGCTACACTTTCGATGGCAGCTTTGGCGCCTGCTGCTCCTGCTAGAATATCGCGTTCTTGGCCTCCTAGGTATAGGCGCCCAAAACTACCTACTGCTTGGACTTCTAAAATATTGATGGATGCTGCTTTCTCTGCTTCGTTTGCTGCTAGTGCTGCGTAAGCTGCTGGTTCGACTTCGAGAACATACAGTGTTTCCCCTGCTAATAGTAATTGTCCTCTACGGGTACGGTTAATAAGCTGGGTTTGGTAAGCATCGATGTTACGGATAATTTGGCTGGAGACTACGCGCGGTTTGATGCATTCTTCACGCTTAACTCCTAAAAAGGCTAAAATAGCTTGACCCGCAGCACGTGTTTCACCCTGCGAACCCGAATGAACTTCGAGTAAACCATATAATCTTTCAACAACTTGCACCCCAGGACGCACTGAAGCAGATTTTAATGCGACATCGGTAATGCGATTAATTTCTATGCCAGGAGAAATTTCAATCCATAGCGATGTGTCCCCTGGTAATGGCAAGAAACCTTGGGCAACAGTTCCTATGTATGCTGCATGTTGCGGTTGTAAGTTGTCGAGAAATACAAAACTGCGTAGTTCGATACCCAAGGATGTTCTCCAGTCGTAATGTTAATCAAAAAGTGCGTGCGTAAATCCAACGTATCACAAGCGCGGGATCCTGAAATTCCTTCTTTGGGTTCTTTTCCGAAAAATCTTACTCCCGTTGTGTATGTATATGTCTATATATATATTGTGCGATGCTGTGCTTGTAGGTAAACTGGTATGCTGATTTTTGAAGAACACTTTCAAGATAACTGCCGTAACTGGGTTACACGCTCCGGTGTTGATTGTAGTCTTGAGATTAAAGCGAGTCACTATTCGTTTGACCACAAGCGCACAGGGGATGATACATATTGGTTAAGTTGGAATTCTTGTGAGTTTTTTTACGAGTTAAGTAATTTTCATATTTCTATCGTTTTCGAGAAAGTTAGCGGAGTTGATAGTTTCGGGTATGGTTTTAGCTGGGGACTTCTTGACAGCAGCAATTTTTTCGAGTTTATTATTTCTGCAAACGGGTTATATCGTATCGCTCAATGTAAAAATGGTACATTTGAATATTTCACTAACTGGAAACGCTGTACTTCGATACAGTTGGGTAATGCAGTAAACCTGGTAGAGGTTCGACGCATTGAAGATAATGTTGAGTTTTATATAAATAGTACGCTGGTTGAGACGTTTGCAACTGAGCAAATCATGGATGTGTTAGGGAAAAGCTTTGGGTTTGTGATTCATGACCAGATTAATATAAAAGTTCATAGCTTGATTATTACTGGGGTTGAGGATGAGAAAGAAACAACCAACTATGATATAGATGTAAAAGATTCAAAACCCGAAACCAGAGCAGCTTTTATTGAACATGAGGCACCGATTGGAGATACGCTAGAAAAAATAATGGCCGACTTGAATGAGTTAGTAGGACACTCAAGAACCAAACAAGAGCTATTTTCGCTCTTTAATTTCTTGAAAGTGCAAACCGAACGTAAACAACGAGGGATGAAAACAGTAGACACCTCACTTCACCTAATGTTGTATGGCCCACCAGGAACAGGTAAAACCACAATTGCCAGATTAGTTGGACGTTTATACAAACAGCTAGGATTTTTAGAACGTGGACATGTCATTGAAACCGACCGTGCAGGAATAATTGGTGGATACATCGGTCAAACAGCACTACGTGTAGAAAATGCAGTACAACATGCACTAGACGGAGTGTTATTTATAGATGAAGCTCATGCTCTAGTGCCAGAAGATACACCTAATGATTACGGTAAAGAAGCCTTGCAAGTATTACTCAAAAGAATGGAGGACCAACGTGCGCGATTTGCCGTAGTAGTTGCGGGTTATCCATCGGAAATGGAAAAATTTATCGAATCCAACCCAGGTTTAAAATCGCGTATCAACCGTTTGTTTTATATTGACCACTATATGCCAAACGAGTTGTTATCAATTTTCAAGAAATTTTGTATTGAGAATGGTTACTCAATTGATTTATCTGCATGTATAGTTTTGCAAAGAACTTTTGAACTAGCTTATAATCAACGTAGCAATAACTTTGGCAACGGGCGCTTTGTGCGTACAATATTTGAGCGTAGTATAGAGCAGCAAGCAAATCGCATTGTAAATAATTTGGAAGAATTGGATGATAAGGAGATTTGTATAATTACAGGAGAAGATTTGCGTTTCACGCATCAATTCAATTAATTGTAACTTTTGACATGAAAATGGGAATCATAAGTTAAAAAATTGAAATTTAGAATTTACGAAAGTCTATTTACAGTTACTTCCCTTAACCGCCGAAATTAAAGAAGTAGTCTATTCCACCTCAAAAACTTCAGGTTCTGTAACAACTACTTGTTTAAGGTTTTCTTGTAAAATATCTAAAACAACTTGGGGATCGGTTCTTTGCTGCATTACCTCAGCTTCGGGGTCGTGACGGTCTTGCACGTTAGGTAAGTCACTTCGTAACTCTTCTACTAATGCAATTAGTTTGGCAACTTTTTGCTCTGTGAGTAGATTAAGTTGTAACATTAAATGAGAGTTTTTAGTACTCATTTCTTCTTGACGAGCTTGGTAAATTAATACACCCGTAGAAATTAAGAGTGAAGCAACATCAATTCCTTGTTCGTGTAAATCGAATCTAGGAAATTCCCATGTTAAAGCACCTATATCTGCCAGACGACTACAAATACCCCAAACAGTAAAAAAAAGAATTTCGGCATAGAGAAACCACGCTTTACCAAAAGTAGCAGCGATTTTTTCTAAAATACGTTGATGAGTTGGAACACTTTCTTCGTAATGAGCATGGAGAGCGATAATTGCCTCTATATTTTTTAATAAATGTTCTGGTGCTTCTGTATCTTGAACGCTCAAATCAATTTGTTGTTTAGTTTTAATGTTCATATTATAAAAGTGTATTTTAATTCAAGTCGTCATTCAAAATAAGCAAATACAGTTGGCGATAATAATAAATTCATATATTAGCTCTGGAGCAAAGAAACCCGGTTTCTAGGCAAAATTGCCGTTTTTATTACATATCTCAATGAAGAAACCTGGTTTCTAGGATTCTATTGTTTCATTAACATTATTAAACGCAATGCTGCAAATGTACCTATACCGCGCGGTAGAAATAAATTAACTTCTGAGCGTAAAATAGACGTTTTAGGGGGTTTCAGGTTCCTTCATGAAAATTTGACACTTCTCAGAATCAAAATCAGAAATCATGCGTCAGTTAATTTATCAATCTAGTAATATTCCTTTTATAAGGTGACTTATGTCTAAGCATCGTATTAAATTTTTGGTGTTTGGAGCTTTTGGTTTATCTTTGTTTGCAGGAAGTTTACCTGCATTAGCTCAGTATAGTGGTGGCAATGGTGATGTCGTAGTACCCACAACAGGTAGTGGTGGTAGTGTTGGTGGTTCGACTGATTCCTCTGTTTACTCTGGCGATAGATATCCATCCGGAGGTTCTGTAAATACGAGTGCGCGGTTTGTTTGTCAACAGTTTAATGGTCAAAATACTGTGATGTATCAACCGCAAAGCCAACCTGGACAATATTTTGCTTGGGCAACTCCCCGCACTTTGGGTGGTGGTTGGGATACCGCACGTCGCTGCCAAACTATAGCTCAACGTTTAGAATCATACCGTAATGATGGTCTGCTTGAACTCCAAACAAGTGTAATGAATGGAGAAAATGTTGTATGTGTTACTACTGAAGCAAACCCATCTTGCCGTATTGTTTTCACCGTACCACGCGATAAAGACCCCTATATTGTTCGTAACAGCGTATTTGAAAACTTAGCATCTGCCGACGACGGACAACAAACAACCGCTATCAATACATACCGTGATAGAAATGGTAATCAAGTCGAACAGATTTATCGTACTATCGTAGGTGGAAATAATAATAGAACCAGTTCTGCAAAATCTCCAATTGCTTTAAAACCATTTTTAGACAGAGCAGATGGTGGTACTGGACAAGGATTGAGAAACGGCGCCAGAATTGGGCGTCAACCAAACAGACAACAACCAGGCGCCCGTCTTAACCCAAATAGATTCAAAAGATAGGCTCAACAAACAATTGAGAGAAGAAACTTCTATCTTCTGCTCAAATATAAATTGTAGAGGCGCCTTCTGAACGGTTACATTAATTGCGTCTCTACATTTTTCAACAGCCGCTTTTTAATTACACGCGCAGGAACACCTACTGCAACCGAGTAGGGAGCAATATCTTTTGTAACAACTGAACCAGCACCAATAACACTACCCTTACCGATAGTAACCCCATCTAATACTCTCACTCCAGTCCCTAGCCAGCAATCATCTTCAATTACAATCCCTTTGGTAGTTACACCTTGTTCTTTAAAGGGAATATTTGGGTCTGAAAAAATATGATTGTTGGCATAGAGTGAAGAATGAGAGGCAATCATACAATCTCTGCCAATTTTGATAAAACCAGGCCCAGCCATACATACATATGGGCCGATATAAGTAGATTCTCCAATAATAATATGACCATTTTCTTGGTCATAAGCTCTAATATCTACACCGTGGTCAATAGATACATCATTTCCAAAACAAATTTTGTTTCCTTTATTACTAATATAACTACTGTTATATATACGGACATTATTGCCAATTTCAATTGTGGGTGTACCAATAAAGCGAACATTTGGTTGAATATAAACTGATTTTCCAACCCTTGCAAAAATCAACCTATAAAAAAATTCTCACAGTATTTTTCCAACGGGAGTAGGGATGCTTCCAAACACTCCCGTAATTATATATTCTTTTAAGTAACGCTGTATTAGCTTAAGAGTCAGATTATCCATGTTTTATACCTATTATTTTTAAATAAATAAAGGAAAATTTTTCATAAGTATTAATTAGCTATATGTTATATAGGTAAGTAGCCAAATTTGACACATCCGATTAATTGTCCTGCGCGCCAAGCTAATGTAAGCATCCATTTGGCGATTGCGTGTTTACCACGGACTTTAAAAGATATTACTTCTAGCATGAACTCAAGCGGCGCCTTAATAAAGCTTTTCCATGACATAAGCATTTTGGGTATACCGTAATTTTTATGTTTTTTATACAGTAATGCTTCGTATACACCTACACCCCATGCACGCTGGCAAACCATCTTGAAGTTTTTTCGCAGTCTGTAATGAACTACAGCTTCCGATACTTGCTGTATCTTAATTCCTTGTTCTTGAATACACCAAGAATAGTCAATATCTTCAATCATTGCAAAAGTTTCGTCAAATCCACCAACTACTTGATGAACTGCACGCTTAACACCCATATTACAGCTAATCGCAAAGGGTAAATACGGGTTTTCTATAATACAAAAACCGTCTGATGAGCCATTATTTGCAATTACCCAAGGCTCATTTAATTTATCGTATAAACTACGACCAGTAACAAAATCATATTTAGCCAACGCTTCACCCATTGCTGCAACCCATCCGGGCGCCACTTCGTCGTCCGCATCGCAAAATGCTAGTGCTTCAGAAGTCGCAACACTGGCGCCTACGTTACGAGCATACGCAGCACCTTTTTTAGCAGATGCATCAACTATTCGCAAAGAAGGTATTTTCTGTTTGAATAATTCAGCAATCGCAATAGTGTTATCTGTTGACCCGTTGTCGGCAACTATTACTTCCCAAGGTTGCGACCATTTTTGATTTGCAAGCGCTTCGAGTTGGATAGCGATTGTACTTGCTGCATTGTAACAGGGAATAATTACACTTAATTTCATAATGTGAGTGAGTTGGTAATGTTTTAAATGAGTTAATAATTAGTGCGCGTTGTCCAAAGACTCTTTTTTGTCGTGAATAGCCAATTTGTCTAGCAATGTCGCACTTGCTTCATTTAGATAAAAATTATTAAATTGGGTATGATGTTTTTGGTTATCTCTAAACCTACTTGAGCATTGATTTGAAAAATAATATCAAATTCACTTTACAGAGATTTTTTAATCAAGGTTTGATAATCAGGATTATCTTCAATAATTAAATTTTTACCTAAACTCGTTTTCTTGTTTAAGTATTTCAATTAGCTGCTAGTTTTTTACGACTTTTCAGTAATAACATAAAAGGTCGCTCAATTGTTAAATAAAATACATGTGCGAAAGCTAACGATACTGTTATACCTACTGTGTAAAGGGTGATTGCAAATGCAGTAGGAGACATATTAACATTGGTAAGTAATTGCCTTAATATTGTGATTACTGGGGCGTGAGTCAGGTATAAGCTATAAGAAAAAGCTCCTAATTTTATTACCCAGGTACTCTCAAGTATTTGCAAAATTATATGTCTTTTTTTATCCCTCAGAATAATTTTAGTACAATCAATTATCAAACAAGCGGCAGCAATACCAGCAATAGACTCATATATCCAAGCTGGTATTCCTAGCTTATTCCACTCAGTTACAATTGCAATAGCTGCAAAAAGAATACTAAGCTGGCGCCAAGGTAAAGAGCCTCTTAAGTTAATTAAAAAAGGTGCCTGTGAGAATGTTATTTCTGCTGCCAGCATTCCGAAAGTAAATGAACCCATTAACCAAGGATGGCTTACATCCATATAACCATTAAAAAAATAGTGAGGTATTAGTCCAAGAAAAAAAGCAATTGCTATAGTTGATATCCAACCATAGCGGCGCCTGATTGGTAAAAATAACAGAGGAAACAAAAAATAAATTTGCCATTCTAGCGACACACTCCATAATGGAATGTTAAGCATGTACGTTTGGGTATTAGTAGCGAAGTTTTGAATCAAAAGGCTATGTAGAAATACGTCTACTATAGAAAAGTGAGGATAAAACATATCTCTATCTATCGTCTGCCATTGGAAAGTTGTGAATTTCTCCAAAGCTAATATGCCTAAACTAAGCGAGCAGCAAAATAAAATTACTGCGTAATAAGCTGGTATGATTCTTCTAGCTCTACGCTTAAAATAATCTGAAAGAGTCCCAGGAATATAACCTGCCTGAGACCTTGCCACTGGTAGCATTAGGCAGTATCCAGAGAGAACAATAAAAACTACAACGCAAAAAGAACCATATCTTACGAACTTTGTCGGTATAGTTATCCACTGAGGTAAATTTTCTCCTTGATATAACCACAAGTGAGTAAGTAGCACATAAAAAGCAGCGATACCACGCATTCCATCTAAAAAATGAAGACGAAATTTTCGTTCATCATAAATTTTTGTCTGAATAGAATTTTCAGTCATAATTTACACTCCTCAAAAAGCATAGTTATTTTGTATTAGTGGGGTGTTGAAAATTGGTATCTTGTAATTTCCGTTTTTGGAGGAAATTTGACATAAAGGGTCTTTCAAACAATAGGTAGAAAAGATAAGCAAAAATTAGTGATGCAATTGTACCTAATAGATAAGATGCAGTAGCAAATGCACCAGCAGGTAATTGTAAGTTGAACAAACTATAACGGACTAATGAAAGTATTGGTCCATGAGTTAGATATAAACTGTAAGAAATGGTTCCCAAATCTACTGCTAAAGGATGCTCGAATATCTTTAAAATTAGAGGCGCTTTTTTACCATCAGTGATAAACTTTGTACAGTAAATAAATAAGCAAGCACTTGCTATACCAAAAAAGCTATGACCTATCCATATATGTAATCCTAGCTTCCTCCACTCAGTGATAAAAGCTACAATAGTAAACACAATGCTGAGGGCGCCCCAAGGTAGAGAATTTCTCATTTCTACTAATTTTGGTTTAGTCGAAAACCCAATTTCTGCCGCTGCCATTCCCAAAGCGAACACTCCAAGATACCAAGGTGAAGCTGACTCAAACAACCCATTTAATAGATATATGGGTAAGAGACTAATCACAAAGGCTGTGATTACAGATGCAAGCAAACCAAAACGGCGCCAAACTGGTAGTAATATTAAAGGAAATATAAAGTAAATTTGCCACTCTGTTGCAACACTCCACATTGGTGGGTTTATAGTCATGTGAGTGACAGGACTAAGATTATGAACCAATAGTAAATGAGACAATACATCAATGAATGTAAATCTTGGAGAGAATGCCCCTTCTCCGGCAATCTCATTCCACCGAAATTCACTAAACCTCTCCAGCAAAAATACTGCAAAAGCTAGTAGCAAACTAAACAATAAAGCAGCGTAGTAAGGTGGTAAAATTCGACGAGATCGACGTTTAATATAGTCAACCAAAGTACTTGAAATATAACCACTCTGAGAACGCGATACAGGAAGCATTAAGACATAACCAGATAAAGCTATAAAAATTGCTACCGCAAATCCACCGTATCTCAGAGTCTTTCCAAACAGTGACCAGAATAGAGGTAATGTTGCTCCCAGTTTTGGCTCAATATGGACAAGTACTACATATAAGGCAGCAAGTCCACGTAAACCATCTAAATAATGAAGACGCAACCGAGATGATTTTTCTATAGGTTTATTCATTGATTAATTTTCTAACGAATTGGTAGGTAATCAGGTAGATGCAACATACATCTTTACGCTCGTTTAAGAATTTTATTAAAGGCTTTCTGGGCAACCAGCAAACTTTTCTAACAGTTCATCAATTATTTTGCAGCCTGAGTCTCTCCAAATCTCAATAATGTGCTTTTGTAACCAAGTCGAATTAATGGTTATATTTTCATGATATCGACATGTCAATACTCTATTTTCTGGTGGTTCTACTTCTATTAATTGGGGGTTCCCTTCACGCGAAAAAGTGCCTTTTTCCCATCCGTTAGGAGTTAGGTGCCACTCAGTCCATTCATTTATACTATTTGAATTTGGGAAGTAGATATTCATATATTTTCCTCGCTAAAAAACTTATACAGTAATCTTTAAGATGAATTTATTGTGATTAATTCATAATGTTGTAGTTCCATTTGTACTTGATAAAGTTAATTTTTGATTTGCTGTTCTACTTTTAATTACTTTTGCTGGTACACCTACTGCAACTGAGTAAGGAGGAATGTCTTTAGTGACTACTGAACCGGCGCCAATAACACTTCCTCTCCCAATGGTCACTCCATCAAGAACCGTTACTGCATGTCCGAGCCAACAATCATCTTCAATGACAATTCCTTTACGTGTAACACCTTGCAATGCAATATCTGTAGTTAGGTCTGAAAAAATATGATTGTTAGCATATATACCTGACTTTGCGGCAATCATGCAGGATTTACCAATTCTGATATTTCCAGGCCCTGCGATAGATACATAAGGTCCGAGAAGTACACCTCTATCAATAAATATTTCCGTATTATTTAATGCTTGAAAAGTTACACCTTGCTTAACTTGTACTTCCGCACCGAGAGAAATACGATTATTATCGTGTCCAGATGCATCAATATGCGCTCCTCTGTGTATTCCAGCATAACTGCCTATTTCTATATTTTGCGCTCCTATAAATTCAACACCGTCTTGAATATAAACTTTTTGCCCAATCTTGCTAAAAATTAAACGATATACTAAGTTTCTCAGGTTTGAGCCGATAATCCGTAATGGAACACCAGCAATTAAAGTTATTATTAAAATCTCTAAGTAATGCTTTAATTTACTTTTGACCTTATTTTTAACTTTCATAGTAGACTACCTCTTAAAATGCATTTAAATAACTTATTTTTCCGAAAATTTATCTTAATCTTTTCGTTTGCTTTTAATCACTCTTGCTGGTATACCTGCTACATTCGAGTAAGGTGGAATATCTTTGGTAACAACTGAATTGGCACCTATAATGCTACCTTTCCCAATAGTAACTCCGTTTAGAACCGTTACTCCGTGACCAAGCCAACAATTATCTTCAATCACAATTCCTTTACGGGTTATATCATTATATGGAATACTTTGATTGATATCGCTAAAAATATTTCTGGAAGCAAATATTCCGGAATTATCTCCTATAACACAATCTTGACCAATTTTGATATTTCCTAGCCCAATTATATAAACATCATTACCAATAAATGTACGTTCATCAATGTAAACATCAGTAGCATTTAGTGCCTTAATATTAACTCCTTTATTCAAAATAACTCCATCTTTTATATCAATATGGTTATCTATGCCCCTGCCATCAATACAAACTCCTTTAAAAATATGTACTAACTTACCAATTTCAATACATTTAGCACCAAAAAAATAGGCACCTTCTTCAATGTAAACTGAATTATCGATTCGTTGAAAAAGACTCTTGTAAATAAAATTCCGTATTTCTAAACCTAAGCAGGCAGTTGGAATTTTACCAAAAATAGTAGTTAATGCTAGCTCTTTCAATCGTTCAATGATTGTTTGATTTTGATATATCATAAGACCCACTTTTACTAAACCTTATTTGCAAATATATAACTTTTTTGTTCTTAATTATTTGATTTATTTTTACTACTCTTGGCAAATCTCCGTCAAGTTGGAAATTTGCCACATCAGCACTAGATACTTATATAAAAATTGCCAGTATCTATATATATTTGATTTGCAATAAACTCATTGAGTAGTAAAAAAATCACTTATAAGTGTACTTAACTTAATTATTAAGTTAGTCACACACTGAAGAATACTGATGTGATTTTGACAACTTACTAACAAATAACTATCCGCTAATCCTTAATAGCACTAATGCTATCACTAGTTAGTTGCGTGATTTTAGTTATGGCATAGTAATTTAATACCAGCCAGATTATTATATGCAAGCACAAAAAACAAACTTATACAAAAGTGTCATCAGTATCAGGAAAATTCGTAAATTTGAATACAAGTATATCTATATAGACCCGTTAGATACACATTTTTCAATTACAAATCACTTTCAGTGTCAACCTTCCTAATTATTAAGTCAGATATTTCAAGTAGCGATTAGCAACTTGAGTAATAATCATGTCAAAAAAGCTACATTTGAATGAGTATCTGAGAACTTTACTTATGTCAAAATTACTAAGGTGGAGTTTCGCCTACTTCAGCCAGTTCGTTGAAGTTTACCATTGGCGCAAATATGTAAGCACTCCCCCTATTTCGATGGCGCCTTTGCTGTATGTAGTTTTCAGAGGCTGTTAGTGTAATCATAGCAATCACGGTGGGTCAGACCTTTGAGCTACCTTTAGGCCCTTGAATCTGAAGAGTTTACATTTATTCCTGTAGTTAACACTAACACAGACTTTTTAAAGTAAGTGTGAATTATACAAAATATTTATGAAGCTTGTATGAAATTACATTATACTGATTATGGTAATCTTTGATTGTCTAGTTTAATTCTATCTGCTGCAACTTGCCAAATTACGCGGAATGACTGGTTTTTCAATTGCGTTGATAACTTTCCGTAAGGTTAATAAGTTAAGTCGTATAAGTTAAGAATTTAATAATTAAACTTTAAATCTCATACCAAACAAGAAGCGCATTAAATTAAAACGTTTGATGATTGATTCATAAAAAATCAAAATGCTCAAAAATGACGCGAAAGTAACAAGCATAAACTTAAATATTATATTTATATCCCATTGAACCGCGTAAAAACCAATAGGGATAATAAAGTTCATATGGACTATATAAACTGGATAAGACGCTTGATTGAAATAAACAACAAATGGATTACTCCAATTCAAGTATTGTTTAGCGAAATTTAATAAAACAATTAACCAACAAAAACTATTTAAGCTCAAAAGCAGTTGAATTAACACATTTATAAAAGTAAATTTATAAACCAAGTGAAACTCGCTAATATCTAAAAATGATAAAAATATCGTTAATGTTAAAACAAAAATCAATGCGATTGTATTACTTTTCTCAATTATGATTTTAATCTGCGGACTAAATATAAATAAATAGCCGAGTATAAAAAACAAAAAATAGTAGATAGGATTGTAATATACTAAGCAAGTCATTCTTGCCAAAGTTAATGAAATTATATATAAAAATATTATGATTATAGGTTGTTGTGATAAAGATGTCATGGCTTTTATCAAATTCTGACCGTTGCTTGTCTTTAAATAGTCAGAGAAAGGTAGAAGAATCAAAGAAAAGCCAATTAGATACAGAATAAACCAGAAGTGTCCAGGTGTAAATGTACCTGTAAAACCATTAATATGTTTATAATCTATCTTGAAGAAAAGCGGGTAATACTGCAAAAATGATATCTTGACATTCTGATGGTGATTAAGGAATGTAAAATAACCAATAGGTGGAAGTAATACAAAAATACCGAAGATAAACGGAATTAATAATCGCTTTAACCGTTCAAAACAATATTCTTGTTTACTTCTACTATCTAAAGAATACTTTGCTGCGGCGCCTGCGATAAAAAAGAATAGTGGCATAAACCACTGATTAACAAATCTGATAAAAAGCTCAAAGCCAGGATGAGTAGTATTATTCTCAAGATAATAAGAATATATAAGATGAGGTTTAAAAATAAGCGCGCTATGGTAAGGAATCAGTAATAAAGTTGCTACAATTCTTAACCAGTCTAAATAGTAGCGTCTTTCCTTATCTTCTTTGAGCGTATACACAAATTTTACCCTGCTGCAACAATATATTTTGTTGCTTTATTTTACGCGCGTCAAAGAGTAACACACGGCATTTGATTAATCTTTTGTAATAATTAGGTTAAGAAAATTAAATTTCCTAACCTAAAAGAGGTTAATTTTTACCTTGGTAGCTGGCAAATTCCATTGTGAAGGTTGCCATACCGGAGGTGATTGACCTGAGTGCGGTTGAGTAGCCAAACATTTTGAAGAGTGGAACTTCTGCTTGAATGACTGAGTACCCCTGCATTGTTTGTGACCCTAATAGCAAACCTCTTCGTGATGATAAGTCACCTTGTACTCTTCCTACATATTCGTTGGGTGTTTCTACCTCAACATGCATGATAGGTTCGAGTAAGTGAGGGTCTGCTTGGGTAAATGCTGTCTCAAATGCTTGTTTTGCTGCCATTCGGAATGCAAACTCATTTGAGTCTACTTGGTGATATGAACCACCATTTAGCACTACTTTGGCGCCAACTACAGGATAACCATCTATTTTTCCAGCTTGCATGGCTTCGATGAAACCTTTTTCACAAGCTGTAATATATGTACTAGGAATGGCGCCTCCAACTACACGATTAATAAATACGAATGGTTCATCACACGGTTCAATCCAACCAGTAACGTGAGCATATTGACCTGGTCCACCTGATTGTTTCTTTAATCGATAGTCAAAGGTAACTTTTTTGCCAATAGTTTCGCGATAAGCAACAGCAGGTTTACCAACATACATCTCAGCGTTGTACTCACGCTTGATGCGCTCAATATAAATTTCTAAGTGCAATTCACCCATTCCTGATATCAAAGTTTCACCTGTTTCTGCATCAACACTGACGCGGAAAGTCGGGTCTTCTTTTTGAAAACGGTTGAGCGCTTTAGATAATTTATCGCTGTCTTCTTGTTTCTTGGGTACTACCGAAAGCGAAATTACAGGTTCTGGAACAAACATTGCTTCTAAAGAAACAGGCGCCTCTCCGGTATAGAAAGTATCACCGCTTGCACACTCAACTCCTAAAAGTGCAACAATATCTCCAGCTACAGCAATCTTTACTTCCTCACGTTTGTTCGCGTGCATTCGTAGTAATCTACCAATTTGCACCCGCTGTTTTGTACGAGCGTTGTATACTATATCACCAGCCTTCAAGGTGCCAGAATAAATACGTATGTAAGTTAATTGCCCAAATGATTCTAGTGCCAGCTTAAATGCTAACGCCACTAAAGGTGCCTCAATATCAGGGTATACACTAACTTGCTCAGATGACTTTACTACCTCACGCTCAACAGGAGACGGAAGATAGTGTGCGACAGCATCAAGCAAGTTTTGCACACCTTTATTCTTAAACGCAGAACCAAGTAGTACAGGAACTAATTCAAGATTCTTAGTAGCATTACCAATAGTCTCCCATATCAATTCATTCTCAACTTCTTCACCAGCTAATAACTTTTCAGTCATTGGTTCAGAAAACAGCGACAACGCATCAAGCATTTTCTCACGCGCTTCTAACGCTTCCTGCATAAGTGACTCAGGAATTTCTGTTTTCACCCAGTTTTCACCAGCTTCACCTTCATAGAAATTTGCAGTCATCTCTACAAGGTCAATAACTCCCTGGAATTCGTTTTCTTTACCAATTGGATATTGAACGAGTAACGGATTCAGTTGTAATTTATCGCGTATTGCTTGCACTACTCTAAAAGGATTGGCGCCAGTTCTATCCATCTTGTTAATAAACGCAATTCTCGGTACACGATAGCGCTTCATTTGCCTATCTACCGTTATTGACTGCGACTGCACCCCCGCAACCGCACATAACACCATTACCGCACCATCTAATACACGCAGCGCACGCTCAACTTCGATAGTAAAGTCAACGTGTCCAGGTGTATCTATCAGATTAATTTGAGTATTGTGCCACATACAAGTAGTTGCAGCAGATGTAATTGTAATACCGTGCGCTTTTTCTTCTGGCATGTAATCCATAGTGGCGCCTTTTCCACCACCACGGACTTCTTCTATCGCGTGAATTCTACCCGTGTAATACAAAATTCGCTCGCTAATTGTAGTTTTACCAGAATCGATATGTGCAGAAATACCGATGTTACGGACACGGGTTCGCGGAATCATAACAACTTGACCTTATTTTTTAATTTTCTGAATTGTTGACAATCTTATGGAACAGACAATCTTGTAGAACAGGCAATCTTGTGGAACAGGCATCCCTGCCTGTTTCTATATAATTTCTGGGCAAGCAAGGATGCTCACTCTACAAGATGGTGCTATTAAATTGGGGTAATAGCTATATAGAGAGGGGATGTAATTTTTACTTGTGGACGGGCATTGTGCCTCACAATCATCCTTTTCTTCAGGTACTCTCTATTTAATTTTTATGCCCGCGTACTAAACTCATGACTTTAGACTCCTCGTAGAGCTATGATATCGCCTCTGCGCTCGTCAGTTTTTTCATTATATGCTACAAATCATAATACAGCAAGGGGTATTTTTGCAAGGCGCCTCTACACAACAGCATGTTTCCAAAATTGGTAGCTGCGCGGGTCAATACTACCTCTCTCAAGATTATAGATTTGCTCCAAACATCTAAAAAACGCTTGGGCATATTGTTCTAACCCTAACAACTTCAAACTTTTTAAAATTCTAGTGATTCGCAAATGGTTATGGTCTCCCCAGTATAACCACTCTTGTTTGCGTACTTCAAACGTATCTGCTAATTTAATTTCTATATTATTATCATCCTCAAGGGATTGTAAGCCATAAAAACCAAGCATGATTTTAAATGAAGTGAGTAATTGACCCTTGAGTTTATCACTTGCTCGAAATTGAGCAATATCCGACTCTGTTAAAATTGGCGCCTTACTATTAAAGTTACTTGCTTCGGTCAAAGGAAATAACCATTGAATATAATCATGGACATATTCGAGTTCCGAATAGTCCCAAGACCAGATTTGTTCGATTTTACGTCCTTCTGAGTCAGGAGCGGCGCCTAAATAAAAATCTATTATCCTTGACATAGCTTTATCTCCAATTATGCGGCGCCAAACTTAAAATCAGCACCTTTATTTAATTCACTTACAATTGTAATAATTCCTTCAATATCCTTACTCCATCTATATTCATCAAAATCTAAAGTAAGAATGGTTCCACCTCCAAAGTAAGCAGAACCATTTTCAAGCACATTACAATTTAAAGATTGTAATATTGTCAAAATTTTATTATGGTAGTCAAATCTAAAATTCATAAATCATCTATCAACCATGATTTATAATGTCTGGCGAGTAGGTTATGGGTTAACCCGCACGCCAGTCCCCTCAACGGGGGCAACCCCCGCACGGGGCTGGCTCCCCTACAGGTTCGTCGTATACGCGCTGTATCCGTATGCCATTGGTTCGCGCATTGATTCTACGGGTTTGATGCTCCGGTTGATGGATTGGGCAAATGGTATTTTTATGCCTTTGATGGTTTCTGGTACGATGGAATATTCGTTTGTTGGTTCTACGCTGTATTGGGGGCATTTGGCTTTCATTCCCGCTTCAAACAACATTTCGTCAATTTCTGCTGCGGTAAATTGTCTCAAATAAATTTCGTTTTTACCTGCTGGGTTTAATCGACGTATCCAGTTGTGAATAATGTGGGAAGGACAAACTTTATTGTGGAATGAATGGTTGAATATAAAGGTTCCACCTGGTTTGAGTACGCGCGCCATTTCTGCCATCAGTTTACGCAGTTGCGCTTCGGGGATGTGCATGAATACACAGTTAGAAATTAGTAAATCTATTGAGTTGTCTTCTAATGGTAGAATTTCGGCTGAGTTACAAATTACGTTAAATTCAGCGCCTGGAAAGAAATTATACTCTTGCTTACACTTGAGTAGGCGCCGTAATAAAGGTTCAGATATATCTAGACCGTAATATTTTTGACAGTTAAGATTTTTATCTAACGAGAGAAATAAAGGAATGCGTCCGTAGCCGCAGCCAATTTCTAATATACTGTCAACAGTCTTATTTTCAGGAAACTTGCTCCAAACACCCGAAGGGATGCCAGTTAAAAGTTTATAATCTTTTTTGATAGCGGCACCAGCTTCAGCTTGTTCGATTTTTTGCGAACCATAGTACGTCTTACCGATTTCATCCCACAATTGCTTGTGTCCGGTACTATTTAAATTTTCATAATCTTTAGGCAAGTAAACACCATCCCGAAGCTGATACTCATTCAGGTTGGGCTTTACGCTCATTGCTTGACTCATAAAAGTAATTGCTCTTGAGTATTATTATGTTATTAGTTATACGCGCAATCAACAGTAAACCGCAATTGTTGGATTTGCGGGTATATATAGACATTTATTAATTTTATCGGTATTTTCTCCGATACTCTATCCAATTTTTACGCTCATTACCGAAAATATTGAATATAAAGTTGTTTAATATAGTTATAGCTGTAGAATCTGAGGCTACTATGTCAATTGCGTCACATCATAAAAAAGTAGTCGTTGTCGGCGCCGGTTGGGCAGGGTTAGGTGCCACGTATCATCTTGCCAAGCAAGGGTATGATGTGACACTGTTGGAAGCAGGCGCCTATCCAGGAGGGTTAGTAGCAGGTTGGAAAACTCCGGGTGGACGTTCAGTAGAAGCAGGTATTCACGGGTTTTGGTATCCTTACCGCAATATATTTTCCCTCACCAACGAATTAGAAATAAACCCTTTTACTCATTGGACACGTTCATCGCAATATTCCCCCAACGGTTTAGAAGTAGAATCTCCAATATTCCAAGATTTGCCCAGACTGCCAACTCCATTGGGGACATTTGTTTACACTCAGTTTAAACGCTTACCATTAATCGACCGCATCAGCGCTTTACCTTTATTGTATGCTGTCGTTGATTTTGATAACTCCGATGAAGCTTGGCGCCGCTACGACTCAGTAACAGCACGCGAGTTGTTCAAACAATTCGGAGTTTCTGCGCGTCTTTACCGCGAATCATTTGAACCAATGTTACTAGTGGGATTATTTGCCCCAGGTGAACAATGTTCTGCAGCTGCAACGTTGGGAATGTTATATTATTTCATTCTTGCTCATCAACCTGATTTTGATGTAGTTTGGTGTCGAGGAACAGTAGGAGAAAAAATCTTCCGTCCTTGGGTAGAACATATCGAAAAACTAGGCGCCAAGGTCTTAGCCAATCGTCGCGTTACTGATGTAATTACTCAAAATAACAAAGCTACTGGTGTCGTTTGTGGTGACGAGGTATTCGATGCTGATGCCGTAATTTTTGCTGTTGGCATTACGGGAATGAAAAAGATTGTCGCAAATAGTCCCACTTTGCAAAGTCGTAGCGAATTTAGAAATTTGACAAACTTAGGCGCCGTTGATGTAGTCGCCGTGCGTTTGTGGTTTGATAGAAAAATAAATATTCCGCTTCCTTCTAACGCTTGCTTTGGTTTTGATGCCACAACCGGATGGACGTTCTTTGATTTAAATGCTTTACACGACGAATACCGTGACGAACCAGGAACAGTTCTAGAAGTAGATTTTTATCACGCTAATCAATTTATACCGCTTCAGGACGAAGAAATTATCCCAATTGTCCAAAAGTATTTACAATCATGTGTGCCTGCATTCGGTGGCGCCAAAGTCATTGATAGCAGCGTAATACGATTACCACAAGCTGTTTCACATTTTGCACCTGGTAGTTATCGACACATGTTACCAGCTACTACAAGTTTTTCCAATATATTTATGAGTGGTGACTGGATAATTACCCGTCATGGTTCATGGTCACAAGAAAAAGCATACGTAACAGGTTTAGAAGCAGCTAATTTGGTGATTTCTCAATTAGGTGAAGGTACATATGCAAATGTACTATCTATTGAACAAGACGAAGCGCATATTCAAACCTTTAGACAACTTAATCGGAGTTGGCGCCAGTTCAGCAAATCTATTTTGCCCAACTTTTGGTTGCCTTAAAATTCCCTTGGCAACGGATACAACGGATGTAACGGATGGTTGATATAAAAGGCTGTGTCATTCTGAGCGCAGCGAATAATTTAAAATTACTATATAGTATTTAAATATTAAATTAATTAAATGGCTTTAAATAAAAAAATGATTTTGCAGCAACTTTTAATGCTGGAAAATTGAACATCGACATCCAAGTGTTCCAAATTAACTTATCATCGCAACCTGGCGCCAAAATCTCCGTCATAGCTACCAATTTTTATTTAAATAAATTTAATAAATAATACTATGGATAGGCACCTTTTAATATCACGCCTGGTAGAGACGTTACATGTAACGTCTCTACAGACGAATATTTTGTAAAATGCATAAGTTTTATCCCACCAGGAATAGTAAGTAAGTGTAGCCTGATGTGGCAGGTTACTGATTTAATTGTTAATTTTGAGTAATTTCGACGATTTTCGTTATGTAATTACTTTATTCCGGTTTTTTTGTGCATAAACGGGGAATCTCAAATGGCTACTGATAATAAAACTGGTATCTGGTGGAGATATATACTTTTACTTGCAATAATCATATTTGCTGGACCTGCAACGCATTTTACTAATCAGGCACTGCGTGGACATCCCCTTGACCCGAACTATTTTTGGACGAAGTGGTCGCCATTTGGGCTGTTTGGTGGGGGACTTTATAATGGTGAAGGTGGCACCAACTGGAAAATAGGCAAACCAAAAGCTAATATTCTCAATGCCGACGAACTGCGTAAACTCCCCGAAGTGCGACAATTTGCATTAGAGTTAGTCAACCGTGACCGCAATATTAATACGCTAGGTTCAGTAGTTATCAACCCAGTATTAAATGATGCTGCACAACGTCACGCAGAAGATATGGCACGACGTAACTACTTTGACCACAAGTCACCTGAAGGAAAAACTCCGCGTGACCGTTTTATTAATGCTGGTGGTAGTCAGTATAACGGTGTTGGTGAAAATATCGCTTTTCAAGGTGCAAATAACAGTCTCGGTTTAACTTATGGTGTTGCTGAAGAATTACAACGTGGTTGGATGTACAGTAATGGACACCGTGAAAACCTTCTAACTGCTGAATATAAAAAATTTGGTTACGGCATCGCTGTTAGTCCTGATGGGCGCCTTTATGCAGTACAAATGTTTTCAGATTAAGAGAAGGGAGAAAAAGAGATATGCTGGAAAAGATTGGAAATATGCCAAATACAAGAAAGTAACGATGAAACTGGCACAAAGAGTTAGTCAGGTAACGCCTTCGATTACCTTGGCTATCGCAGCGAAAGCTAAGGCGATGAAGGCAGAAGGTATTGACGTTTGTAGTTTTAGCGCTGGCGAACCGGACTTTGATACTCCAGCACATATTAAAGCCGCAGCAGCTAAAGCCTTAGAAGATGGTAAGACTAAATATGGCGCCGCATCGGGTGAGCCAGGTTTGCGTGATGCTATAGCTCGCAAGTTGAGCTTTGAAAATAAGCTCGACTTTAAAGCTGAAAACATCATCGTTACCAATGGTGGTAAGCATTCGCTATATAACTTGATACTTGCTTTGATTGAACCAGGTGATGAAGTTATTATTCCGGCGCCATATTGGTTAAGTTATCCAGAAATGGTTACTTTAGCTGGTGGTAAATCAGTTATTGTACATACCGATGCTGCAAACGGCTATAAAATAACATCCCAACAGCTGAGCGCATCAATAACCCCCAATACTAAATTATTCATCCTCAATTCACCATCCAACCCTACCGGGATGGTATATACTCCTGAAGAAATCAAAGCAATTGCTGATGTCATCGTCGAAAAAGACATTTTAGTTGTCTCTGATGAAATTTACGAAAAAATTCTCTACGACGGCGCCAAACATGTCAGCATCGGTTCATTAGGAGCAGAAATTTTTGCGCGCACTATTGTTAGTAACGGTTTTGCTAAAGGTTACTCAATGACAGGTTGGCGTATTGGTTATCTCGCTGGCCCATTAGATTTAATCAAAGCTACAATTACCATTCAAAGCCACAGCACATCAAACGTTTGTACCTTCGCTCAATATGGCGCCATTGCAGCATTAGATGGTGAGCAAGATTGTGTCGAAGAAATGCGTCTCGCTTTTGCAAAACGTCGCGAAGTCATGTACGACCGTCTCAATGCTATCCCAGGTCTAAGCTGTCCCAAACCTGATGGCGCTTTTTATTTATTACCCGATATCAAAAAAACCGGGTTAAAATCCTTAGATTTTTGTAACAAACTTCTTGAAGAACATCAAGTAGCTGTTATTCCTGGTATCGCATTTGGCGCCGATGATACAGTACGTTTATCTTACGCTACTGATATGGCAACAATTGAAAAAGGAATGGACAGGTTAGAAAACTTTGTTAAATCTCAAATCTAATTGTCATGCTGAACGTAGTGAAGCATCTGATAACCTCCAAGCTTTAAAGAGATTCTTCCCTGCGGGAAAAGTCCGTTTACGCTACGCTCAGAATCACAGTTTTATACCTCTTCCTAACTCCTAATACCTAACTTAAAATTAATCCCATTTCTTGTAGGCCTTGTCGGAGTCTAGCTGCTTCGATGGGGTTATCTTGTTCGTGGAGGGAAATTGCTTTGTTAAATGCTGCTAAACTGGCTTTTTGATTTCCCACTTTTAACCATACGACGCCCAAATTTTGATATGCCGATGCGTATTTTGGGTCTAGTTGTACCGCACGCTGGTATGATGATATTGCTTCTGTAAATTTACCCATTGCTTTTAGCGTCATTCCTAAGTTGTAGTGTCCGACAGCAAAATTTGGGTCGATACGAGTTGTCATTTCATAGGCACTTTTAGCGCTTTGCAAGTCTCCTAAGCTTTTAAGTAAACTTCCTAAGTTATTATAGGCGCCTAATTTTAATATCGGAATCACGACTTGTTTAATGGCTGCTTGATAATGCGATACTGCTTTTCTTATGTCTCCAGCACGGGTATATCCAATACCTAAATGGTAGTGCAATTCATACATCAAGTCTATATTGGCTTGTTTCGATGCTATTCCACGCTGCAATAATTCTATTCCTTCTTCAAGTTTTCCGTTCTCAATATACAAACCCCCAAGCTTGCTACATACATAAGGGTCATTAGGATGATGTACTATAAACCCTTCCATTGCAGCTTGTGCTTTTGTTGTTTTGTTTTCTTGTTTAATAGCTGATAAAGTATATCCTTCGTGCAATATTGCAACTTCACTCAAATGTCCAATTTGCCAATCTGGCTCTTTTTGTAATATCTCAATTACGCTGTCGTCTATTATTGCATGATATGGACGCGAAAATTTGATATCCGGATGCTTGCGGAATAACCTTGACACCATTGAATATGGTGACTGAGCGGCGCCTATTTCATGACGCAGCAAGTTTACCATAATATATTCTTGCATGGAAATTGTCTGCCGAATATGCAATTTTATTTTCGGTGTCAACCTCTCGTCTGCGTCTAATACTAATACCCAATCTCCTGTTACATATCTTAATGCTTCATTACGTGCGGCACTAAAATCATTATTCCACTCATATCTATAAACTTTTGCCCCTAATCCCTCAGCAATTACTACCGTTTTATCTATAGAACCTGTATCTAATACTACAACTTCATCAACAATGCTTGTGGCACTTCTAATGCATTTAGCCAGTGTAGACTCTTCGTTTTTGGCAATTATGCAGAGACTGAGTTTCATAAATTACTTGTATAATAAAATATAGACCAAAATTTTAAGGTATTTTCTAAAATCAGAATGGTAGGCTCAGAACAACACCATGATGGTGCAAACAAGTTAGATGATGTACAAAATCTTGATAGCATACCATCACTAGAGACGCAAGTTCCCTGGAAAGTCATTATAATTGGGTTAACGGTAGGAAGTGTTTTCGCTTCGGCACCTTTTGGTGTATCGTATTTACTCACCTTGCTAACCTCACCCCATAGGTTAATACCTTACGTGGATACTAACAATGGTATCGAAATACAACGACCTCTAGATTGGGAAGTCCGTAAAATTAACAATAATTTTATTGGTGATGTGGTGCAGTTTATATCGCCAAAAGTCGAACGTGATAGTTTTCGCGAAGTAGTAACAATAAGCGTCGAAAAATTTCCTGGCACTTTCAAACAGTATACACAATCAGAAGTTCAGGATATTAAACTCCACATCAAATCGGCAAGCATTACTATTAATCGTTATAGTACGCTTGCAGACAATAAAGCATTTGAGTTGGAATATACGGCAAAAGAGAGAAATAAACTCACCAAGTACTGGAAGAAATCAACTTTGTATGATAAAAAAGTTTACAAAATAACTTATGCCGCCAATGTCGCTGATTACAAGAAGTATTTGCCGACAGTGGAGCTTATGGCACAATCATTTGAAATTAAATCCACTGTTGTTGGCCCCTTTATTGTACTAACCCCGCACGCAAAGCACGCACAGCAGCTTGAGTACGGTCGGCAACACAAAGTTTACTAAGAATACCGCGAACGTGAGTTTTGACGGTACCGACGGTTAGGTAAAGCTTGCCAGCAATTTCTGCATTATCGCATCCTGCAACAATCAACTCTAGTACTTCTTTTTCCCTTTGAGTTAATGGGTAAGCTACTATTGTTTTCTCAATATCTGGGTCAATACCCTGAATTACAACTCGTTTACCGCTGTCGGAACTGCCATCTACATCTTGTCGTAATTGACGCAGCACAATATCAGCTATTACCGAGTCTATCCACGAAGTCCCATTAGCTGTAGTTTTTACTGCTTTGATTAAATTCTCGCTTTCAATATCCTTCATACAGTAAGAATCTGCTCCTGCTGCAAAAGCAGCCAAAACAGTATCCTCATTGTCCTGCATCGTCAACATCAGTACTTTTGTATGATTATCGTCGTTTTCGGCTTGAAAATGTCTAAATAGACGTGTCAACTCAACACCATCCATATCAGGCAAACCGATATCAATGGTCGCAACATCTGGCTTGAGCGTTTTCAGAAGCTGTAGCCCCTGCTTTGCATTGGCAGCTTCGCCCACTATCTCGATTTCGGTATCAGCCTTTAAAGCTGCCCTCAAACCCATTCTGGTAAGGTTGTGGTCTTCAATTATGAGAACCTTGACATCGCTCATGGCTGTCTCTTCTTTACCTAACTTTTTCTAATGTAATTTAATTTAGCTATTTTAATCAAATCCTTATGTAAATAGAAAGGTGACAAATAACTTCATCTATCGCAAGCTGCAATATAAGCTGGCACACGAATTTCCTGAGAGAGGTCTGAATACACATCTCACACTATAAAGCTAATTTTTACATCTTTCCGCAGAGAGATTATAGCAGCTAAATCGATTATTACATATAAGTATTTGTAATGTCTCATTATACGCCATGCCGATAGTCAAAAACAAAAAATCCCGATATCTATCAGATATCGGGACTATATTACCTCACAAAACCTATGACAACTAGAGGTGTAAAACTTAAAAGACTGAAAATTTGCTTGAAAATTAGTTAAGAGTTTTCTTTACTTCATCCTTAAGGTTTTCTGCGGTGTGACGAACTTGCGCTTCGGCTTGTTTCGCTTTACCTTCAGCTTTATCATTAGGGTTGCCAGTAACTTCACCAACTACTTCTTGAATTTTGCCTTCGATATTTTTAGCTACTGCTTCTACACGATTTTCAATGCTCATAATTTTCTCCAACTAAATAATACTAATTTTTTTGACTTAACTTTTTCATAGTTTGTTAACCAAACTTATATATTTAGATTAATCGTTTTTATATTGTGGCACTTCTACCTTTAGGATATTATTAAACTTTTAACCTTTGTCCATCGTGTATAGTTTTAGTCATAATGTATTCAACTTTAAGATGTTATTACTAAATCTTTGGTTATAGCAATTTAAGTTAATTCTTACTACACACGGCTAATTTTTTTATATCCAATGGTGGATAATTTTCATTTGAAGAATATGGTATGTTAAGAAATATTGTCATTACTTATACACTTTATTTCTTTAGACATATATATTTTGACTTCATCCAGATTAACTCCCCTAACGCTTTTAATGTAAGAAAGCAAGATTAAAGTTCCTTCAAAAAGAATAAATTTAACATTTCTTTACAGCCTATTAAATGCTCATAGGCTATACGTCTGTAAGTAAATGATTAAACACAAGAAAGTATCGCAAGATTTTTGATATTATTTCGTTAGATAGAACAACATATTTTCAGTTTGGTTTTTAATGAGTATTAACAGAAACACTTAAAACTTTATTTCAAAAAGGAGACATTCAAATGGGCGGTATTATTGCATGGTTAGTATTAGGTTTAATTGCAGGCGCCTTAGCTAAAGCTTTTTATCCAGGAAACCAAGGTGGCGGTATTTTCTCTACAATCGCATTAGGTATTTTAGGCGCCATGCTTGGTGGTTACTTAGGTCAAACATTGTTGGGAAGTAGTGGAGCAGCAGCAGCGTCAGTAGGAGCATTATCAATAGGAAGCATCATTTTTGCTGTAATTGGTGCAATGCTATTAATTTTCATATGGGGTTTGTTAACTCGCAGAACTGTCTAAATAGTGCAGAGTAGAAAGTGCTGAGTGCTGAGTATAAGTTCAAAGTTAGCCACTCAGCACTCAACACATATTTGGAGGTATATAAAATATGCTATCTGGATTATCTGGAGAACAAAGAGCAGTAGGTGTATTTGCTCAACGTTCAGATGTAGAGCTTGCGGTTCGCGAATTAAAAAATGCCAACTTCCCAATGGATAAAGTATCTGTTATCACGCGCGATGCAGAACACATAGAAGAAATAGCAGGTATTGAAGTTAAAGAACATACCGATAATAAAGCAGAAGAAGGTGCCGTTACCGGAGCATTAACTGGTGGAGCATTAGGTGGTTTAACAGGTTTGCTCGTTGGTCTCGGTCTACTCGCAATTCCTGGTATTGGGCCAGTGATGCTTGCAGGAGCAGGAGCAACAGCACTTGCTAGTACATTTGCTGGTGGAGCAATTGGTGCTGCTGCTGGGACTTTAGGTGGTGCCTTAGTAGGAATAGGAATTCCTAAAGAACGGGCAGATGCCTATAGTGACTTGGTTTCTAAAGGTTATTATTTAATCATGATTAACGGCACACCAGAAGAAATGCATTTAGCTGAGAGAATTCTTTGTAACCGTGGTGTGCAAGAATGGGGAATTTATAACTTACCAACACCTCCAACCACTCGCAGCAAGTATGCTGTTGGTATTTTTAGAATGCGTCAAGAAGTAGAAGCAGCATTTGATGAACTCAAAGAAAATGGCTACGATATGAATCAAGTTTCTCTCGTTGCCAAAAATACAGGTCCTATCCAAGACATTTCTGGAATTAGTATTTGCACTCCCAAAGACGATTTCTCAGCATTAGAAATTCCTCGTAATGTCGCAAAAGAATATGAGTACAAAGTTACGCTTGGTGATTTTTTAGTATTCTTAGGTGGTACAGATATTCAACTTGCAGGCGCCAGAGACATATTAGAGCGCAACGGAATGCAAGATTTTGGTATTTACAGCCCGTCAGTTGTAAGTTTAACCAACAGCCATTAACAATCTGCTTCTAATAAGATCTAAATGCTCTAATCAAATAAAAAACTGTAGGGTTGCTTCAGCCATCTGGCTTTCTCTTGCCCCGTCCCAATCTTACAATAATATATATAGATAAACTAATTATTTTATACAAAACCCCTATGACTGCTGACCCTAAATACAACGTCATCTATGACGGCAACTGCAACCTGTGCGTCACCTTAGTACAACTATTAGAAAACCTAGACCAAGGAAAACTATTTAGTTACACCCCCATGCAAGACAGTCAAACCCTTACACAATGGGAAATTACACCTCAAGACTGTGAAATGGGAATGATTTTAATAGACGCAAATACACCCACACGACGCTGGCAAGGTACGGGAGCAGCAGAAGAAATAGGGCGCCTTATGCCAATGGGCAGTATATTCGTAGATGCATACCGTGCGTTACCTGGTGTGAAATGGGCAGGAGATAAATTTTACGAACAAATCCGCGATAACCGCTATACAATTTTTGGCAAGCGCGATAGTACCTATAAATCTCAGTTTTGTACAGAATGCGGAAATTAAATCACTTGTAAAAAAATTCAAAATCATTCAGAGCTTTCAAGCGTGCAAAGTTAAGACGAGAATGGTAAGTCAACCGTAATTTCCATGTATCCCAAGAGCTTAATGGTGAATTTTTTATGAGTTTACACGCGAATATAGGTGTAAGCACTGTGGCAAAATACTGTTACTTACATGTATATAAAGGTTTTGGTGGGCGGCGCCCACCTTACAGATTCCTAGATTTTTTCAAATGTAGCAATTTGGGTTTGCCAATTTTGAATTAACTTAGCTTTTGTAGTCTCATCAACAAAAGCATATTCTAAACTATTGCGCGCTAACTGCTTGGCCTCATCCCAAGTTATATCAGGATGTGATAATACAGCGCGTGTAAATTCTTCTGTGATATCACTGCCAAATATTCCCGCATCATCTGTATTTAACGAAACGGGGATTCCCATCCGCATCCATTTTAAAAATGGGTGTTTTTCTAAAGGTAATTTTAACAGTAAATAATTACTAATAGGGCAAGCTTCTATCAATATTTTACGGCGCCGCATTAAAGTAACTTCAGGGGCGTTGGGTTGCGGAGAAGCTTCTAAGTTAACACCATGTCCAATACGTTCGGCGCCCATTAATATAGAATCACGAATATGCCAATCCCATTTGGTACGTTCACCTGAATGTATTGATAAGCGTACAGTTGGATATAGGCGCCGTAAAGTCGAAATATAATCTTCAACTGCTGATGGTGCAGCTATTTCTTGACCTACTTGCACATCTTCGGAATATTCGTTACCAACTAAATTTATTCCAGCGATGGCATTTCCCACAGCATCGTTTGCTGCTGCTAGTTCAAACGCTATAGGTAATTGAGTAAATAATTTTTCGCTAGTGCGTCGAAACGACAGCATAAACCGCAATTCCACCCTTTCGTTTTCTGGTCGCTGTTGGTTTACACTTTGCACTGCTGCAAGTAAATTACTCATATGCTCGCGTGCTGCCGTTAAGTTTAATACTTTATATTCATCTGCTTTACTTGCACCAACAGGAGTATTGGGAAACGGTGATAGCATAACTTCAACGTAACTCAAATTGTGGCGCCGTGCATTATTTACTGTTTCAGCCAACATTTCACGAATGATTTCTGGGTTTCCCGTTAGCGCATCACCACGAGCAAACACCGCGTTGAAAAATACGTTATTAGGGTTTGGCTCGTTGACTCCTATCATTTGAGAACTTAGATACATTGCGCGCTGTTTACGCTCAATTTCTGTACGTGGGTTAACAAGATTTGCAACAGCTACAGAAGTCGCGTTATTGTCTGGGTCTGGAGCAGTTTTTTCTAAAGGTACAGCGATAAATTTATATGCGTTTGCATCATCACTCTTCCAGCTTTGTTTTGGTACGCGAATAAAATAACGATATTGTTTTGACTGTGCAGCAAGTTCAAGTAAACGTTCGGGAGCGATGCTGCCACTTAGGTGTGTGTGTAGTTCTCCACCTTTGGGCATTTTTTGCAGGAACGTGCGTAGTTGTTTTGTATCACGTTTTATATTGGCAAACTGTTTACTATATTCAGTTGAAACAGGTTGTTTACTCGTGGCAGTTTGTAATAAACTTCCGCCAAAGGCAATGCTACCAAATATTCCTAACCCAAGTGCAAAAGCAATCAGGCGCCTGCAAAATTTTTTCATTCCGCGCACCACTTCAAAATTGTCACATTAATCATACGTGATTATAACCATAGTTGTAGAGATGTTATACGTAACGTCTCTATCCATAGGCAATGCAACGTCTCTACTCATGGGCGATGTTTGTCTGGCGCCGAACAAGTACACTTTTAATATTTACATTTGGCGAGGATTATTCGAGTCACAAATCTTATGTAAATTCTAATTTAAATATTGAAGCTAAAAGTATCTTAGTTGACAGTAATTTTATGTCAGTCTGCCAAAATCCGTAAAAATATACCTACAAACTGTAGCTATATATTACAGTTATTAACCTATTGGAGACATTTATGAGTGAAAATTTGAGTGGTCAAATGACCTGGAAAGTACCTGGTACTACCGATTGCTGTTTGCACCTTCGTTACAATGATACCGAAAGAAGGCGCCCTTACTGTTCCGTATCAAGCTGATTCATCCACACAAACTGCAAATTCCGCTAAAAGCGTATAGTTCTTCACTAGCAATGTATACGGAATTAAACATTTTTTAATGTTAAGATATGTAAACGACTTTGGGAAGAGCTTGACCAAATGTCAAGGATATGATGGTGTAATCGTGAAAGAGGTATTAACTATGACAACATCCGTACAGACCGCGCAGTATACGTTAGAGGCATTAGCACAGCAATTTTTTGAGCAATCAGAAGGTAACTGGCACTCAGAGCGTCGTTACTACACCCTAAAGAGTGGACAAATAGAAGAAGTCGTTAGTCACATAACAGTTAAATATTTAGAACGGGGCAACGAAGAATTGTTAGAGCTTGCCCAAATGCACGAATTAGAAGACCCAAACGCAATAATTTGTGGCAGCAGAATTACATGGGAAAGTAACTACTCAGAACCAGGACGTAAACCCACCACAGGTTCAACAATATTTGGTATTCAAGGAAATATTTTGTATCGTGACCGTGGTTTTGCTACACCAAAGCCAGTCACAGCTATATACACTTTACGTGACCCCAAAACGCTGCATTTACGAACCGAGTACAACGGTTCTGCATTCGAGGAAGAAATTAAACTTATTGGTGCAAGCCATCGCACCCGCCAAACTATTATCTCGCGTGCAGGCGAAGAAATCATGATTGGACAGTATTTAGAAAGAAGAATTTAAAAAAGTTAGGAGTTACGAGTTATGAGTTAGGAGTTATGAATTGTAATTCCTAGCTCTTAACTATTTAAAGTTTTGTGCGGCGCCTGAATAAATTGTATCAATAACTTCAGTATTAATCATATTTTTATTGCAAATAATAAATTTTTCCTTCTTCCTTTGCGACGAGCGTGTTCTTTATTTTTAAATTCAAAATTTTCTTTAATAAACTTTTCAAACTAATAAACTGCCTCAAATTTGCACTGCGATAGTTCAAAGTAGATATCCCTCTTCTGTCACTCTCCGGTTTCTCCTATTATTCATATTTTCCTAACAGAAGGTATCAGGACTTACGCATGAAAACTTAGAAACCTGGAATATACGTTGATAGCATGTAATAAAAATGAAGATTTGTCTGCGACAATGAATGCGTAGAAACCAGGTTTTTTAGCGTAAGTCCTAAGTATATTAGGCAATGAGCGCGTTTGCTCATCTAATTTTTGACAAATTCCATGCTCTAAGCGAGTTTATATGAAGAAAAAAGCCTGTAATCGCCTACTGTATAATAACTCTAGAATTCAGAAATGATAAAACTTTTCGGAGAGTGACACAAGAGGGATATACGGCGCCAATATTAGGACTGATAAAAATTAAATAACCATATAGAGTCAGATGGGCATCCTCGTCCTTCCTGATATAGGGATGCGTGTTCGACCTGGAGAGAAAACTGGCAACATTAACTCTTTGGAGCATAGGTGTGACTCCTCCATAAGGCTGAAACCCAAGCCTAGACTGACTATGAGCATTTACATGAAGTTATGTAACGGTTTGACTCGACATCATAATAATTTGTAACGAAATTTAGGGCAAAGGCATTGTATAAATTAAATTTGGAAGGGTAAAAAGCAGAACGAGGTTGACCAAAGTCTTGCTTATTCGTGCTTTTATGCTTTTCAGCCAAAGATAAAGTTTTGTTAAAAAGTTTTAATCTTTTGGCACAAGGACTACTAAACTGTATAACAGATGTCCTTTTTACCTTTCCGTGCTGCTATTGCAGCCTGACATCAGCCAAAAACTGAGTTTCTCAAGAGTGAGTGCTTAAGTTATTTCAGTTTTGAAGCAAAGTTAAAGTCGAAAATCAAGCAGATAGGAGATTGAATCGATGTTAGATGCGTTTGCTAAAGTAGTATCCCAAGCTGATGCTCGCGGTGAGTACCTGAGCGGCTCACAATTAGACGCTTTAATGAACATGGTTCGTGATGGCAACAAGCGCATGGACACTGTAAACCGTATCACCAGCAACGGTTCAGCAATTGTTGCTAACGCGGCTCGTGCATTGTTTGCAGAACAGCCTCAGCTAATCGCACCTGGTGGAAACGCTTACACCAACCGTCGTATGGCTGCTTGCTTACGCGACATGGAAATCATTTTGCGCTATGTAACCTACGCAATTTTCTCTGGCGACGCTAGTGTTCTCGATGACCGTTGTTTGAACGGTTTACGCGAAACCTACTTGGCTTTAGGAACCCCCGGAGCTTCAGTAGCAGTTGGCGTTCAAAAGATGAAAGAAGCAGCATTAGCAATTGCTGGCGACCCCAACAATATCACCAAAGGTGATTGCAGCGCATTGATGTCTGAAGTATCTAGCTACTTCGACCGTGCAGCATCTGCTGTATCATAAGCTGTAGTTCAACTACCGCACCGCAATCGCTGACATATAGTCAGTTCGACATAAACTACTTTAAACAAAATTTTGTAAAAGGGAGATACTGGACCGATGAAAACTCCTCTTACCGAAGCAGTAGCATCTGCTGACTCACAAGGACGTTTCCTAAGCAGCACCGAAATGCAAACCGCTTTTGGTCGTTATCGTCAAGCAACAGCAAGCTTAGAAGCTGCTAAAGCATTGACCAGCAACGCACAACGTTTGGCAGATGGTGCAGCAAATGCTGTATACCAAAAGTTCCCTTACACCACTCAAATGCAAGGGCCAAACTACGCTTCTACCCAAACAGGTAGAGAAAAGTGTGTACGTGACATCGGTTACTACTTGCGAATGGTTACCTACTGCTTAGTTGTTGGTGGAACTGGTCCAATGGATGATTACCTCATTGCTGGTTTGGCAGAAATCAACAAAACATTTGATTTATCTCCCAGCTGGTACGTAGAAGCTCTCAAGTACATCAAGAGCAACCACGGTTTAAGTGGTGACCCTGCTGTAGAAGCTAATTCATACATCGATTACGCAATTAACGTCCTAAGCTAAGACGCGGGACTCTTTGCCCGGAAGGTTGAGCGGCTCAACTGGCCATAAAGCTAGGAGTTGTTTAGCTTTCCGGGCAGTTTTAATTTTAAAAAGATTTGTAAAAACGAAACGACTTCAACAAGAGCGCGTTAGCTTTCTAGATAATATTCGCGCTCATGGGAAATAGAAAAGAAGGGTATTTCAAGAAAAAAATCTTGCTTTTTCCCATGAATAGTAAATTCAAGACTCTAATTCACTTAACTTCACTCAAGTGATTCTGAATTTTAGTTTTTGATAAAATTGAATACGATATTATAGAAAGCTTTGCCGATAGTGTGTACTCTCAGGCATTCTTTGGCGTATATAAGCGCGTGTTGATTTGATTTAGTCGGTCGTTACTTACATAGGTGAATACAACACTATAGTGTAAGGGAGGCTAGGTAATATGACTGCGATAGTTGCAGAAACTCCAATCATTGAGTTACGTTCTGACCGAAGTGACGAGGATATCGAAATAGTAATTCGGGCAGTTTATCGTCAAATATTGGGTAATTCTTATTTGATGGATAGCGACCGTCTTCTCACTTCTGAGTCATTATTACGTAACGGTAGCATTACAGTCAAAAAATTTGTACGTGCTGTTGCAGTTTCAGAACTGTACCGCGATAAATACTTTCATAGCAACTCGCAAGTCAGATTCATCGAACTCAACTACAAACATTTACTTGGACGGGCACCAGAAGATGAATCTGAAATAGCTTACCATGTAGACCTATATAATACAGAAGGCTACGAAGCGGATATTGATTCATACATCGACTCACCAGAGTACGAAAATAATTTTGGCGAAAATATCGTTCCATACCATCGAGGTTTCAAAAGCCAAGTTGGTCAAAAGAACATTGGATATAGCCGAATGTTCCAATTGTATCGAGGCTACGCTTCTAGTGACCTCGCCCAAGGATACAAGAACGGACGGTTAACTTGGGAAGTCGCGAAAAATCTTGCCTCACCAATACACCCAGCATCAACTAACGCATTAGCAGGAGCAGCAAGTGGTTCTAGAGGTGAAGTTTACCGAATTCGTTTAATGAGTTCTGCTTCACTCAAATCAACGGTAGTACGTAAAGTAACCACTGAAATACTAGTACCCTACGAACAACTCTCCTCGAAATTGCAGCAGTTGAACCGCAAGGGCAATAAAGTGATGAGCATAACAAGAGCGTAAATTGCTTTTTTTGAATCAAATTCAACTTGTTCAAAATCTATAAAGTCTAAAAAGGTCTAATACATGGCAGTCACAACCGCAGCATCACGTCTAGGAACCGAAGCTTATACTAATGTAACTCCAGTTGAGATACGTCAATACGCAACAAAAGATGAAATTGAATTCGCAATTTCAGCAGTTTACCGTCAACTCTTAGGTAACGACTACCTAATGAAGTCACAGCGTTTAATTAGTGCTGAATCACTCTTACGTGATGGTAAAATTACAGTTCGTGACTTTGTACGTCAAGTTGCAAAATCCGAGCTATACAAAGAAAAATTCTTTTACAACAACTTCCAAACTCGTACCATCGAGTTAAATTACAAACACCTACTAGGACGCGCACCTTACGACGAGTCCGAAGTTGTTTTTCACTTAGACATGTATCAAAACCAAGGTTACGATGCTGACATCGATTCATTCGTAGATTCAGAAGAATATGAAGAAAACTTCGGTGAAAACATCGTTCCTTACTACCGTGGTTTCAAAACCCAAACTGGTCAAAAAACTGTCGGATTCAACCGCATGTTCCAGTTATATCGTGGTTATGCAAACAGTGACCGCGCACAACTTAGAGGTGCCACTCCACACCTAGCAGTCGAATTAGGTCGCAATAGTGCCAGTGCAGTAGTTCCTCCTAGCGGTAATGGTAGCGAAGGATTTGCATACGTTGCACCAGGTCGTGGCATCACACCTAGCAGTACATTTGGTGGCGCCGCAACCTTTGGAAAAGAAGGTAGAATGTTCCGCGTTGAAGCCGCAAAAGTATTTGGTTCTGGTTATCCCAGCACTCGCCGTGTTAACCAAGCAGTGGTAATTCCTTACGAAGAATTATCCACCTACATCCAAAGAGTTCTAAAACAAGGCGGCAAAATCGCCAGCGTAACCCCTCTCTAATCTCTCTTGTGGAGCGGGCATCCCTGCCCGCCCCCTTATATCAACAAGAAAAATCATTTATTCGCAACAAAAATATATGCTTGGTCAAATCGCACCCAACAAACAATCAGCAGCACGTTACTTTCGCTACGAAGTAACAGGAATACGCCAAAACGAAGAAACTGATAAAACCGATTATCAAATTCGTTCAAGTGCTAGCACTTTTATAACCGTTCCTTATAACCGCATGAATTCAGAAATGCAGCGAATTACCCGTATGGGTGGCAAAATAGTAAACATTGAGCCTTTATATAGTGAAGGCGCCCAATCAGATACTAATGCCGACGCTTTTAAAAATGAATTCCAATAAGGATAACTTTCAACCCTCATCACCGTCAGAAACACCTGGCGGTGGTGAATCATTAACAATAGAAACCGCAATCGCAAATCTAGAAGGTACAGATTCTGGTTTGCGATTTTATGCTGCTTGGTGGTTAGGTCGATTTAAAGTTAACGAACCACGAGCAATTACTCTTTTAATTGAAGCACTCGCAGATGAGCTTGATAGAACACCCGAAGGTGGTTATCCACTGCGACGCAATGCAGCCCGCGCGTTAGGTAAACTAAATGATAAAAGCGCAGTACCTGCTTTAATTAAAAGTTTAGAATGTTCTGATTATTACCTGCGCGAAGCAGCCGCCGAATCATTAGGGATGTTATCAGATGCAAGCGCAATTCCTGCTTTACATAACTTATTAATTACTGGATTAACAGGTGAAGAATTAGTTATTGAATCTACCCCAAGCCAGCCGTATGATGCAATATTAGAAGCTTTAGGCAATCTTGGCGCCAAAGAATGCGTACCACAAATTGAACTATTTTTAAAGCATCCAGTCGAACGGGTACAGTACTCAGCAGCACGTGCAATGTACCAACTAACAAAAAATTCTTCATATGGAGAACGGTTGGTAAAAGCCTTAGCAGGAAATAACCTACAACTACGACGCACCGCACTCGCAGACTTAGGTGCAATAGGATACTTTGAAGCTGCAGACGCAATTGCTCAAACTCTTGCAGAAAACAGTTTAAAATTAATCGCACTGAAAGGATTACTAGAATACCAGGTAAGAGAGTTAACACCCCCCACCCCCACTTTATCTGACGATGCTATAAAAGTCATGAAATTAATGGACTCATTACTTTAAATAGTAATGAGTGCTGAGTGCTGAGTACTGAGTGCTGAGTTTTATTCCTAACTTCTAACTCTAATTCTTAACTCATAACTCCTAACTCCTAACTCCTAACTTTATGAATAGTGTTCAACAATTAATTAGTGCAGTAGAAGAAGCTGATTCCTCAGCGAAATTAGTCAAAGCTGTACAAAATCTTGCATCTTCTGGTTCAGAAGATGCCGTACCAACATTGATTGCAGCTCTAGGATATAATAACCCCGGCGCCGCAGTTGCAGCAGTTGATGGGTTAATCGAAATAGGGGAAAAAGCCGTAAAACCTCTATTGCAATTACTTGATAACTATAACTATGGAGCGCGTGCTTGGGCAGTACGTGCATTAGCAGGTATTGGTGACCCCAGAGGATTTAATACTTTACTCGATGCTGCAAAAAATGACTTTGCTTTAAGTGTACGTCGAGCAGCAGCGCGGGGTTTAGGAACAATTCACTGGCAGCAAATGCCATCTGAACAGCGCTCAACCTCTCAACAGCAAGCGCTCGAAACCTTAATTCAAGTTTGTCGTGACCCAGAATGGGTAGTGCGCTATGCAGCAGTAACTGGACTAGAAGCACTTGCAAATGCTGCGAGTGAGACTCAACCAGATAAATTACCACAAATCACGGCGCCGCTTTTAGAAATGGCAAACAACGACGAAGAAGTCGCAATTAGAGCGCGTGCTTGGATGGCAATACATCAGCACCATAGTCAAATAGAAATGCCCACCATGAAAACGCTCGCAGAATCTGACGACGAAAAAGAAGTACCTAGTCGCGGCAGTGGTAGAAGATCATAAAATTCTCTCAGAACGTGTGTATTATTAATGTAGAGACGTTACATGTAACGTCTCTACGATTACATAATTCAACAATCAAATTCCAAAAAACCCTCCTGCAATGCAACCTCAACCGCATTGGAATTTAATCACAACCGAACAACCACCGCAGTGGTTCACCGAAGCAGTCAAACGCTACACACCAAATTCGAGCGGTAAATTTGCCGCAAGCTTATTATGGCAGCGAGGAATTAATCAAGTCGAACAACTAGAAGCATTTATTAACCCAAAAATATATAAATCAGCAAGTCCATTTGAATTTGGTCAAGAAATGCAGTTAGCCATAGCACGGTTACAAGCAGCGCGTGCCAACCATGAAAAAGTCGCAATTTGGGGAGATTTCGATGCCGATGGTATTACATCAACAGCAGTATTATGGGATGGGCTAGGACAATTTTTTACCCAGGACACCAAATTAATTTATTACATTCCCAATCGCATTAGCGAATCGCATGGACTTAATATAAAAGGCATTGAAACGCTTATTAAACAAGGATGCAAGCTGATAGTTACTTGTGACACAGGTAGCACAAACATCCAAGAAATTACTTACGCAAACAAGTATGATGTAGATGTCATAGTTACAGACCATCATACTTTACCAACCGAACGCCCAAATGTCACAGCAATAATTAACCCACGTTATTTACCGTCATTACATCCCTTATATAATTTATCTGGAGTTGCAGTAGCTTATAAATTAGTCGAGGCACTTTATACAGCTTTACCGAATGTAGCACAGCAACCACTCGAAGATTTACTAGATTTAGTTGCAGTTGGACTTATTGCTGACTTAGTACAACTTAGCGGAGACTGTCGTTATTTAGCGCAGCGAGGAATTCAGCGTTTACAAACCGATTTTCAACAACCACCCGCACTACGTCGGCGCCCAGGAGTAGGTAGACTATTAGAACTGTGTCAAAAAAGTGGCGATAGGCCAACTGATATATCCTTTGGTTTGGGACCACGCATCAACGCAGTTAGTCGTATTCAAGGTGACGCGAGATTCTGCGTAGAATTACTAACAAGTCGCGACCAAACGCGCGTTAGTCAGCTTGCAGAAGAAACCGAACTAGCAAACGCGCGTCGTAAATCTCTGCAAAAAGATATCACACAACAAGTCAATCAAAAGCTTTCCCAAACAGATTTATCGACAACAAACGTTATAGTTCTCTCAGACCCACAGTGGTCAGCAGGAGTATTAGGACTCGTAGCAGGGCAAGTAGCACAAGAAACAGGGCGCCCAACTATTCTACTAAGTACAGAACATTCTCCTAGCAACCTTGCTCGTGGTTCTGCACGTTCGATAAATTCCGTAGACTTATACCAATTAGTCAAAGACCAAGCACACTTACTACATAAATTTGGTGGACATCCATTTGCAGCTGGGTTAAGTTTACCTGTAGAAAATATTCCTTTATTTAGCGAAGCAATAAATCAGCAACTACGACTTTCAATAGGTACCGCAATATTGGCGCCAACGATACAAGCTGATATAAAAGTTCAAGTAGCAGACTTAAGCAAAGAATTATTTTTAGAGTTTAAACTACTAGAACCCTGCGGAATGGGCAACCCAGTTCCCAAACTGTTGATTCAAAATTGCTGGTTTAAAAATGCTTGGCATCGTAACCAACAAGACACGCAAGGTAAAAAAATACAATATATCAAAACCGAGTTTGATATTCTTGATAACTCTACAATAAATCCATTCCCAGGTATATGGTGGGGACATTATAAAGAAGAACTACCAGAGGGTAAATGTGATTGTATCGCCGAACTCGACTATAACAGCTTTAAAAAACGCTACGAAATTCGTCTCATAGCAGTACGGCCTAGTACTAATTCACTACCAAATACTCAAAAAATCTCAAATCCAATACTAGACTGGCGCCATTCTTTAGAAAACTCAGCACTCGGCACTCAGCACTCAGCACTCTTACTAGAAGAATGTCCAGCGAGTTGGGATGAAATCCGCGCATGGATTAAAAAGTCATACCATCTTAATCAACCTTTAGCACTAGCTTGGTCAAAACCCCGTTGGGAATCACCACAAGATACTTGGTATAAATTAGCAGGACTTGCTAAATACCTCGCGCGCACGACTCAACCAGTTACGCGCGTCCAACTACGAGAAAAACTTGGTATTGGAGACCAACCTTTACATTTAGGATTAAAAGCTTTACGAAATTTAGGTATCAAAAGTACTTTCAATGACCGTAATTTAATATTCGTCGAAAGCAACCAACATCAATCAAATTTATCATCAGCACAATCTGCACTCGAACAATTTTTAGCAGCAGTTCAAGAAGAACAGTTTCAACGCGCGTATTTTGCTGATGTTCCACTTTCTGCGGTAAATGCAATGGCAGGAAGAATTTTTGATTCGTGATTTCAAGAGTTGTAGCACAGATAAGACAGCCTCGGTAATTTGAATTTGGTATACTAAACTCGTTCCACCACTCGTAACTTTGGTGGTTTAGGACTTGGGGAACGCAATTGTGCGTCAATTAGTCGAACTGCATGGAAGAACGATTTGGGTAGAAAGTCCCGGCGAAAATCAAAGCGCCACCTTTACAGTGAAATTACCAATAATAAAGAATTAAATTTTACTGAATAATTCATTTTATTAAAACATCGGTTCTCCGTATCTGATTCATTTTTATATCTTACAGGCTATAGAGCTTGTAAAAATAAAAACATACCAAATGTTATACTCAAGATTTCTTCATCAAATGTACTATTATATTTAACTTATCAGAGAATATTATTTAGTTTTTATTCCTCTTAACTGTTCTCTCTGTGTCTAGTAAGGAAAAAAAACATGACTAAAGTCATGGTAACAAAATGACTTTTGCCACAATTTTTCAATAACACTAGTTGTGTATAGTGAGTGGTGTAAACTTTACTTCTGCTCGTCTATACTCTCAATACCCATTTGTCGTTCGCATTTATAGCCAGTTTGGCGCCAAGCGTCTAAATTTACATCTTTAAGATTTATTACATTTGCACATTGTGGATGTTGAAAATGGCTCCATAGTGCCCAAGCAAAGCTGCGAATAATATCCAACGCAGTTTTGAAGGATGATTCTTGGTTACCGGGAACACCTTGTTCTTGCACAACGTCAAACTCTACCCAGATGCCATGCGCTCCAAAAATAATTTGTGCCATCCATTTGGCCCGGGGTAAATGACTGTGCGAGGTAATCAACTTGATTTTACGAGCCTTCCAACTCTCCAAAATAGGCAAACTGTAAAAAAAATTATCAAAAGTTGAATTTGCACACTTTTCTAGCCAAATATTACCCAAAATGGCTCTTTTGCGCTTAAAAATCGAAAAAATACATGGTTCTTGGGAACCTTGTGAGATGAGAACCGGGATTTTAGCGTTTTTAGATGCAAAATCAGCGGCATAAACTTCGCGTGCAATGCTTCCACCTAACACAAAAGTGGCACTAACTGGCTTGGAAGATGAATTAATTAAGGTTATAGTGTTAAAAACCAGCCAAATACAAAGGAGAAAGCATAAACCCAAGCTGAGTTTTTGTAAAAATTGCCACCTTAACAACCGAAGTCTACGGTTCGGGCGGGTGAATAGTGTGTAACTTTTTGTCTTATTGTTTATCATAGAATTTAATGGAGTAATCTTTCTTAAAATTCCTACATTTCAAAGATTCAAGTGCTATCTTAGTAGACACAAGATTAGGTGCTTTGTACGTATATAAGGGTGTCATTTGATTCTAAGTTGCGTAGGGAGAGAATCGGCTCTATTAAAAAAAGGATGTATCAACAGTTACATATGTTTTCCAAAATAAATTTCCGGTAAATTTCCTTTTTTTGAGGAAGCAAAAACAGTATAAAGACTTTAATCGCTTCTTTAAAAAGCTAATTGCTAAACTGTCAACAACACATAATTATTCCAGCTAATATACATGAACCAATCTGCGAAACGTTACTCGCCGCTGCAAGTCGCTGTGATTGGTGGAGCGATTGCCTCCACAGCTATGCTCTCTGTGTTTGGTCCGGCATGGTGTCGGTCGGTTAAAGCTGCGCTACAAGATAGTCCAAAAGCGATTGTGGACCAAGTGTGGCAGCTAGTAAACCGTGAATATGTAGATGGCAAATTTAATCAACAAAATTGGGTGGCTGTTCGCCAGGACTTGTTGAGTAAAAACTACTCTTCACGTGACGAAGCATATGTTGCCATTCGCGGTGCTTTACAAAAGTTGGGTGACCCCTACACTCGATTTATGGATCCTAAGCAATATGAAGCCCTGACTAGTCAGACTTCGGGTGAAGTATCTGGGATTGGTATCCGGATGGAGGTTAATACTAAAACTAAGCGCTTGACGGTTGTTGAAGCCATAGAAAACTCACCAGCTTTGAGGGCAGGTGTTAAACCCGGTGACCAAATTGTCGCAATTGACGGCAAACTTACGCAAAACATGAAGGTTGACGATGCCTCGAAGTTGATTCGTGGTAAAGCTGGAACACCAGTCACCTTAAGATTATTACGTGACGGCAGAGGCGATTTTAATTTAAATTTAACACGAGCTACTATCGAAGTTCCAACTGTTCGCTACGCTTTACGTAATGAAGGTACTAAGCGCGTTGGTTATATTCGTCTACGTGAATTTAGTGCCCATGCTGGCGACCAAATGCGAAAAGCTATTCGTGACCTAGGCACTAAAGGCGCCGATAGTTACGTATTAGATTTACGTGGCAACCCAGGTGGTTTACTACAAGCGAGTATCGAAATCGCGCGCATGTGGATGGACAATGGTTCAATTGTTCGCACAGTAGACCGTGAAGGTGTAAGCGATGAAACCTTTAAAGCTAACCGTACAGCATTGACAAATTTACCTTTGGCTGTATTAATCGATGGTAATTCTGCTAGTGCTAGTGAAATTCTTACAGGCGCCCTTAAAGATAATAAGCGTGCAGTTGTAATTGGTTCTCAAAGTTTCGGTAAAGCTCTAGTACAATCTGTACACGAACTAGCAGATGGTTCGGGTGTAGCAATTACAATTGCCCACTACTACACACCACAAGGAACCGATATTAACCACAAAGGTATTACCCCAGATGTCAAAATTGACCTGAGTGAGTCACAGCAGCGCTACCTAGCATCAAATCCAGATTTATTAGGTACACCAAATGACCCTCAGTACGCTCGCGCGCTATCAGTACTAACCAGCAATAACTTTGCAAAACCGTCTCCACCAAATCAAACCTCACAAAGACCCGTCAACGGACGTGCAGTTGATTTGAAACTGTAATCAATGTAGAGACGCGCAAACCGGAGGTTTTGCCGTTATCCGAAGGATATCCCGAAGGGTAGGGATATATCGCGTCTCTACACAAATATTAATTCAGGATTTTGGATTGGGAATACTATAAAACGTAAGTAGTAAGTAGTAAATCCCATTATTCAAAATCCTTATTTTATGACTACAAAATCAAACGATACATCAAATAACAAACACATAAACTATTTGCCCAAAGTTTCTGTAGTGGTACCGATATATAATGGTGAAGAAGATTTACGCGAGCTAATACCTTGCTTACTGGCACAAACTTATCCATCAGAACTCGTAGAATATTTACTTGTAGACAATAACAGCAGCGACAATACCCTACAATATCTACAAACAGCGGCAGAACAGTGTCCAATTACAATACATCCATTAAGCGAAAATAAAATACAAAGCTCTTACGCAGCTAGAAATACAGGAATTCGTGCGGCAACAGGAGAAATTGTTGCATTTACAGATGCTGACTGTCGTCCACAACCGCAATGGTTAGAGTTATTAGTACAACCCTTTGTTAATGTTGATGTTGCCATAGTCGCGGGTGAAGTAGCTTCACTTCCTGGCAAGACAATATTGGAAAGATTCGCCGACCGTGAAGAGACGTTATCACAGAAACATACTTTAGCACATAAGTTTCGTCCTTACGGTCAAACGGCTAATTTAGCAATTCGACGTATCGCGTTGCAAAAAGTTGGCTTATTCCGTCCTTATTTGACGACAGGGGGTGACGCCGATATTTGCTGGCGAATTCAACAAGAGTATATTGGTAAATTAGAATTTGCGCCTCTTGCTATCGTTCAACACCGTCATCGTACTACTTTGAAAGAACTTGCTTCCCAATGGCGCCGTTATGGACGTTCTAATCGCTACCTGCACGAATTGTACGGTATTGATTTAATGCGGGCAATAACGCTCTCTGAATGTGGCTACGGTTTGGTTCGTTGGATTGTTAAAGAAGTGCCCAAACTTACTTTAAAAGCTGCTTTGGGTAAAGGAAGTGTGATTGATATATTAAGTACTCCAATTGGATTATTTACTGCAAGAGCGCGCTATTACGGTCAAATGTCAGCGACTATGCCAGAAAATGCCTCTGATATTCATTGGTTGTAGAAACTCAAGAAACCGGGTTTCTATGTGAAATCTTTGTTTCTATTGCAAGATACCGATAAAGAGACCCGGTTTCTGCACTGGCGCCATAAAATCGCGTTAAATTGAAGAAAAGTATGGGACAAGGATGAGTCAATGTCAGCACAATTGTTACTGGTAGATGATGAACCAGGATTGCGCGAAGCCGTAAAAGATTACTTAGAAGATAGTGGTTTCAGCGTTCAAGTTGCCAGTAATGCCCGTGAAGGGTGGGATTTGATGCAACAAAATACACCAGATTTGCTAATCTCGGACATTATGATGCCACAAGTAGATGGCTATCAATTTCTGAAGCAAGTACGTGAAGACGCTCGTTTTAAATCATTACCCGTAGTATTTTTAACAGCAAAGGGTATGACTGGTGACCGTATTCAAGGATACCAGGCAGGAGTAGATGCCTATTTACCCAAGCCGTTTGACCCAGATGAATTGGTTGCTATTGTCGAAAATTTATTGATACGACGTACTCCTAGTACGCAGCAATCAGGTGATGATGGTGAAACGCCAGATATTGCCGAACTGGCGAAACAAATTGCTCAAATCAAAGCACTGTTAACCCAGAAAAATGCAATAGCGCAATCACCAGCACCATTTACTATCGATTTGACACCTAGAGAACAAAGTGTTTTAAATCTGGTTGCCGAAGGATTAATGAATAAAGAAATAGCTCGTCGTTTAGAAACAAGCGTTCGCAACGTCGAAAAATACGTTAGTCGTCTATTTAGTAAAACTGGTACAAATAGCCGTACTGAATTAGTACGTTTTGCACTCGAACACGGATTGGCAAAGTAGGAGTTACGGGGGGTGTCTAAAAGTCCCCCTGTCTCCTAATGCAAAAATTTATGAAAATGTATTGCTCCGCGCGAAAAATTACCCTGGAATAATTTGGTTGTCAATCTGACCTTGCTATAAGCAAGGAATGATTGGTTTAGTAGGCACCCAAGTATCTTGTGTAGTGCAATGGGTGAGGGCTACTGTAAACGTGACGACTTTCCTCCCGTTAAGAGCTTGTTAGGCAATCTACAATTAAGGCTGTTACTTAATCAAAGTGAAGTGCATCGGCCGCTTGTTTATCCTTAGAAAACACCTAAAAATAAAATCCATTTAATTAAAGGTTGTTCCTGCTGACCAATCGACGTGCCTAATAGAATTATGGGACTGCCTTTGAAAGCCTATACAGCATCGGGATAGAAGTTGTAGGGTTTTCGTTACATAAGCCGACTTGTACGTGCATGTTGTGTACAGACTGTGAACATAGAGTATTGCTGGCAAACTTAAAAATTTACCTTTTTATCTATTCTATGAACGGTCTACTTAGATTAAATTATTTAAGTATTATTGATTTGTTTCAGTAGAGTTACGTAAACGCATTAATTGACGACGCATTTGCGGAGAAGCCTTAAACTCGCTAACCTCATGCGCTTTGACGGCTGTTTGCAAAGTCTGAATGAAATCATCTGAGCCATCTACTAATGCTTCTAAAAGCACTTGTAGTAATTGGTCACGGTCGGAAAATAAACTTTTTTCCTCAACCAAACGAAACTTGAGATGGATTTCACATTCGTATACGCCAACTTCTACACTATTAATTGCACGTGGTAACGGTTTCGAGTTCATAATTTTCAGGATTCCTTCGGTTGTTGGGTCAGTCGTTACTGGGGAGCAGCAGTTTAAATCGCTGCTATTAGCTATATCTTTTTTAAATCTCTCTAGTTTGAATTAAGAATTCTTGTTAGTCAATGCAATTTGTATCCCATGTTGCTCCTTTGTTTACTTTTTTTTGTACCTATACTCTTTTTTGTCTCTCAATTTACCCAGCTACCCCCACCAGCTGCAATTTAGGTAAACCATAACTATTATTCAATTTTTATGATTCTATACAATAAAGTTTCTGTAAGAACTTGCTGGTGCTTTTTAAAGGTTTTTACATCAACTTGATATTAACGTCAACAACAGTTTTTCTTTTTACCTTTAATATGGTGTTTATACGTAAGTGATAACGCGGAATTTTTTTTGAGAATGTCACGCTAGAGCCAACTGCATCATTGCTACGTAAAAATACTAAATGTATGATTTGTTCATTTGAACGAAAATTGATAAGAATTGGGTAAAGAAACTAAGTGTTTTTTGACAATAAATAACTGCATCGGTATGAACGAAACTTTTTGTAGTCAGAAACCGGGTTTCCATAGAAACCCGGTTTGTTGTAAATACTATTGCCGAATGACCGCAACTAAAATAGTCTAGTTCCCAAAAAAATAAAGAAATCAACATAAATCTATTCTGTAGCCTCAAATACGAATGCTTTGCATCAACAAATATAGGGGCAAAGAGTTGGGGTGAGAGAGTCTACAATTATTTAGAGTGAAATTAACCCTTACCTGAAAACATTCCTCCCTATGGAAGACAACGCAATGCTGCTTAAGTCAACAACCCGGCACATCCGTATTTTTGCGGCAGAATTAGACGCATCTGGGGAATTGGTACCCAGCAGTCAAGTTTTAACGCTGGACGTTGACCCCGATAACGAATTTAATTGGAGCGAGGATGCCCTACAACAGGTTTATCGCAAATTCGACGAATATGTCGAAGCTTCCGCAGGTAGTGACCTTACCGACTATAACCTCCGTCGCATCGGCTCAGATTTAGAACATTTAATCCGCTCACTTCTACAAAAGGGTGAAATTAGCTACAACCTAAATGCCCGTGTTGCTAACTACAGCATGGGTCTTCCCCGCGTTGAGGCACAATAATTTTGTAGAGACGCGAAATTTCGCGTCTCTACGAAATTTATTAAAACTTTTAACTATGTTCAAATTCACCTTAATGTTAGCTGTTATTTCGCTACTAAGCGTTTCGCAAGTGCAAGCTGCCGAACTTGTTGGACGGGCAATTTTAGCGGCTGATACATTTGCTCCTGGATCTACTAGTGGGCAGTTTAAAAAGACTCAACGTACTACCCCTTTTTTATTTGCTCAACCAGTACAAGGATTTTCGTGTGTTGAGCTTGGGCCGAAAGAGGGTACATTTTACGTGATTTCAGATAATGGGTTTGGCGCCAAAAGTAATTCTTTAGATTCTGTGCTGCGGATATACGCGGTTGAACCAGATTTTTTTACGGGCAAAGTATATCCTGTAGATTTTCAAACGGGAGAGCGACTTGTGCGGTTTAGTCGCCAAAGCTTTATTGAACTCAACGACCGTAACAAAAAAGCGAATTTTTCTACTGTCGCAGAGCAAGTAAATTACCCTTTAAGTAATATTGCTGTGTCGCAGCGAATCAAAATCAATCGCTTGCTCACAGGTGGTGACTTTGACCCAGAATCTTTTCGGCGCCTAGAAGATGGTAGTTTTTGGGTAGGAGATGAGTTTGGCCCGTTTTTACTACATTTTGATAAAACTGGTGAACTACTGGCGCCTCCCATACCACTACCAAATTTTGCACAAAAAGGTACCGAAGAATTTGTGAAATCTCCTGATAACCCAGAATTTGCATCGTTTCCAGAACCGAAGCGTACAAGTGAAGCTAACTTGGGCGGTTCTAGCGGTTTTGAAGGTTTAGCGATTAATACAAGTAAGACAAAGCTGTATGCAATGTTAGAAGGTGTACTAAAAAAAGATGTGCCTACTCGTTTGTTGATTAATGAGTTTGATATAGCCAATCAAAAATATACAGGCAGGGTTTTTGCATACAAGTTAGAAAATGCAAGTCATGCCATTGGCGAATTAACTGCGGTTAACGATAACGAATATATTGTGATTGAACGGGATAAGAATCAAGGCGACCCCAATAATCCGGCTTTTAAAACACCTGCCTCGTTCAAGCGTCTTTACAAAATTAATCTTGACAAAGTAAATAAAGCAGGTTTTGTAGAAAAAGAATTATTATTAGATTTGCTGAATATTTCTGACCCCAAGGGTATTGGTACAAATGCCACTAAAAACGGTGTGTTCGCATTTCCCTTTGTAACGATTGAGAGTGTACTGCCACTTGATGCTAGAACGCTGCTGGTAATTAACGATAATAACTATGCCGATAGCATTGGGCGAATACCGAAACAAGCTGATAACACCGAATTCATTAAAATCAAGCTAGACACACCTTTGAACTTAACTGTTACTAGTGGCACCACTGCCTCTATGAGACAAAATGCCTACTCCGATTCTAAATAATTTTTTGGTTTAAATTAAGCTTCTTATTGCTCGTATTCTTATAAACTATAACAATAGTTTCTTACTTTTTTACTGTTTAATCGTCAAAAAACCTGATTGTGACTGTGTTATACATAATTTGTAACCAGATTCATGTAAACGAAAGTCAATGGTTGATATATATTAAAAAAACCATGCGCGGTATAGGGTGCCGCTGTTTATTGTTTTGATTAAAATTGCTAAGTAAGCCGATCGGTCGAAGAAAACTATGGAACAAGATGCGGCAACGCTCCACTGCCCAAACGAACTTTGTCAGGCAGCCAATCCGCTTAAGCACAATTATTGTCAACAGTGTTCAACGCCTCTGCCGAAGCGTTATCTTTGGGCAGTCACAGAAGGAAAAAGTTTGGGAGTCTTGGGCAACCACATCGCCGATCGCTATTTAATTATTAGCCAGTTTGTTGTTCTAGATACTAGACCCGGACTAGTCCCACAGGTACCAGACCAAGAATCGCTACAAAAGTTAAGACCCTATCTCCGTTTATTTCCTTACCGTTTACACGTTCCTCAAGTGTATGGAATCATTCCTAAAAGCGATTCGGAGATGCCTTCAAACATTTTGCTCTTAGAGAAACCACCGCTTCATATAAACACAGAACTCGAAGTGCATTTGCATCAATCGTTGGACTTAGCATGGGGTGAAGCAACCTCAATGAGGCAGTTAAACTGGTTGTGGCAAATCGCACATATTTGGCAACCGTTGGCAAGTGAGGGGGTCGCGACTAGCTTGTTAGACCCTTCATTATTGCGACCCGAAGGCGGTTTAGTAAAAGTATTAGAATTACGCTCTGACCCTGAAATTGCTCCTTCTATCTCGCAATTAGGTGATTTTTGGCGCGTGAGTTTATTGCCAAACACAAAAAGTGCCATCAAAGAATTTTTTACCCAAGTTTGTGATGCTTTAATGTCGGGTGAAATTCATTCTGGTGAGCAGTTAGTTGCTGTTTTAGACCAAGGACTAATCTCACTTGGCGCCGCAAGTGGGGATATGTCTCAGTATTCAGTAAAAATAGTTACAAACACTGATACAGGACCAAGCCGTCAGAGAAATGAAGATGCATGTTATCCGGCAGCAGGCAACATAATTAGCAAGCCACCATCACAAAAAGCTTTAGCAATTGTTTGTGATGGTATTGGTGGACATGAGGGTGGTAATGTTGCCTCGAATATTGCCATAGATGTAATTCAACAGCAAGTTAGTCAGTTAGCATCAGTCCCTCGCGACCGTATCGACCCGACAGTTTTACTAGCTGACTTAGAAAAAGCGGCGGCAGCAGCAAACGATAAGATAGCTGTGCGAAATGATAGTGAGGGAAGACTTGGGCGCCAGCGGATGGGCACGACGTTAGTAATGGCGTTACCTATTGCCCACGAAATGTACATCACTCATGTAGGTGATAGCCGTGCGTACTTAATTACACGCAAAGGATGCTACCAAGTCACCCTAGATGATGATGTAGCATCACGAGAAGTACGGCTCGGATATGCAGTTTACCGCGATGCCGTTATGCAAGGTGCCAGTGGTTCTTTAGTGCAAGCTTTGGGAATGGGTAGCAGTAACTCACTGCATCCAACGGCTCAAAGGTTTGTGCTAGATGAAGACTGTGTATTTTTGTTATGTTCGGACGGTTTGAGCGACTTTGATAGAGTTGAACAATATTGGGAGACAGAAATATTACCGATTTTGACCGACGGTGTAGACATTACTGAAGCAGTCAATAATTTAATCGAAATAGCTAATAAGCAAAATGGACACGATAACGTTACAATTGCACTGGTTCAGTATCAAATAAAATACACAGAACCAGAAAAAATACAGATTCCCAATATCGCTGATTTATCCACGAATTATAAGTCAGGCAACTATTCTACCACTAGCGCGCCGACTAATTTGGTTTCAGGACACAGAACACAAGTAATACCCGATACAGCCCAGGCAAAAAAACCGATACCTTTACATCTAATAGCACTGTTATCTGTGGTGACAGTGGGAGGTTTAATTGGGCTATTAATACAACAAATACTTTCTCGTCAAATTCAGCCAATTGGGACGACGACATCAACATCACCACCAGTTGCAACATCTCCAACTTCAGTAGAAAGAGTCGCACCTCCCAAAGGTTCGTTAATTAGCGTCATATCCCCAATTGAATTTAGTCGCAAAAGTGAATATCAAGTAGCTGGTACTATTCCACAGAATACAACTTTAGTGGTTATAGACTCAAAACCAACAACAGACGCCTCCAAAAGCGACTTAATGCATTTGCAGGTTTGTCAAGTTCCCAAGCAAGAGGCAGAAGCACCCCCTGTTGCACAAAAAAAAGTGCCAATTATACAACGTGAAGAAATTTGGGTTCAAAGAGAAATACTTCAACCAAACAAGAACGTCTCAATATCTCAACCAGAGAAAAACGCTAATTCTCCATGTAATGCAATACTCAAGGAATCTACAAGCAGCAATATAGAAAAATCTCCCAATGCCAGAGAACGTCTTCGTCCACGCAATTTATAACCACTCCGTCATATAAACTAGTAGCAAACCTAAAATATTTTTATGGCGAATTCGGTTAAAACTATAAAGAGATAGACCCTAAAGAATGCCCCTTGAAACCATGCCATCCTTAAACCTGGCGATAGCCCGTCTAGTTCATGCTGGCACCAACAATTTCGCTATTTGGGTGGTGCGCGCTCCTTACTCTAGTGGGCACGTTTTTCACGATTGCGTTTGGACACCCAACCTGACACAAGTTTGGCAGGAATGGCAACAATTGTTTGCAGGTCACAGCAACCTTGATGTATCTCCCAACGCCAACGAATCTGATAAAATTCAATCGAATTACTCCTTACCAATCGAATTACCCCAACCCGCCACAGGACAACCAACTAATTACGCTGGGCGCCTGATGCAGTACTTTGGTAACTGTTTATGGCAATGGGTATTCGATGGACCAATTTTAAATAGCTTAGAACACAGTCGAGGAATCGCAGCAGGACAAGAAAAAAGTCTCCGTCTGCGTCTAGAAATACGCGACCCCTATTTGGTATCGGTACCTTGGGAAATAATGCAGCGTCCCGGTCAAGCTGCAATTTCTCTAAGTCAAAACGTCATATTTAGCCGTACCACCAGCGACGTTGACAAATTACCATCTTTACGTAGCGATGCTGGGTTAAATGTGTTGCTTGTGCTTGGCGATGACGAAAATCTCCAACTTGAGGCTGAGGCTGAACTTTTAAAGCGAACCTTAACACAAGGTGCTGCCACTGGTAGCAACTCACGCGGTTACGCTCCATGTATCGTTACTAAACTAATTCGCCCTACCCCTGAAGAATTAATCGCGGCATTAGAAACGCGGGCATATAACGTGTTTTTTTATGCTGGTCATGGCTTGCGTGGCCCAGATGGCGGCATATTAAATCTACACCCCAAAGCTACACTCAACGGCATTGAGTTGGCTCAGGTATTAACGCGCACAGGTGTAAAACTAGCTGTTTTTAATTCGTGTTGGGGCGCCCAACCTTTGGCAGTTAATCATCAACCAATACCTTACAGCAGCTTGGCAGAAGTATTAATACGACATGGCGTACCAGCAGTATTGGGAATGCGCGACGAAATTGCCGACCATGAAAGTCTTAGCTTTATTCAAGCTTTCTCAGAAGCACTGCGTTCACGTCGAGCAATCGATGAAGCGGTAGCCGATGCTAGGCAAAAACTACTATCTTTATATAAATTTAACCAACCTGGTTGGACACTACCCGTTCTTTATTTACATCCAGAGTTTGACGGGCAATTAATTCGCAGCTTAGACGAGAGCATTACCGAATTACCGACTTCTCTACCAGAATTTAGAAAAACATTTCCTGCTGCTTCACTGCGACTACTTACAGATGGAACAAAACAACTACTTCCAACTCCCATCACCCGTATTGGTCGTACCACAGACAACAACATAATCATTCCCGATTTATCAGTTTCTAGACAACATGCTCAAATTATTTGTCGAGATAGTTTTATTGACACAAAGTTAGAGCAAAGTTACTACTTACGTGATGATTCAACAGCAGGTACTTTAATATATCAGTCTGGAGCATGGCAACGAATTCATCATGAAGAAGTACCACTAAGGTCAGGAACGCAATTAAAATTTGGCAGTAGCCGTGGTGACATTTGGGAGTTTATGATTGAAAACTCATAGACAGTTTGTCAAAAATGCATGAAATTACTCTTGACATAATTAGATTTTTATTTAAAACATATTATTTCAACGTATTATTCTGTGAGTATCACTTAAATATTTTGTATCATACAAAAACAATACGCGATCATTTTATTCGTTTTGCGGAAAGGCTCGCATTTATGCTGTAGCTCTTGGTACACAAACAAATTAAACCATCCAATAAGGAAAGCCTAGAAATGACTCACACAAAAAACGACGCACTTAACAGATCAGAGTTTCAACCATCTGCAATTCACCTAGAGTTGCTCGAAGCATTACTCGAAACCGACGAAGCAACATACCCCTGGAACCCAGCATCACCCGAATCAGAAGATTTCTTTCATCAATGTGACGCGCATTTTGCCATTGATGAACTTCTCGAAGTTGATGGAAACGGGCGCCAAGAAGCTTTTTATAGCCATCTTGATACTCTGTGGTCTAACACACCAACCTTGCAATCTCAATGTAGCACAACTGTAGTATCTATATCCAAACTTAAAGAAAGTTTACAATCAGCGATTTCTTCCCGGATTCCTCACGAATGGATAGAGAAGATAGCACACAAAGCAAGTGATTTATTTAATTCGCCAATGTCAATAGCAGATCAATTAGTAGAAATTGCCGCATCTGTAGTGCCCGCTTTAGGCACCGATGATTTATCAGTACTAGCGCGTCCATATGCGTATGCAATGCGTAGTGAAGCAACCACACTAGAATCAACACTTAAAAAAGTGGGTGGACACGACTGGAATAATTTATCAGAAATCGAGCAAGCGCGGGTGAGTGTAGCAGTAGCTTACTACGCACTCCAACAACTCAAAAAATCTCAAGCAATAGACTAAGTGCTTGGTAAACAAGATGATAAAACGCGATTTAGTATCAGGTGCAGGGTGTCGCTAGATTCGATTTAATCAAATTGACGTTTGATGGGAATATATTTTAGTAATACTCCAAGAGCATCTTGCACTGATTATGTAATCAAATTCTATAATCAAGAATACACAAAGACCATTTCACTATTTTAAATCTAACTATAGACTCTTGTGCTGTAACAACTATCTATCAAAAGATAGAATTAAAGTTAAAGCAAAACAGTAAAGTAATGCAATTCAGGTTATGAGTGAGTCATATGAATATCAAAATAAAAAGCAACCGGGAAAACCCAGTCGCTTTTTTATTTTCTTTCTAAAAAACGTGTAGCAAAATTTTGTGAACGGTTTGGAGAAAGAGCGCGTGCTTTGAGAATAGCAGCCATCAAAAATGCGTATGAAATTACACCAACAACAACTAGTAACAAAGCATTAATAGCTCCAGAAGCATTCCATAAAGCATGAAGCGCGGCCGCAGTTAAGTAACCCACAATTAAAATTCGTACCCCCCTACTTGGTTTAAGAACAGCTAAACCAATGAAATATCCTAAATAACCGCTATAAGCCATATGGCCAGCGACTAATCCTAATATTCGGGGAATTAAAAGCTGTAACCCTACCAATTGTCCAGCATCGGCACCCGATTGTTGTGCAACACTTAATGTAATTTGTGGTACATATTGACCAAGTGTTTCCAACAGAGTAAAACCAACTGCCGAAGCAGTGCCAAGTAGAATACCATCTAGAGGTTCAGAGACACCAAGTCGTTCACGCCAAGGAGAAGGAAGCGTTCTTGATATTAAAAATATACCCAAAACAGGCAAAGCTTTGAGTAATTCCTCCATTAAGCCGGCGCCGAAAAACATCCGCACAAGTAATTCAGTTAAGGTAATTTCCTGATTTTCTCTGGGTAAATTACCTGGTAGAACAACACGGAATATATAAATAAATAAATCTAAAATAGGGCTTTTTAAAATTATCGCCGTCCCCAAAGCAGAAGCTAGTAATATCCACCAAGGTTTGTGCTTGCCACACAAACGATAAATAAAATAATATGCAGCAGAAGCAATATAAGTACCAACAATAACTTGATTAGCTTGCGGCGAACCAACCGTAGCAAACATTAACACTACAAATACAACAGTTAAGATACCAGGGATTAAAAAAGCTTTGCTAGTTAAATCCTTTCCGGTTGAGATAATTGGGAACAACTGTGTAAAGCTTACAGAATCTATTTGTGTTGGTGCCTCATATTTGCTTGCGGGGGTGAGTGAAGTAGCGGCAGCGGAATTAATAGCAGTTTGTTGATGAGCATTATTTTCATATTCAAACTGAAATATGGGGCCATCCTGTGCTAAAGAAATGCGGTCACCAGAATGTAACTCTTGACAACCCTCAAGACGCTGCCCATTAAGGTAAGTACCATTAGCACTACTAAGGTCACAAATCACCCAACTGCATCGACCATCAGGGGAAGGAGAAATGGAACGAACAACCGCATGGCGCCGTGATACCATCCGAAACTTAATGGCATCCAAAGCAATTTGACAACCAGGGTCGCGTCCAATTACCACCTCTCGATTTTTGAGTAGCGCATAATTCGACTCAGACCCACTAGGTACTCCATTACCAGACACTAGCCGTAGAAAAGCATTCGTCAACGGCACGTTTTTGCCTGTCATTCATTTACAAGGTGGTTATTAACGATTTTACTCATTGATAAATACAATATAGCTTCACTCTATATAAGCAGAATTAAAAATTAAAAATTAAAAATAAAAACACCTTTAGTAAACCATACTGAGTATTACCAAAGCGTGTCTACACAAAAATTTACCAAAGTAAATATATTAATTCTGTATTTTTCAAATCTTTTTCTCTCTCTCTCTCTCTCTTGTGGAGCGGGCATCCCTGCCCACCCCTCCCCTACACATCTAAACTTCTGCCAGTTCTAAATTTTGCTCAACATGCTCAACCCTAGTACCAAGCAACTTAAGAAACTCAGCTAACCAACGTGGATGAGCAGGCCAAGCAGGCGCCGTCACCAAGTTACCATCAACAATAGCCTCATCAACTGCAATTTCTACGTATTTTCCACCCGCCCCATTCACATCTGGGCTACAAGCCGGATACGCAGTACAAGTTTTACCTTTTAGTACATCTGCTGCCGCAAGTAACTGTAAACCGTGGCAAATAGCAGCAATAGGTTTATTTGCGTAGGCAAAGTGACGGGTAACTTCTATCACTTTTTGATTTAAACGAATATATTCAGGCGCCCGACCACCAGGAATAACCAAAGCATCATAACTCGCAGCTTGGATTTTATCAAACGTAGCATTGAGGGTAAAATTATGACCAGGTTTCTCGCTGTACGTTTGGTCTCCCTCAAAATCATGCACAGCAGTACGTATTTTCTCACCAGCCTTTTTGTTTGGGCAAACAGCGTGTACAGTGTGACCAAGCATCTGTAAAGCTTGGAAAGGAACCATCACCTCATAATCTTCTACAAAATCGCCTACAAGCATTAAAATATTCTTACTAGCCATACTTTTCAGCACCTCTTCGTTTTAATAAAAAGATTGCAAATGATTTTCGCTTATTTACTACATTAAAGTATAATATAAGCGCAATTTTACTGAACCTAAATAAAAATAAACATTTATAAAATCCCCCCTAGCCCCCTTAATAAGGGGGGAAAATAGGGTTTAAAGCCCCCTTATCAAGGTGGGAAAAGAAGGTTTAAAGCCCCCCTTATTAAGGTGGGTTGGGGGGGATTGAATTCTATTTATTGTAGTATTAGAAGTCAATAATAATTTAAATTAGTTCAACAAAGGAATAATTTGTAAAATATTAAAGAATTTATGCCTGATAAGCTACAGATAAAAAAAATTAAAAACAGAGTTATGCGTATCACTGTTACCTCTTAACGACCTACGTAAAAGAATTAATAAATTAAGCTAATAACTAGACAATCATTTTTTAGAACAGTAAGAAGTGTTGTTAGTTAAATTGAATTCTAAAGCTCGTGCTAACATAAACTATCCTTGAAACACAGAATACAGGAGAGCTTTTAGCGCAGGTATGGCGCCATGCAAACGATATAATCAGCTTTTTGAAGTCACATTGCTCAGGTAATAGGGGCAATCTAAAGATTAGAGGAGCCAACTTCGTTTATATTTCGCTAGCATCGATTAGCGATAAAACACTTTTTTGTTGATTTTACAAGGGTTTAAGGAATTGAGGGTGGCTGATCTCGATTTGCGATAAAACACTTTTTTGTTGGTTTTGCAAGGGTTTGAGGATTTGAGAGAGTCTTATCTCGATTAGCGATAAAACACTTTTTTGTTGGTTTTGCAAGGGTTTGAGGATTTGAGAAAGTCTTATCTCGATTTGCAATAAAACACTTTTATGCCCAAAAAGGGAGATAGCGAGCATAGCGGGTAGATGTTGATTCAGATTCATCTGTCCGGATCAAGCCAGCTTCTTTTATAGCTCCTATAATTTGAGAAACTGTTGCTGCCTGTGACTCAGCTAGACGAAACCGCTCCCGTAAAGTTTGGTTAGACATTCGTTTATTGTTTACGTACAACAGGCATAAATTCGTTCATATTCCCGACCGCTACATCTTAGAATACAACAAACTATTAATGCGTGGTGTCTGGGCAGAAGTAGATTTACGTTACGAATTTGATGAAGAAGCATCAGGAAAAAGTAGTCCTTTCTGGATCGATAGTATCAAACCTATACAATTAGCACGCTTTCACCTTAATGAATACCGCGAATGCCGCAGCCAATTAACTACATCAGAGTGGATAGATTTACTTATCCGTAGTATTGGCATCGAACCATTTTATTTTAACCAAAGGCAAAAATTACTGTTTTTGGTACGACTTATCCCTCTGTGCGAACAAAATTATAACTTGGTTGAATTAGGACCCTGCGGCACTGGAAAATCTTATGGCTACCAAGAACTAAGTCCTTATGGCATTTTATTAACAGGTTCCGCTACAGTTGCTAACCTTTTCTATAATATTACCTCTGGCAAGATGGGGCTAATTGGTTTATGGGATGCAATAGCGTTTGACAAAGTAGCAGACCTACAAAAAATGCCCAAAGAAGTAATTACTACACTTAAAACCTACTGCGAGTCAGGAACTTTCACATTTAGAAAAAGAACCACTATCAGGAAAGGACTATCGGGAAGTGCATCTATTGCGATGTTCGGCAATACAAGCCGACCTGTAGAAATAATGGTGCGTTCTTCTCACCTATTCGCACCAATGCCAGACGTAATTCGAGAAGACATGGCTTTTCTCGACCGCCTGCATTATTATATTCCCGGTTGGGAAATCCCCAAAATGCGGATTGAGTTTTTCACAGACCATTATGGGTTTGTCGTAGACTATTTAGCTGAAGCTTTACGCGAACTACGGCGCCACGTGACACAAAAACTGTATGAACTTTTTTACAAGCCTTATACACAAAGTAAACACCCTACCCCTAGCCCCCTTAATAAGGGGGGAACAAGAAAAGAAGTAATAATAATAATTTTGTCTCACAAACAAATCTTAGCCCCCCCTTATTAAGGGGGGGTTGGGGGGGATTTAATTAAATTAATTTAAATTCTTCCAACGCTTTAGGAAAGTTTTTGTTTTCATGTCCAGAGCGGCTAAGTTTAATTAATGCAAATCTTTCTAAAGGTGATAATGCTGCCCATTGCGGCGCCGTTATATTTACATTATATTCGCTTGCTTCTTCTTGAACGCTCTCTGGTATATTATTTTCATCCATCCACGCTGGGTGTGATTCGACAGGTAATTCACTTGGATAACTGCCTGTACGTTGATGTATAAGATTTTGTAAATTCTGTCGGTAGGTTTCTATTTCTTGCTCATTTGTACAGGGTGACTCGACTAATGCTTGACGCTCATCTTGAGTTAAGTGGCTCCAATCTGCTAATTTTAATTTGATTCCACAAGTGTCAAGGTTGTATCTTGCTTGCATGGGAATACATCGTAGGGAATCAACAAAATCTGTTTCAAATTCAAAGAATTGTGTCATATGTAATGCAAAAAATTCTTATTTATAACAAGTTTATCCGTTACATCCGTTACATCCGTTGCCAGTAATGTTCTAATGTCTAGGTTTAGAGTTACTAACGCGGATAATAAAATAACTAATTGCTAAAGATAAAACAGCCAAACCTAAACCAATAATGTCTATTCCTTCAACTTTATCTAAATCAAGAATAATGATTTTTCTGGCTACCGCAATTAAAGATGTCACGATTACTAATTCTACTTGTAATACGTGCTTTTTCAGATAACCTGTAATATTTTCTAATATTTCTAGGGCAATTAAAACGTTTAAAAACAATCCAAACACTTGGAATAATGTCTTATAAAAGCTACCATATTTCGGCGAGACTAATTCTTTAAATGTAAAGGTGATTAAATCAGCAATTGCTACTACAATTACAAGCAACATACAGACTGAGAGAACTTTCGCGACAATCACCTCTAGATTTTCGATGATATGCATAAAGTTTTCGTCTTTGGTCATTTCACGAAAGCGTTTAATTAACCCCCTCATCTGCCTTACCCCCTAAAAAATATCTATTGCTTGTATAACAAGGAACACACACAACAGCACGCTAGAGTTTCCTCTAACGTACTACTGAAGCTCGGTAATAATTTTTCAACTTTGACTTGTTAGCAGCTTAACATTCAGAGGGTTCCAATTGATAGTGAGTAATTGGTAAATTGATTTTTACGAGTGCAAGGCTAACTGCACAGGCTTTTAGCTCTGGTTGTAATGAGTCTGGGCATGATATTGGGTGTGTCATTGCGTTTGCTTCTGCGTTTTCTGCCCATAAGGCGCCCCAATGCATAGGCACAAATACTGTTCCAGGAGTTATTGCACGGGTTATTTTGGCTTTAAATTTAGCACTTCCTCGACGCGAACCGACTTCAACGTATGAATTTTCAGTAATGTTTAAGCTGGAAGCATCGCGTGGATGGATTTCAATAAATGGTTCGGGGTACATTTGTCGAATTTTTTCTATGCGACCCGTTCGCGTTTGTGTGTGCCAATGTCCGTAAAGTCTTCCTGTTGTTAATATAAACGGATAATCTGGGTCGGGTGGTTCTGCTAAACCACGTGAATAATAGGCGCCAAACTTTGCCCGTCCATCTGGTGTAGCAAAACGCAAATCTGTATATAATCTCTTGCCTGTTTTTAATGAATAATACTTTTGTTTTTGTTCAGCTTCAGTTTTTTCTAGAGAATCTTCTTCGTCTTCTTCAAAACTGATAATTCCTGTATCTGAATCTATATAAGTAGGCGCCTCCGGAATTGAAGGGTAAGGCCATTGAATTGGACTCTGTTTTAATTTTTCGTGGGAAATACCTGTAACATCACAAGGACGTCCTAGAGTTAATTGAGTAAATTCATTATATACATGGGCAGAGTTGGTGAAAGCAAATTCACCCACATAACCTAAACGGCGCCCGACTTCTGCAAAAATCTCCCAGTCGGCTTTTGCTTCTCCTGGTGCTGGTCGAAATGATTGACATAAAGTTACGACACGTTCCGAATTAGTCATAACACCAGTTTTTTCACCCCACTGTGCCGCAGGTAAAAGCACATGAGCATAAGCGGCAGTTTCTGTTGGATAATATGCGTCTTGATAAATAGTAAAAGGCGATTTTAATAAAGCTGCTTTTGTACGTTCAATATCTGGCATACTTACTGCTGGGTTTGTAGCGGCAACCCATAACAGTCCAACATCCCCAGTTTCTAAACCTGTTATCATATCCCACGCAGTCAAACCAGGTAATGCTGATATTTTTCCTGGCTTTATTCCCCAAAATTCTTCAACTTCCGCACGGTGTTGGGGATTTTTAATTAAGCGATAACCTGGAAGCAAGTGCGATAAACCACCAGCTTCACGTCCTCCCATTGCATTTGGTTGACCTGTTAAAGAAAAGGGTCCACTCCCAGGTCTACCTATTTGCCCAGTCATTAAGTGCAAATTAATAATGCTTCGTACCTTTGCCGTACCTTCAGAAGATTGATTTACTCCCATTGACCATAACGACAGTACGTTTTTAGAATCAGCCCAATAGCGTGCAGCGGTTGCTAAATCTTGAATGGTAATACCGCAGGTACGCGCGACAACATCAGGGGAATAATGGCGAATGACTTCTGCAAAAGCAGGGAAGTTACTTGTACATTCGTCGATAAATCCTGTATCAAGACAACCCCAACGCATTAATAAATGCGCCATTCCATTCATTAAATCAATATCTGTACCAGGACGAATCGCTAAGTGTAAATCGGCAGCTTCGGCAGTTTGTGTTCGACGTGGGTCAACCACAATCATTTTGACTTTGCGGTTCCTTTTGTGGTATTTGGCTAATCGGTTAAAAGCAATAGGGTGACATTCTGCTGCATTTGTACCAATTAAAAATGCACAGTCGGTTAATTCTAAGTCGTCGTAACAACAGGGTGGACCATCTGAACCAAAGCTTTGAATATACCCAGATACTGCACTGGACATACACAAGCGTGAATTAGCGTCAAAGTTATTGCTTCCTATACACCCTTTCATTAGTTTTTGGGCAATATAGTAATCCTCGGTTTGAAATTGACCAGAACCGTACATGCATATTGCTTCTGGTCCTTGGGTTTGCAGTACTTGTTGAATGCGCTTGGTAATTAAATCAAATGCTTCTTCCCAAGTCGCGCGCCGAAATTTCTCATTCAACGAGTTCCGCACCATTGGAAAATGCAATCTATTTTTATCTAATGACTCGGCGATAGTGGCGCCTTTCACACATACCATACCTTGGCTCGATGGATGTGTTTTATCTCCTCGAACTCGCCAAATCGGATTTCCTTCATTATCGCGATTTGTTGCTTTTCCATGTTGTGCTGGAGGTGATACTTCAAGTCCACACCCAACACCACAATAAGGACATAGAGTTTTGGTTGATTCAGTCATAAAACCTCAATTGCATTGCAGCGTACTACCCTTATTTCCGTAGGGTGGGCAGTGCCCACCTTACTCTTCTATGAGAACTCCAGAAGCTATTTTTTCAGATGTTTCATTAGTTATAGGTACTTCTCCGTCGTATGCAGCAGCGAATGAACCTTTGGGTTCTTTGAGAAAGAAACCACACATAAAGGCACAAATTATTGCTGTTATACCCATTGTGCTAAATAGTGTTGATGGGTCAGTTAAGCTGTAGATTGTTAAATAAACCACGCCACCAAAGTTACCATAGGCGCCAACGTTTCCTGCAATTTGTCCTGTTGCTTCTTTCTTAATTAAAGGCACAATTCCATAAGTGGCGCCGCATCCAGCTTGAGCAAAGTAAGCTGCAAACATTGTGGCAGCAACAGCAAGTGGAAGAGGCCAACTTTTATTGATGAAGTGAGTAGTTAAATATGCAATTCCAATACCAGCACTAAGAATAGTCATCGTCCATTTACGTGAGCCAAGTTTATCAGAGATTAAACCACCGCTAGGACGAGAAACTAAGTTTAAGAAGGGATAAGTTGCAGCAATCATTCCAGCTACTACATGTTCTAAACCAAAAGTCTTTTCAAAGAATGCAGGCAGCATGGAAACAGCAGCTAGTTCTGAACCAAAATTTGTAACGTAGGTAAACTCTAGTAATGCAACTTGACCAAATTGAAAGCGTTGAGAAGGGGAATAAGTTTTTCGACCAGCCAAAAGTTCTGAGTTAACTTGATAAGCTTTGTAAGTTTGGAAAGCGAATAATCCTAAAAGTAGCACCCAAACTATATACATTTGACTTTCGGTCAGAAAATGAATATTTTTCTGTTCTAGGCGCCAAGCGAGTAAACCAAGTGCAAATATTAAACCAAAGTTCGAGACAATCATTGCCCAGAAGCTTTTGACACTTGTTACTTCCAAGGCGCCGTTTTTCTTGGGGCTTTTATAAGCTTTTCCTGGTGGAGTATTTTCAACAGATTTATAATAAATAATGCCGTATATAGCAGCAATAATTCCTGTTAGTCCTATTGTCAGGCGCCAGTTAGAACCACCACCAGCTAAAAACCCTGTTGCAACTGCAATTATAGGTAATGCAAACTCTGCACCAAAGGCGCCGAAATTACCCCAACCACCATAAACACCTTGAGCAATACCAATATCTTTAGGTGGGAACCATTCAGCTACCATCCGGATACCAACAACGAATCCAGAACCAACAATACCCATTAACAAGCGACTAATTACTAACTCACCAAAGCTATGAGACAACGCTGTTGCTAAACAAGGAACCGCAGCAAACATTAACAGCATTGAATATGTAACTTTTGGACCAAAACGGTCTAAAAGCATACCAATAATAATACGCGCGGGTATTGTCAGGGCAAGATTACAAATACCCAAAGTTTTAATTTGTTCAGGTAATAAATGTAATTCTTTACCAATTGTGGTAGCAAAAGGAGCAAAATTGAACCAGCAGACAAACGTGAGAAAAAATGCAAACCAAGTTTGGTGCAAAATTCGATAGCGACCCTTGAATGTGAATAGTTTCTTGAGCATATTACCCTTTATCTAACAAAAAATACGTAAGCCAACATCAAGGCTAATTAAGTGAATAGCCTTATCTACTTATTCAAATAAAACCAAAAATTTGGTGGGAGTCCTTTACAGTAGGGTGGGCAATGCCCACCCTGCTCCTTTGTGCCCTACCCTGCGGGAAATCCTCCGGATTATGTGTCTTTGGGGTTCCTTATCTTACACATAAGTATTGTGTATTAATGAACATTTAAAAAGCTTTCTTATATACAAATTAGAACTTCGACGCAACTATATTGGTATCACCTGTAACCGTTTGAAAGTATTCATGAAAAAAACGCATTGAAGCAATGCGTTATAAAAGATACTTATCAAAGAAACCGGGCTTCTGATGAAATATTGTTCTAGAAAAGCTAATTCTATTAAAGAAGCCCGGTTTCTGTCTCTATTCTTCTATATGAGCGCAGCGACGATAGAGAAAATCGAGAGCATAATTACGAAGCTCATAGTATTTCGTGTCTTCCATAATGCGCTTGCGGTTACGGGGACGAGAAAACGGGATATCAAGAATTTCGCCAATTTGTGCAGCAGGGCCATTGGTCATCATTACAAGTCGGTCAGCGAGAAACAAAGCTTCATCAATATCATGCGTAATCATCAACACAGTTACTTGATGCTCACGCCAAATTTGTAGTAGTTCCTCCTGCAACTCCTCTTTAGTAATAGCATCAAGGGCGCCGAAAGGTTCATCAAGAATTAATACTTTAGGACGAATACTAAGCGCACGGGCAATCGCAACCCGTTGTTTCATGCCACCAGAAATTTGTGAAGGTCTTTTCTCAGCAGCTTCTGTCAAACCTACCATCGCTAAATGCTCTTTAACAATTGCTCTTTTTTCAGCTTCAATTTTTTCAGGGAAAACCGCATCAACAGCCAAGTACACATTTTCAAATACCGACAGCCAAGGCAGCAAACAGTAATTTTGAAATACCATCATCCGGTCTGGGCCAGGTTCAGTAATGGGTGTATCTTGCAGCAGTACAATACCCTCAGTAGGGGTATTGAAACCCGAAATCATATTTAGCAGCGTTGACTTACCGCAACCAGAGTGACCAATCAAGCAAACAAACTCACCCTCACGAACCTTAAGGTCTATTCCATCAAGAACAGTGTATGGACCATCCACTGTTGGGTAAATCTTGCTAACGCCTTCGACGACTAAGAAATTGTCGGATGGGTGGGTATCCCGTTGATTCGATTGAATTGTTGTTTGCATATTATTTAAGGTAATGATGGGTAATTAAGAAACCCGGTTTCTAGTTCGATATTGTTCGTACAATTAAAAATTTTGCGTATAAACCCGGTTTCTAGAGGTTTCTAGAAGAACATTTCTTCGATACGTATTTGACGCTTGATTTCTAAGTTGTTGAGATATTCAATTGGGTCTGATGGGTTAAAAACTTTGCCATCAAATAAATGAATTGGGTTATCCCATCCAATATCAAGAACACCTAAGTCGCGTGCTGCTTTGCCGAATATATCTGGACGGCAAACTCGTTCAATGACTTCTACCCAGTTTTTTGGGAATGGTATTAAACCCCAACGTGCCATCTGTGTCATCATCCACAGTATTTCTGTACGGTTGGGACAATTTGTTTTATTGACAAAAAATCTAATATATGAAGTTAACTCTTGTGCTTTACTACCATCTGCGCGTTCGTAAGGTGTTACAAAACCAGGACGGACGTACATAGGGTCAATATCAAGATATTCAGGACGACAGATAATTTTAAGAATTTCTTCTCGGTTGCGAAGGTCGTCACAATATTCGCAAGCTTCTAATAAAGCTTTAATAAGAGCAAGATAAGTTTCGGGATATTGTTGTGCCCATTCTTCTCTGACTCCCAAAACTTTAGCAGGTTGTCCCGCCCAAATTTCTAAAGCTGTCGCAGCAACAAAACCTGTGTTTTTGTGAACTGCCATATAATTCCAAGGTTCACCAGCGCAGTAACCATCTAGTGTTCCAACTTCAAGTTGCGAAGCCATTTGCATTGGTGGTAATACCGTCAAATTCACATCTTGGTCAGGGTCAATACCACCAGCAGCTAACCAATAACGCAAAATAAAGTTCTGCATTGACGTAGGATGCACAATTCCCATATTCATAACATGGTCAGCATCCGCGTTAATTGCAGCTTTCAAATCTGAGACAGTTCTGACTCCCTGGTCGTATAATTTTTTACTTAAAGTAATTGCGTTAGCATTCCGGGAAAGATTAAGCGCGTTAACTACAGGAATTGGGGTTTTACCACCGGCGCCCAAAGTTAAAGCTAAGGGCATTCCTGCTACCATTTGAGCAGCATCAAGTCTACTAGTTCCAACCCCAAATGCAATATCCTTCCAACTAGCTTCGCGAGTCAGGTTAATTTCTTCTAAACCGTATTTAGCAAAAAAGCCTTTTTCTTTAGCAACTATTAAAGGCGCCGTATCAGTTAAAGGTAAAAAGCCAATATCGAGATTGATTTTTTCTAAACCGTTGCGGGATACTGATATTGGTGTAGCGGTCTTTTGAGCAAGTTTCGCTTGACGCTTCTTAGCTTGCTTCTGCTGATTAAGGAAATTTATGATTTCATTCCGCATGTTGTAATAATCTGGATGATTAACAACTTCCATTCTTTGACGAGGACGCGGAATGTCTACTTCTAAAATTTGACCAATATGTGCTTCGGGTCCATTTGTCAACATCACAATGCGGTCAGAAAGCAGTAATGCCTCATCAACATCATGCGTCACCATCACACAAGTTAATTTGTTTTCGTTGCAGATTTTCATTAGCTGTTCCTGCAACCCACCTCTTGTCAACGCATCGAGGGCGCCGAAAGGCTCATCGAGTAATAATAACTTTGGACGAATAGCCAAAGCGCGCGCTATCGACACCCGTTGTTTCATACCACCAGATAATTCTGATGGTAGTTTATTTGCATGGCGCCGTAGTCCCACCATATCAATATTGTGTTCGATAATTGAGCGACGCTCACCTTTCGGTTTGTCTTGGTAAACTTCATCAACAGCCAAAGCGATATTATCGCGAACACTCAACCAAGGCAGCAACGAGTAGTTTTGAAACACCACCATTCGGTCGGGCCCAGGTTCACGTATTTCACGTCCTTCAAGTGTTACACCGCCAATCGAGGCACGGTCTAACCCTGCAATAATATTAAGTAAAGTCGATTTACCACAACCAGAATGCCCAATTAGTGAAATAAACTCACCCTGTTGAATCTTCAATTCAATATTTTTGAGGGCAATATAAGTCTTACCATTAGGTAAATCGAATACGCGGTCAATATGGTCTACTTCAACAAAACAGGTTGTCATGGTTAGGAGGAAAGGGTAAAGGGTAAGGGGATTAATCGGAGACGTGATATATTCCCTGCGGGACACTGCGTGAACACGTCTCTAGAATTACGATTTTTGTTCTGCTGGAATTACTAAGCTGGCAACAAAACCAATTGCGCGGTCGAGTAAAAGACCTACAACACCGATGTAAACTAGCGCTAATACAACTTGACCCATGTCACCGCTGTTATAAGCATTCCAGATAAAGAAACCTAAACCACCGGCGCCATCACTACTACCAGCGTTAACCATTTCGGCAGCAACAATTGCTAACCATGCTAAACCAATACCAATACGTAACCCGCTGAATATATAAGGAACTGCTGCGGGGAATAATATTTTGAAGAAATACTTTCTTCCTTTTAATCGCAGTACTCTCGCAACGTTGCGATAATCTTGAGGTATTTGCTGTACTCCAACTGTTGTATTAATAACAATTGGCCAAACTGCGGTAATAAAAATTACGAAGATAGCTGCTAATTCACTTTTACTAATACCACCTAATGCAGGTACAGCAGACAAAGCAATAGGCAACCAAGCAAGGGGAGGAACTGTTCGTAATATTTGAAAAATTGGGTCGAGTGCTTCAAACATTAAACGATTAGTACCTGTTAGCACTCCTAAAGCAACACCAATAGTTGCCGCTAAGAAATAACCGTAACCAACACGCTGTAAACTAGCAAGTAATTGGAATGCTAAACCTTTACCGTCGTCATCATCAAGGAAAGGGTTAAACAGGAATTTTTGAACTTTCGGGTCTGAAAGAATTTTAATTGGTCCAGGAAATCCAGCATCTGGCGCCGAACAAAGTATTTGCCAAATGACTAAGAAAATGAAAACAGCAACTAAAGGAGGAATTGCTTTTTTATAATTTTTTAAGATTTGAGCTACTAGTTTATTGCTTGTATTTTTAGTAGATAATCTGCCTGCTTGTACTGCCATATTTATATTTTACTTATTTACGTAATGGACATTTGCAACGCATTTGAACGGATGTAACGGATAGGAAAAATCAATTATCCGTTACATCCGTTGCATCCGCTGCCTAGGCTTTCTTAATTTTTAAACCTTTGAGATAACCTGCGGAGTCAGCGGGGTCAAATTTAACACCCAAAATATCCTCAACACCGCGCGAATCACTAGCAGGAATTGCAGCTTCTTGTCCTATTGCTTTAGCTGCTTCTTTCCACATATCTGAACGGTTAACTTTTTCAATCAAAGCTTTAACGTCAGTATTAGCAGGAAGTTGACCCCAGCGCATATTTTCAGTTAAAAACCAGGTATCGTGACTCTTATAAGGGAATGAACTGTTGTCATCCCAGAATTTCATTGCTACTGGACTTGCAGTTTCAATTCGACCTGTACCATAGTCTATTTTACCTTTGGAACGGTCGCTAATTGCAATAGCATCTACTTTTAAATATTTACCAGTTGCAATTATTTTAGACATTTCGTCTTTATTTTCAGGCTTGTCGCACCAAATTTGTGCTTCTTGCACTGCCATTAATATGGCTTTAGCTGCGTTTGGATTCTTTTCTACCCAATCTGCACGCATTGATAATGCTTTTTCTGGATGGTCTTTCCACAATTCACCAGTTACTACCGCTGAATAACCAGTTTGTTCTTGAATGAGTTTGCCATTCCAAGGCTCACCAACACAGAAAGCGTCCATTTTACCTGCTTTCATACTGGCAACCATTTGTGGTGGTGGAATGACGATGATTTCCACATCTTTTTCGGGGTCAATTCCACCTGCTGATAACCACGAACGCATCCACAAATCGTGTGTTCCACCTGGGAATGTCACTGCACAAGTCAGCTTTTTACCACTTGCTATGACTTGCTTTAACGGTGAACTGTCTTTACCTATCTTTAAGTCTTTATATTTATTACTTATAGAAATTGCCTGACCGTTTGTATTCAAACGTGCCAGAATTTGCATTGGCAGTGGTTGCTTAGTCTTAGTAATGGCGCCAGCGGTCATCAAATAAGGCATTGGGCTAAGAATGTGCGCTCCATCGATGCCACCTTGAGCAGAACCAAGTTCTAAGTTGTCGCGCGTTGCTGCCCATGATGTCTGTTTGACAACTTGAACATCGGTCATTCCATATTTCTGGAATAATCCTTTTTCAAAAGCAATAATTAATGGCGCCGAGTCAGTTAAAGCGATAAATCCAAGTTTGGCTTTAGTTGTTTCAACTTTGGGAGCATTCGCGACAGGTGTAAAATTTGCCGCTGGCTTTGCAGTAGTCGTCCCTCCTGAATTATTATCAGCATTCGAGCCATTTGACGAACAACCATTTGCAATAATGGCGCCAGCAGCGGTAATACCTGCGGTGATGATGAATTTTCTTCTGGAGAGATTTGTCATTACTTTGTTTATTTGTTTAGTAGTTGAATTATTGATCCTTGTGGGATGGGCATCCTTGCCCGTTCTTTTCCTAGCGGGCGAGGATGCCCACCCCACAACAGTTAGTGTTTAAGTATTAACTAATACCTTTGGTTTGGCGCCAAAGTGTGTAACTAGCAATTCTTGCAATACTGGCTGTAAATCTTCGCAAGGAACTCCTTTGGTAACGCAAGTTCCTAAATGCGCGTCTTTGCCAACTTTGCCACCCATGTAAATATCAACACCTTCGACAGGTTTGCCATTTTTACGCGCTTTGGTTCCCATTAAGCCAATGTCTGCTACTTGAGGTTGTCCGCACGAGTTTGGGCATCCTGTCCAATGAATACGTACTGGTTGAGTCATTTCTAACTCAGATTCCAACGCTTTTATCATTGCTAGCGCCCGATTTTTGGTTTCTATTAAAGCAAAATTACAGAACTGGGCGCCTGTACAAGATACCAAAGCGCGTGTAAGCGGTTCGGGATTAATTTTAAACTTTCCAAGTAGAGATTCTGTAAAAAATGATGCCAAACGCGCATCAGAGATATTGGGAATAACAATATTTTGTTCTACAGTCAGACGAATCTCACTAGTCCCATAAACCTCTGCAAGACGGGCAATTTCAAACATATCTTCTGCATATAACCGACCCACCGGAATATGCAATCCTGCGTAGTATAAATCTGATTGTTTTTGTTTATGTACACCAATATGGTCTCGTTTTTCCCAGTTGATTTCGTCGTATGCGGCGCCTGGTAAAAGTGATTTACCCAAACGCAACTCGACTTCTTCACGAAACCTTTCTAAACCCCACTCATCAATTAACCACATTAAACGTGATTTTTGACGGTTCGCACGTAATCCATTATCGCGGTAAACCTCCAAAACGGCTCGGCATACAGCTACCACATCTTGTGGAGGAACCCAAGCATTTAAAGGAATAGCAGCATCACAACGTTTAGCTGAGAAGAACCCACCCACTAATATATTGAATCCAAAATTTCCATCTATAAATGCAGGCACAAATGCTAAGTCATTTATTTCCGCGTGAACCGAATTGTCCCGTCCTCCAGTAATTGCAATATTAAATTTACGCGGCAGATTTGAAAATTCAGCGTTACCAACTCCATTGTTGGTAATCATCGCCTGGATTTGTTCAACCAACTCGCGCGTATCATACAATTCTGAAGCGTCTAATCCAGCAATTGGGTCGCCAGTAATATTACGGACGTTATCCATCCCAGATTGAACAGAAGTTAACTCAACTTCTCGGAATCGATTAAAAATTTCTGGTAAATCTTCGATTCGTATACCGCGCAATTGAAAATTCTGCCTGGTAGTAATATCAGCACAACCATCGTCACCGTAGCGCTGAACTACTTCGGCTAACACCCGCATTTGTGAAGAATTAAGAATACCATTCGGCAATCGTAACCGCATCATAAATTTACCAGGTGTAACAGGGCGAAAAAACACACCCAACCACTTCAGTCGATGGTCACGGTCTGTTTCGTCCATCGCTTCCCAACCTAGCGTTGCAAATTTTTCAATTTCTGCCTTAACGGAAAGTCCGTCTTTTTCTGCTTTTAACTTCTCAAACTTGTTTTGACTGGTAGTATTGATAGTGGTTGCTGTCATAATCGCTTTCAAATCGTTATAGTTCGAGGCTGCGGTGACGATATCCCAATATCAACCCATTTGTTTGCTATTGCACCCTTTCTTGTTTGTAAAGAAGCAGGAAGCGAGGTTTGGATACTGGGCTAGTAACTCTTTACATAACTTAAGTTAGTGTTGAGTGAGAGTAAAAATCGTATAAATTGTTACGAATTGTTATAAAAAATGCACAATACGGATGGCATCTATGTAACATCCGCATAAAATTGATCAAAATTTTAAGGAAAAAGCATCTTGCCATTGGGAAGTGCAGGAGAGTTAACAGATAATGAGTACTAAGAACGTGCGTACATTTTCCCCAAAAGTACACAACCAAATTTTTTACCTCGAAATTTCTATTCATAACCTTTCATTACATAAGACGTGAACAACATCAACCAACTACTAGTGCAAGCTATTGCAGCGCGTGATACTGCTGACTGGTCGTCATTAAATCAATGCAAAGAGCAGTTGCTAAAGGAAAACTCAAATTATCTTGAGACTGTCGAGTCTCAAGAAGATTTGTTGGAATTAGCGCTTTTGATTTTCGAGCATAGTGATTTTCATTCTCGTTGGGAAGTTGCTAAAGTCTTTAAACGCTTGGGGAGTGTCGCAATTCCAAAGCTCGTAGAAATATTGTCCGATGATACGTTAGATGAAGAGTTACGTTGGTACGCAGTGCGAATTTTGGGAGAACTCAAAAACGAGTCAGCAATTCGAGTATTAATAGAGTTAATTCAAACCGATGACTCGGAAGAATTAAAGTCAATGGCATCTGTGGCATTAGGGCAACTTGGCTCCAAAGCGATTTTATCACTCTCTTCTTTGTTAGCTTCAGAGGATACGCGGTTCTTAGCTACGCAGGCATTATGTTACATCCGTAACAAAGAGACTATTTTACCCTTACTGAGCGTTGCTTCAGATTCCCAGGTTGCTGTAAGGGTAGCAGCGATTGAAGCGTTGAGTAGTTTTCATGACTCGCGTGTTATTTCAGTACTATTACGTAGTTTAGATGATGAATCAGCACAAGTTAGACGCACAGTTGTTACAGGATTAGGTTATCGTCGTGATTTACATAACTCAGAGTTAGATTTAGTCGCATTACTACAACCCAAACTTTACGATTGTGATTCAAGAGTCGCGAGTGCAGCTGTTGTTGCGTTGTCACGGATGGGTGATGATGCTGCTGCACATCATTTGTATCAGTTACTCGTATCACAACAGGCGCCGCTTCAACTACAAATCGAAACAATCCGCGCGCTAACATGGGTTGGTACAATTTCCGGCTTAGAATACTTACAGCAAGCGCTTAATATAATCAGCTCACAAACACTATGCGAGCAAATTGTCACCGTTCTAGGACGAGTCCAGCAATCAGATTTAATACATAAAGCTGCTGACATTTTATTAGAGATGTTGAATCAAAAGCATCCAGCTTGCTTTTTTGATAACGTTAGAAGTGCAATTGCTTTATCTTTAGGACAACTTGGTAGAGCTGATGCAGTTGAACCATTAACTATTCTGCTCAATGATAATAATAGACAAGTACGCTTACACGCTTTAGCAGCTTTGAAGAATTTGGCGCCTGAAAAAGAGTGGAACTTGGCAGTGTTGTAAATACACTACAAAACCTTGTAGAGACCTTACAAGTAACGTCTCTACATCTAATTGTTTGATGAACGTGGAATATAATAGCTAGAATTTACTCGATGCCAGTTTTAAAATTAATGGTTCAAAGTAACAATAATTACTTTCTGAAATTAAAATTAAGCATTTGTCGCAAAAAAAGCGCTGTTTTATAAAATCTCTACAAGAAGTGCATTTTTTATACAGCTTATAGTGATTTGGTATACTGCAAGAGGGTAAAATTTAGACTTTTGTCATGCCCACATAGAAGCATTTTAAAGGTTCTAATTCTTGTTAAAAGTAAAGTTATAACCCGTTTTCTGTTCCTAGAGGATAAACCAGATATCAACATATCCTCTAGGAAAATTCGTCAAGCTGTTCCTAGAGGATAAAATTGAGGCGCCAATAGTTGTGCTTGTAGAAGCAAAAAAAAGCTGATTTAAAATCAGGTATTAGACAATGTATAGCGAAAATGGTTGCAGCACAAAGATTTAATGAATCTAATTCTGCTCCAATTACAACAATTTATGGTTGTTTTACCAGCGGTACGCAGTGGCCTTTTCTTAACTTGGATGGTGCAAGATAAATAATCCACTGCTAACCTTCCCTATAAAATTTAATCAACGCACCCAGTTAAATACCGAGTTTGGCTTTGCCTTAAGGGAATTTGAATAATATATAACTATGTAGAGGCAAGGCTTCAATCGCGTCTCTACATAGTTGTATATTTATTTACAAAAATGACT
>NZ_MRCD01000050.1 GCF_001904745.1 Calothrix sp. HK-06
GTTTTTTATTAAGATTTTTTTTATATTGAGCATAAACCAGACCAGCTAAAAAAATAGCAACTATACTAAGTCCTATTCCTGGAAATAAATTATTTAAAAATACTGCTAAAAGCCCAATTTCAAACCCTGTTAGAAACGGCGCCATTAACCACTCAAAACTAGAAAAATCTGAAGAGTGTTTGCTCTTTCGTAAAGCAGCAAGCGCTTCAGATGCAGACTGAAATCTTTCAATTGGCTTTTCTTTGAGCATTCGTTCTAAAATATTGGCAAGTTTATCACTAATATTTACAGAGGGGCGCCAGTTCCAAGTATTTGTATAAGAATCTATAAAAGATGTTGGTTGTTTCGCAGTTAGTAAAAATAAACAGCTAGCAGCAAGAGCATATAAATCTGATGATGGAAATACTGCACGTCCATCCGTTTGTTCGGGTGGTGCAAAACCAGGCGTGTAAACATTAGTAACAGCTTCAGAGGGCATATTACTTGTAGAATTTTCGCTACTGCGTTTTGTTCCAACAGCAACTACTTGCTTAACGGCGCCAAAATCAACAAGATATAACTTACCGTCGCGTGAGCGCATTGTATTAGACGGTTTAATATCCCGGTGAATAGAGCCATTATTATGGACAAAATCTAAAATTTCTAAAACAGCTTCTAGTACCTCAGTAACTTCAGCTTCCGAAAATTTGCCCTTGCTGTAGAGTTCTTGTTCTAAATTTTCACCATCAATATATTGCTGCACCAAATAGAACAACTCAATAGGTTCTTCAGTAGTGGGAGGTTCCAAAGCAAAAAACGCAAATAATTCTGGAATTTGCGGATGGGCGCCAAGTTTCTCCAGAACTTCAGCTTCGCGATGAAAAAGCTGTGTAACTTTTTTAATTTGTTCAGGCTTAAAATTTATAGATGGCTGCAACTGCTTAACTACACACTCTCGCATTCCCGGAGTTCGACGGTCACAACTCAAAAAAGCGGCGCCGAAACCACCTTGCCCCAATTTTCTTATGGGTACATAGCGACCATCTAAAATTAACGACATTCCGCAACTTACACAAAACTTTTGCGGAACATTCTTAAGAACAACAGCATTATCTAAATCAGGAAAAGAGTTAATCGGTTTTGGGCAGCCAGGACGAGTGCAACAAATATCCAAATTATCCTCCAACAGCTTTTATCGCATGTAACTATATACTGCTCCTGTTTATGTATCTATTCATTCAACATACGTCAGAACAATATTAACTACGCTATACACTCACCATATCTATTCATAACTTTACATTTCTAAACATATATTTACTCTTCTTAAAATTAAAATACAAATCTTAATACATGTTGTGTTACAGGCATCCTGCCTGTGGAGGATTCAAGTAAACTAAATCGTAAAATATCTATCATAAGACTGATGCCAGCAAGCAATACCCCTAGGTAGCGTAAATTAGTATATGACAATACAAAGTTTAAAGATTCTCATTTATTAGCTCACTTCTCAATTTCTTCAATAGTAAAAAACCTCGCACCTAATGGAGACAAGTCAATGATTAAACTGAACCTGGTGCAAATACAAAAAAATTTGAAAGAAGTTAATTACCTAATTAACAAAAAAGATTTGATAAAACATGCTGAAGAAAAAGGTGCTGATGAGAAAATTATGAGGGTTTTTAAGCAGTTACCTTTAAGAGATTATCAAACAGCAACTGATGTAAGTGAAGCTCTCAATAATCTTGGCTCATAAACGCGCGTGTTGTAGAGATCGAATTAATTCGGTCTCTACGCGAATATAATTTTTGACAAATCATGTAGTCTGTATCACGTAATCGACGTTATCCCAATATAAATTATTTACCAATTAAGTATGAGATTTGCAGGCGCAACAACTGCTGATTTTCCAAGTTTTGAGAATAAACCTCTAAACCCAAATTTGTGTGAACCAAGAAAAGTTAACTTTCAGTTTGACAACATTCCAAAACTTTGGTTGAATAATAATTCTGCTCTAACTCATTTTTTTAATGCGATGAATTTATTTCTACCTGCATTTGAAGGATTTATGGTGCGGGTAATGAGAAATCAATTACCTCGTATTAATAATACACAACTAGAGGTGCCAATTCGGGGTTTTATTAAACAGGAAGCAACTCACGGACAAACGCACCAAAAGTATAACAAAATACTTTAAGCTCAGGGTTATAAATTTAAGACAGCATTAAAAATAGCCGATTTTTTCTTTACTGAAGTATTAGCAAAATGCTTAAGTCCTAAAATGTGCCTAGCTTTAATTGCAGGTTTTGAGAACATGACAACAATAATATCTTATATTGTTCTTAAATCTAATATGCTTGTAACTGCCAACCCAACAATGCGTTCGTTGTGGGAATGGCACGCTGCTGAAGAAATAGAACATAGTGGACTAGCGTTTAAATTTTCAAATTATGTAGATAATCGCTATTGGATACGTATATTAGGAGGTTTGTTAGGAACTGTAATGGTTATTGGAGCTATCGTAGTTGGTATGGCATTGTTAATAATGCAAGACCAAAGCTTAACAAATCAAAAAACATTTGATGATTTGAGAAAATTCTTGTTTACTGAGTACAAATTTTTACCATTAACTTTAAAACATTTGACTCCATACTTTAAATTAGAATTTAATCCGAAATCAGAGGATTTATATCAGTATGGTGAAAAAGTTTTCTTAAATATTTAAAGTATGTTATTTTCACACTAAGAAAGTCTCTGAGCAAAACACCCAGAGACAATGCGGCATGAATACTAGAGGAATTCAAAACTTGAAAAACTAACTATTGGAGTTAAAAAGCTGCTGCTTCTGAGTCTTGGAAGCTTGCATAATTTGTTGTACTTGCTCTTGCTGTTCAGATGAAAGATTTAAGCTACTAACAGCTGCACGCATTTTTTGACCAGAAGCCAACGCAGTTTGAAACTGCTGTTGCTGCTCAGGCGTCAAAACTGCTGAAACTTCTTGTAAAGTATTGCGCTGAACCTGTTGTAATTGAGATTGTTGCTGTGGTGTTAGCTGTTGGTTTGTCTTTTGACCACCTGGACAAGCAAACGCTGCAACAGGAAGGCCCACAGCAAACATAGCACCAGCTAACACGGGTAAAAATCTCAGCTTCATCGAAGTCTCCTGAAAATATAGAAGAGGTAGATGATTACTACAGTGAGAGATAAAAATGACAACAATATGTCAACCTAAATAAATTTAAGAATATTTTCGGAAACCCGGTTTCTACGCAAAATAGTTATTTTTATTACAAGATTTTAACTAAGAAACCGGGTTTCTAGGACTTTAGAGACATCATCAATTCGCCTCACAAGCAATTCCATCCTTATCCCGGTCTAACCGACTAGCCCAAGCATTCAATGATACATCAATATCTTTAATCCCCTGTGCTTTTAAGTCTTTACAATTACCCGACTGCACCGGAACGACAACGCCATTTTTCACTGAGGTGCGAGGAGTAGGCGCCAACTTGGTCTCTATTTTAGAATATTGCTTAGATGCAATACTACAATTTGACTCTCGGTATTGAGCAACTAAATCATTAGCTTGTGCTTGATTTTCGGCAATCGTTTGTCTAACTGCTTGGTAAAATTGTCTTTCGGTAAGTTTTTTTACAGCTTTTGGACTATCTTTAGCTATCACCATTGCCATGACTTGAGCTTTGTACTCACTATCCACGGCACCGCAACCAATGTTTTTACGAATATTAGCAGCAAGTTTGGTGGGAGAAACAAAAACGTTGTGAGGTTGATAGACTACAACGCGCTTAGTTACATCTTCGCTTCTGTTTATTGAAATTTCTCTGTTATTGGTCGGCACCACAGATAAAGGTTTAGAAGTAATCGTTTTAGTTGGCTTTACTGGTTCTGCTTGTGCTTGAATTGTTTTGTCGGATGAATCTTCAGATGTATCTATAGTAGAAGGAGTTGTTTCCACAGGCGCCGATTCTGCTGTTGCTTCTTCCGTAGCTGCAACCGCTACTGGTCTTTGTACTGGTGTTTGGCTTATTTCTTTATCTGGCGCCGAACATCCGACTGAGATAACTGTGAGTAATGATAAAAGTACTATTCTGTTCATGATGCAAACCTTTGATTCAATAACTGAAAGTACTTTACGCAATTCAGTAAATCTACTCAGGACAATTTACAAGTTTGATATCTATTTGCGTAAACATTAATATATACAAGCGGCGCCAACTTCTCTCTGTTTCCTCTGCGTCTCTGTGGTAATTATTCTTACTGTCAAAAATTAGACTGCACAGGCGAGATGCCTATGCTACATTAATGCTTTTGGATGCACGTTTTGTAATACAGTAGATAAATTACTTGTATGGGCGCCAACAAAGAACGAAGGTGGCGCATAGGGAATCGAGATGTCACAAAATTTTAGAAGTCAGGCTATTACTCAAGGGGTGCAGCGTTCACCAAACCGCGCAATGCTCCGCGCTACGGGTTTTCAAGATGAGGATTTTAATAAGGCAATAGTAGGCGTTGCTAACGCCTACAGTACCATTACCCCTTGTAATATGGGGCTGAATGACTTGGCAGTGCGCGCGCAAGAGGGTATTCGCGCTGCTGGTGGAATGCCCCAGGTGTTCGGTACGATTACCGTTAGCGATGGTATTTCAATGGGAACTGAGGGGATGAAATATTCCCTAGTGTCGCGCGAGGTTATTGCTGACTCTATCGAAACCGCTTGTAATGGTGAGAGTATGGATGGAGTACTCACTATTGGTGGGTGCGACAAAAATATGCCCGGTTCGATGATAGCTATCGCTCGTATGAATATCCCGGCTATTTTTGTTTACGGTGGTACGATTAAACCCGGTAGTTATAGAGAATGTGATTTAACTGTTGTTAGTTCGTTTGAAGCTGTCGGCGCCTATAAAGCTGGTAAAATTCCCGAAAGCGAATTAATCGAAATTGAAAAACGCGCTTGTCCAGGCGCCGGTTCGTGTGGTGGTATGTATACAGCAAATACCATGTCTTCAGCATTTGAAGCAATGGGAATGAGTTTACCTTATTCTTCTACAATGTCCGCCGAAGATGCGGAAAAAGCCGAAAGTGCCGAAAAATCTGGTTACGTTTTAGTAGAGGCAATTAAGAAACAACTCTTACCTCGCCATATTATTACCCGTAAATCTATCGAAAACGCCATTTCGGTAATTATGGCAATTGGTGGTTCAACCAACGCAGTACTACATTTTTTGGCTATTGCCCACGCAGCAGAAGTACCTTTAGTATTAGATGACTTTGAAACTATTCGTGCGCGTGTACCCGTACTATGCGATTTAAAACCTAGTGGTCGCTACGTAGCAACAGATTTACATCGTGCAGGTGGCATTCCCCAAGTTATGAAAATGCTACTAGACCATGATTTATTATATAGCGATTGTATTACTATCACTGGACAAACAGTAGCAGAAACTCTCAAAGATATCCCTTCTGAACCACCTACAGGTCAAGATATTATCCGTCCTTGGTCAAACCCAATGTATGCACAAGGACATTTAGCCATTTTAAAAGGTAACTTAGCAACCGAAGGCGCCGTTGCTAAAATTACAGGTGTAAAAATACCGCAAATAACAGGCCCAGCGCGCGTCTTTGAATCTGAAGAAGAATGTTTAGATGCTATCCTCGCCGATAAAATCAAACCAGGTGATATATTAGTCATCCGCTACGAAGGTCCTAAAGGTGGCCCAGGAATGCGCGAAATGCTTGCCCCCACTTCCGCTATAATTGGCGCCGGTTTAGGTGACTCGGTAGGATTAATTACCGATGGTCGCTTCTCTGGTGGTACCTATGGTATGGTCGTTGGACACGTGGCGCCTGAAGCAGCAGTTGGCGGTACAATTGCACTGGTACAAGAAGGTGATAGTATAACAATCGATTCACCCGCGCGGTTATTGCAGTTGAATATATCTGAAGAAGAACTAGCATCCCGTCGCGCAAATTGGAAACCAAAACCACCACGTTACACAAAAGGTACTTTGGCCAAATATGCTAAGTTAGTTGCTTCGAGTAGTTTGGGCGCCGTAACTGATTTAAATTTATTTGAAGGTTAAATTAATCCCCCCAACCCCCTTAAGAAGGGGGATCAAAATAGGACTTGAAACATCAATTTTGTATTTTTATTTGGATTAAAAAATATTTTTTGGAAAGTATATTTATTAAACTGTTTAAAATTGTGTAATCTGTAGTTGGACTCCGGAATCTAGTTTAGGTACTATAAAATACTGAAGTTTTTCAGCTAATTCAGGTGTTTGTGTCTTTTCTACTGTTGGACATTCTCTAAAAAACGAACCTGGGTCATTAAGTATTTCTTGTGCGTCAATTCTACGGCATTGGTCTTCGCGTACTATAGATATTGAGCTAGCTGATTGATTAAAAGTGTCTGTTTGCTCTATGCGATTACCCCACTTACTATCAATTGTCGCTGGTTGTGTCGTCAATATCCCTGCTTGATTATATTCTGGTGTTTGGTTAGTACTCAGCGTTCTCTCGTTCTGTGCAAAAGCGCGCGGTGTTACTATATTTAGCGCTACACCCGTTACAATGACTATCATCAGTGATTTTGTTAACATAAATTTAAGTTTCGATTCCCCTTTGCCTATACTAACGAGTATACCTATAGGACATCATGAATGTAAGTGTGATTCTTGTTAATAAATATAGAAATTTTAGTAGATATTTTATTTGTGATAATAAGTAAAACTGCTGTTAAGTAGAGTTTATTATTTATTTATTTGCCGTAAAAATACTTATTAACTTCTAAATACAAATGTTCAAACTTTTGTTATGGGGTGGGCATCCCTGCCTGCTCTATGGAAAGGAACGGGCAAGGATGCCCATTCCACAAGACAAGAATAGACAATTAACCCCAAGCTGGATGTGCAAACAGTGAGGCAATTACACGCACACCACGAAGCTGGTTTGATAGGGGCAAATGACCTTTCGGCGCCTTCAAATCCCATATAAATCCCGAAGGGTATCTTGTCCAGTTATTACCAGATTTCCAGCCAATTTTAGTCCAGAGGTTATCCCAGTTTTTACCGAGAGAAAGCCAAATTTCACGCTGTACCGAAAAACCAAATTTTCCTTCTGAGTGAATAAGCCATAACTGATTTATGGTTTGTAAATCGGTTATTGGGAAACTTTCTACCTCAGTAAAATACAACCACTTACGTGCGCTCGCACCAGAACCCGCAAGTTCGCACATCTTTTGCATTGTCATTTTGTCGGCAGCTTGAAAATCCTGAACAGCTAATAACTGTTGTAAAGGACTATAATCTATACCACAATCTGATTTCAGTGGTACTACACCCGTAGGAAAGTAGGTTTGTAAAAATTCTTTAGCTTTCCCATATTCAGAATTAAACAATATTTGATATACTTTGCCATCTACCAAACTAACTTGAGTCTGGCGCCGATTATATAAAAATTCCATTAATATATCGAATCCATTATCACCACGACTAACTAACTGGGGAATCAGCTGTTGTTGAGCTTGAAAAGACCCATCAATTAACTGGACGCGGAGTGAATCAATATCACTTGGATAGCTTGATAAAATCATTGGGTCTGTCGTCATGCAGTTTCTCTAAAAAACACAGTCTAAAGATTTGTAGATTTGTTAAGGGTATGAGTATGGTTAGATGAAGCGAATTTGCCTAAAGTTCTGATAAATTCGCGCAAAATGTCGGTTTTTGTCCGACCCACTGCTTGACAGTGCGTTTCTAACATAGCAAACTCTTGCTCACTCACTCGAATTGTTATCTCGCGCTTTTGGGTCATTTGCTGGTATTTTGCTGTATATCTAAGAGCCTACACTAATCAGGCGCCCTTTTTAGAGCATAAATTACAAATACTTGGCATTTATATAGCTAATGGTTATCGGTGTAACAAAATAGTACTAATGAATGCAAAAGTCCGAATTAACAATTTACTTGAACTTGCTATATAATTCGTACATTGCGATTAGAGTTTGCATAGCACAAATGCATTACTTGAATCGGCTCTGATAAATCGGCGCCTCATGATGTGAGAATAGAACAGGAAAATCTGCGGAAACGAGACGTGTTTGTTTGATAGACCCGAACCTACTGACGGGCTATATTGTGTTGCGGCAAAAATTTAGGAGTGTTGTAATGTACGAAAAGCTTACCCCACCAACGACGGGAGAAAAAGTTACTTTCTTTAACGGTGAACCAGTGGTTCCAGATAATCCAATTATACCGTTTATTCGAGGGGATGGTACGGGGATCGATATTTGGCCTGCAACTCAGAAAGTTTTAGATGCAGCAGTTGAAACCGCATATAAAGGTAAACGTCAAATTAGCTGGTTTAAAGTTTATGCAGGTGATGAAGCTTGTGATTTATATGGTACATATCAGTATTTACCTCAAGATACTTTAACTGCAATTAAAGAATATGGTTTAGCTATTAAAGGCCCTCTTACTACTCCTGTTGGGGGTGGTATTCGCTCTTTAAATGTGGCTTTACGTCAAATTTTTGACCTTTATGCTTGTGTACGTCCTTGTCGCTATTATGCTGGGACACCATCTCCTCACAAGAACCCCGAAAAGCTAGATGTAATTGTTTACCGTGAAAATACTGAAGATATTTATTTAGGTATCGAGTGGAAACAAGGTGATGAAATTGGTGCCAGGTTAATCAAGCTTCTGAACGAAGAACTCATACCAGCAACTCCCGAACATGGTAAAAAGCAAATCCCTCTTGACTCGGGTATTGGTATAAAACCAATTAGTAAAACTGGTTCGCAGCGTTTAGTGCGACGCGCTATTAAACACGCTTTAACATTACCAAAACACAAGCAGATGGTGACTTTGGTGCATAAGGGTAATATTATGAAGTACACCGAAGGCGCCTTTCGTGACTGGGGTTATGAATTAGCTACGAGTGAGTTTCGTAACGAGTGTGTTACTGAGCGCGAATCATGGATTTTGGAAAATAAAGAAAAGAATCCTAATATTAGCAACGAAGAAAACGCGCACATGATAGACCCTGGATATGATGCGCTCACACCAGAGAAAAAAGCGCAAATAGTTAAGGAAGTTGAAACAGTTCTTAACGCAATTTGGGATACTCACGGTGCAGGCAAGTGGAAAGATAAAATTATGGTCAACGACCGTATTGCCGACAGCATCTTTCAGCAAATTCAAACTCGTCCCGATGAGTATTCGATTTTGGCAACAATGAACCTCAATGGTGACTACTTGTCTGATGCTGCTGCTGCAATAGTTGGTGGTTTGGGTATGGGACCTGGTGCCAATATTGGTGATGCGTGTGCGGTATTTGAAGCAACCCACGGAACGGCGCCTAAACATGCTGGTTTAGACAGAATTAACCCAGGTTCAGTTATACTATCTGGGGTAATGATGCTTGAGTATATGGGTTGGCAAGAAGCTGCTGACTTAATTAAAAAGGGACTAGGAGGTGCCATTGCTTCGGGTCAAGTTACCTACGACTTAGCACGGTTAATGGAACCCGCCGTTGAACCTCTCAAATGTTCTGAATTTGCCGACGCAATAATCAAAAGGTTCAATTAATAATTTTTTTATAATTAGGGTAAAGGGTCAAAGGTGTGAAAACGCAGTACAGCAAACGTTTTCACTTACTCTTTAACTTTACCCTAACTTGAATCATTACTTTAGATTTTTATATTTCCACCTTGCGGTCGAATAAACATGCTTACAAATACTACGTGTGGATGGTGATTTTGGCGTGAAGTCGTCGTTATTATTACCCATAGTCATTCTAGACAACTAGCTTTCACTCTTCTATATCTAGTCACCTAACCTACTCTTAAAATTAAGAAAACCTCTAACTGATAGGTACTTTATAGCAAATTGATAAAAGTCTAAATAATTATGGACATCAGAAACATGACGACTACCACACCTACCCGAGGACAAATAGAACGTACACTTTCACAGCGCATTCAAGGTTTCTATCGGGAACAACTGGGGCATCAACCAAGTAAAGTTACTTGTCAGTTAAATGACCACAATTTGGTAATTGTAATCGAAGATTCTATAACACCACCGGAACAATTACTAGCACAACAAGGTCATCAAGAGTTAGCAGAACAGGTTCGTTCCGATTTAGACGAAGCAATTCGACCCCAGTTAAAAGACATAGTGCAGGAAATTTTGAACGTTGATGTGGTTGAAGTACTTAGCGACGCTAAGTTAGACACTGGACGTACTGGTATGATTGTAATTTTAAGCGACCTGCCTAACTTTCGCGTTCCCTCTGCTAACGCAAAGCTTAGGAGACGGGATGGAAATAATCGACACGAAGAAGAATCAAACTAAGCGATTATTATTCCAAGCACGAATTAAGGTTTGCGTGAGGATTAAGTTTTTTATTCAGGTGTTGATCTATCATTAATTCAAAGTCCTCAATCATAAAAGGCTTTGAAAGATAATCATCGAAACCAGCAAATAAAATACGCTCTCGATCCTCCGCTGACGCTAAGGCAGTAACAGCGATAACTGGTATTTGGTAAGTCAAAGGCTCCCGCTTCAAAAGCTTTACTATATCAATACCGCTTAAACCAGGTAATAAAACATCCAACAATATCAAATCAGGTTGATGCTCTTTGGCTAAGACAACAGCACTATAGCTATCTTGCAAGCAAATAGACCTGCAACCTACAGCTTCGAGTGCATATCTCATCAGCACTAGATTATCTTCATTGTCTTCCACCACTAAAATTAGAGGTGGTATAAAGCTCTGCACCTTGTTTTGATTCATAAACTCACGTGCCAGTTCCATTTTGTCGTCTCCGAAAGACTAACTTTGGATTATTTTGAAAAGCCAAACTTACGCAAGGCGCCCAACGAACGGTTAACTGCGCTCATACTGGACTGGCTCGCGCTCAACAATGATTAGCCTGCTTGTCTTTGCTCACATATAGAACTGAGGAAAGAACTTCTCAAATAGAGCGACCGCGAATACACTTCTTCAATTATAGAAAAAAATAGCTGTTAATGATATCAGTATTCTTCTCAAATCTTTATAAATTTAATTATTTTTTAAAACTAATGCAAGTAGATCCACAAATTAAATGATTTTTTGTAACGAAAGTTACTAAATCCTAAAAATAGCAATCCTAAATGCGCGCCTGATGATTATATGCCCTTAAGCAGAACTATCAAATAAGTAGATTTAACTATTCAATAATTCTATATATATGTACTATCAATAGCGTAGGTTGGCTTTTGCGACAGTGCAACCCAACAAAACCTCTTGACATTACTTGTAACATAAATGTAGTATGTAATATAGAAACAAACTAAAGGAGGAAAACAATGCAAGCAGCTTACTTAACAATCAACCAACCGCATCAAAACAATACATACACCTACCAAGTAAGTAAACTAGCCATTGTTTTCCAGTATGAGCGAACATCGTTTGGGGCAAATTGTAATCGAGCGTCCGCGTAACGGAAGAAGAATAAGCCAAAAGAAAGTAACAGGGTATAAAAAGTTTCTTAACCGAATAACGCAAGAAGCAAGCGAAGACGGATTATTTAGTCATTACTTGATAAAAAACAAATGGCGTACAAAATATTTTTCTGATAACTTATCACCATTGGAACGCTGGTTAAAATCCAAAGTTGGGCAACTTTGGGATAATATATACAGCGAATTGTGCCAGAAGATAGAAACCAAAACGCTTGCTGGACAACATTTGATATCTCATTTATGGCAAATGGTAGAGCGGAATGTAATATTTGTTGATGGACTACCATATTCTCAACAAAGATTTTACTACGCTTATCCTCTAGGAAAATGGAAAGACGCACTATATGTTCATCCAGAAACAGGTATTCTGTGTTTAGCGAAAAGGCTACCAAAAATTCCTAAGAAAAAGCCAGATGACCTGGTAGTAATAGATAAATATCGAGAGTATCGTAAGATAAACGACTTGTGGTATTTGCTCACCTTCGATATTCTATGCGGCGCCATAGATAAGAAATTTTATTCAGAAATTAGAAACATAGACGGAAGCATTTACATAGCTCGCAGGCGCCAGTGTAACAAAAAAGAAATCAAATGGATTTTGCAACAAATTAAATAGGAACAAATAAATGTCATACAAAACACTAGAAATACTCGAACAACTCAAAGCCTTATCCGCACTCGAAACAACCGAACTAGTTGAGGATATTAAAGATACATTCAATCTACATACTGCACCTAGTTTCAGAAATTGTTTGCCCATACCTCTAATAGATTACGACATAGAGGCGCCCTTTGAATTTGATGTAGTTCTCGAAGCGGCGCCTGCCGATAAAAAAATATCAGTACTAAAAGCAGTACGTCAAATTACAGATTTAAGTTTAAAAGAAGCCAAAGATTTTGTAGAGTCACTACCAAAAACAATCAAATCTGGAATTAGTAAACCATTAGCTGAAGATATTAAAAAGCAGCTTGAAGATGCAGGCGCCAATGTTTCAATTATATAGTGATATTGAAAACTTGGTAAAAGCATTCGATAACTGCACATTGCCGCGCAGCGAATGGAACCATGCAGCGCATTTAACAGTTGCACTATGGTATCTCAAAAACTATGAACAAGATGCAACAAAGCGCATTCGTGAAGGAATCCAAAAATATAATACAGCGATAGTTATTCAAACTACTCCAAACAGTGGTTATCACGAAACTATCACCTTATTTTGGATTCGTACAGTTCAAAATTTTCTATCAATTGCAGAGGAAAAATCAATATTACAACTAGCAAACGAGTTAGTTAGTAAATATCATCCAAACCTTCCTCTGCAATACTATAGTCGAGAATTACTAATGTCGTGGCAAGCGCGCGTAAATTGGGTTGAACCAGATTTAAAACCTTATTAAATACAAGAAGGTGAAAATGTGAAATGACGAACATATCAGCAAAACTAGTCCAAATGCTACGCAATAAAACCAATGCTGGAATGATGGACTGTAAAGAAGCATTAATTGCTTGTAACGGTGATATTGGTAAAGCAGAAGATTGGTTAAGAAAAAAAGGTATTACTTCAGCAGTAAATAAAGGAGAGCGTACTACGGCAGAAGGGGTAATAGGTAGCTATATACACACAGTTGGAAAAGTTGGTGTATTAGTAGAAGTTAACTGCGAAACAGATTTTGTTGCGCGTACCGAGGAATTTCAAACCCTTGTACGTAACATCGCAATGCAAATCGCAGCATCTCCAGATGTCGAATATGTAAAAGTCGAAGATATTCCTGCTGACATAGTAGGTAAAGAAAAATACATTGCAATGGGACGCGATGACTTAGCAAACAAGCCAGAAAATATTAGAGCCAAAATTGTTACAGGGAGAATTGAGAAGCTATTAAAAGAAATGTGCTTACTCAACCAACCTTACGCGCGCGATCCCAATATAACAATCGAGGAACTAATCAAGCAAAACATCGCCAAACTAGGAGAAAATATCCAAGTAAAACGTTTTGTACGTTTTGTATTAGGTGAAATTCCAAGCTGACGGTAAGGTGGGCAGTGCCCACCCTACGTTTGTCTTATTTTCCACAAATAGCTAGAAACCAAATTAGTCACAATATGAGCAACAATAGGCACAAGTAAATTACCGCTAATCAAAGCGCTATAACCAAAAACAAATCCAACAATAGTAGCCCATGCAACATAAGGCCATTGCTGCGGCCCACTCAAATGTAAAACTCCAAAACTAACACTAGAAACAAACACAGCCAAATGACTGGCGCCCAAAGCAGGCAATAACACCCCACGAAATAATAATTCTTCGCTTAACCCAGGTAACAAACCTAACCAAATCAAATCAGGTAAAGCCAAAGGTTTTAAAACTATTTCTAGATAATAATCAGCACTGCGACGATAATCAGGACTAAAGCGATAAGCAACTCCACTCAAAGCAGTAATTGCTAATCCTAAAATAATACCCGAAAAAAATGCTGCTTCATCCCAACGCCAAGCCATAAGTGGAACATTAGCAAATTGTAAGCAGAGTTTAGCAACTATCCATAGAATAATTGCCGTCACTCCCATCGCTATCAGCACTTGGGTACGAGTTAAAAATGGAATTTCTGGTTCTTGGTTTTGCTGTTGGGCCACGAGTAATTTAATTTAGAGTTAAGAGTTAGGAGGGGCGGGTTTACCTATATCTTGGTAAATAATCATAAATTTAGGTAAACCCGCCCGTACAGGAGTTAAGAGTTATATATTCAATAACCTAAGTGATGCAATGCTTGAAGTTAGTACAGAAGGATTGACGCCTGCTTTATGTGCTGCTATCACTCCTACTGCTTCTAAATAAGAACGTACCTGTAATGATTTTACCCCTAGTGGTTGAGATAAGACTTTAGAATGTGTTTCGTTTTCTTCTATCGTAACAATTAGACATTTTTGGCTTAAACTTAGCATTGCACTACTACCGCAAGCAGTCGCAGGTACAATCACAGCGTCTACTTGATTTGCCCAAATATCATTTAGTTCACTCATATAGCCATGCTTATCTTTAACAATAAACTGCGGCGCCTTATTCAAGCCAACTAGCACGCTTGGAAGAAAAGTATAACCTATTTCCTCCGCCGCCGAACGTGGAGACAAATTTATATCTAAAGGAGGAGGCAAAAAAGCAGGTGCATGGGCACACGGTACTTCAAACTCGCGTACAATCAAATGACTAATCACCGCTTCGGCACCAGCTATTAAGTCAACACCCTTGCCCAAACGGTAATTTCTATCAGCCTCGGAATCAACTTCATCAGGAAAACGTGCCACAACTGCTACAGCCGAAGCGCCGACTTTATTTATCAAAGTATCTGCTGCCCTTAATAAACTATCAGCATTACCAATAGTTCCCCAACTGGCACCGGACTCCGAAGTACGTAATTCTACATTCAACGGCGCATCTGTCACTACATAATCAGTCACCGTAATTCCTAAAGTCGCCCTAGCAGCATCAACTGCTTGTAACTGCCGTAATCTTAAATCTGGCTCAATACCTTGGTCTAAAAGCAAACCTATCTTATTATTATGAACCGGACGTAACCCCCAATCACCCGCCGCAAATCTATCAAGTCCATACCCCTCAACATACAACGCATTGGGAATATTCCAATACAACATGGCACCGTTCATCACATTCGGGTGCGTAATAAGTTTATCTACAACCTGTGCCAAAGTCTTTACCACAGGCAACGCATCACCTGCATATCCGCCAATAGCGGCGCCGATGCCAGTAGGTATAATTAAAATTGCAGTATATGGACGCATATAATAGACACCTAAAACCGGGTTTCTTCAACAATCGCATTTTTAGCTGCGCGTATACATGCAACTCTATTACCTAACTGTCTTTTTCGATTGCCTATTTTTCTTTAAGGTGTTTCGGCATCATCAGTTTTAAGCAATGTTACATCCTCATAAATATCAGCTATATCACATTTAAAATTAATACTTGTAAACTCTATTTCTTCGCCTGTCAAAGCGTACCAATACAGTACTAGATAAAAGCCTTATTCTTACGTTGTACCCCCAACTCTGAAATATAAAATTGAGCGAAATATTATTTTTTGCTTTCAAATTTTAATGAGTGAAAGGCTAAAATTCTTATAAATGGTTAGTACCCATGCTCACCTTGACAGGGTTAGGTGGGCATTGCCCACACAAATACAAATGCACAGGCGAAGAAGCCCTATGCTACAAATCGGCAAGTGGCATAAGTAAGGCTCATGTAGGACTAAAATAAAACTATGATAGGGAAAAACCCGTAAATCAATTGAGTGTTATGAAGCTCAAGAGCCTTATCATATCTGGATTTGTACCGTTTTTCTGTGTGCTACCTACTATTGTGACTGTGATGGCGCCATCACAGGTGCTTGCTCAATTCTCTGAACGTGAAAAAGCTGAAAGGACTGAATTAATTCAAAAGGCTAATTCCCTTCTGGGTCAACGTGACTTTACTGGCGCCGAACAAGCTCTACGTCAGCTAGTTAAGAAGTTTCCCAACGATGCTTTCGCCCATTTCCAACTCGGTAATGCGTTGTATTTACAGGAAAAGCCGGATTCGGCGCTTGTATCTTTTACTGAAGCGGTTAAACTGAATCCGCGATATGCCCTTGCTTATAATGGGATTGGTTTGGTGTATGCTAACCAAGAACGATGGGATGATGCTTTGGCGCAATTTCGTAAGGCTTTGGAAATTAATCCCCAATATGGTGATGCACTTATGTATATGGGACAAGTGCAACTTCAACTCAATAAACGTGATGAAGCAGTGGCTTTACTTAATAAGGCTTTGAATATATTTAAGTCACAAAATCGTAATGACCGAGTTAACCGCATTGAAGGTTTGTTGAAGAAAATTAAACAGTCTGATGACCCTAGTGTGTCGTAATGCACATGTACTGCACAGGCGTTTTGGCCTGTGCCACAAATTTATTTGTTGGTTAGTTTGCTTGTGTCGGTGTTTCTGTAGGTTCGGGTGTTGTTTCGATGGTCGGAAATACTTCGGGTGATTCGGTTATTGTGGGAGTTGGTTGTTCTGTTTGTGTTGCTTGTGGTGGTTCGATAGGTTGTTGGGGAGTTTGAATTGGTGTTGGTGCAATGTATGGAGTGGAGATGCGTGGTTGATTGTTAATTATTTTGGGTGTTTGAGGTAATATGAGTTTTGGTTTTGAGAGTGGTAAGGGTGTTTGAGTTCTAGGGGAAGGCGCCACTGGAATATCGTATGTTGGTTGAATAGCTGATATTGCCATTCCCTTCATGATTATTTGCTGTAATGTTTTGCCGTTACTGTCGGTTAGTTGTAAGCTTGCGCGATGTTCACCAATTTCGATAGGAGCAAATACTATTGATATATTACACCTTTGTTTGGGTGGTATTGCGGTTGCACAAGTGCTGTTAGTAATATCAAAATCTCCTTGTTTTCCCGTTGTTTCAATTTCGGCGATTCGCATTGATACTGAGCTATCGTTGGTAATTGTTACTGTTTCAGTTTCACTTTCTGTGTTTACTCGCTGTTTGCCAAAGTTTAAGTCGCTGGTGCTAATCTTAAATGTTGATACGTTCGTTAATTCTTGTGGTTGCTTAGAGGCGCCACTTGGTGCAGGTGATGTCATTAAATGTGATACGACATACCAAGCTAGTAATCCGGCTAAGGCTGAACACAATAGCGGTATTAATGCAATAGCCAAAAATTGTAATTTGGTATTAGTTTGCGTGTGGTTAATTCGGTATTGTGTTATTTCATCTAGTTCAGGTGAAGAAATTTTTACTAGTTTCAAATTCTGACTAGTAGCTGCAACTTCATCTGCTAAATTCAAAGATTCACGGATTTTTAACGCACTTGTTAAGTATTTGTGCGCTTCTACACTCGTATCATCTAAGCACAAAGCTATGCTTCCTAGTTGGTGCAGCATCCAAGCTTCGTTCTGTTTGTCGTTTAAAGCAATAGCAGCGATGTTACCGTATTTTAATAGTTGTTCCCACAATCCCCAACGTTTACTCAAAAATAAAGGAGCTTCAGCAGCTTTTACTAAACGTAAAACGTTCGAGTAGCGTTCTGCTTGAGTTGCCCAGGCCAGAATAGCTATTAAAGCATTGGGAGTACCCAAGCTTACAAATTCAGGATATTTTTCTGCCCAAGTTATAAAGTTAGAGAGTACACGTTCGTAAAATGAGGTTAAAACTAGCTCTTGCTTTAATGCTACTACAAGAGTTTTATTGAGAGAATATCGACTAAACTCTGTATCAATTAAATTCCAATCTAGCAAGCTGGCTAATATTTCTGATGTATCATTAGCTTCGCTTAAAGCTTCGATTTGCACCCTTGATAATCCAATTCCATCAACCGTTGCTAACGTCGCTAAAATATTTTGATGTTCTGTTGATAATACCTTCAAAATTTGCTTAATCAATTTTTGACTGCTTTCGGGTGGTTGTATCTTTAATACCAACTCACTCAGTGTACACACGTTTTTGTTGATGCAATTTACAGCAAGCTGCATCATATATGGATGTCCTGAAAGCAAATTAGCTAGTGCTTCTACTGTCACTAATTCTTCTGCACTAATTGTTTGATGTAATTTCTGCGTGATAAATGCTATGCTATCACGTTGGGACAATTCTGATACTTGTGTAGAAGAACTAGAAGACATCTTTTGACTTGATGATGCTATTATAAAGCGACTATCAGGTAATATTAATTCTAGTTGTTGGATGTCTTCGGACGTTAAGTTTACGTCATCTAAAAAGATTAAAAGTTTTTTATTGTGAAGAAATCGGCGAGTTTCTAAGTTCGTTGGTTTATATGTTGTGTCGCTTTCGTGGAAAAGCTCAAATAGATGTTGTAGTAAATCGGCTTGCGAATGATAAGTATTACCAAACCAAACTGCACCATCGGTAAAAATTGAATTTTTACGGATAAAGTATAATAGATGCCTCAGTAATGCCGATTTGCCTAACCCTTCTGAACCATAAAATTCGATGGATTGATTTGTATCTAATGATGCTAAGGCGCCTTTTATTTGTGATAATCGTCCAATTAAATTGGGTAGAGGACGCGGCAGCATTACTAGGCACTGCGAATGATATTCAATCTCTTTTTGTTGACCTTTGCTAACTATAATACCTTTGGAAGATATTTGAACTTTGTGCCTACCTACACTCAGTTGTTTTGCTGGTTGAGGATTTATAGGCGCCTTTGGTGAAGCGTAGTTGTTCAAATTTAAACGAAGTGGGTTAAGTGGAATTTCTTGTTGCCACACAGTCTTGTTTTGACCCCACTGTGCAGCATAAATCTTGGCGCTTTGCAACGACTTTATACCTAGCTTGAGTATCCTTTTACCAATACATCTCACTAGAGCTTGCCTTTCTGGTATTTCTGCTCCCAGACAAGCAACATACAAACAACTGTCTTTTACTCCAACTTTTGCTTTAATTCCCCTCGGTTCAATCAATTCATTTATCAAAGCTTCAATCGCGTTGACATCCCCTTGCTTGGCAAGTTCCTCTGTGTGCTGCTGAATCATTGGCTTTGCACGCTTATAAACTATCAAGTTTCCTCAAGCACCCTAGTAAGTAGCTACTGCTGTGGTTTTGTATTTTATAACAACAGTACATACCTAATGTTGTCCGCAAGGGACACTTAATAAAGCGGCGCCTATCCTGATTACTTTTTACTACAAATGTAGTATAAATTATTTACGATTTTTACCAAGTATTTATACGCTGTTATTCTATACATTTGATAATTTTATTTACACAAAAAATACTTAGAAATAATCTGCAATTGCTTGTTATAGTTAGCCAGAAACATATCTACATCTTAAAATGGGAGTTATTTATGCTACTATTGGTTGGTTATAAGCATCAATTTATTCATTGCGTTGGTATCTAAAGTCATAAAGAAAGGTTTTGCGGCACCCTAAAATTGAGTAGTTAGTACCAGTTGTACAATAAACTGATTGCTGAATTGATTCTTTTAAAATATAGGGCTTTCGCACGGGGTATATTAACGTGAGTGACGGATTTGATTACGATTTGGTGATTATCGGCGCCGGAGTAGGTGGACATGGTGCGGCACTCCACGCCGTTAGTTGTGGCTTAAAAACAGCCATTATTGAAGCGAATGATATGGGTGGAACCTGTGTAAACCGTGGTTGTATTCCTTCAAAAGCACTGCTAGCAGCATCTGGAAAAGTACGTGAGTTGCGTAATGCCCACCACCTAAAAACTTTGGGCATTCAAATTAGCAACGTCCAGTTTTCAAGAGAGGATATTGCTAACCATGCTAATAACCTCGTCTCTAAAATCCAAGGAGACTTGACGAATAGTTTAAAGCGACTTGGAGTTGATATTATCCGAGGCTGGGGTAAGCTAGTAGGTAGTCAAAAAGTTAGCGTTAGTACAGAGTCTGGAGAAAAAACTTTTACAGCAAAAGATATTATTCTTTCACCTGGCTCAATTCCTTTTGTGCCTTCAGGTATAGAAGTTGACGGTAAAACAGTTTTTACTAGCGACCAAGGTGTAAAGCTAGAAACACTTCCTGATTGGGTGGCAATTATTGGTAGTGGTTACATTGGGTTAGAATTTTCTGATGTATACTCAGCGCTTGGTTGTGAAATCACAATGATAGAAGCGCTAGACCAGTTAATGCCAGGGTTTGATAGAGATATTGCCAAGCTTGCCGAACGAGTTTTAATTACTCCTCGTGATATTGAAACTCATGTAGGTATATATGCCAAGCGTGTTATTCCTGGTTCACCCGTGGTAATTGAATTAGCCAATTTCAAAACCAAAGAAGATGTTGATGTAATAGAAGTTGATGCTTGTTTAGTGGCTACAGGAAGAATTCCTGCAACCCAAAATCTTGGATTAGAATCGGTAGGCGCCGAGCTTGACCGTCGTAATTATATTCCAGTTAACGACAGTATGGCTGTTCTGAGCAGTGGTGAAGTTGTACCACATTTGTGGGCAATTGGAGACGCGACAGGCAAAATGATGTTAGCGCACGCAGCTTCAGCCCAAGGTATTATCGCAGTTGAAAATATTTGCGGTAGAACCAAGCAAATTGATTATGACAGCATTCCAGCGGCAGCATTTACCCACCCAGAAGTAAGTTATGTAGGTAAAACTGAAACTGCTGCACGTGATATGGGCAAAGAACTCGGTTTTGAAGTTGGAGTTGCTAAAAGTTATTACAAAGGCAATTCTAAAGCCTTAGCAGAAGGTGAAGCCGACGGGATGGCAAAAGTAATATATCGTAAAGACACAGGCAAGTTTTAGGTGTACATATATTTGGCTTACACGCATCAGATTTAATTCATGAAGCGTCAGCAGCTATCGCTAACCGTCAAACTGTACACACTCTTGCCCACCTAGTACATGCACACCCAACACTCTCCGAAGTGTTAGACGAAGCTTATAAACGCGCAGTCGCTTAATAAAGTGCTGAGTGGAAAGTGCTGAGTGTTGAATATAGTTGAAAGTTAGCACTCTTTACTTCACACTCATCACTCATAACTCCTTACTCAGCACTCATCACTCAGCACTCAGCACTTATTCTTATGCAAATCCGTCGTATTAATCCTAACCCAGCGGTCAAAGTGTCTATCTTGCAGTATCAAACAGCTTTACCAGATACTGAACCAAGTAATATTTTAGAGGAAATAGTTTGGCATAAGGAAGCTGAAGTGGAGATGCTTCGCGAAAAAGTGCCGTTGCGTGAGTTGCAAAAGCAAGCAATGACTGCACCCCAAACACGTGATTTTGTCGCTGCGCTTCGTGATGGTAAAACAAACCCGGCATTAATTGCCGAGGTTAAAAAAGCTTCTCCTAGTAAAGGTGTAATTCGAGAAGATTTTGACCCTGTAGAAATCGCACAACAGTATGAACGTGCAGGCGCCTCTTGTCTATCTGTACTTACTGACCAAAAGTTTTTTCAAGGTAGTTTTGATAATTTAGCGATTATTCGTACTGCCGTAGATTTACCGTTACTGTGTAAGGAATTTGTAATTTATCCTTACCAAATGTACTTGGCACGTGTTTCTGGCGCCGATGCAGTTTTATTAATTGCCGCAATTTTAAGCGACCAAGATTTACAGTATTTTGTTAAGATTGCAGCGGCCCTTAAAATGGCTGCCTTAATTGAAGTTCACACTTTAGAAGAACTTGACCGTGTACTAGCATTAGATGGAGTTTGTTTAGTTGGAATCAATAATCGCAATTTAGAGGATTTTTCCGTAGATTTACAAACCACCTGCAAATTACTCTCCGAAAGAAGTCAACAGCTAAAAGAACGTAACATTTTGGTGGTTAGCGAATCAGGACTTCATACACCCGATGACTTAAATGTCGTGACATCTGCTGGTGCTGCTGCTGTCCTCATCGGTGAATCTCTAGTTAAACACCCTCAAATAGAAGCTGCAATTCAAAGTCTCTTTGCCAAATCTTCATTACCAACAAAATAGGAAGTTTACCCAAAAACTTGTTCTCTGTGTCACAATTCCAAATAGTACCCTACTCGTTCTGCTGACTTAATACCCCATATTTAATCGAAGCGAATCAAACTTCATGGATCAAATTCCTCTGCCTTCACCTGTTCATTACGAACTGCTGCTACAACTGCTAGAACGGCAAACAATGTCAGCAGTAAATCAAAACCCGGCACTGCGGCAGCAGGTTAACCAGCTTATTATTACTCTTCGCAAAGCAGCTGTTCAACAGAAGCACCTAGAAGAAATTTGCCAGTTTTCTGCTATGGAGATAGACCACCGTTGGTCAATTAATCACGTCAATACAACTTCTTTAGCAGACCGCTGATAAACAAAAATTAAATAATACCATAGTCAAAAGCGGGTTAAACAATTAACCCGCCACTTGTCTTTTTTATTTTTAGGACTCAAAACAAAATTAATCTTACTATCGTTTATACTATCTATCAAAATTTGCCACTGCCTGAGTTTGCTTGACATAAGGTTAATCCTCTGAATGCCTGTAAATTGACTCAGCAATAATTCTTAATACTTACAGCACTTAAATATCTTAAATTTGAGTGGTTTTATTACATTATCAAGATTTGTTATCGATACAACAATAATTCTCTATCTATATTTGGTATGGTTTTTATGCTGACGTTTCTAGCCAATCGTAAATTCGCTCTAACTGGTCTAGCGTAATTAGCCCATATTGCCACAAAATCATTGGCAGCGGTCCAGGGTCTTGTTGACTACGACGAAGTGCAACAGCTATTGATGCACTCGAAATTGCCAAATCCTCTTGTAAAAAGTCAATTAGTCCGGAATATGTAGATGGTGACATTTTTGTCTCACCTCCTTGGGTAGTGTGTATTGTCATATATCAGTGAGTAAATATTAATCGTCTAGTTGCCAGTATTTCATCTGTCACTACACAATCGTCTCTACATTTTTCACAAAATAGCTTTGAATCAGCAAACAATAAGTTGTTTGATGTCAAGACTGCTAAAATTTAACCAAAAATTTTATAGGCGTTATTTGGATGTATTTTATTAACGTAAGTAAATATACCTAATTAGGTTATCTAACTCGTTAAATTCCGGTGTATCAAAACTTTAATTTGCCTATATTGCATCATTAAGGTGTTCTAACTCTTGCATCTAAAGGAATATCTTTTGATACCTAAAGTTTAAGATTTTGCCTTCAATTTGCGGTGCTGGTTTTGAATGACAAGCAGTATACCAAATCTTATCGCCAAAATAAACTTTTTTACAACTAAATAGTAACTGTATTGAACAAGTATTTCATGTTATCTTCTGCTAGACTGGGTTTCAAGCTTTTGTTGTTACATATTTATATCAGCATTTACCCTGTGTGTAAAGAAGCATTTTTAACCAAGTATGTTTTAGCCAGCAGTGGATTTACCACTTGTGCTGATAGGTTGTATTTTTATACGGTCGCCAACTTTAAGTTTGAGTTGAGCTGCTCTACCCGCACGCAGTTCTATAACCTGGTCGATTAATTTATTGGGCCCATAGGTTGGACAGGGTTCTGCGGCGCAAGGAGGAGCAGAGTCTGTAATATACTCAACAACACCTCGATGAATGAAAACCATATCTAATTTCACTGGTACATTTTTCATCCAAAAGCTAACTGGTTGAGGTGAAGCAAATTCAAACAACATTCCTCGGTTATCAGGTAATGCTGGTCGATACATTAACCCCATTTGTTGTTGCTCTGGTGTTTTAGCAACTTCTAGTTCGATTTTGGCGCCACTTGGCAGAACAGCCACAGCCGATATAGGTAATTGCTGCCCTTTGTTGGTGTTTTGTGTCACTTGAGCATTTGATAACGAAGTTGGCGCCTCTGTAGGAGTTTTAGCCGTTGTAGATGCCGAACACCCCATTAGCCAAATACTCAAAATAATTGGAGACAAGTGTAACAAACGTAACATGGTTGAGTATTCTGAGATTTTAAACCTCGATTCTACATCTTTGTTAGCGTTTATTGGTAATTAAAGTCTAAATTTTTTATGAGAATTTTAAAACGAGTATCTCTTGGATACTACTTAAGTATTATTGCTTATTCATCATGAATTTTCAAGTATCCCTTAACACGTAACCAACACCACGCACAGTTTGGATTAAGCGCTTTTGACCTTCATCCTCAATTTTGAGACGCAAATAGCGGATGTAGACTTCTATAACATTAGACTCACCCATAAAATCGTAGCCCCAAACATTTTCAAGAATTTGCTCGCGCGTTAAGACTTCGCGGGGATGTTCCATTAAAAACTTCAAAAGTTCAAATTCTTTCATCGTCAAATCAATATTGCGTCCACTATAAATAGCGCGACGAGTAGCGATGTCAAGCACTAAGTCACCAAAGCGTAGCTGTTCAGTAGTATCTACATCTGGTTTTAAGTACAAACGAATTAAATTTAAAAAATCTTCAGAGCGATAAGGCTTCAAAAAGTAATCATCAGCACCTGCCTCAAGACAAGCAACACGGTCATCAACGGTATCGCGTGCCATTAGTATCAGCATTGGTGAGCGAGTACCAGAACCACGAATACTTTTACATAGCGAAAGTCCAGATTCACCTGAAAGCATCCGGTCAACAACAATTAAAGCTGGTTCACGTTCGCGACTATATCGCAACCCGCATCCAGCATCATGCGCGACAACTGGTTCATAACCAGCTTCTTTTAAATCACACGAAAGTTGATTTGCCAAGCTTTCATCGCTTTCAATCACTAAAACACAAGGATTGTGAGCAAGCGTCATATTTGTAAAGTTAGGAGTTATGAGTTATGAGTTATGAATTCGATGTTGATAAATTAAACAATTGAATCAATTTTGAGACATACGATTATACGTGGGAGTACGTATAAGTATCCACGATTCCATTCGGTATTTTGATAAATTTTATATCTTATTCTAATTTTTGATTAAAAGAGGCAATAAATAAAAATGATGATGAAACTGTACCTGGGGTTAAAACCCCAGGCTACTGGCGCCGTTGCTCAAGGTAACTCTACCGAAGTTGGTTTAGCTATGTGGGGTAATCCCCAACCTAGCTTTTCTCGCAAAATTCGGAAAAACTCGTGTCTTTGTAGACGAATAAACTTGGCACCATATTCTGAACGCTCTAAATAAACCCTGTCCTCTGGTAAAACATAAAAACCAGCATTCCCATCAACGACCATAACTAAACGCGATGTATTTACTGGGTAAATGTTTACCGGGTCGGTATTTGGGAAAACTAATGCTCTTGATGCCAGCGAGTGTGGACAAATTGGGACTAATTGTAGTACAGGTACACCCGGTATAATAACGGGGCCACCAGCGCTTAAAGAATATGCTGTAGAACCTGTAGGAGTAGAAACAATTACCCCATCAGCAGCAATATCTACCGGAGCATGGCGCCCAACAACAATCTCAAAATGACACATCGAAGTTAGGGGTTCTCGATGTAAAACCATTTCATTCAGACAAAGCGCTTCCCAAACAACATTTTCTTTACGGAAGACTTTGACCGCGAGCATTGTTCGTTCTTCAATATCATAATCACCTGCAAGCACAGTATCTATAGCTTGAGGCAACTTATTCAGGTAAGTTTCAGTGAGAAACCCCATATGACCAGTGTTGACGGCTAACAGCGGAATACCACAAGGGGCAACCTGCCGTGATGCTGCCAATACCGTTCCATCTCCCCCTAAAACCACCACAAACTTCATTTCAGAGTCAAAACCAGGGGGTATAAGACCGGAAATAGGGGTATGACAAACAGGACTATCGGGAGTCGCATAGCCCAACATGCCACCTACACCAGTTGCGAGTTGAACCTCCCAACCAGCAGCGGTCAGTTTGTCTTTAACCTCGATAGCAACACGCTCTGCTATCGGCTTAATGTCGTTGTAAATAATGCCTGCTTTGGGCACACTCAAATATCCAAACTTTTCACAAGACGCTTTTTATTATGTTAATCGTTGCACATTTTTGAGCAAAAAGTCATCCTAGTCCTAAACGATTGACTATTGACTATTGAGTATTAGCTTTTTTAAATGGTGTTCGTTTTGGTTGCTGTTTTTTATTCTTAGATTTATTTTTCTCGTAATCAAGTTCTTTGAGCTTTTTCATAATGCGGTTAAAGTATTCTTGGAAATAGCTTTCCAGCGTCGTTGTCTCACTTACGTCAAATCCAAAGACTTTATAGACTTCATCCATTGAAGCATCAAGAGGCTTACCACTAGCTAGTACTTCTGTAAATGCCAGGCGGTCAGAAACATTCCATCCCCACTGGAAAAATCGCAAGCCACCACGTACTATACGTAAAAGATTTATTGGCATTCGGGTAACACGCGCAGTTTTACCAGAAAGACGTTCGCATACACTAATAATTTCTTCAGCACTCCACGCACGAGTTCCAACTACTGGAAATGCTTTCTTAGAAGTTTCTGGAAGTTGTAGAGCGCGGACTGCGAATTTAGCAATATCTTGTGTATCCATATAAGCAACAGGTGATGACGCTCCTGTTACCCAAACGGGTTGACCCTCTAAAATAGGTATTCCATACTGACCGATTAAACCTTGCATAAAGCCAGCAAGTTGCAGCACCGTATAATTTAAACCAGACTCAGCCAAATATAATTCTGTACACCGCTTAATTTCCATTAGTGGTACATCTGGGTACTTATCGGCGTTTAAAATCGAAAATGTAATAAATCTTTCTACACAAGCTTTGTTAGCTGCTTGAATTAATGCGACTTTGCTATCCCAGTCAATTTGCTTGATGCTTAACGAGTCAGTTGGACGGGCAGTTGCAGCATCAATTACAGCTGTCACACCTTCTAAGGCACGTTGCACGGTCTCAGGGTAGCATAAATCTCCCCCCACTAACTCGGCGCCCCATTCTCTAAGGAATGCTGCTCTTTTAGCACTTCTGACTAGACAGCGCACCTTATACCCCTCATCGATAGCACGACGAGCCACTTGTCTTCCCAAGGTGCCAGTGGCACCGACGATTAGTAATGTCATCAGGGTTTGTTACGAAACTTTAAGCTTTATTAATAGAATCTTATCAGAATGTAAGGGCTTTAACATAAAATGGCAACTTTTTTGACCAAGAAAAGTGCTGAGTGCTAAGTGCTGAGTTATGAGTTATGAGTTATCTCACATCTTGCAGCATTCTCAATAAGCTTAAAGAAACCGGGCTTCTGTACGAAAAATCAACGTTTTATAGCAAAGTTTTTGTCAAGAAGCCCGGTTTCTAGGCAGGCGTGCAAGATGTGAGTTATGAATTATGAGTGTCTGTTTCCAACTCTTAACTCCTAACTCCTAACTTTACTATTATTCTTCTTCTGCTCCTTGGATTTTTAGCAGTGCTTGACCAAGACCCCAACCTAAGAAAATCAAGCTGAAGGGTAATATTGCTGCTGCAAATAGTTCGCCGCTCATTTCTTAATACTCCTTTACAAAACTTTTACTTCGATTTTAATTTTATCAGATGCCCACTCTAAGCGTTCGGGAACCTGTGAATTGTAGTTAGTGACTAGTACTTGTATGCAGCACAGGTGCCTCGTTAGTGCCACATTGGGATGCAAAATTGATGGAAGAAAGCGCTGTTTTGAGGCGATTTGATTGTAAATATATATAGAAAAACTTTAAACATAACAACTTATGCAGTCGATGAGTAACTTTAGTGTGGCATTTTTTAAACTATCTGTAGCTACTTTTACTGGTATTTTATTAAGTTCTATTCCCAATTACTTACATCAACCTGTCCACGCACAAACATTAGCTGTCGTCAAGCCTTCAAATTTGCCTTTAGATTTAAATATGTTGAAAAATCCTGTAGGTGTCACAACAGCTAATACCTTTAATCAAGATAAATCAACAGTTCCTAGTTTGTGGTGGGCAAAAGAAAATTCGGAGACTAAATTACTTGATAATTGGATAGCTTACCCTGCAACTACACAAACTTCTGCGCGTGTCGATTTAATTGTGAATCAGCAAGTTTGGAGTGTTCTTGATTATCTTGAACGCTACCAGTTTATAAATCGTTTAGGTTATGATGCACGCAGTCATGGTTATAATGTTCGAGTTTTTAATTATCAACAAGAACTTCTTGGGACTTACACTTGTAATTTTACGGCAAGTCCTGCAAATTGTCGAATTAACATGAATAATCAAAACCGTTTTCGGATACGTCCCTCAACACCAGTTTAATTATACTGTGAGCGGTTGAGAAATAAAATGAATGAAATCGCCATTAGTCATTAGCCATTAGCTAAAAGCTAAAAGCTAACCGCTTGGAGTATAATGATACATTTAAGATTTTTTCATTGTCTCTAATAAATTAATATACTGCTGTTCTACTTCGACTGGCAAAGGAAGTATAAATTCACTTTTATCGAGGATATTTTGGCTTATTATTAATGAGCTACGCAATGCTTCTGGAATTTGTGATGTTTCTATTTTTATAGGTATTGGTGAGTGAGTTCGAGTACGTGTTGCTATTTGTCTAGCTATTTTTGGTTGCCATAAGAAATTAATCCATTGTGTTAAAAGTTCTTGCTGGCTTTGGCGCCCACTGGGACTAACCCATAAGTCTGCTGATTGAGCAGTGCCAGACTGCGGTACAATTACTGCAAGATCTCGATAGTTAGCAAGGGCTGGTAATATATCTTGTGACCAACCAACTGCGGCTAATGTGTCACCCATTAATAAAGGTTCTATATATTGAGTCGAACCGTAAAATTTAACTTGTTGGTTTAACTTGTTTAATTCGTTTTCTAATTCGGTAATAGATTTTAAATCAGTTTCATTATAAGATTTATTCAATTTTTTTAAAACTAAACCAATAACTTCACGTGGATGATTTAACAATGAAATTCGGGCGCGTAATTCTGGGTGCCATAAATCAGCCCAGTCTTTGATTGGCGCCCACTTTTTTTCCTCAAATTTATCGCGACGGTAAACAATAACTGTATTGCCCCAACTGTAAGGGGCGCCCCAAATTTTACCCTGTGGGTCTACAAATCCTTTATCGTTGCGCGTGACTAATTCCTTATATTGTTTAGGCAAAACTGACCACTGTTGAACTTTACTTACATCTATCGGTTGAATTAATTTTTTTTCTATTGCGCCTCTCAGCCAATAATCACCTAAAGTCAGTAAATCAGTCGAAATTTTATTATCATTACCTGAATTCCCAAATTGTAGGCGCCGAAACCACTCAAATAAATTGTTTTTTGGCTGAGTAGGTTTTTGCCAATTTTCAAGCTTATTAAATACATCTTCAAATTGCTCAACCAGCGCAATATTAATATCTGTATTCGATTTTAAAGTCCGACGAAATTCATCAACCACCTGAGCAGGAAGTGAATTTTTTAATAACTCTACAGTTAATCTAGTCTTATTATCAGAACATCCTATCAGCAACTGCGAGGATATTGCACTAGTACCAATTAAAAAAGAACGTCTGTCCATTAATTTTAAGTTTGAGGTTTTAGATAAATTGTATGGTGGGCAGTGCCCACCCTACTACTACTAACTTTGACGTGCTTGCTTGACCATTGAAATTAATGTGTGGTGAGCATCTTCAGAATCTTGAAGAACATGGTCAAAATTTATACGTAAAGGTACATTCTCGCCGTTAACTTGGGCGTTAATATCCATTCCCGTGGCATCTATTGCTTGCATTTGAGCAGCTTGCGCTTCTTTTAAACCACCAAAAGCTTGAGCATATAGAAGTACAGCGTTGCTGTGGTCGTCGTTCATATGTTGGCATATTCGAGAACTTACTTCTATGGTAATTTCTGACATGATGGCTAAAACTCCATACGTTGTTTTCTATGGAAACTGAGAAACCGGGTTTCTTTAGGATATCTTGTAATAAAATTATGAATTTGGGTAGAAGCCCGGTTTCTTTTGCGTAGCGACATTGAGTGTACTCAATAATACATTAATCCTAGTGTGCAGGTTTAAATTATACTAGAGATGTTTAAGCTTTGTGTTTGAGCCATACTAGAAATTACTGGGTATCTCAACTATACTCTTTGAGGTAAGCGATTAGAGTTACGGTTGAGTACGGTTGAAGAGACATGCAGTAATTTTTACTGTTTTTTCCTGAAAATCACTCACAAAGGGTGTAGCCAAGAATAATTAGATAGACAAAAAATATTTGTTGATAAATTATTAAAAAGTTAAAACTGATGAGCGCCGAAAGCCACCGTAGAATTGTGATTGGGGATGTTCACGGTCACTACAAGGGACTGATGACGCTAATGGATGCTATTTCTCCAACTTCTGATGACTCAATTTATTTTCTTGGAGATTTAATTGACCGAGGCCCTCAAAGTGCTGAGGTCGTGTCTTTTGTGATGGAAAATGAGTACCATTGTTTGCTTGGCAACCACGAGCAGATGCTGGTTAATATCTTGACACAAGGACGTAATCCGGCGCCAGTTGTACAAGCGTGGTTATACAGTGGAGGTCAAGCCACGGTAGCTTCTTACGAGCAAGGGATTGTGCCTTATGAGCATGTAGAGTGGTTTTCTAGTTTGCCTACATATATAGATTTAGGAGATGTTTTGCTTGTTCATGCTGGTGTTGACCCTTTTATGCCTTTAGAAAATCAAACTAGTGAACAGCTATGTTGGATACGTGATGAATTTCACAGTATTCAAAAGCCTTATTTCCCTGACAAGCTAATTATTATTGGTCATACTATTACTTTTACTATGCCCGGTGTGGCGCCTGGTCAATTGGCTCAAGGTAGAGGTTGGCTTGATATTGACACAGGCGCGTATCATCCTCGTAGTGGTTGGTTAACTGGCTTAGACATCACCAACGGCATAGCATATCAAGTTAATGTACTCAAGAAAATAAAGCGGGTTTTACCGATGGAAGAATTAGTCGTGCATGTGAATCCTAACGATATGAGATACACTCATCCGTCAAAGCGCAGAGCTTAATAGTTTGATTTTGATTATATTTTTACCAGTTAGCGTAACGAACGAGTGTTAGCTCGATATGTAGCTGTATCTAACCCAGCATTACCATTAGTAGGTTGAGTGTCGATAAGGCGCCTAAGAGCAACAACACGGTCACCAGCACCAGGGTGAGTACTCAAAAAAGCCGGAGTTGAACCTTTTGAGTTTTTTTGAAGTTTTTGCATAAACGAAACCATCGCGGACTGAGCATAACCCGCACGACCTAAAGTTCTTAAACCTCGTCTATCAGCATCAAATTCATCTTGACGACTACGAGGAAGATTAAGGGCAAGATTTACACCCAAGCCAACAATTTGATTACGGTCTACACCTGCTGCGGTTGCAATACCACTGGCAATGGCTTGTTGTCGCATTTGACTGAGTAGGTGTTTCCCACCAATATGTCCAATTTCATGCGCGATAACGCTTGCTAATTCAGCTTCGTTATCTGCTGCTTTAATCAAACCTGTATGAACATAAACAAAACCTCCTGTAGTCGCGAAGGCATTAATACTGTCTTCATCAACTACTTGGAATGTGTATTTAAGATTTGGACGGTCAGTAAACGGAACGAGACGCTGACCGATGTTTTGAACGTAACGATTAATTTCTGAATTACGAGAAAGCCGAACTTCACTACCCAGAATTTGCTGGTTCATTTGTTGACCCAGTTGAAATTCTTGCTGAGATGATATATTAGATAGCTGGAATACTTGTACACCGCGAATTAACAGTGGTAGAAAGTCCAGCGCTTGGGATGGTTTCCCCGTACCCAAAAACAGTGACAAAGCGACTGCTACTGAGATTAGCGGGTATATAAAGCGGCGCCTTACAGAAAAGAAATTGCGAGAATTGTATTGCCAATTCATCCAAAAATTACCTCGATAACCTTCCGGGCTTAGATGTGTTTTGATAGAACGTAAGGGTATATGACGGCTTCTTGAGCCAATAAGTTGCATCAAAGACCCTATTACACATACTTTAGCCAACACGATACGTATGTTGCTACTACCGAGCCTGAAGAATATTCGCGCTCGTATCTTAATCAGCTTGACGAAATGCAGGCTATAGAGTTTAACATTACTCGAAGAAACCGGGTTTCTATGTAAAATGTCGTTTTTAGTACAATATTTCAATAAAGAAACCGGGTTTCTTGTGATACACTTTCGCATGACTTAACAGAACTGAATATTATTGTTTTGCACGATTATCGATTACTCGTTCTCAGAGGAAGTTTTTTATGGCTATTTTAGACTCTAAAGGCCGCTTGTTCGGCAAATTCAACCTTCTTGATGTCGGTGCCGTCTTCGTTATCTTATTAGTGGTTATTAGTATATTTTTCTTTCCAGGCACCACAGGTTCGGTTGCCCAGGTCAACAGCAAAACTGTACCTATTGAAGTTGACTTAGTTGTGCGAGGGTTAAATGTCCGCGACCCACAGCGCTTAGTTGAGAAAGATTTTCGTAAAGGTGGTAAAACTAAAGTCATTATCCGTAACCAACCCTATGGAGAAATTGCAATTAAGTCCGTACAAGAACTACCTCGGACTTTGAGCGTTCCCCAACCTGATGGTTCACTCAAAGAATTACCCGACCCAAGAAAAAATAACTTTAGCACCGATATGCTTTTAACCCTAGAGGGTAAAGCTAATTTAACCGACGGTGGTCCTGTACTTGGTAATAGTAAAGTTAAAATCGGTATGCCTTTTGAATTAGAGGGCTTTAATTACAATTTTAATGCCACTGTTATTGATATTCGTTTACCTTAATAATTATCATTAGTCGCGTAGCAATTGTCATTCTGAGCGTAGCGTAATGCGAAGCATTTGCCGGAGGCTAGAATCTAAGCTTTATACTTATACATTAGATGCTACCCTGCGGGAAATCCTCCGGATTACACTGCGTTCAGCATGACATAAAAAAACAACTTAATGCGTCCAGAATGACATTTTGGAACAGTTTTAAAATATTTTTTTAAATAATAATTAGATAATAATTTATTGAATTTGTAGCTTTTAGTATTTTCTCTTTTTAATACTTGCGCTTTTTTATAATGACTATCGGAAATATGTTAATCTTTAAGTATAAACGTATAAATAAGTGTCATTTTTATTACAAGCTACTTAAATATCCCAATGCTACCATTTGAATTTGTTGTCATTGGTAAACCAGTTTCTTATCAAACAAAAGAACGTAAACGTTTACAAACTTGGAAACAGAAGGTTCGTTCGGCATCTGTTGGTCTTTGGGGTAGTCAGGCGCCTTTGGGGGAGTATATACAAGTAACAATTACTCACTATTATGATGCTCCTTATGGAGATGAGTCAGCGGTTCCAGACAGTGATAATATTGTTAAGCCAGTAAGAGATGCGCTGAATGGAGTTATTTATGTAGATGATTACCAAATCACAGATTTTGTCAGCAGAAGACGTAATCTTAATGGTTCTTTTCGGGTTCGCGGTTTATCTGCTGTTCTTGCTGAAGCATTTTGTCAAGGTCAAGAATTTTTGCACATTGTTATTGATATGGCGCCTGACCCTAAAGATTTAGCCGCTTAAACGAAAATTAGGATGTATTAGTTCATACGAAGCTATTTTTTAAGTGCTGTTACAATACCATATAGCAAGTGAAATTTTTTATACTCCTATGAATACTTCTATCCATCAAAATAATCTTGAACACAAACGAGTGTTAAAACTAGCACGCGAGTACCGTGAACAAGGTTACTCAGTTTGCATCTACCCTTCTGCTGATAAATTACCATCTAAATTAGCAGATTGTTCGCTTGATTTGATAGCTAAAAATGGTGAGAAAGTAGTTGCTGCTAATGTACGTTCACGCGAAAGTTTGAGTCTTAATGGTTCACTTTCTTTGCTCAAAATTAGTGAATGTGTTAAAGAAATCCCAGGTTGGGAATTTGAACTGGTTGTTACTAATGCTCGTAAGAAATAAAAGAAATTAAGAAACCTGGTTTTTTGAAGAAACCAAGTTTCTCTGAGATATTCAATCTACAACCATTGTTAAACCTGTTTGTGCTGAACGCAAAGCTGCTTCGGCAACTTTCATGGTATATAAACTTTGTTCTGGAGTTACATATAGTTCGGCGCCTGTCAAGAGGTGGTCTAATACCATGCTTGTATCTTTTGTAAACAATCCTTTACGGTTGAGTGGTTCAATCGGTATTGTTCCGTCACGACGTACCATTTGACCAGTATCTTCGTTAAAAATTATGCCCCCGTGTTCACCGTGAATTTCAAATTTACGTTCGTTTTGCCAAAGAGTTTCACCTTTGGCATAAATAACTTGTCCTAATAGTCCGCTTTCAAACGAAAGTTGGGCGACACAAAAACAACCTTGGAAATAGTCATCTTCAATTTGCCAGAAGCGCTGGTGACAATTTACCGTTAAAACTTTACCAAATAAATCTGTAAAACGATGTAGCCTAGACAAGGCGCCCATAAACGGAAACCCAAACGACTCATGGTTATAAGTCCATTTGCGTGGGGCAGGATGCTGAGGTTTGATAGTGTTATAACGAACATAGAATAGCTGCCCAACTTCTGATATGTGTTGTTTAATGGCTTGATGTAAACCACCCAGAAGTTCTATATGCTCAACGTGGAGCAGTAAATTTTTGTATGAAGCTAAAGCTATAAGTTCAGTAGCTCCGACAGCATTGAGTGCTAAAGGGTATTCAACTACAACATGCTTTCCTGACTCCAACGCTGCACGAACTATTGCGCTATGCTCACTGTTTATCGTCGATACAATAATTAAATCTATACCTGTTGACTCTACCAGTTGCTGCCATGAGTCTATTGCTTGCGCTTGATAAGACGCTGCAAATACTTCGGTACGCGCTTTTTCGGCGCCTGCAACTGCTACTAAATTTGCTCTTTCATCTTGCAGCAATGCTTCTGCCCGTAGCTTTGCCGCATATCCCGTACCAACTAAGCCGACATTTATACGCTTAGTCGGATTATGTCCTAAATCGTACATTACTACTACGCCAATAATGTTGATGAATTTATCACTTGAGTATAAATTTACTTGATGATTTTACTTTGTATCAGTAAATAATATAAACAAAACTTATCGGTCAGAAGTAACTAAATTTCATTACTAATCGCGTCAAATTTCCGGTTACATAGTGATGTTTTTCTCGTAGTATCAGAATGAAGTAAATAAAAAACGACGGCTAATCTTATATGATAGGTCGCCGCTATTGACTTGCGAGAATTTATACCGTCTGTTTGCAAAAGAGAGGATTACGAAAATGGCAACCTACAAAGTAACACTTGTTGGCGAAGAAGGTACAACCACCATTGATTGTGCAGATGATACTTATATTTTAGACGCTGCTGAAGAAGCTGGTCTTGACCTACCTTACTCTTGCCGTGCTGGTGCTTGCTCCACCTGTGCTGGTAAAATTACCGCTGGTACTGTAGATCAGTCTGACCAGTCCTTCTTAGATGACGACCAAATGGAAGGTGGATATGTATTAACTTGTGTTGCTTATCCAACATCTGATTGCACCATCGAAACCCACAAGGAAGAAGAACTCTACTAGTAGAAACGCGAATATTAAGTAGGAAAATATAGATAGCATAAAAGGGAAACATTTTTCCCTTTTTTTGCTTGTTTTTTTATTGGCGCCTTTATATCACAGTAGGCTATTTTTTTATTTTGTCGTTAAGAACTTGAAGTTGTGTGCCTGGGTAATAAAACTGAAGAATATCGGCACTTGACCTACCAAGGAGAGCTAAATTTTGCGCTCCAACTTGACTCAACCCCACTCCATGTCCCATTCCTCCACCAACAAAAGCATATCCCCACAAGTCTGACCCACCTTTGTTGAGTGGTTCTAAGTAAAATAGTGTACTTATTGGTGCCGCGAATGCACTACGAACTTCGTCTTTAGTCAAGTGAAACGAACCAATATCGGTTTTTATCTCTAATTTCAAAATCCGTCCGCTATCACTACGTTCGACAACTTCCATTTCGCGAACTTCCTTAAGCTTGGCAAATGGACTCTTCTTTACTGCCAAAAATTTCTGCAAAGTTTTAGTTATATCCTCGATGCGCGACTCTCTCCTCCAACGGAATAAGTCCCAACCAGTTTCATTAAACCCTTCTTTTTTATTGATAAACGCTTTTAAATTATTTTCCTCACGTAGTGATTGCCCCGTCAAGTTCCATATATTGTTTGGCGCATCTAATATTGGTCGCAAGTACGAACGGTCGTCCCCATTCCAGACATCAGAAAATGAAGCTGTTACGCCTCCTGTGCTGGCTGAATACAATGCATCTACTAATTGATTTTTATACGTTACTACCATTCCTTTAGTACTAGCGATAGCTTTGTCTGTACTAGCTGAAACATCTTTTAAACCAAAATAAACTTGACAGTGTGTATCAGCACACAGTTGATAATTATCGGCGGCAAATCTACGTATATTCCGCAATGCGTATGTTCTAGCAATGATTGCTTGTGCTTCGAGTGCTGCCATTGGGGCGTTATTACCAATTTCGTAAGGTACTACTCCACGTAAATATGTTTCTAATGGAACGTTATTTACAAGCGTGTAAGTTCCATAAGCATTTGGTTGTATCTGTAAATTACCAGGGAATAAACGTGCTTTATTCGGATTGAGAGTATCCTTTTTTTGCTGATTATTTAGAGCTTTTGCATCTTTATTCTCCTTCGGAGACACTTCGCTTTCCTGCGGAACACTGCGTGAACGCGACACTTCGTGAACGTCGAGTTTCTGACCTTGGTTTACTAAAACCAAGCTTTTTTGACTATCGATAGCCAACGAATTGACATTATAACGCTTGTCTCCCACTGTCCAACTTACAACAGGCGCCTGTTTAATGACTTCGGTATCAATGAAAGGAGTCTTTCTACCGCTCGCTTGTAAGCTCTGTAATAATAACCGTCGCAACAGCGGAGTACTATATACTTTGCGATTCGCCCATACCTGCCAACGGTCTGGCTGGGCTATTTCTACCTGAATACCTAACTCGCGCCATCTCGAAGCATTATCTTCCGCTGTCTCAAAAGTCCGAAAAACCCCCAAAACAACCCGTTCGTTAATACCAGGTTGTTTCACTAGTGGCTGCATCGCAATTTCTAATCGTACAGGTTTATCGGTACTAACAGTCTGTTGACCGTTACTCGTCCGAAAACTCAATAGCAGCTTATCCCCTTTTGTTGGTTCAAGCTGTAACAAATCTTTTGGACTATCGCCAAACCGCTGCACAATTCCAATCTTCAAATCAACATCTGTTTTATCACCTTTTGTACTCGCTGATGCACCTGTTAATCCCAACAGGCAAAACACAGTCAGCGTCGTGTAGTACATACGCCCGCACATGCTCTTCATAGGAAACCGCTTTTTTTCGCTTTGCCAAAACTTACACGCACCCAATGGATTCATATTGTAATTGTAGTAACTTTGTAGCATAAAACGTCTAAATTATTACATTACAACTTTCTTCGATTTTTTTCGCCAATTAGTTGCAATATGAAGTCATAACGAGTATGATTTATTTAAGGACGCATGAGCAGGAACAAAAAACATAGTTAGTTGGTAAAAATATCATGGTAAAGGTCCAAGAGATACCCTTAAATCAGATTCGGCGCCCATTGCCGCGTGTGAACGACCAAGAGAAAGTAAAATCTTTAATGGCATCGATAGCTAAAATTGGTCAGCTTGAGCCAATAGACGTACTAGAAGTTGATGGGGAGTACTATGGTTTTTCAGGATGTCATCGTTACGAAGCGTGTCAGCGTCTAGGAAAAGAGACAATTCTTGCTAGAGTTCGTAAGGCGCCTCGTAGTGTTCTGAAAATGCACATAGCGTAAATAATCTATAAAATAACAGGGAGATGTAAAAGGGTATGGCTACTCAAGTAAATTCAGTAAATATCGGTATTGATGACACAAAGCGTGCAAATATCGCTGAAGGATTATCACGCTTATTGGCAGACACTTACAGCTTATATCTTAAGACACATAACTTTCACTGGAATGTAACGGGGCCAATGTTTCAAACGCTGCATTTAATGTTTGAGACACAGTATACCGAGTTAGCGTTAGCAGTTGATTTGATTGCCGAACGTATTCGTGCGCTAGGTTTTCCGGCGCCTGGGACTTATAGTGATTATGCTCGTTTAAGTTCTATAGCGGAAACACCAGGAGTTCCAAAAGCTAAAGAAATGATTCGTTTGCTTGTGGAGGGACAAGAAGCAGTAGTGAGAACAGCACGTTCAATTTTTCCTGCTGTTGAGGAAGTTAACGATGAACCTACCGCTGACTTGCTAACACAACGGATGCAAGTGCATGAAAAAACTGCTTGGATGTTGCGGAGTTTACTGGAAGAATAGAATAAATATAGTTATGAGTTAGGAGTAATAAGTTAGGAGTGATGAGTGCTTCTAACTTTTAACTCCTAACTTCTAACTTTTAACTCCTAACTTTGATAAAATGCCTGACTTTACTCCGCAGTTGCAAGATTTAATCAAACAAGCTGGTATTCCTTCGTTGAAAGCGTTGGGACGTAATGCTGGTGTGTCGGAGCGGCAAATTTTGCGGTTACGACGAGGTGAAGTTAAAGAAATACGAGTTTCTGTTCTGGCAAAACTTTCGCAAGCTTTGAAAGTTAGTGTTGATGAGTTGGTTACAGGTTTTTCGGAGTCAAGTAGTGCTTCCCTTACAGTAAATACAAAAAATAATGAAAATGATTTCATAAAAAGAATTTCGGAATTAGAACGTGAGTATTCATTTTTACAACAGCAGGTTGAACAGCAGAAAGAAACATTAAAGCAAGAATTTCAGCAAGAAAGCTTACAGATATTAGAATCTCTACTCGTTCAGTTGCCGACAGCAGCGCGTGCATGTCAGGAAAATCCGCAATTACCCGCAGGGAATATTTTACCCTTGGTGCTAAAACCACTCGAACGTTTACGGCAACACTGGGGTGTCGAAACTATTGCATCAGTAGGGGAAGAAGTATCTTATGACCCGCAGTTACACCAGTTGCTTGATGGAACAGCACAACCTGGTCAAAAAGTGAAAATTCGGTATGTTGGATACCGTCAAAGTGAAAAATTGCTAACCCGTGCAAAGGTTAGTCCTGTGTAGAAACCGTAGAAACCCAGTTTCTGTGTTAGTTTATCCGAAAATTTGGGAATAATCTTTACTAGAGGTGAAAATCTCTCATGTATTAACTTGGTAGTTTTTGCTACTACTGTATGCTTTATCCCTTACCAGTCAGGATTTGACGACACGAACAAGGGCAACACATTTATGGGGTACCTGTAAAATTTACAGCTACTTATTTATGATTGTCTATTAAAAATTAAATACAATTGCGACATTAACTGTCCTTCTCCGGATTATCAGGTGCATCTAACCAGAAAGTGTCGTTAAATCCTCGTTGGTAAGCTGGATTACATTAATAAGCAAATATTCAATCTTATAAATATTTATATGGAAATAGTGCAAAGAAAGAAGTTGGCAACAGTTTTTCAAATGAATTATCATTAATTTACATATCATTGTCAAAATCGAGTTATAAGAAGCAATTTCATTAAACATGTTGACTCAAGAAGTAAAAATTTTTCAACCAAGTGGAAGTTTAGACGCCACTAAATCGCAAGCATTTCGCCAAGAAATCGCTACTATTGTCGAAAATGGCACTAAAGTTGTTTTGGTTGACCTGAAAAATGTTACGTTTATGGATAGCTCCGGTCTTGGCGCCTTAGTTCTAGCTTTTAAGACATTAAGAGCAGCTAACAGTAAATTAGTACTTTGTTCAATTAACGAACAAATTAGGATACTGTTTGAATTAACGGGTATGGATAAAGTATTCGAGATTTTTGCCAATCAAGAAGAATTTGAAAAATCGATGATGTTAAGAGCTTAATTAGTCGAATCGAGCTTGCAGTATAGATAAATCGTCATCGAAGGCATCTTTAGCGTTTAAAGTCTTCAAATGTATGATTATCTCGTCGAGTCGAGTGTCAATGGGATGATGTAAATCACCCAGCATTTTGATGAAAGCATCCAGACCCCATAGTTTTCCATTAGTTTTGGTAATTTCATACGCACCATCACTAAACAGGTATAGCTTACTGGATTCCGCTATGCTGCAAAAGCCATCAATGTATTTGGCATCCGGGAACATCCCAACTGGCATTCCTGAAGTTCTCAATAACTGGACTTCACTGGTACGGTTGTTACCGGATATTAATACACCTGGTGGATGACCTGCACTCGAATAAATTAACTGGCGCCGTTTACTGTTATACACACCATACCAAATAGTAAAATATTTATCGTTTTGATAATTCATCTGAAACGTTTCGTTTAGCGCTTTGAGTACCTCACTTGGTTGGTAGTAATTCAAATTTTGTAGCGCACGTGAGCGTAACAAATTTAACACAGAAATTGATGGTAATGTTGCTTTAAGCCCGTGTCCAGCAGCATCGAGTAAGTATAATGCCAGATAATCGGGGTCTAGCCAGTAATAATCAAAACAATCGCCACCTAGTTGACGCGAAGGAATAAATCGGTAGCTAATATTTAATGGTTCCAGCATTGGCGGTGGTAATAACGAACAAACATACTCTGCTGCTTCTGTAAGTTCGTTTTCGAGTTTCTGTTTCTGCTCTCGTAAATCGCGACTAAGTTGATGCAGTCGTAAACCTGCCCTTACCCTTGCCTGAAGTTCATTTTGCTCAATCGGTTTAGATAAATAATCGTCGGCGCCAGCATCAAGCCCTTTAACACGGTCAGCAACCGAATCAAGCGATGTTAGCAGAATAAAAAACGTCGTTGATAGTGGGGTTGAATTTTTAATATGTTGACAAACATCTATACCGCTTAATCCCGGCATCATCCAATCACAAATAATCAATGCGGGTCGAATAGCATTAGCAATTGCAATTCCTTCTGCACCATTACTAGCTGCTATCACCTCATAACCTTGTCTGACCAACATTCGTTTTAAGAGTATCAGCACCGCAGGGTCATCATCGATTACCAAGATTTGATACATAAAAGATAGCCGCGATTTACTACTATAAATTAATCAACTACTAATTGCGAGCTTCAAACTGGTGGTGATAAAGGATTCAACCATAACAGAATAATGCTTTTTAGTAGATTTAGGTCACGGTATACTTCTTGTTTAAACCATTGTCCCAAAGCATCAAGTGGGTTAAAGTCACGCCCTGCTTGCCATTTTACATCTTGACCTAAAGGTGTAAGATGATTTCCAGCAATTATTTGCATCGTCACCATATCGTCAAAGCGTTCTCTTAAAATTTCGCTTAAACCCACTGATTGGTCTATTGTATCGCTCGTAAATTTGATCAATAGATTACGACGAACATTATAGTATTCACGAACTAAATCGTTCGTCTGTGCTGGTGAAGGAACAAACTCGACGGCAAGCTGTGAATTTGTAAACGCTGTGTTAAATTGCTCGATAAATGGAACCGCATCACGTGCAGCGTAGTTATTGAAGGAAATAAAAATATTTCCAGCACGCTCAACTTTTGGAAAGCGACTGCTAATAAGTAAATGTAGCTTGCAACCCATACTATGTCCGATACCATATATCGGTAGGTAGCCATTGCCTAATATACCTCGTTCTTCGAGACGAATCATAGCACGCTCAAAGTTGAGTAGTACTTGCTGTGCGATAGCATCGTGGTCAAAAGTATTGACAAACGGGGTGGCAATTACGATATAACCTTTTTCAGCCAACGCTTCTAACAGCAAACGATATGTAACGTGTGGTGCAGTCGCAACGAAGGCGCCACCCAAAAAATGTATGATACCAAGGGGTTTTTGCGTTGTCGCTAAAACCCAATTACCAGATATTTCTTTCCAACTCATTGACAAATAACCATGCCTATCCATTTCCCATTATGTACTAAATTCAAGAAACCTGGTTTCTATCTAAAATCATTCTTTTTATTACAATATCTCAACAAAGAAACCAGGTTTCTAGCTTTGGCTTTGCAAACGTTTCATTTCTAACTGTACATCTAAAGCAATTTGCAGTGCCTCGTTTAACACTCTTCCATGCTCGGTAGCTTGTTCACTAACTTGGAGTGCGCTCAAAGTTGGTAGATTATTGGCAAATAATTCGCTATTACTAATAATAAAATTCTTGTTCTCACGCAAAATTCTCTCTGTTTTTAATGCTCTAATTAAATCTGCGCGTGTGAGCGATAAAGCATCAAGTACTTTGTGTCTTTCTTTAATACTAACATCTACATTGCCCGCAGCTTCGATTTCATCATTAATATATATAGCTTTAATAACATTATTATACCTTTCAACATCACTCAATAAAATCTTTAAAGAAGGAGTAATATTAGCTTGTACAATTTGGTTTCTTTGTTTCCAGATAAAATATAAAATATATTGAGAAGCGGCGCCGCCAATTCCTAATAATAATAAAGCTACAAGCCATGACGGTACAGGCAACCAAGGCATCACTAGACTACCAACGGCGCCTAAAATTAGATAACTAAATACTACTGAGGATATACCAAGAAAATAGGCAGTAGCAGCTTCTGGACCTCTTGCTCTTTCAAAAAAATTCTTTACAACTTTTTTAAATTGATTAACAACGAGTATAAGCTCTTCATTTACTGGTAAATTTGTAAATTGCTGCAATTCTTTTTTACTTATCCCTAAACCTTTTAAGTCATTTTCCACAGCTACTAATTCCTTGTTCCAATAAATAGATAAATATTTGTATAGTACTATATAGCAATCAAGTTTATCAACTTGATTCAAAAATAATATATGTGAATTTTTTCACAAAAATTAATAAGCGCTCAGAAACCGGGTTTCAACAAGAAAACCGGTTTCTAGGACATGGCTTATTGTAGCCAAAATTTTCAGTAGTCGCCAGAGTTATGTATAACATTCAACAAAAAATCGAAGAAACCGGGCAACTTTTACGAAACCTAGTTTCTGTGAAATATGAATTTGTCCTTTATTACCTGATTTGTCGTCGCACGTGCAACCCGTCCATACCTTGCTTTATCCAACTGATACAGTCTATTTCGGATGAGAACACTTTCGGCGCCGCAATATTGTTCAAAGTTTCAGGGGGATAATGGTCATAGAAGTATTTATTAGCTTGGTTGAAAATAATAATGAGATTGTGACGAAAAGTGTAACGATGCTTGAACACATCTTCTCGACTAGTAAAGTCTGAGTACTTGTCAAGATGCTCTGAAGCAATATCAACGATATTACCAATACTAGCTCCGTATGACTTAGCAGGATTATCGGCTTTGTGATAACGACTTCGATATCCAATTTCTGCTAAAAGCTTATACGAGTATATATCATTACCATCCACTTGATTAAAAACAAAAGGAATGATGAGATAACCCTTATACGAGACTGAACTTTCGTACAACAAACGACTCATATGTTGCTCCTTGAATGCACCGATTGACTTGCATGACTTAACTTGTAATGTAGATAGCCACATTACAAATCAAAAAGCTTGAGTAAACTATGTACCTATTTACTTAGTCTGATTAAATATCAATTAGCGATAATTAAAGGTATCATTGATATTCATCTATGCCATAACCAGAGATAATCAACTTGGCGCCCACCATCGTTTTGACTATTAATTCTTGATAATTTCAACTTACCATATTTAGTTAACTATATGTATAAGGGGTTAAAATCCTCATTGGCAACGGATTATTAACGGATGTTACGGATAATTTATGATAGTTATTTTTAAAGTTTGTAATATTCATTACTAGTTACATTGATAAATTAACTACTTACATCCGTTACATCCGTTGCCAAAAATCTATCGCAAGGTTATAAAAAATACTCTGCTGTGGCGATTACAATAGCGGTCTCAATAATTACATTAATCAAGAAGGTTATTAATTATTGACCTCAATGCGTCTCCCTGATTTTACTTATGATTGATATTTATATCCTTGACCTGCTGGTAATAGGGTTACTGTTATTAACGGTAACATTAGGGTCTGGGTGGATTTCGCGCTTACCACTTTCATTTGCTCTTATTTATCTTCTGGTAGGTATTATTCTTGGGCCTTATGCCTTTGGACTGATTAACCTACGCGCAGCAGGAACATTCAACGCTGAGGTGTTAGAACGAATAACCGAATTGGTTGTAATTATTTCGGTTTTCAGCTGCGGTTTGAAGATTGTCCGTCCCATAGGACTACGAACATGGAACATAACCATCAGGTTAATTGCTTTGCTGATGCCAATTTCAATTTTTGCGATTGCTTTAGTTGGTAAGTATATTTTGGGAATGGACTGGGCAGGAGCTATATTATTGGGAGGCATTTTGGCGCCGACAGACCCTGTACTAGCATCAGAGGTACAGCTAACAGATGTTAAAGATAGAGATGAATTACGTTTTGGTTTGACATCAGAAGGTGGTCTAAATGACGCTTTAGCTTTTCCTTTCGTTTATTTTGCAATTCATGCACTCAAAGATAATAATTGGAATAATTGGTTAAAAAACTGGGTTTTAGTTGATTTAATATGGGCAATATTGGCAGGTATTGTAATGGGTATCGTTGTTGCCAAAGCGATTGTTTGGGTTGACCGTAAAATACAGCGTATGCGTCCTGCCGATGCTTTAATGGAAGATTTTGTGGCGTTAGGAACAATTTTAATAACTTATTCTTTAACAGAGATTGTAAATGGATATGGTTTTTTAGCTGTGTTTGTTGCAGGATTAGTAGTTCAACGCAGCTACAGAAATCCTGAAAAACCATCAGCACAATTGGAGTTTATTGAGCGTATCGAAAAGTTATTAGAGATTGCTACTATATTAGTATTGGGTACTATATTATTAGTACAACCAATGGTGAATTATGCTGTTCAATCATTGATAGTTACAGTATTACTATTTTTGGTGATAAGACCTTTAGGTACTTGGGTCAGCACGATTGGTATGCGCTCCCCAGGTTCTAATCGTAAAACGGATGGACGCACGCGGTTATTGTTGGGGTGGTTTGGAATTCGTGGCGTTGGTTCATTATACTACCTTGCTTATGCTTTTGGTAACGGTCTAAAGGGTGAACTTGGTGAACAAATAGCTTGGATAACTTACACTGTAATTGTAATTTCTGTAATCATACATGGTGTAAGCTCAACGCCGCTAATGAACTGGTACGAAAGCGATGTGGCTGTTAAAAAACCCAAAAAAGAAATGCCGGCTACGGTAGATGAATTTGAGTAAGTCAAAATAGCATTATAGGGGAAGTCGGGTTGCTTTTCCTTCCACTAATTCAAGTTATTACAAATAATTTACCTAAACTACTATGGCTGCATCAGATATAACACGCGGACAACTTGAACGAAATGTCTCGCAAAAGTTACAAGCTTTTTACTTTGAAAAAATTGGGCGCCGTCCTGAGAAAATAACATGCCAGTTCTTCGACGAAAAATTGGCAGTGGTTCTCGAAAGAATCATTACTCCATCTGAGCGTTTATTATTAGAGAGTCAACGTCCAGACTTTGCCTATCAACTCCGGAACCAAATTGATATTGAAATGAAACCTTTATTACAAGCAATACTCGAAGAAATACTTGGAACTGGGGTAGATACAATCTTAATAAACAGCGATTTGAGAAAGGATGTCTCTGGCATTATTGCCGTCTTGAGTAATATACCATCGATTCGTGACCCCGAATCTATTCCTAAAGTCAAGAGAGAAAAGGTAATAAATTCAAACAACGAGTAAGTACATGCTCTAAAGTTTCAAACTCGAATGGTTTCTCAATATAAGCATTAAAACCAGCCCTCAAAGTTTGTTCGTAAAATAAATGACTTGGTAAACTAGTTAAAGCAATTATTGGAGTTTCGTTGGCGCCTGCTCTTATATATGTAGCAAAACCAATGCCATCAACATCAGGAAGCATTAGCTCTGAGACTACCATTGCTGGCTGGTACTTTTTAAAAATCTCCAAAGCTTTTAGACTATTTGTGGCTGTCATAACTTGAAAGCCATAATAACTAATTAGCTTAGATGTCAATTCTAAATTATCTTCATCGTTATCAATGACTAAAACCAACACTTTAGATCGATTTAAGGTTGATTCATAATCACTATTGCTGTTTGCCACAACATTATACTCAGTACAGCATTTACACTGCATATCAATTAATTAAACACAATAAAAAGTAATTAAAAGCTAAAACAAGCCTGCTTTACTTGCCGAATAAACTAGTTACTCTCAAAAGCACGCATTACTAATGAATTCAAATTGGCTCAAATCGCTTATCAGGTTGTTGCGTTTTAATAATTTATCCTCGCAATTAAGCTATTTGCTGTAAACAAACTGTACTATCAATTACAATGTTAGGACTTGCACAGTTACGCACAAATAGGCATCTACAACATAACAAGCAAAAACTTTATTGTCATCAAATACTCTTATAGCGTGGAATCAGTTGTAATTCTTACAATTTTAGCTTTTCTTAAGCTCTTTGATGAGTAACTTTACAATCTACATAAAGTTTTATTACTAAAATGAGTAAAAATCTGATATTATATACATATAAGATTAATATTTTTGGTATTTTAGCAAAAATAATTAAAATTAAATTTTAATCAAGTCAGTAATTTGGTAATAAATTTTTATATAAGTAAAAATTATTAAATTTAAGTTAGAAATGTACAGGCAGGATGCCTGTGTCACAATTATGGTAGCCAATTACAATTATGGTAGCCAACGATAATCAATATTAATTTTTCGACTGTGCATTGTTTGTTCAAATAAAGATGTCGGTAATGCTTCTTCGACTGGGTAAACACCAGGTTTGCTATACCCGTCAAGCAATAACTGAGCAATGCTGCCAGTACCGGCGCCTGATGCGATTGCGGTGTTGTTATGTACTAAAGTAGAGCAGTAAGTAGCAGTTTTCCCGTCTTTGATACCGCTAACTTCCGAACGCACCGCAACACCGATACCACTAAAGTTATCGCTAACATCAGTCATTTTGTGGCTAACATTCGATAGAAACTCAACACCAAACTTGCTTTGTATCCAGGACTTAGGAAAAATATTGGCAGCTATCCAAGTTAAGTGGTTATAAAAGTCAGGAACCGAGCCAAACTTAGTAATTACATTTTTGATGGTAGGAAAAGCTTTAGGTAGAGTAAAAGTTTCTGGCATATCGAACCAGTACACCCCACTACGTCCGTATGGTTTTGGAAATTCGACAGCTTCACGCTGAGTATAAGGCTTAACCACTTGCCATTTTCCATCAATCCAAGCATCGAAAGGATTTTGCAAACCCAAAAAAGTTGTTCGCATTACGGTTATGCCGGCGCCACCCGAACCAGCAACTAAATAGCTCAAATGAATCGTTTCTGCTGTATCAAATTGTTCGATGTTATGGCGCACCATACTGTTGGATATACCAGGGAATATACCAGTATTAATAATGGCTGTGATACCTGATTCTACAGCATCTTTGTGATACTTTAAAGCTTTAATAGTAAAAGAGCGATGGTCACTAACATCAAGATAATTTACACCATGCTCAATACAATATTTAAGAACTTTCGCATCGCGGTAGTGAAATGGGCCTGCACAGTGAACAACAAGGTCTGAATTAGATATAGCTGTGCGTAGCTTATCATCTTCGGCTAAGTCCAATTGCAAAAATTGCAGGTGCCCATCCAATGCTTTCGTAGCAGGACTACGCCCAGTAATAGTTACCTCCGCCTCAGTATGAGCGATAATATCGAGAGCAACTTTACTACCAATCCTTCCTCGTCCACCGAGAATTAAAACCCGCTTCGTCATAGTTCTACAATTTAGCTACGCTTTATACATTTGAACAGGTTTTACAAATATTTTCATCAGTAGTAAGAATGACCTGAGATTATGCACAAAGTAAGAAGTTACCTGTTTATGGGCACCAATAATTACCTATGAGTTACCTTTAAGCATAGCTTCCACAGTTGACTGAATGGAATCTGCTGTTTTTTTCAAGGTTTGCGTAATAGGTTGATTTGTTTGTAAAAACATTTGCGCGCAGTTGCGTCCTGGTAGTCCAGATATGGAGCCACCTGGATGCGTGCCGGCGCCTGTCAAATATAAGTTTTCAATTGGGGTTTTGTAATTGGCAATTTCTGGTAGTGGACGGAAACACAGCATTTGTTCGAGCGTCATATCAATATGATAGTAGTTTCCTCCGTAGGTACCCAGCCTTTGCGCCAACTCTGCTGGGCTTTCAACGTGACGCGCGATAATTGAGTGTTTGAGATTAGGCGAATATTCTGCCAGTTTATTTAGTACCCTATCAGCAACTTTATTTTTCAATTCATCCGTCCAACCAGTACCTTTTAATCCAGTACCCTCAGCACCTGCTATTTGATATGGAGCAAAAAATTCAATCCATAAAGTATGCTTACCAGGTGGCGCCATCGAAGCGTCAAGTCCTGTAGGCATAACTACATACATAGACGGATTTTCATCGGGTATTTTACCTAAAGTAATCTCACTGTGCGCTTGTTCTACATGGTTCATAGAATCAGCAATTAAAATTGAACCAATGAGATACTCGTCCCGATGCTGGTGATGTTCAAAACGCAAAGGTTCCGAGAGCGCACAATCTATTTTCAAAATAGTCTCATTGTTATTAACAATGCGTCGTTCTAGTCTTTTTCGCAAATTGGCATCTGCACTATCAACGTCACTGCCATCCATTAGCTGTAAAAATAATCGTTTGGCATCAAGACTTGAAATTACACCTTTCTGGGCACGGTATTCTTTACCGTTACTTACTTGCACACCGACAGCTTTACCGTTATCTATTAGTACATTTTCAACTCTTTGGTCAGTTAAAATTACTCCCCCTAAACTTTTAACACAATTGACTAGTGCTTTTGTTAAGGCACCTGTACCACCACGTGGACGTGCCATACCAGGATTGTGTCGCAGTGCCATCATCATCGCTCCGAATGACATGGCTTTTTGTGAAGGTGGTGAACTTAGTTCTGCTGAAAGTCTTGCTAATGGTGCTTTGACAAATTCGGAATCAAAATACTCGTTGATATTATCCATAGGACTGCTCAACAAGGTACGAAGTAAATCAAGGGTTGTATCCGGTCCACCTAAAATAGACAATAAATCTTGTAAATGTGTCAACCCGTAGCTACCTGCAATATCTACTATTGATTTAGGCGCCGCATTGAAAAATGGTGTTACTGCTTTGATAAACTGCTGCCAAAATTCGTTATATTCAGCATATCCTTGGGCATCACTCTTACTAAAGCGGGCAATTTCTGCACATGTTTTTTCTACAGATTTATGTGCTAAAAAGTACTTACCATCGGGATGCGGGCAAAATGCTACTGGGTCACAAGTTAGATATTCTAAACCGTATTTCCGTAATTCTAATTCTTCGATTACAGGCCCTAAGAAAATAAATAGGTGATTAATCGCACAAGGGTTAAATTTAAAACCAGGCGCCTCTTTTGGTAAAAGCTCTTCAGTTGTGGCGCCTCCTCCAGGTATAGAGCGCGCTTCAAGCAGTAGGACGCTGTACCCTGCTTTAAGGAGATAGGCGGCGCATACTAAGGCATTATGTCCGGCGCCGATTATTACAACATCGTATGCTTCCATCGTTAAGGAGTAAATAATAAAGTATATTCACTGATGTTAAGAAGCATGTAGAGAATTTTAATCTTTCGCGAGTTATACAAACCGCCTATTTGACTTATTTTTCGTTTTTCCCCCTCATGTCATGTTGAGGTACGAAGCATCTAGATGCAGGTTGGGTGGAGGATGGGCTGCGTTATAACCCAAATTTTTCACTTAATTGAGCGAGTGTTACATCTCTAACTTTGAGAATTTCTACCATCCAATTTAATTAAGCCGATACTTTTCTAGAAAAAATTGTCTTAAATGGTTCAGCCAAAATTCCAATAATTTTATCTATTTGCGTAATAAAGTATTCAGTCCTATCAATTTTTACAGTTTGTCCTTGAAGCATTAAAAATTTCCACAGTGTACCAGTTGATATGGCGCCATATATTGTTTGAATTTGTCCTTTACGCTCGTTAAATATTTGAGCCGCAAACATTTCAGCAACGCATTGTCCTAAACCCTGTTTTAAGTCGTTGTCTTTGGCTTCAACCAATGTAATAACTGGAGCAGTGATTAATAATTGGTTTTCTGACGCGCTTAATATAAAATCACACAAACCATTAAGTCCTCTGCTGTCATCTACATTAAAATAGTTACCTGAGAAATAACCTATTTTACCTTGGAAAATTCTTCTAATTTCCAACAGCACTGGAGTTAATATTAATTCAGACCTTGCTTTCTCTGTACTGATATTAATTGCAAGTTCTAAAGTTTCTTCTAAAGCGTCTTTTAATTTTTGAGATGGTTGGATAGGATTGATGTTAGCGAACAAGTCATGACTTTCCTCAAGAGTCAGGTTTAAGTCGTTAATTGCTTTATCAAGGGTTTTAAAGTCGCTGTATGGCACTGTTACGTTTTTAAGTTTGGGAGTTTGTCACGTTTACATTTTAACTCTATGTACAGGCAGGATGCCTGTACCACAATTTAATTTATTCTGAAAACTGAAGAGACTGTGGAAGCTATAGTGTCTCTTGCGTCTTTGAGTGTTTGGGCTATGGGACGATGTGTTTGTAAGAATACCCGCGCGCAGTTTCTTCCTGGCATTCCTGATATTGAACCACCTGGGTGTGTACCTGCACCTGTTAGAAATAGGTTGTCGATGGGTGTTTTGTAGTTGGCTATTTCTGGTAATGGACGGAAGAATACCATCTGGTCTAGGGTCATATCTATATGATAGTAGTTGCCTTTATAGGCGCCTAATCTTTCTCCTAATTCTGCGGGACTTTCTACGCGACGCGCGATGATGGAGTTTTTAAGGTTGGGTGAGTATTGCGCGAGTTTATCAACTACTTTGTCAGCAACTTTGTTTTTTAATTCGTCAGTCCAACCTGTACCTCTTAACCCTGTTCCTTCGGCGCCTGCTATTTGATATGGTGCAAAAAATTCAATCCATACGGTGTGTTTGCCATCTGGTGCCAAAGATGGGTCGCGGAAGCTTGGCATGACTACATACATTGATGGGTCTGCATCAGGAATTTCTCCGAGTGTACATAGACTATGTGCCCTTTCAACATGCGTCATCGAGTCGGCAATTAATATTGACCCTACCAAATATTCGTCTTTGTGTTCGTGGTTGGGGAAATGTAAAGGCTCGTCTATGGCTAAGTCGATTTTAAGAATTGTCTCATTATTATTGACGATGCGACGTTCTAATCGTTCTCGTAAATTCTTATCAGCAGCATCGACATCGCTAGCATCCATTAACTGTAGAAATACTCGTTTGGCATCGATATTAGAAATTACACCATATTTAGCCCGGTATTCGTTACCACCTGCTGCTCGAACACCAACTGCTTTACCATCATCGACTAGCACTTTTTCTATGTGTTGGTCACATAAAATTTTACCGCCTAAGCTTGTTACTAAGTTGACTAAGGCTTGCACTAAGGCGCCTGTACCACCGCGTGGACGTGCCATACCTGGGTCATGACGCATTGCCATCATCATTACACCGATGGCGAGGTTTTTTTGTGAAGGCGGCGCCCCTAGTTCTGCAGCAAGTCGTGATAATGGTGCTTTGAGAAATTCTTCGTCGAACCATTCGTTAAGAATATCTTCTGCACTGGTTAACATTGTACGGATAAAATCTAAAGTTTTATTCGGCGAACCTACTACCGAGAATAAATCTTTAATTTTCGCTATATCATAATTACCAAATATATCTATGACTGATTTTGGTGGTGCGTTAAACATTGGTATCATTGCACCAATTGCATGTTGCCAGTAATTTGTAAATTCTGCGTACTTTCTCGCATCGCGTTCATTGTAACGTGCGATTTCAGCACAAGTTTTTTCAAGTGACTTATGTCCTAAAAAGTATTTTCCGTCTGGATGTGGACAAAATACTACTGGGTCGCACTCTAAATACTCTAAACCGTATTTTTCGAGCTCTAACTCTTGAACCACTGGTCCTAGATGTATAAACTCGTGGTCTATAGCACATAGATTAAATTTAAACCCAGGCGCCTCTTTAATGCATTCCTCTGTTGTTGCGGCGCCACCTGGTACAGAGCGCTTTTCGAGTAACAGCACACTATAGCCAGCTTTGAGCAAATACGCAGCGCACACCAACCCGTTGTGTCCGGCGCCGATAATCACCACATCGTACTCTTGCATAGTTTATATTTTGGTAAGGAATAGCCTTTATTAATATTAGAAACTTATTGGTCTACCTACATCTTTCGCGAGTAATAAAAATATATTATACAGGGTATAGTTTATGATATATCTTTGTACAAGGATTTTTCTTACTTTTGTTTAAACTTCTTAATACTATCTATGGCAGAACTTCAAAAATGGAAGCTTTTACAATCAAAAACTGTTATTAATCATCGTTGGTGTAAAGTTAGACGTGATGAGATTGAGCTACCAAATGGTAAAGTTATAGATGATTTTTTTGTACATGTTAAACCCGATATTGCTTTTGTTTTAGCAATTACTCCTAATCAAGAAGTGATATTTGTTAGACAGTATAGGCACGCAATAAACGATTTTTTTATTGAAATACCCGCAGGAGGATTTAACGCTGAAAATGAAAATCCTTTATCAGCAGCTTTGAGAGAGTTAGAAGAAGAAACTGGGTATAGCTCGCAAGATGTTAAGAAAATTGCTACGCTTTATAATGCACCAAGTAAGGATACAAATCAACTACATTTGTTTTTAGCACAGAATGCAGTTAAGGTGAGCGAGCAAAATTTGGATATTACAGAAGAAATTGAAGTTTTGTTAATTCCGATTGATGAAATTGTAAGTAAAATAGAAAGTGGTGAAATTTCTGTAGTGAGTAGCGTTGCTGCTTTATTGTTAGGTTTGAATTTTTTAAAAACTCTATGACTATTTCTCAAATATTTAACGTTGCTAATTTAGTTGTACTACCATTTTGGGCTGTGATGATTTTGTTGCCAAAGTGGAAGGTTACGCAAAAGATAATGGAGTCTTATATTCCATTTATTCTTTTAGCGTTAACGTATGTGTATTTATTTGCCAGTAGCATTACACCAGAAAATGCTCAAGCTCTCTCAAACCCGCAATTAGCGGATATTGCTAGATTTTTTGCTGACGAAACCGCAGCAGCTACTGGTTGGATTCATTTTTTGGTAATGGATTTATTTGTGGGTCGATATATTTATTTAGAGGGGCAAAAAACTGGGGTTTGGACTTTTCACTCGTTAGCGCTGTGTTTATTTGCTGGACCTATGGGTTTGCTTTCACATATCCTGACTTTTTGGATTAGTACAAAGTTTTTTAATAAAGATAGTAAATCAGCTATAGAACCTTCTACTCAAGCTTAAATGTAAAATTATTGTTAGGTTGCGCTCTTAGTTCCACCCAACCTACTTTTTCCATTGCTGTAGGATATAGGAGTAAAAGCAATTTGTATCAACTTTGTTCATTGCTAGAATCTTTCTTCCTTTTTCAACAACTTTGGTTCTTCCTTGGCTTTTTCCTGTAGCTATAATTTCTGTTTGCAGTTCTTTTAATTCAAATGCTTCTGGATGACCTAAATATGAAGTTGCTAATACGTCCCAGGCGTAATAATCTTGAGAAATTACTAAGGCATAACATTGTCCTGCTAAATCGGATATATTATATTGACGCTGTTTGCCTATTTTTTGGACAAATTCAGGCGTAACTGGAACGTTGTTTGTGATATCTAGCGAACACATTATTATTTCTATTGAACTTTCCCAGACGCGCGCTACTGCTTTTGGGTCCCAGTAAGCGTTCCATTCAGCAGAACCATCTTGTCCAGATTCCCAATTTTTTTCTACGTTACCTGCTACATTTAAGGCGCCTCCCATCCAAATTAGGCGCCTAATTTTAGTTTCAATATCCGGGGCTTTATCTAGTGCATACGCGAGGTTAGTTAATGGGCCTGTTATTAATAATGTGATAGGTTCGGGTGCTTGTTGTAATGTGCGTATCATAAAGTCTTGACCCGGTTCTGTAAGTAACGGCGTTGTGTACGTATCTTGTTGGTTAAGAATTGGCAGGTTATCGATAACAAACGAGTCACGACGGTATAGGTATGGAAATGGATTTATACCACGAACGGTACTTTCAGCAACTGGTATATGAGATTTGCCCATTAAGTCAAGAATTTTGCGAGTTGCGCTAACTGCTGGTTGAATATAACAGTCAGCAGGTGTGACGATAATACCAATAGGTTCAATATGTTCCATCGTCAGCAGTAACATTACCGCAAGAAAATCATCAACGGCGCCGTCGTGGTCTAATAATACTTGTTCTTTCATTAATGTTGATTCCTGTGTGGGCGGGGCGGGTTTACTGTATTTTGGTAAATGATTGCAAATTTGGGTTAACCCGCCTCTACGATATTCCTCTGTCTTTTTAATTTTTGTGTGGGCGGGGCGGGTTTACTGTATTTTGGTAAATGATTGCAAATTTGGGTTAACCCGCCTCTACGATATTCCTCTGTCTTTTTAATTTTTGTGTGGGCGGGGCGGGTTTACTGTATTTTGGTAAATGATTGCAAATTTGGGTTAACCCGCCCCTACGAGATTCCTCTCTCTTTTAAAAATGCTTCAAACATGTATCTGTCGGGTAATGATGGTTGGGCACCTGGTCTTGTGGCTGCTATTGCTCCTGCTGCGGCGCCCCATGTGACACATTCACGTAAAGGTAATTGTGCTTCTATTGCTGCTGCTAGTCCACCACTAAATGCGTCTCCCGCTGCTGTTGTGTCTACTGCTTGTACAGGAAATGCTGGTATAAAAAAGTTTTCTTCTTTGGTGGCGCAATATACTCCTTTGGCACCAAGTTTGATGATGGCGCATTTTACTCCACGTTGTAATAGTATTTGAGCCGCTTTTGCTGCCGATTCTTCATTGTCTACCGGAAAACCAACAAGTTGTCTTGCTTCGACTTCGTTGGGTGTAATTATGTCTACTAATGAATATATTTCTGGTGGTACATCTAATTGTACAGGGGCTGGGTCAAGGATAACTTTGACACCAGCATTCTGACCTGCTTTGGCGGCAGCAACTACAGCAGCCATTGGGACTTCAAATTGTAATAGTAATGCTTTTGCACGTGGTAATAAGTTTGTGAGCCGTTCAACGTCTTCATTATCTAATAGTCCATTGGCGCCTGGAATCACAATAATTTGATTTTCACCTTGAGCATCAACGATAATAACGGCTACACCTGAACTAGCATTTGCTTCGATTGATACATTGTCGGTTCTTACACCCGCTGCTTGTAAGCTGTTTACTAATTCGGCACCAAAACTATGGGCACCCACTCGTCCAACAATATGTGTACTAATTCCTAAACGGGCACTGGCAACTGCTTGGTTAGCACCTTTTCCACCTGGTGCTTTGAAAAATTCTTCTCCCAACAGCGTTTCGCCGGCGACGGGTAATCTGGGTGCTGTCGCGATTAAATCTATATTAATGCTGCCGAAGACGATAACTGCCATAAAAGTGTGTTTTCTGATTTTCGCGCTCCAATGGCACTATACTAACGGACACCTTTAACATGGTTCAAATACCTTGACACCCTCATTGTTTCTACAAAAATTTACTATTTACGTATAAATATTTAAGAATTTTGTACTTTTTATAACTTATATTGAATCAAGGTGTCTGTGTAAAAATGTATGTATAACAATCCTAGGCACCAAGTGTTATTAGCATCGTCTATAAGTATACGATGAATCTAAATGAATATGATAATCGTCATCATTTAAGTCAAAATTAAGGTCAAAATTAAAAAATTTGGTTTAATCATGAAAAAAAGCATCATCATCACTGGTATAGCATTTTTTATTGCTGGCATAGGAATGAAACCTTTAATCGTAGCCAATGCTAAAACTCCTGCGGTCAAACCAACTGTTAACAAGCAACAAACTAATACACCAGTTAATACACCAAAAATCACTCCTGCTGCTAAAGCAAAAATTGAGCTACTTTCCGCAGGAAGAGAACCACGTCAAGAATTACGGATAAAGCCAGTTGCGGGCACAAGAGAACTCGCTGATATGAAGGTTAATGTTGACATGGTAATCTCTATTGAGGGTAAACCTTCACCAGCCTTTAAAATGCCTGCAACAATAATGAAAACCGATGTTGTGGTTACAAAAGTTGAACCGAACGGTGATGTGCATTATGAGTTTTCTTATAAAGACGTTGATATTCAAGGTGATACATCATTACCACCAGCAGCTATTAGCAAGATGCGCGGTGAAATTAAAAAGCTGACTGGAATGAAAGGTACAGCAGTAGTTGATAGTCGTGGGCAAACCAAACAAGCAAATCTTACCCTTCCCCAAGGTATAGATAACAGCCTTAAGCAGTACATCGACCAATTCTCAAATTCGATGCAGCAACTGTCTACACCTTTTCCACTAGAAGCTGTAGGTGTTGGCGCCAAGTGGCGTACTACCGAAAGTGTTAATGTCAGTGGAATGACAGTTAATCAAAGTGCATTGTACGAGTTGGTTAGCATTAAAGATAATCTTGCGACATTCAACGTTACAATCGAACAGCAAGTACCAGGACAACAAAAATTAAACTTGCCGCAGGCACCTGCTGGAGTGACGATGACTGTTAAGTCATATGACAGCAAAGGTCAGGGACAAGCGCAAATCAATATGAATAAAGTAATGCCAATTAGCTCTAATGTATCAATGACTGCTAACTCGCTGTGGGGAATGACACCAGCGAATAGTAAGAAAGAAATAATGATGAACCAGCAAATGTCAATCCAAATGACTATTGACTCAAAGTAATTACACCCCTATTTCTTTAGAGTAGTTGAGCTTAAGTGCTGAAATCGATAATATTTACGATTATCAGTCTATAACTTCAATCCAAAACACTAATCTAAATTATTAGGGGAGGGGTGTCTTAAATGTCCGACGTAGAAACCAATGAGACTCGTGAAGAGCGCATCAAGAACGAAATACTTGTTGATGCTGAAGACAAAGAAGACCGCGCGATGGGGTGGTATTATTACTTAGACGATTGCCTGAATTTTCCATTTAATGCGAAATGGGCAAAAAAGGGACGTAAAGGAACTGCACCAGAAAAGGATGTCGAAGTTTTAGCGATGGCAACCGAAGAAGAGTGCTTACGCGATATGCTCGTGGAAGTAGTCGAGGTTGGTGGCAAAGACGAGGACGTTGACATTGCGCGGTTAACTGATTTGAAGGTGCTTGATGCTGATGAAGATACTCAGGAAGCGCTAGATGACTGGTACTACTGGGTAGCAAAAGGTTACAAGTTCTAATTTAATAACTTATAGAAACCGGGTTTCTACCAAAAACCCGGTTTCTTTTCGTGTAAAGAGAATTTATAATAAATATTAATTTATGTCATTTAATATTTTAAGTTTAGATGGGGGTGGAATTCGCGGAATTGTTGCGGCGAAAATGCTATCTATTATCGAAAAAGAAATTGATAAACCATTAAATGAGTATTTTCAGCTAATTACTGGAACTTCTACTGGTTCTATATTAGCGGCAGCTATAGCCAGTGGGCGTAGCAGCGAAGAAATTGTTGATTTATATAAACAGCAAAGTTCGATTATTTTTCCTTATAGAAAGCGTTTTACTCTTAGACGTTTACCTTTAATTTTTAAACATGGGATATCGGCGCCTAAGTATTCAGACAAAGGGTTTATTCAGGTTTTACAAGGTGTTTTTGGAGATACAACGCTTTTTGATATAGCTTCGCCGTTATTATTAATAATATCTTTTGATACCATCGAGCGTTCGCCTATCTTTTTTAAAAGCTGGCGCCAAGATAAAGGTTATGGTAACGTGCCGTTATGGGAAGTATGTGTTTGTTCGGCATCGGCGCCTACTTATTTTCCTGCACACAAACTTAACAGACGAATTAATGGAACCGCGCAAGATGGATATAGTGATGCAATTATATTAGATGATGGCGCAGCTTCAGTCGATAATATCTATAACAACATGCAAATCAGTATTATCGAGGGTACAGGAATTTCACAAACCCGCACAATTAAAAAATATATCGGCTCAACTCGCACCTGCACAATATACCCAGCTTGGGAAAAAGTCCCTGATAAAACTTCGATTTACTCTATAAAATCACAATACTCTGCCATTGATGGAGGAGTTGCGGCAAATAACCCCTCAAGTTGTGCAGTTGCGGAAGCACTAAGATTAGGATATTCCATCCAAGACATTCGCGTTCTTTCCATTGGAACTGGAGAACGCACACGCATCATTCCATTTGAACAAGCGCAACATTGGGGTTTAATACAATGGGCACAACCTTTAATTGGTATACTTTTTGACGGTTCATCTGAAATATACGAGTATATAACTAAGCAAATAGCTCATCAGCGTATACTCAGACTACAATTCAAGCTCGATAGAGAACTTACAGGAAAACGTCTTAGCGACGATATCGACGACGTAAGTCCAGAAAATATTAGCAATCTGCTTGAAGCTGCCCAAGTTTATATGCAGCAACCTAATATACAAACATCACTACATAAATTTTTGAGTAACTAACTTTATCGCACAACTGTGCCACGTGTGACACCAAGTTGATTTTGTAACTTTAACTGGCGCCATAATTGCGAACCAGTTATTTTACCTTGTAACAACTGTTGATAATACTGTATTATTTGAGCCACCTCTTCGGGTTTTTCATTTACAAACTCAATCCGAAAACTTTGTAAACCAAGTTCAATTAATCGCTGTACGTACTCGGCACCAGTTTGAGCGGTGCCATTAAATACCGTATTACGACATCCTAAGTCAGCTTGGAGAATATGCTCGCTTCCGACTCTATCACGTAACTTAACCTCATGTTTCTCACATGGGCGCCCGCAATCACGAAAATCTTTCCCATCAGAAAGAAACGCACAAAATACACAATGCTCCATATGAAACATAGGCATATGTTGATGTATAGTGACTTCGTACCAGTTAGGAGGTGAGGTTGTGAGTAAATCTTCTAACTGATTAATATTTAAGTCGTAAGAAGCAGTTAACCGTTCTAAGCCAAAATTATTCTTTAAATAATCTGCTGTTAATGGGTTCGCAACATTGAGAGAAAAATCTCCTATACATCTATTATTGGCAAAGAATTGAAGATGGTCATAGTTACGTATTAAATACCCATCAGCATTACACGCACGTACTTGCTGTAAAATCCAGTTTTCCCCAGGTTTGGTAATTCGTGGTGGTGCAACGAAAATAGTAGGGAGTGCTGAGTGCTGAGTTTTGAGTGCTGAGTTTTGCTTGTTTTTTACGATTTCTACTGCTTCGCGATATTTTTTGGGGTCTTCAAACTCACAATATAGTGTCTCAATTCCTGCATTGAGTGCAGTTTGTAACTGTTCGAGATTACGAACTAAAACAATTAAAGAAACAGAAGCATCTTTAGGTTGAACTTGTCGTGTAGGGAATAAATCTTTTAGCGAAGCATTTAATTTTAATTGCCAGCGTTTAGGTTTTGCTCGTTGTTCTTCTAACTTTGCGACAATATCTCGACGCATTCGGTTTAATTCGCTGACAGGTACAATCACCTCACCTTTAAGATTATTTGTTAAATTACCTAACTTAAACGGTGTATTACCTAAGCGTCCAAATTGTTCTTCTAATTTTTCTTGCGTTAACGGTTTATTGCGCGCTGTTTCTAATGGAACTGAAGATTCAACTAAAACTATGTTACCTATTTCATCACGACAAACGGCGCCTAAAGAAACTCCACTTTCTCCATGAACTTCAATATCAAGGGGACGCTGGAACTGTGGTATATCTCCAGCATAACTTTGCCGCACCTGCTTATCTAATTCAGGGTCGCTAGTTTTCCATAACTTATCCCCTATATAAATTCGGCGCCAGTTTATATTACCGCGTCCAAAGCTAATTACTGTGTCTTTACCTTGTTGATGTACAGCATATACTCGTCCACCTTCTTCCTTGGCTTCTGGGTGTCCGTTGTCAAATACAATACCATCACCTGGTTTGAGTGGCGCCTCTAATTTAACTACTACTTCTTCGTTATTTACACGTTTAACTCTACCTAAATATACTCCACGCTTTTTACCAAATTTCGCATGTACTAATTCTTGATTGTTAATTCCACGGAACCAACCTGTATACAAACCACGCGAAAACGCCATTTCTAAATTATATTCTTCTTCTTTTGAAGTATTTTCTACTATTTCTTCTTCCTCTGGCGCCTCCATTAATTTATCTAATGCTTCACGATATACACGAGTAACGTTTGCTACATATTCAGGTGCTTTTAATCGTCCTTCAATTTTAAGACAACTAACTCCAGATTTAACTAAATCGAGTAAAACGCTTAAACCTGCTAAATCTTGTGGACTAAGTAAATATTTTTTATCTTTTAAATTTAATACCTCGCCGTCAACAACCATTTCATATGGCATTCTACAAGCTTGGGCACATTCTCCTCGGTTTGCAGAACGTCCTCCTAATGCTTCAGAAGTTAAACATTGTCCTGAATATGCCACACATAAGGCGCCGTGAACAAATACCTCTAAAGGTAAAGAGGCACCGCGATATTGCATTCTATTTTGGATTTTGCTAATTTCTGATAATGAACACTCGCGTGCGAGTACAACTAAATTACATCCTAATTCAGCCGCAAACTCTACACCAACTTCACTGGTAATAGTCATTTGAGTTGAAGCGTGAATAGGAAAGTCTTCGGAAATGTGGCGAATTAAACGACAAATACCAATATCTTGGACGATTACCGCGTCTACACCTGCGCTAATAATTGTACGTAAATATTTCTCTGCTTCGCGTAACTCTTGGGGAAATATTAATGTGTTAAGAGTAACGTAACCTTTAACACCACGACTATGCAGAAACTCCATTAACTCAGGCAAGTCAGCTTCGGTAAAATTTTCTGCACGCATTCTAGCGTTGAACTTGTCTAAACCGAAGTATATTGCATCGGCGCCGTTTTCTACAGCAGCTTTTGCACACTCCCAGTTACCTGCTGGCGCCAGAAGTGAGGGACGATTTAAAGTGTGCGCGTTTTGTTGAGGAATTTCGAGTTCGGCTTGCATGGTAGTGAGGGAGGAGAGTAACACCTTAACAATGATATCGTTTAGAAAGCTGGAATTGTAGCACTGGTGTCTTGCCTGTACAGTCATATATATTTTTTTACCACATGTTTATATTATGATTTTTGGCATTTTTATACTGTTCAAGATATATCTTGGGGTCGAGTAGTTTATCTTTCCTCAGTATTAATATTGTATGACCTGGTACGATTACAACTAGAGATGGCGGTTATTACCACCCTTTATTTTGAAGGAGTTGGTTAAATTATAAAGGTAATTACCTTAAGCGCTTATACCGAGTTTATAAGTTAATAAGGCTGCATCTCTAATATGTTTTGTTTAGGTTTAATCATATAAAGTTTGGAGTCTGATTTTTGAGTCGAGACGCTTCACACTTCATGCTTTATAGTTTTGTTTTTTTCAGTTAATTTAATAATTTTGTAATTATTAATACCGTAGAGACGTGACTAATCCTGCGGGAAAACCTCCGCTTTACATGTCTCTACAAGAATCTGGTTATTTAACGGTGAAAAAGTACTTTATTACAGCAATAATTGCTCTACTTAGTTTAATTATGGTTTTAGTTACATCCTCATTACACGATAATACCAGTGCAAGTACTATCAATCAAATATATGTTTTTGGCGATAGTCTCTCTGATACCGGGAATATGTATCGTGTGACGAATAGAAATTATCCACCCAGTCCACCGTATTTTCAAGGACGTTATTCTAATGGTCAGGTGTGGGTTGAGTATCTTGCCTCAAAGTTAGCGCTTGATGCTAAACAAAGTGCAAATTTTGCTTTTGGTGGCGCCATGACAGGTAAAGTTAGTAATAATGGTATCCCTGGTTTACTAGGACAAGTTGAAAACTTTACTAAACAGGCAAATGTAAACGATAGTGGACTATATATAATTTGGGCTGGTGCTAATGATTATATATATGG